>NZ_JBEYUF010000020.1:0-116405 GCF_040643355.1 Micromonospora sp. NPDC047187
CACGCCGCGGGCCTGCCGGTGCCGCGCCGGGACCGGTTCCTGCGGTTGGTCACCGCGCTGGAGCTGACAGTGGCCCGGCTCGCCGACGACCGCACCGAGGTCCGGGCCGCCGCCGCTCGCCTGCTGCGCACCCGCCCGGCGGAGGCCACGCCGACCCGGCTGCCGACGGGGGTGACCGGTTCCGCCCCGACGGCCGGTGGTGGCGGCGCCGCCGACGACCTGGACCTGCGGGCGTTCACGGGTACCGCGCTGGGGCTGGTCGAGTTGGCCGACGGGGCGCTGCCCACCGCCCGGTTCGTCCGGGCCCGGGCGGCCGCTCGGGAAGCCGGCCGGCCGCGTACCGAACTGGTCGCCGCGAGCCGCGCCGCGCTGCTGCTCGCGGTGCGCGGCGAGCTGCGGGCAGCCGAGCAGGCGGCCAGGGACGCGCTCGGCATGCCGCCCTGTCGGGGCTGGTCCTGTCGGCTCGACTGCGGCCACGCGTACCTGGCTCTCGCCGTGGTGGCGCTGCTGCGCGACCAGCCCGAGGAGGCCACCGCGAATCTCGCCCTCGCCCTCCCTGCACTCGACGTGACCGGCGGCTGGGCCGGCGACCCCGAGGTGGGCGGCGACTGGCCGGCCGCCGCCTCCGACGAACCGGTGGCGGCGGCGGTGGCCGCGCTGTGCCGGGCGCAGCTACGCCGCGACTCCGGCGACCCGGCGACCGGCCAGCGGCTGCTCGTCCGGGCCCGGGAGGCGCTGGCCGACCGGCCGTCCGCCGACGAGCTGACCGGTCTGCTGCGGGCCGCCGAGGCCGAACTGCGGGCCGCGCGGGGTGACCTGGACTCCGCCCGCGACCTGCTGGGCGACGCCGCGAACGAGGGGGCCGACCCGGTGCTCGCTGTGACGTTGGCGAAGGTGCACCTGCGGGCCGGCGACGCCGCCACCGCCGAGCGGACCCTGCCGGACTGGCAGGCGCCGGCCGCCACGGCCTGGCCGCTACCGGTACGTCTGGACGCCGGTCTGCTCGACGCGGTGCTGGCCCAGCGCGCCGGGGACGGGCGTCGGGCGGGTCGGATCCTGGAGCAGACGCTGGACCTGGCCGGCCCACAGGGCTGCCGGAGGGTCTTCACCCGCGCCGACCCACCCGTGCGGGACCTGCTGGCCGCGCACCTGGACGCGGGCACCGCGCACTTCACGCTGGTCAGTGACCTGGTGCGGGGCGCGGGACAGGGCGCGGCCGGGCCGGCCGCCGGGCCGAGGGGCGCGCTCGACGAGCCGCTCACCGAGCGGGAGCTGACCATCCTGCGCTACCTGCAGAGCATCCTGTCCAACGTGGAGATCGCCAGCGAGTTGTCCCTCTCGGTCAACACCGTGAAGACCCACGTCCGCAACATCTACCGCAAACTCGACGCGACCCGCCGGCGCGAGGCGGTCCGGCGGGCGCGCGAGTTGCGGCTGATCTGAGCGGGTCAGGCGTTGGCGGCGGCGTCCGCGGCCGTGAGCAGGTCGGGCAGGTCGTACCCGCCGTCGTGCCGGATGCCGTTGACGAACAGGGTCGGGGTGCCGTTCACCCCGCTGCGGATGCCCCCCACGAAATCCCGGCGCACCCGGTCCGCGTGCGCACGGTTCTCCACCTCGGCGTTCAACTCGTCCGGCGGCAACCCGACCTGCTCGACGCCGAGCGAGAGGTGCACCGGGTCGAGCTGGTCCTGGTGCTCGTAGAGCCAGTCGTGCATCTCCCAGAACCGGCCCCGCACCCCGGCGGCCTCGGCCGTCTCGGCGGCCCGTTCGGCGTACGGGTGCACGTTGGCGATCGGGAAGTACCGGTAGACCAGCCGTACGGTGTCGGCCCGCTGCCGCAGCAACTCGTGCAGGTTCGGGTACGCGGCACCGCAGAACTGGCACTGGAAGTCGCCGTACTCGACGATGGTCACCGCCGCGTCGGCCGGCCCCCGGATGTGGTCGTCGGTGGTCACCGGGTCTCGAAGTCGGGCGGTGACCTGCAGTGGCGTACTCATCCGGCCATCACCTTCCGATCGGCGGCGAGTTGGTCCAGCGCGTCGAAGATGCCGTCCGCGCCCGGGTTGACGTCGGGCGGCGACAGGTAGCTCCAGGTCACCTTCCCCGCCGGATCCAGCACCACGAGCGCGCGGGCCGCCTCACCGTTCGGCATGTACGCGCCGTAGCTGCGGGCCACCTCGCCCTTGGGCTCGAAGTCGGCCAGCAGGGGGAACTCGATGCCCCGGCTCTCCGCGAACGCCCGGTGTGACCAGATGCTGTCCACCGACAGGCCGAGCACCACCGCGCGGTACTGGGCGAAGACGGGAGCCGCCGACTGGTAGAGCGACATCTGGTCACCGCAGACCGGGCTCCAGTCGGCGGGGTAGAAGGCGAGCACGACCGGCCGGCCACGGAACTGCTCGGGCCCCAGCAGAGCCCCGTCCGGGGTGGCCGGCAGGGTGAAACCGGGCGCGGTGCGTCCCGGTTGGATCAGCCCGTTCGGATCACTCATGCCACCAGCCTGCTCCCGGGGTGGGTGAGAAGGACTCACCCACCCCGGGTGGTTCCGCGCCCGTTCAGCGCCCGCTGAGCGGGTGCCCGCGCCCGCTCAGCGCAGCACCGGGGCGACAGCGATGTGGTTCTGCACCTCCCGGATTCCCGGCGCGGACCAGGCCACCTGCTCGACCTCGGCCCGTTCGGGCATCGAGTGCACCAACCCGGCGAGTATCGCTGTGTCGCCGTGCACCCGGACGCTGATCCGTTCGGCCTCTGTCGCTCCGGCCCGGGCGAGGGCGTCGACGATCCGGTCGGCCAGGTCGCGGGCGTCCGGCGCGGTGGCCGGTCGGACGGTGATGCCGTTGCTCACCCCGCGTACGCCGGTCAGCCGGGCCACCGCGCGTTCGGCGGCTCGCCGTTGGTACTCCCACTCGACGTCGCCGTGCAGGGTCACCCAGCCGGCCGAGACGGTGACCTGGAGCTTCTCGATGGGCACGAACGCGTCCCACTCCAGCCCGTGGCTGGCCGCGGCGGCCAGGTCGGTGTCGGCGCGCTCGGTGTCGTCGGTGAGCTGTACGGCCACGTCGTTGGCGACCGCCCGGACCGAGGCGACCCGGTGGGCGGCCCGTTCGGCGGCCCACTTCTTGGCGTAGCTGTCCACGCGGCCGGTCAGGGTGACGACGCCCTCGGCGACGGTCACGCCGATCTCGTGCGGCTGCACCCGCGGTTCCCAGGTCAGCTCGTCGAGCACGGCGGACTGGATGTCCTGGTCGGTGCGGTTGATCTCCGCGATGGCCATCTGTCCCTCCTCCGCTGTTCCGATGGCGGACCGGGTGGTGGCCGCGGCCTGAGGTCCGCCGTGCTGCGATCCTGCCGCCGCCCCGGGTGAGCCGCCCTCGCCCGGACCGGGTGACGGCGCGGCCCGACCTGGGCGGCAGAGGTGGGAAAGGCTGACGAACATCGATGATGGGAGCGCTTCCAAAGCGAGCCGATTTCGGTTACGGTAATCGCGTTCCTCGATCGCGGGAGCCGTCGCGTCGGGTGGTGGAGCCAGGGCAGCTCTGCCCGTCCCCGTCGTCGTGCCCGTCCCCCGGGCCACGGCGTCACCCAGGCGATCGACCCCGTCCCCCGGGGCTCCATCCCGAGAGGAACCGCAGATGCGGAGAAGTCTCGCCGGCACGGTCGTGTCCGTGCTGGCCGCCGCCACAGCCGTCGTGGTGGTCCCGTTCACCGCCGCCGGGTCGGCCCCCACCCCGGCCGCGGCGGAGGCGTACACCTGGCGGAACGTCCCCGTGGGCGGTGGTGGCTTCGTGCCCGGCATCGTTTTCAACCCCACCGAGAAGAACCTCATCTACGCGCGCACCGACATCGGCGGGGCGTACCGCTGGGAACAGACCAGCCAGTCCTGGACGCCGCTGCTCGATTGGGTCGGCGCCGACCGGTGGGGCTACAACGGCGTGGTCAGCATCGCCACCGACCCGGTGCAGACCAACCGGGTGTACGCCGCCGTCGGCATGTACACGAACGGCTGGGACCCGAACAACGGCGCGATCCTGCGCTCGGCCGACAAGGGCGCCACCTGGCAGGCCACCGAGCTGCCGTTCAAGAACGGCGGCAACATGCCGGGCCGGGGAATGGGGGAGCGGCTCGCCGTCGACCCCAACCGGAACAGCATCGTGTACTACGGCGCCGAGGGTGGCAACGGGCTATGGCGCAGCACCGACCACGGCGTGACCTGGGCCCGCGTCGCCGCCTTCCCCAACGTCGGCAACTACCGGGCGGATCCCAGCGACCCGAACGGCTACAACGGCCAGAACCAGGGCCTGACCTGGGTCAGTTTCGACAAGAGCACCGGCACCGCCGGCTCCACCACACAGACGATCTACGTGGGCGTGGCGGACAAGGAGAACCCGGTCTACCGCAGCACCGACGGCGGCGTCACCTGGGCGCGCATCCCCGGTCAGCCCACCGGCTACCTGGCCCACAAGGGGGTCGTCGACCCGGTCGGTGGTCACCTCTACATCGCCACCAGCGACACCGGCGGCCCGTACGACGGCGGCAAGGGCGACGTCTGGAAGTTCACCCGGTCGACCGGGGCCTGGACGCGGATCAGCCCGGTGCCCTCCACCAGTGCCGACGCCTACTTCGGCTACAGCGGGCTGACCATCGACCGGCTTCGCCCGAACACCCTGCTGGTGGCCACCCAGGTCTCCTGGTGGCCGGACGCCATCTTCTTCCGCAGCACAGACGGCGGGGCGAGCTGGACGCGAATCTGGGAGTTCAGCAACTACCCGGAGAGGTCCCGCCGCTACACCATGGACATCAGCTCGGTGCCCTGGTTGACCTTCGGTCTCAACCCGGCACCCCCGGAGGACGCGCCCAAGCTCGGCTGGATGAACGAGTCGGTGGAGATCGACCCGCACGACTCCAACCGCATGATGTACGGCACCGGCGCCACCATCTACGGCACCACCGACCTGACCAGGTGGGACACCGGCGGTCAGTTCACCCTCCGGCCGATGGTCCGGGGGCTGGAGGAGACCGCCGTCCTCGACCTGATCAGCCCGCCCAGCGGCGCACCCCTGATCAGCGCGCTCGGCGACGTCGGCGGCTTCCGACACACCGACCTGGACGCGATTCCGTCGATGCTGTTCACCCAGCCGGTGTTCACGTCCACCACCAGCCTCGATTACGCCGAGAGCAAGCCCGCGGTGCTGGTGCGCGCCGGCAACTTCACCGACGCCGACCGGCCCAACGACAGTCACGTCGCCTTCTCCACCGACGGCGGCGCCACCTGGTTCCAGGGCACCGAACCGTCCGGGGTCAACCTCGGCGGCACGGTGGCCGCCGCGGCCGACGGCAGCCGCTTCGTCTGGGCACCCGGTGACGCGGGCCAACGCGTGGTCCACTCGGTCGGTTTCGGCAACTCCTGGGCAGCGTCGACCGGCATCCCGGCGAACGCCACGATCGAGTCCGACCGGGTCGACCCCACCCGGTTCTACGGCTTCAGCGGCGGGCGTTTCTACCTGAGTACCGACGGCGGGGCCAGCTTCACCCCGACCGCTGCGACCGGGCTGCCCAGCACCGACGTGCGGTTCAAGGCCCTGCCGGGCCGGGCCGGCGAATTGTGGCTGGCAGGGCCGGGTGGCCTGTGGCGTTCCACCGACGCCGGCGCCAGCTTCACCAGGCTGGACGGCGTCAGCGCCTCCGGCAACGTCGGTTTCGGCAAGGCGGCACCCGGGCGGACCAACCCCGCCGTGTTCCTCTACGGCACTGTGAACGGTCAACCGGGCGTGCACCGCTCCGACGACGCCGGCGCGACCTGGGTACGCGTCAACGACGACCGCCACCAGTACGGCAATCCGACCGAGGCGCTGACCGGCGACCCGCGTGTCTACGGTCGGGTCTACCTCGGCACCAACGGTCGCGGCATCCTGGTCGCCGATCGCACCGGCGGCGACCCCCCGACCACGCCGCCCCCGACCACGCCGCCGCCCACCACGCCGCCCCCGACCACTCCGCCGCCCACCACGCCGCCCCCGACCACGCCGCCGCCCACCACACCGCCCCCGACCACTCCGCCGCCGTCCGTCGGCTGCGCGGCGACCTACCGGGTGACCGGCTCCTGGTCCGGCGGTTTCCAGGCCGAGCTGGTGGTCCGCAACACCGGAAGCGCCCCCATCGCCGGCTGGACGCTGGGTTGGACCTTCACCAACGGCCAGCGGATCGACCAGCTCTGGGGCGGCACCCACACCCAGACCGGATCGGCCGTGTCGGTCCGGGACACGGGCTGGAACGGCGCGCTCGCGGCCGGGGCCAGCACCACCGCCGGCTTCCTCGGCTCGTGGGCCGGTAGCAACACGTCCCCGGCCATCACCTGCACGAGCCGCTGAACGGGTGATCCGGGTCGGGACCCCCGGATCACCACCAGACACCGGTCCGCCGGGCCGCCTGAGGGGTCCGGCACCCGGCGGACCGGGTCCACCCCGGCACTGCGGCGGGCCCCGCTCGACCTGAGTCGATCGGGGCCCGCCGTGGCGCTGTCGTTCAGATGGCGGGGGAGTTGGGGCGGTCGACGTCGACGAACTCCACGTCGTCGACGGCACTGTCGTCCCGGCTGCCGGCGGCCCGCGCGGCGGAGCCGACGGCCCAGCCGACGGCCGCGCCGACGAGCGCGGCGCCGATCAGGAGCGTCCACGGCAGTGCCGGCTGGCGGCCGGCGAGCGCGTCGAAGGCCAGCGAGGCGCGACGTCGCGCCTCCTCGGCGGCGGATCCCACCAGGTCACCCGCCCCGTCGGCAAGATCGCTGCTGTTCTGGCGGGCCGAGCGGGCGGTGTCCCGCACACTGTCTCCGGCATAGCTGACGGCCGAGAGCAGGTGCTCCCAGGCCTGGTCCGCGATCCGCTCCGGCTTGCTGCGGCGGTCCAGCAGGTTGGTTCCGAACATCGTGGTTACCTCCTCGGGTGCCGAAGCCGCCGGCCACTTCGGACTTCGGCGTCTTTCCAGCGCGTCACGGTGTCGCCTACCCCGCAGTGCCCCGCGTCAGCCGGACGCAAACCCCGACCTCCGTCGGAGCACCGGTAGCTCGGCGCGCCGGGACTCGGCGCGCCACCGAATCAGCGCACCGCCGACACGGCGACACCGCGGGCGAAGTCGTCGTCGTCATCGTCGTCATCGTCGCCCCCGCCACCGAAACCGCAGGCCAGGACGAGGGCGAGCAGAACACCGACGCCGGCCAGCCCGGCAAGTCGCTTGATCATCGAAGATCCTCTCCGTCGCGGTGGTGTCCCGGTCGATGCTAGGGCGCGTCGGCAACCGGGGCACGGGTCGCGCCGGCCGGCGGTGGGCGACACGCCGACGGCACACGGGGCAGGCGTACGTCATGGGCCGGTTGTCGGGCGCGCCGGGCCCGGACCGCTACCCTGGTTCGGCGGCGGGCCGGTCACGACCGATCGTCGATGGTCAGATAACGAAAAGTCTTGAGTAATCAGATACTGAAAAGTGCGGATATGGGTGGCTTTGTGGGCCCGGATCCGCGAATTGCTCATCCCGAGGGGTGGCGACCGAGGCCGTCGGAGGAATACTCTCGGTCGCGGCCCGCGTACTGATGAGGCGCCCGGGGGACGGGCGGGTGGAGGTGCTCGCGTGAGCCTGTCGATCGTGAAGTCGGTTCTGTCCGGTGGTGTCGTGGAGATCGCCCCGCGGGGTGAGATCGACGTCGACACAGCGTACGAGGTGCGCGAAGCGATCGCAGAGGTACTGGCCAAAGGCCGCCCTCTGCGCATCGAACTCAACATGAGGTTGGTCACCTTCATCGACTCGGTCGGCATCAGCGCCATGGTCGCCGGCTTCCAGACGGCCGAGGTCAGTGACGTCAAGCTGGTGGTCACCGAGCCGAGTCGGTTCGTGCACCGGCAGCTCTGGGTGACCGGCCTGCTCGGCCTCTTCGGCGCCCCGGAGCCCTACTTCGCCGGCGCTGCCACCCCCGAGGTGCTGCCCGGCGCCTGAACGCGCCGGGCGTCCCCGTCAGGGCTGCTCGTCCAGGCCGGTCAGGTCGATGTCGGTCGCCTCGGTGACCGCTCGGACGGCCGTCACCGACGCGTACCCGGCGGCCAGCAACGCCACGTCGGTGCCCGGCTGTGCGGCCTGCCCCGGCTCCTCCAGCGAGGTACGGACGAACCCGTGGCCGGACTCGGCCACCGTCATCTGCACCTGACCGAAGCTGGCCAGGGTGCCGCGCCGCACCCCGCGCAGCTGCCCGTGCGGCAGGTCCGGGGTGTTCACGTTGAGCACGCTCTCCATCGGCGCGGAGGTCAGGCGGGGGAGCAGGTCCAGGGCGACCCGCGCGGCGGTGCCCCAGTGCCGCTCGGCGTCGCGTACCCGGGCTGCGGCGTCCACGGCGGCGCCACCGCTCGCGGCCGTCGCCTCGCCGGCCGAGAGCACGTCCAGGGAGACCGCCATCGCCCGGCAGCCGTTGGTGGCGGCGGTGAACGCGGCCCCCACGGTCCCGGAGTGCAGCACCGCCCGGCCGGCGTTGGCGCCCCGGTTGACGCCGGAGAGCACCACCGACGGCGGTGGGCCGAACGCCCCGTGCAGGGCGATCAGCGTGATGAAGCCCGGGGACCCGGCGACCCCGTACGCCGGCACACCCGCCAGGTCCGGCAGCGGGTGGTCGTTCACGACGACTCGCCCGTCGCGCTCCATGGCGCTCATCGCGGCGCTGGTACCGCTCGCCTCCTCCATCGGCGCGGCCACCACGACGTCCAGGCCCCGCTGCCGTGCCGCCCAGGCCAACGCCTGGATCCCCGGCGCGGCGATCCCGTCGTCATTGGTGATCAACACCCGCAGCGTCATCGCTCGACCACCCGGCCGGCCAACTCGTCCGGGGTGGTCCGCTCCTGTTGCCGGCTGTCCGCCGGCACCAGCCGGACCCGGTCCACCAGGCCGGTGATCGAGTCCAGTCGTCCGGTGCCCAGGCCGTGCCGGGTCACGTTCAGCGCGCCGGCGGCGGCCCCGGTGCGGATGGCGGTCCGAATGTCCCCGCCCTTGGCCACGACCGCCGCCACTCCGGCCGTCATCGAGTCGCCAGCGCCGCGTGGGTCGGCGGCCTCCAGCCGGGGCATCTCGACCTGGAACAGCTCCCCGTCGATGAGCGCCAACGCCGGCTGGTCGGCGCGGCTCACCACCACCGTCTCGGCGCCGCCCGCGTGCAACTCGTACATGGCCCGGGTCAGCTCCTCGGTGTCGTCGCTGCGGGCGCGGCCGTCGCGGATCAACTCCTCGTGACTCACCTTGAGGAAGAACACCCCGCTCTCCAGCACCGAGCCGAGGTGATCGCCGGAGAGGTCGACCACCACCCGGCCGCCGTTCGCGCCGAGGTCGGCGGCGAAGCGTCGGTACAGGTCGGCCGGTACGAGCCACGGTTCGTTCGGCCCACTGAGGATGCTCACCGAGGCCCGTAGGCCCTCGCCGAGGGCGAGGTTGTACAGCTCGTCGATCTCGTGCCGGCTCAGCGGCTGCCCGGGCACGTCGGCGACCTCCTGCCGGGAGCCGTCGCGGCGATCGTGCACGTACCCGCCGCTGCCGGAGTCACGGACCACCACCTTGAGGTCCACGCCCTCGCTGACCAGCAGCGGCTCCAGCACCTGGCCGATCTCACCGCCGAGGGCGGCGCAGAGCACCACGTCGACTCCGAGGGAGATCACCATCCGGGCCTGCCAGACGCCCTGCCCGCCAGGGTGCAGGTGCAGCTCGGGGTGGTCGTTGGGCTGGTCCACGGTCACCGTCAGCTGTGGAGTGGGCGCGAATACCATCACGTGCCCGCTCATCGGTCGTCGCCGTTCATGCTGGCCGCCCTCCGGCATCTTCGGAAGATTTTGTACTAACCGACCTTAGTGGCGCAGGTGGTGGCGGGTCGTCGCATCGGCCCGGTCCGCGCGGCGCTGAGGGCCCGGGGCGTTGCCAGCCAGACATCGGTACGGGACGATCGGGCGACCAACGACGGCGGGAGACGGTGTGCTCAGCAGCGATACCTTCAGCTACACCGTCCAGGCCCGGTGCTCACCCGCCGAGGCGGCAGCGTTGCTCAGCGACCTGACCCGGCAGGGCGAGCTGCATCCGCTGATCGTCCGGGTTCGCCGGGTGCCGCCCCGGCCCGGCGCCCAGGCCAGCTACACGATCAACGACCGGTTGGCGGCGGGTCCGCTGCGCTTCCGGACCACCTACCACGCGGACGTGCTGATCAACGAGGCCGACGAGATCGTCATGGTGGCCCGCCAGTGGCCGGCCACCACAGTGCGAAACCACACCCGACTGCGCGCCGAGCCGGACGGCCTGGTCCGCATCGACGTCGAGATCACCCTGACCGCGCCGACGCCGCTGTTCCGGTACGCGTTCCGCCAGGCCCAGGCCGCTCATCTCGCCCTCGCCACCCGGCTGGGCGCCGCCCTCGACCGCACCGGCACCCCCCCAAACCCGGCCTGACCAGCCCCCCGCCCCACCCTGCCCCGCCCCACCCCCTGCGTCGATCTTGCAGTTTCGGTTGTCGATATCGGTGGGATGCCACATGTGTCGGGACAGTAAGTGCAAGATCGCGGGGCAGGGCGGGGCGCGACGTGCTTGGCGGGGGTTGCGTCTAGATCGTTGTTGCGGCGCGATCACGGGTTGTGCGGGCCGCTCGGGTGGCGGGACGCCGGCCCCACGGCTTGTAGGTGGACAGCACCGTCGCGATGACCATCAGGCTGGTCGACACCGCCGGCGCGATGACCAGGTCGGCGCGATCCCGGGCGGGCAGGGCGGCCCCGACCGCTCCGGCGTGACGCAGGTTCGGGGTGAGCAGGAACAGCACCAGCCCGACCATCACCGTGGTCAGCACGAGCTTGACCAGCACCCAGCGGTGGCGCAGCAGGCCCCACGGGGTGAGCAGTGAGCTGGCGACGCCGATCAGCCAGACCAGGACGCTCAGCGGCGCGAACAGCACAGTGCCGACCAGGGCCGTGACCGGATAGACCACCGCCGGGTCGGCGCCCCGCTGAACGGCGATGCCGAGGGTGAGCAGCACCAGGTCGGCGCCGAGCCAGCCGAGCGAGGTGACCAGGTGCAGGGTGAGCAGCGCCTTGCGGGTGCTGGGTCGGATCCGAGGCATACCGCGATGCTGCCCGCCGACCGCTGCCGGGTCGTCCGACGAGCGACGACATCAGGGGTACGCCCGGCGACGTAGCCCGGCCCCGGACGCACGTGATGCCTGTGAGCCACCGGGGTGACTCACAGGCATCACGACGCGTGGGTCAGTAGACCGACAGGTGTACGTGGTTGGTGTGGTCGGTCGACGGGGTGCCGTGCGCCCCGCTGTACGACTTCCACCCGCTGCTGGGCAGCCAGATCTGCCTGTACCAGATCACGTAGAGCACGGCGAGCCGGTCCGCGTTGCGGATGAAGTACGCGGCCAGGTTGTTGCCGTACGTCTTGTCGCCGCCGGTGGCGTCCCCGCCGAAGCCGCCCTTCTGCGCCGCGAAGTCGCAGGCCCGGCCCTTCGGGTGTTCACCGGAGCCGCTGGGGCGGTGGCACGAGACGTACCGGGTGAATCCTGCGGCCTTGGCCTGGTTGAGCGCGTGCAGGGTGCGTGGGGTGATGCAGCCGTTGGCCGGGGTGGGGTCGTTGACGCTGCACGACTCGGAGGGCCAGGAGCCGTCGGAGTTGCGCGGTGCGGCCTTTGCGTTGGCGCTGGAGGTGCCCCGGTTGGAGCCGCCGTCGGCGGTGGTCTGCGGTTTGGGTGTGGTGGCCACGGTCAGGGCCCGTTCGGCCTGCTCCTTGCGCTTGGCCATCACCGCGACCTGCTTGCGCTGTTCGTTGATCTCGCCGTCCAGGGCGATCCGGGTGCGGTTGGCCTTGTCCTTGCTGTTCAGCAGGTCGCGCAGCACCCGGTCTTCGTTGGCCGCCACCGCGTCCAGCGCGGCCGCCCGGTCCATGAAGCCTTCCGGAGTGTTGCTGTTGAGCAGCGCCGACATCGCACCGAGCCGGCCGGTGCGGTAGGCCACCTCGGCGATCTCGCCGACCTTGCCGTTGCGCTGGCCGATCTCGACCTCGATGGTCGTCAGCTGGGTGGCGAGCTGCTTCTGCCGTTGCACGGAGGTGTCCAGGGCGCGCTTCGCGTCCAGGTAGCCCTTGCTGGCCGCCTCGAGTTGGGCGCGCAACGCCGGGGTGCCGCCCTCCTCGTCGGAGTCGGGTGCGGCGGCCCGCAGGCCGGTCGGGGGGGAGGCCGAGGCGGTGCCGGCCGGAAGCGCGACGCCGAGGGCGAACATCGCGACGATCAGTGCCGCCAGTCGGGCGGCGGGTGGTCGTGCTGGTGCCACTGCGCATGTCCTTCCGTCAGCCGCCGACCGGGTTAGCTGACGGGTTCGGGACGGAAGATCCCTACCGCTGACGCGGATACACCCCAGGAACATGGTTCCCCGGTTCGCCCAGTTGGGCGATTAGGCGGCGACCGCCACCGGCGCCGGGAGGGCGCCGCCTGGTGGAGGCCGGGACCGAGCCTACCGGTGCCGATGGGGCCGCTGCAGCCAATGTGACGGACGGTGCGTGCGTCAGCACGGAAAATTACGGCTCCGTCACCATTCGATGGAGCCGCACGCTCCGGAAGCGGCGCCGGGCTCGATCTGCAACGTCGCGTGCTCGATGCGGAAGTCGTCGTGCAGGGCCGTACGCGCCGCGGTGAGCACCGCGCCGACCTCCGCGCCGGGTGCCATGGTCAGGTGAGCGGAGGCCACCTCCATGCCCGAGGTGAGCGTCCAGACGTGCAGGTCGTGCACCTCGACGACACCGGGGACGGCGGCGAGCCGGTCGTGCACGGCGGTCACCTGGAGGTGTTCCGGGGCGGCCTGCACCAGGATGCGGACGGCGGCGCGGGCCAGCCGCCAGGTGCGCGGAAGGATGAACACGCCGATGGCGACCGCGACCAGGGGGTCGGCCCACCACCAGTCGGTGACGGTGATGAGCAGCGCCGCGCCGATGACGCCGAGCGAGCCGAGCAGGTCACCGAGCACCTCCAGGTAGGCGCCCTGGAGGTTGATGCTCTCCCGGGCTCCGGCGCGCAGCAGCGCGAAGGCGGCGATGTTGGCGAGCAGGCCGAGCACGGCCACCGCGAGCATCGGGCCGGCGACGACCTGGTGCGGGTCGCCGAAGCGGCGGATCGCCTCGATCACCACGTAGATCGCGACGCCGGAGAGCAGGACGGCGTTGGCCAGCGCGGCGAGCACCTCGAGTCGGTAGAGCCCGAAGGTGCGCTGCGGGTCGCCGGTGGCCCGCCGGGTCGCCGTGATGGCGGCGAGCGCCATCCCGATGCCGAGCACGTCGGTGAACATGTGCCCGGCGTCGGAGAGCAGGGCGAGCGAGCCGGTGTGCAGGGCGGCCACCGCCTCGACCACCATCAGGGTGGTGAGCAACCCGAATGCCGCCCAGAGTCGACCTCGGTGCTGGTGTGCGGCATTGGCGACGGACCCATGGTGGTGGTCATGACCTGCGCCCACGAGAACCACCTTCCGCCGCTGGTCGGGACCCGGTCAAATGTATGCTCACATCGCTATGTGTGCAAGTGTACGGGCGGCGCCTTGCGCCGGCGGCAGTCCGCGCGCGTCAGCCGGTCGGGTCGATGGTGGTGAGCCGCTGGGTGGCCCGGGAGAGCGCCACGTACAGGGTGCGCACCCCGGCACCCGGATCCGCCCGGATCTCGCTCGGCGCGACCAGCACCACCCCGTCGTACTCCATGCCCTTGGCCTCCAGGCTGGTCACCACCTGCAACCTCGGCGCGCCGAGCGCGCCCAGCCACCCGGCGACCTCGTCCCGGCGGGGGACCGGCGTGATCACCCCGACCGTCCCCTCCACCTCGGCCAGCAGGCCGGCGGCGGCCTCCACTGTCGCGGTCTCCAACCCCGTCGCGGGCACCACCAGCTCCACCGGCTCGACCCCCGTGGAGCGGACGGCGGTCGGCAGCGGCAGGTCCGGGTAGAGCCGACGGATCTCCGCCGCCGCCACCGCGAAGATCTCCGCCGAGTTGCGGTAGTTGGTGGTGAGCGTGAAGTCGTGTCGCTTGCGCCGGCCCAGCGCCTGGTCGCGGGCCCGGGTCAGCTCCTCCGGATCGCCGGTCCACGCGGTCTGCGCGGGGTCGCCCACCACGGTCCAGGAGGCCAGTCGGCCGCGTCGACCGATCATCCGCCACTGCATCGGCGAGACGTCCTGCGCCTCGTCCACCACCACGTGCGCGTACTCCCGGTAGTCCTCCGGACGCTCCCGGGCCGCCGCGCGGGCGGCCCGCTGCCGTTCACCGAGGGTGCTCAGCTCACGGACGCCGCCGGCGAGCTGGAACGGATCGCGTCGCGCGCGGGCCGGCTGCGCGGGCTTACCGAGCAGCGCGTCCAACTCGTCCAGCAGTGCCACGTCGGCGATCGTCAGCCCGGCCGGGTCCAGGTTCCGGTACGCGGCGTTGAGCAGCCGGATCTCCGCCGAGGAGAGGATCCCCCCGGCGTACCGGCGTAGCCGGTCCGGTTGCGCCAGCCAGCCGAGCACGTGTCGGGGGTGCAGCCGAGGCCACCACGCCTTGAGGAACTCCCGGAACTCCGAGCGCTCGGCGATCTCCGCCTCGAAGGCCGGTTGCTCCGGCAGCCGACCGCTGCTCAGCTCACGGGCCTGCGCCCAGAGCGCGGCGAACACACCGTCGAAACCGGCCCGGCGCACCTCGTTGCGTCGTGCGCCGCGTTGCAGCGCGCGGTCCCGGATCCGGTCCAGCGCGGCCCGGTCCAGCCGCAGCAGCGTGCCCCGATAGAGCAGCCGCAGCTCACCCGGGCCGCCCGGCACCGCGTCGCGGGCCGCCCGCTCCAGCACCCGGCGCATCCGCAGCGAGCCCTTCACCGCCGCCACCTCGGGCGGGTCGGGGCGGGTGGCGGTCATCCCCGGAAAGAGGGTGCCCAGCGAGTGCAGCGTCGCGGTGTCCTCACCGAGCGACGGCAACACGGAGCCGATGTACTCGACGAAGACCGACGACGGGCCGACCACCAGGATGCCGCCGCCGGCGTAGCGGCTGCGGTCGGAGTACAGCAGGAACGCGGCCCGGTGCAGGGCGACAGCGGTCTTGCCGGTGCCGGGGCCGCCCGCGACGATCGTCACCCCGGAACCGGGCGAGCGGATCGCCTCGTCCTGCTCCCGCTGGATGGTCGCCACGATGTCGCGCATGCCCCGGCCGGTGGCCTTGGACAGCGTGGCCAGCAACGCGCCGTCACCGACGACAGTCATCCCCTCCGGGGCGGCCGTCGGGTCCAGCAGGTCGTCCTCGATCCGGGTGACCCGCTCGGCGCGGGACTGGATGGTGCGCCGCCGCACCACGTCCAGCGGCTGCGCCGGGGTGGCCTGGTAGAAGGCGGCCGCGGCCGGCGCGCGCCAGTCGACGACAAGCGTGACGGCGTTCTCGTCGCGGATCCCCAGTCGCCCGACGTGCAGCACCTGACGGTCGCGCAGGTCCAGCCGGCCGAAGACCAGCCCCTCGTGCTCGGCGTCCAGGGTGTGCCGCCGCTGCGCCGCGTGGAAGACCATCGCGTCGCGCTCGACCAGAGCGCCGTGCGTGCCCACCCGGGCCATCCGGTAGCCGTCACGCTCGGCGCGGACGGCCGACTGCCGCAGCTCGGCCAGTCTGGCGTACACCCGGTCGAGGTGTCGTTGCTCGACGGCGATCTCCTGCTCCAGGCCGGTCTGGTCGGTCAACGCACGCTCCTTCAGAGGTCGCCGGCAGGCGGCGGAAACCGCGCGGGCCAACCGAGAAGAGTACGGCCCTGGACCCGACCCGCCGCGCCCGAGGTGCGCGAACGTGCTCAGGCACCCGACCCGGCGGTGGCCGCGCCACGGTGCGCCGACGCCGATGCGCCACGGTCGGACGGCGACGATTCGGCGAGCACCCGTCGTACGACGCCCGTGAGCGCGGCGTTGACCTCGTCCGGACGTTCCATCATCAGCATGTGCCCGGCGCCCGGGCAGACGGTCAGCTCGGTGGCCGGCAGAGCCGCCGCGATCGACTCGGCGCACGGCGGTGGGGTCAGTCGGTCCCGGTCGCCGACCAGCGCGGCGGCCGGCAGGTGGGCCAACGCGGCGAGGGTGTCCAGGCGGTGCTGGGTGCCGATGGAGGCGCGGAACCCGCCGATCGAGCGCAGCGAGGCCCGAGCCACCGCCGACGTCACCAGCCGGATGTCGGCCGGCTCGCAGCGGTCACCGAAGAGCATCCACCGGATGCTCGGTTGCAGCGCGTTCAGTAGTGCCCGGGGCGCGCGCCACGAGCCACACCGGGCCAGCACGCCGGCGCCGGTCGTCTCGGCCAACCGGATCAACCGGGCGATCCGCGGCGAGAGCCCGTACACGGTGTGCGTGTGCCCCTCGGCGGTGGTCGAGACGAAGACCAGGCCGGCGGTACGGGCGGCGAAGTGCACAGGGTGGCGGTGGGCGTACTCCATGATCGTCATGCCGCCCATCGAGTGCCCGACCAGCACCACCGGGCCGGTCGGCGCGACAGCGTCGATCACCGCGGCCAGGTCGTCACCCAACTGGGCCACTGTGGCAGTGGGCAGCGCCATGCAACTGGACCGGCCGTGTCCCCGCGCGTCGTAGGCGACCACCCGCACCGCACCGCCGAACGGCGGCGCCGTGAGCGCGTCGACCTGTCGGTGCCAGGCGCGCCCGTCCAGCGTCCAGCCGTGCAGCAGGATGACGCTGACCTGGGCGTCCGTCGGACCCGTCGCCTCGACGTTGAGCCGTACGCCGTCCGGCAGACCGACCTCGAACCGCTCCGGCATCGCCACCTCCCCAGGGCCGCCCAGTACCACCAGCACCTCCGATACCCGGCGGTAACACCGGCTACCCGCCATGACACCACGCCAATCACGCCCTGGCGAAGATTCCCGACCTCGCCCGTGCCGGACGGCGGCGGGCCAAGCTGAACGGCATGGGGTCGTCGGGAGCGCCCATGGGTGCGACGTCGGGGCAGGGGCGGCAGGCCGGCGGCACGCCCCGCGCCGCGCTGGCCGACCTGCTCGCCGGCAATCGGCGGTTCGTCAGCGGCCAGCCGGTGCACGGACACGACGTCACGGCCGCCGCCGCGGCCTCCGGCGACCAGCAGCCGTACGCAGTGGTGCTGGGCTGCATCGACTCCCGGGTGCCGCTGGAGGCGATCTTCGATCAGACCTTCGGCGCGATCTGCGTGATCCGTACCGGAGGGCACGTCCTCGATCGCGCGGTCTGCGGCTCGATCGAGTACGTGGTCGGCCAGCTCGGCGTACCGCTGGTGATGGTCCTCGGCCACGAGCGGTGCGGCGCGGTGCAGGCCACTGTGGAGGCGCTGCGCACCGGGCAACGTCCCGGCGGGTCGCTGGCGCACCTG
Organism: Micromonospora sp. NPDC047187; assembly: GCF_040643355.1. Taxonomy (NCBI): domain Bacteria; kingdom Bacillati; phylum Actinomycetota; class Actinomycetes; order Micromonosporales; family Micromonosporaceae; genus Micromonospora; species Micromonospora sp. NPDC047187. Next base: position 17,387 of record NZ_JBEYUF010000020.1, read on the forward strand.
GTGGACGAGATCGCCCCGGCGGTGACCGAGGCGGGGCTCGGCGATCCGGCGGTGCAGCCGCTGGCGATCCGCCGGCACGTCCGGCGCACGGTGCGCACCCTGCGCGAGGACGTCCTGCTGGCCGGGCCGGTGGCCGCGGGCCGGGTGGCAGTGGTCGGCGGCCTCTACGACCTGGCCACCGGCGAGGTCGCCCTGCTCGATCCAGGCTGACCCGGCCCGCCGCGCAGCCCTCCGGACGTGCGAAACCGCCCGGCGGGACTTCCCGGCGGGCGGTTTCGTTGGTGCGGTGGGGGAGGGCTCAGCCCTCGAAGACGCCGGCCGCGACCAGGCGCTTCTCGGTGGCCTCCCAGCCGTCACCCGGGTGGGTGGCAGCCAGGTTGTTGATCTCCGCCCGGATCTTGGCGGCGTGGCCGGCGGCGGCCAGCACGCGGATCTCCTCGACGAAGGCGTCGGAGTCCGTGCGCAGGTGCGCGGTCTTGCCGTTGGTCAGGTTCCGCACGTAGGCGTGCTTGCCGCCGTTGAGCGGGATGAGGTACTTGAACTCGCCCAGCACGCTGAGGGCGCCACCCTGGCCAGCCTGGCCGGCCCGGACGGACGCGCGCGCGGTCTTAGAGGTGTTGCTCGCCACGGAGGTACTCCTTGCAAGACGTACGGGAGGACTGGACGTCCGGGGGCTGTGTGCGGGTCGTACGTGACTCGACCCGCGAAGGTGTAACGCGGCATAAGCCGCCGGTGGAACTGTACAGGACCACGACATCATGCTGGTCGTCGCGGTGTCCTGAGAGGCAACGGCGACCACCCGTCCGGCTATTCCACCCGGCGATTTTTCCGATTCCCTGGCGCACCACGCGTCACAGGAGTCATCATGTGTTGCAGCAGCCACCTGGGTGGACGAGGTCGTAGGGGAAGACGCACCTCGCTCTCCGGGAGGTCACCGTGCCAACGCGTGGCGTCGTATACGTCCATTCGACCCCGCTCGCCGTGTGCTCACACGTCGAGTGGGCGATCGCGCGCGTCCTAGCCGCGCCGGTCAACCTGCAGTGGACGGGTCAGCCCGTCGACCCCGGCGCACGCCGGGCCGAGTGCGGGTGGACCGGTCGTCCGGGGACGGGCGCCGAGCTGGCTGCTGCCCTACGGCAGTGGCCCATGATCCGTTTCGAGGTCACCGAGGAGCCGAGTCCCGGTGCCGACGGTGAGCGCTTCATGTACGTGCCGGCCCGTGGCCTGTTCCGGGCAACGGTCGGCGTGGCCGGCGACATCCAGCTCGGCGAGGACCGCCTTCGGGCGCTGATGGCGGCCTCCCGGGCCCCCGAGGCGCTGGCGCACGCCCTCGACAAGGCGCTCGGCACGGCGTGGGACGCTGACCTGGAGCCCTACCGGTACGCCGGCGACGGCGCCCCGGTGACCTTGCTCACTCGGGTTGGCTGACCCGGTCGGCCGGCCGCTGGCCGTGGGCCGTCACACCGGTGACGACCGGTAAGGTCAAGTTGCCCCGATAAGGGAGAAGCTGGTGGGATGGGCGGCGTGTCGAATCGCCCGTGGCGCGCCAGTGTCGCTGTCGCCGCCCTGACCGCCCTGCTCGTCTCCGGCTGCTCAGGTGACCCGGAGCGTCCCACCCCGACGCCCAGCCCGGTCGGCACGTCCGCGGGCCCGAGCGTCCCGGCCGCGCCGCCGGCCAGCGACCCCGCCGGCCGCGCCGCCGCGCTGGTGGCGACGCTGTCCGACGAAGACCTGGTCGGCCAGGTGCTGATGCCGTACGCATACGGCGACTCGGCGACGAAGGTCTCCGCCGGCTCGGCGGCCGGTAACCAGGCCCTCGCCGGGGTGGACACCCCCGCCGACATGATCGCCAAGTACCGACTGGGTGGCCTGATCCTGGTCGGCTTCAGCGCCGACGACCCGACCAAGGGCAACCAGGAGACCACGAACGTCGACAACCCCAAGCAGGTGCACGAGCTCACGGCCGGGCTGCGAACCGCCGCCGGTCGGCTCGCCGCCGGTTCGGCGCCGCTGCTCATCGGCACCGACCAGGAGTACGGCGTCGTCACCCGCGTGACCGACGGGGTCACAGTGCTGCCCAGCGCCCTCGCGGCCGGCGCGGCAGGTGACCCGAAGCTCACCGAGGCCGCCTGGCGGGCCGCCGGCGCCGAGTTGGCCGCGATGGGCATCAACATCGACTTCGCCCCGGTGGCCGACGTGCTGGCCACCCGCAGCACCGTGATCGGCTCCCGGTCGTACGGCGCCGACCCGAAGCAGGCCGCCGCGCAGGTGGGCGGCGCGGTCCGCGGCCTGCAGGCGGTCGGGGTCGCGGCCACCCTGAAGCACTTCCCCGGGCACGGCCACAGCGCCGACGACTCGCACCAGGACCTTCCGGTGCTCACCCAGTCCGCCGCGGCGTTGCAGAGCGGGGCGTGGCCGCCGTTCACCGCCGGGATGGACGCGGGCGCGATGGCCGTGATGTCCGGTCACCTGGACGCGCGCGCGATCGACCCGGGGACCCCGGCGACGTTCTCGCACAAGCTGCTCACCGACGTCCTGCGCGGCCAACTCGGCTTCCAGGGCGTGGTGATCACCGATGGGATGAACATGCCGCCCGCGATGCGCTGGGCTCCCGGCGAGGCGGCGGTCCGGGCGCTCAACGCCGGTAACGACCTCATCCTGATGACCCCGAACGTCGGTCAGGCGTACGACGGGCTGCTCGCCGCGCTGCGCGGCGGCTCGCTGACCCGCACCCGGCTGGTCGAGGCGGTCACGCGGGTGCTGACCATGAAGTTCAAGCTCGCGGAGCTGCCGGCGGCGCAGATGTCCACGCTCAACGCCCCGGAGCACCGGGCGGCGGCCGACGCGCTGGCCGCCGCCGCCGTCACGGTGCTGAAGGGCGCCTGCGGCGGAGCGGTACGCGGGCCGGTCACCGTCACCTCGTCCGGCGGTCGGGACGGCACCCGGGCCACCCTCACCGCCGCGCTGACCGCCGCCGGGGTGCAGGTCAAGCCCAGCGGCGGCACGATGGTGCACCTGGTGGGCTACGGCGACGGCGCCAAGGACCTGAGCCCCGACGCGGCGGTCACGGTCGCCATGGACACCCCGTACGTGCTGGCCGACGCGAAGTCACCGACGCTGCTGGCGACGTACTCCTCCAGCCGGGCGTCGATGACCGCCCTGGCCGCCGTGCTCGCCGGCAAGGCCCGGCCGGGCGGCCGATCCCCGGTGGCCGTTCCCGGACTGCCCGCGACGACCTGTCGCACCTGACCGACCGGGAGCGGACGGCGCAGCGCCCACCTCACTCGCCCTTCGCGAGCCCTCGCACCGCGAGCCGGTACGCCGGCAGCACGTCGGTCCGTTCGGTGATCAGCCCCTCGTTGACCGCGAAGACCAGCGTCTGCCCCGCCGACTGGACGGCCAGCGCCCAGTTCCGCGACTCCTCCTCGGCCAGCGGGTTGGTGGCGAGCCAGGTCATCTCGGTGGCGTCGAAGCCGCCGGCGCGGAGGTCGCGGAATTGTTGACCGGCGACCGTCTCGCCGGCCCCGGCGGCGAAACTCTCCAGCGCGGCGCGCGGCGTGACAGTCGGCGAGTCCGCCGCCCAGATCCGCAGGAATCCGCCGCCGGCCGAGCGGCCGTCCACCTCGCAACGCACCGTGCTGCCGCCGCGCTTGGTGAGCGCCTCGCCGACCAGCTCGGCCAGCTCACCCTTGGCAGGCTCGACCGCCTTCGCCGTCCACCCGTCGGCCAGCGGAAACGTCACCGGTACCGGGCAGGGGGAACCGGTGCCGCCGGTGGTGCCGCCGGTCGACGCCGGGGTCGTCTCGTCGTACCAGGGCTCGCCCGTGGCCTGTGGGGCCGGGCCGCCGGCCGCGGACCCGGCGGGATCGGCGGCGTCGTCGCCGCAGCCGGCCAGCAGGCCGAGGGTGAGCGCCGCCGACACGGCGACGCGGGTACGAATGTCCATCGTGGTGATCCCCGTCAGTCGATCTTCAGTTGGCCCATCTAAGCCGTGCGGTCCCTCGACGTCAATCGGGATCGTGCGCCCGCGCCACGGAAACCCGGTCGCCTCCGCGCCGGTCGGTCTGACAGCCTCACCCCATGGGAGCGGCAGCAGGATTCCGGCACGTGCAACGGGCGGACGGCACTGTGGTGATCACCCACCACGGCCGGGTCGCCGGCACGCTGCGCGGCGCTCGGGCCGCGGAGTTCCTGGCCGAGGTCGACGACGACCCGCAGTTGGTGATGGCCCGCTGGACCGGCAACTACCGCCACGGCAACGAGCGCACCGCCAAACAGCACCCCCGCAACCGAGGCTGAACGACGAAAGGGCCCCTCCTCGTCGAGAGAAGGGGCCCTTTCGCAGGATCTCAGGGGCGGGCGAAGACGAGAGCCACGTTGTGGCCGCCGAAGCCGAACGCGTTGTTCAACGCGGCCGGGATCTCCATGTGGCGGGCCTTGTGCGCGGCGACATCCAGGGTGAGGCCCGGCTCAGGGTCGTCGAGGTTGATCGTCGGAGGGACGACGCTGTCGCGGATCGCCAGGATGGTGGCGATCGACTCCAGCGCACCGGCCGCACCGAGCAGGTGACCGGTCATCGACTTCGTCGCGGACAGCACCGGGTGGTCGCCGAGCGCCTTGTGCAGCCCACCGATCTCCAGCATGTCCCCGACCGGGGTCGAGGTGGCGTGCGCGTTGACGTGCACGATGTCCCGCTTGGCCACGTCCGCGTCGGCGATCGCCTTGGCGATGGCCCGGATCGCGCCCTCGCCCTCGGCGTGCGGCTGCACGATGTCGTACGCGTCGGAGGTGATGCCGGCACCGGCGAGGCGCGCGTACACCCGGGCGCCCCGGGCCGCGGCGTGCTCGGCCCGCTCCAGCACCACGATGCCGGCGCCCTCGCCGAGGACGAAGCCGTCCCGGCCCCGGTCCCACGGGCGGGAGGCCCGCTCCGGGTCGTCGTTGCGGGTGGACATGGCCCGCATCGAGCTGAAGCCGGCGATCGGCAGCGGGTGGATGACCGCCTCGGTGCCGCCGGCCACCACCACGTCGGCCCGGCCGGAGCGGATGATGTCCAGGCCGAGGGCGATCGCCTCGGCGCCGGTGGCGCAGGCGCTGGCCACCGAGTGCACGCCGGCCTTGGCGCCCAGCTCCAGCCCGACCCAGGCGGCCGGACCGTTCGGCATCAGCATCGGGATGGTGTGCGGGGAGACCCGCCGTGGCCCGGACGCCTCCAGGATGTCGTCCTGGGCGAGCAGCGTGGTGGCACCGCCGATGCCGGAGCCGACGCTGACGGCCAACCGCTCCCCGTCGAGGTCGGAGCCGGCGAGGCCGGCGTCCGCCCAGGCCTGCTGCGCCGCGATGATCGCGATCGCCTCGGAACGGTCCAGGCGGCGCAGGCGGACCCGGTCCAGCACCTCGGACGGCTCCACGGCCAACTGGGCGGCGATTCGGACCGGCAGTTGCTCGGCCCACTCCTGGGTGAGGGCACTCACCCCGGAGCGGCCGGCGAGCATTGCGTCCCAGGTCGACGCGACGTCCCCGCCAAGCGGGGTCGTCGCGCCGAGCCCGGTGACGACGACGTCTGGACGACTCATGATCAGGACTGCGCCGCGATGTAGCTGACAGCGTCGCCGACGGTCTTGAGGTTCTGCACCTCGTTGTCCGGGATCTTGACGCCGAACTTCTCCTCGGCCGCGACCACTACCTCAACCATGGAGAGCGAGTCGACGTCGAGGTCGTCGGTGAAGGACTTCCCCTCGGCCACGTCGTCCGGGTTCACCCCGGCAACCTCTTCGAGGATCTCGGCGAGGCCGGTGGTGATCTCGTCACGGGTCATTGCGGTTGGTTCCTTTCATCGGGGTTCTCCGGCGGCCGGCGTCGCCGACCGCCACTCCTGGACGCGTACGCGCCCGAGGGGGTCAGGGGCAGCGGACGACCTGACCGGCGTAGGTCAGGCCACCGCCGAAGCCGAACAGCAGCACCGGTGCGCCCGAGGGCACCTCCCGGCGCTCTACCAGCTTGGACAGGGCCAGCGGCACGCTCGCCGCGGAGGTGTTGCCGGACTCGACGATGTCCTTCGCGATGATCGCGTCGGGGATGTTGAGCCGCTTGGCGATGCCGTCGATGATCCGGGCGTTGGCCTGGTGCGGCACGAACGCGGCCAGCTCCGACGGGTCGACCCCGGCCCGCTCGCAGGCCTGCAGCGCGAGCGGCGCGATAGCGGTGGTGGCCCAGCGGAACACCGCCTGCCCCTCCTGCTGGATGTACGGGCGCCAACCCTCGATGCGGACCGCGTCGCTCTTGTCCGGCACCGAACCCCAGACGACCGGGCCGATCCCGGTCGGCTCGTCGTCGGCGGTGGCGGAGACCACCGCGGCGCCGGCTCCGTCCGCGAAGATGATGCAGGTGGAGCGGTCGGTCCAGTCGGTGAAGTCGGACAGCTTCTCCGCGCCGATGACGATCGCGTTGCGCGACGCCCCGGCCCGGATGGCGTGGTCGACGGTGCCCAGCGCGTACGCGAAGCCCGAGCAGGCGGTGTTGAGGTCGAACGCGCCAGGGGCGGTGATGCCCAGCTTGGCGGCGACCCGGCAGGCCACGTTGGGGCTGCGGTCGATGGAGGAGCAGGTGGCGACCACGACCAGGTCGATGTCGGCGGCGGTCAGGCCCGAGTTGGCCAGCGCCTTGCCGGCAGCCGCGGCGGCCATGTCGGCGACCGTCTCACTGTCGGCGATCCGCCGGCTGACGATGCCGACCCGGTCGCGAATCCACTCGTCGTTGGTGTCGACGAGCTGGGCGATGTCGTCGTTGGTCACCACCCGGGAGGGCTGGTAGTGCCCCATCGAGACGATGCGACTGCCAGTCATGAACGACCTCCGATACGGGCGATCAGGTCCCGTGCGGCCGGCAGGTCGTCCGGGGTGTTGAGGGTGACGATCTCCGGGGCGCCGTCGCCCTTGAGTTCCCGCTTGACCAGGCCGGCGAGGGTGCCGGCCGGGGGCAGTTCGATCACGCCGGTGACCCCGAGGTCGGCAAGCGTACGCATGCACAGGTCCCACCGCACCGGTGCGGTGACCTGACGAACGAGGCGCTGCACCATGGCCGCGCCGTTGTCGACCGCGGTGCCGTCGAGGTTCGACAGCAGGGTCCGGGCCGGGTCGGCGGGGGTGATCCCGGCGGCCTCCGCGGCGAGCGCGGTCTCGGCCGGAGCCATGTACGGGGTGTGGAACGCGCCGGCCACCTGGAGTCGGATGATCCGGGTCCGTGCCGGCGGCGCGGCGGCGAGTTTGTCGAGCCCGTCCAGGGCGCCTGCGGCGACGATCTGCCCAGCGCCGTTGCGGTTGGCCGGGTAGAGCCCGTTCGCCTCGATCGCGGCGATCACCTCGTCGGGGTCGCCACCGAGCACCGCGGCCATTCCGGTCGGCTCCAACGCGCACGCGGCGGCCATCTCCCGGCCGCGAACCCCGGCCAGGGTGATCGCGGCGTCGGCCGACAGCACACCGGCCAGGGCGGCGGCACCCAACTCGCCGACGCTGTGGCCGGCGGTGAGCGCGACGCCGTCCAGGGGCAGGTGCTCGGCCGCGAGCAACGCCGCGGCGACCAGCAACGGCTGGGTGCGGGCGGTGTCCTTGATCTCGTCGGCGTCGGCCTTGGTGCCCAGGTGCAGCAGGTCGACCCCGGCCAACGCCGACCAGTCGCGCAGTCGCGCCTCGGTGCCGGTCAGGTCGAGCCAGGGGGTCAGGAAGCCGGGTTTCTGAGAACCCTGGCCGGGACTAAGTACGGCGAGCACGTCTATGACTCTCCCGGATAAAGGCGGGTAACGCGGTGCCGCCTTCGACCAAACCACACTAGGCCCTTTAGAGGTTTCCTACAAAGATCGGCGGGGATCATCCTCGGTTTGGGCGGATTTCCGGGTAGCCGGGGTCATTGTCTGAGTCGGGACCGACGAGGCCAGCGGGGCGACCGGATCCAACCGACCCACGGTCAGCGCGACCTGAAGGGCGAACGCGTCGCGCGGCGACAGCGGCGAGAACCCGGTCACCTCGGCGATCCGGCGCAACCGGTAGCGCACCGTGTTCGGGTGCACGAACAGTGCCCGCGCCGCGCTCTCCAGCGTCCCACCTGCGGCCAGGAAGGCGTCCAGCGTCGCCAGCAGTTCCCCACCGGCGCGCACCAGCGTCGCGTACACATCGTGACGCAGCCGCCGACGGGCCTCGGCGTCGCCGGCGAGGGCCCGCTCCGGCAGCAGGTCCGCGGCCGGCACCGGCCGGGGCGCGCTCGGCCAGGCTGGTGCGGCCCGAAAGCCGGACAGCGCGGCCCGCGCCGACTCGGTCGCCTCGTCGAGACTCGGTACGGCGGGACCGACCACCACCGGGCCGTCCCCGAACGCGCTCAGCAGCTTCGCGGTGGCGGTCAGCGGGTCAGGTGCGCCGCCCAGCACGATCACCAACCGGTCGCCGTGGACGCCGCCGATCACCTCCACGCCGATCCGGCGGGCCTGCCGGTAGACCACGTGCAGCACCGCGGAGACCTCGCCGCCGGGCGACCGACCGACAGCCACCGCCACCGGCGGCGCGTCCGCCCAGCCGAGCGCGGCGGCCCGACTGGCCAGGACGTCCGGCGAGTCACCGCGCAGCAGCGCGTCGACAAGCAGCGCCTGCAACCGGGCGTCCCAGGCGCCGCGCGACTCGGCGGCCCGCGCGTACACCCGGGCGGCGGAGAACGCGATCTCCCGGGAGAAGCGCAGCACCGCCTCGCGTAGCTGCTGCTCCTCACCCTCGGCGGCCAGGTGCGACACCTGCTCCTCGACCACGTCGATCGTCACCTTGATCAACGCCACGGTCTGCTGGAGGGTGATCGACCGGGCCAGCGCCTGCGGGGCGGCGGCGAAGACCTCGTCCGAGACCTCCTGGGTGCTGTCCGCAGTGCCACCGCCGTCGCGCAGCCACTGCACCAGCGACCTCGCGCCCGCCTGGGCCACCAGCATCACCCAGGAACGCTGGTCGGCCGGCAGCGCCCGGAACCAGGGCAGCGTCTCGTCCATCCGGGCCACGCTGGAGGTGGCCAACGCCCCCGCCGATCGTTCGATCCGGCGCAGCGTGGCCGACAGCTCCCCACCGCCCGGCGTGCTCACCGCCCTAGCCTGACACGTCGTGAGCAGGCCAACCACGCCGGCACCGGTCCGCCGACCACCGTCGGTGCCCGTCTCACGGCTGTGGGGGAGCGGGCAGGCCCACCTCCTGGGCAAGGATCGCTGCCTGCACCCGGCTGCGCAGGTCCAGCTTCGCCAATATCCGGCTCACATGGGTCTTTGTGGTGCTCTCCGCCAGCACCAGTCGATCGGCGATCTGCTGGTTGGACAGGCCCAACCCGAGGCAGGCCAACACGTCACGCTCACGCGGGGTGAGGGTGCCCAGCGCCGCCCGCGCGTCCGCCGACGCGCCCGGCGCGGTGGCCGCGAAGGCGGTGATCAACCGGCGGGTCACAGTGGGCGCGATGAAGCCGTCGCCCCGCGCCACCGTCCGTACCGCGCTCACCAGGCCCTCGGCGTCGGTGTCCTTGAGCAGGAACCCGGCCGCGCCGGCCCGTAACGCCCCGAAGACGTACTCGTCCAGGTCGAAGGTGGTGAGCACCAACACGTCGGCGAGCCCGTCGCCGACGATCGCCCGGGTCGCGGAGATCCCGTCCCGACGCGGCATCCGCACATCCAGCACCGCCACGTCGGGGCGCAACTCCCGGCACAGGCGCACCGCGGCGTCGCCGTCGGCCGCCTCGCCGACCACCTCGACGCCCGGTGAGCTGTTCAGGATCAGGACCAGTCCGGCCCGTACCGCCGGCTGGTCGTCGGCGAGCACCACCCGTACCGTCGCCGGGCCCGCGTCGTCCGGTGGCCTTGCCGGCCCGGTCACCCGCCCTCCCCGGTGGGCAGGGCCGCCCGCACCTGCCAACGGCCGTCGTGCGGCCCGGCGGTGAACCGGCCGGCCAGCAGCGTGGCCCGCTCCCGCATGCCGATCAGCCCGGCCCCGGCGCCCGGCAGCCCGGCCCCGCCCCGGCGCACCGGGTTCTCCACAGTCAGCACCACCTCGGCCGGCCGGTACGCGATCGTCAGCTCCGCCTCACCCGTGCCGTGCTTGAGCGCGTTCGTCAGCGACTCCTGCACGATGCGGTACGCGGCGAGGTCCACCCCCACCGGCAACGCGCCCGGCGTGCCATCGGTCCGGACCCGCACCGCGAGGCCGGCCGCCCGGACCCGGTCGACCAGTCCGTCCGCCTCGGCCAGCCGCGCGGTGACCACCTCCGGCGTGGCCGGGTCTGCGCTGGTCCCGGGCTCGCGCAGCACCTCGATCATCTGGCGCATCTCGGCGAGGCCCTGCACACTGCTCTCCCGGATCACCCGCAACGCCGATTCCACCTGACCGCGATCCAACCCGGGCACGGAGAGCACGGCGGTGGCGTGGATGGCCACCGCGCTGAGGTGGTTCGCGACCACGTCGTGCAACTCCCGGGCCATCCTGGCCCGTTCGGCGCTGACCGCCTGCCGACGGTCCAACTCGACCAGCCGGGCGGTCTGCTCGGCCCGCGCCCGCTCGGCGGCGGCCTGGTCGCGGTACTGCCGCACACTGATGCCGGTCAGGACCGGCAGCACCCCGGCGAGCACCACCAGGACCCCGAGCGCCGCCCCGCGCCACTGGCCGTACCCGAGCACGCCGACGACCACCCCGACCAGGCTCAGCGTCACGGTGATCCGCAGCAACCACCGCCACAGCCGGGGCGGGCCGTACACGCAGGCGTCGTAGAGCACCTGCGTGTAGACCAGGACCGTGCCCAGCGAACTGCCCAGCGCCGTGTCGACCACCAGCGCGCCCGTCCCCACGGCCAGGCTGGCGCGTGGTGCGACCCGCCGTAGGCCGACGGCGACGCAGACCGCCACCAGCGGCGGCAGGAACAGCGCCGACGGCACGTTCCCGTCCGGACGGACCTGCGGTTGCCAACCCAGGCCGTGCAGCACCAGGCCACCGGCCAGTGACGCGCCGGCCAGCACGAGGTCGCGGCCGAGGGTGCCGGAGTCGAGCCACGGTGGCGCACGCATGCCCCGATCCCACCACAGCCGTCGCCCGCCGAACTCCCACCGGGGGAGGACCTCGACCGCGCCGCCATGCGCCGAAAGGGGTACGCGGACCCTTGCCGACCGCCGGTGTGTGCCCTCGGCCGGGACGCCCCGGGTGAACGGCACCAGAAGAAGCTGTGAACTGCGTAACCGGCCCCCGCGCTCAGCGGCGTCTTCGAGGACCGGCCGGTCCGGACCCCGGGTACGCTGCGCGCGGCCCGTCGGTCCCGGCCAGTACGGTGACAGGGCACCTCGGGGAGAGCACCCGAGGGTGAGGCGAGCGTGAGGAGACCGGGGATGGCGCACGGGGAGGCCGAGCACGGCTGCGCCCAGGGCGAGCCCTGCCGGCCGGGGCACCACGACCCGCAGGCGGCTGGCAAGCACCGCCGGCCGGTCGGCGGCGCACCATCGCACCCGGTGGAGCCGCTGCACGGGCGCGTCGACGACGAGCCCCTGCTGCCGCGTCAGCGCTCCGCCGAGCCCGCCGGTCTCGCCGAGCCCGACTCGGACGTTCCCGCTGGTTGCCTCAGCGAACTTCCCGGCTGGGCCGGGGCACATCGGCACGGCGCGGTCCGACCGCGGCCGCGGGCCACCCGCCGGGAGCGCCCACCGCGCCGCTGGTGCTGAACACCGGCGACGCACCCGCTGACCAGCGAGTGCCTCGGGTCAGCGGGTACGCCGGCTCAGCGTGTGCGGCGGCGGATCAGTAGGGCGATCCCGGCGAGGCCGACCGTGATGGTCAGCATCACGCCGACGTTGAGCAGCAGCAGGCGTTGCAGGTCGCCGAGCGCCTCGTCGAGGTCCTTCGCCGGGTCGAGCGTGTCCTCCGGGAGGACTCGCTCGCCGCCGCCCGCGCCGCCACTGACCGTGTCGAACTGCCGCTCCAGCGGCACACCGGCGGTGCGCAGGGTCTCGGACATGCTGAGCCGACCCAGGAACCAGCCGGCGCTGGTCTTGCGGCCGTCCGGCTGCTTCGCCGGCCGGAAGACGCGGGGGCCGCCGATCGCCTTGGGATAGAGGTCGTAGGTCTGCTTCGGCGTCTCGCCGGCGAGCACCACGACAGTGTATTTCGGACCGAGGTTGGCTGCCTTCGGACCGGTCGGCATGCCGGTGCGAGCGAGGAAGTTGACCTGGTCGATGACCGCGCCCACGAGGGCGGGCTCCTTGTCCGCGTGCAGCCGCAGCGGCGCGGACAGCCCTGTGCCGGTGATGTCCACTCCGGCGGGTGCCGGCTTCGGCGCCGCCGAGGCCGAGCCGGCGGTGCCGAGCGACAGCAGTGCCACCGTCAGCGTGCCCGCCAACACGGCGGCGAACCGCCTCATGTGTCGGACCATCCCGCCTCCTCGCCCCGTTCGATGGATGGCTTCGTCGTGACGTCTGGACCGATCTGCCGGTGCGGCATCGACCGGATGGTCGCGTCCACTCCTACAGACTCCGCAGAACGTCGATGAGTTGCAGCTTTCGGAACAGTATTTGGAACTATCTGCGATCTCTGCTCGACTAATGAGGAGCCGTTTGATCAGCGGGCGGATCGTACCCTTACGGAGGGGTTCATGGGGGGCAGGGTTACACGTACGGTGCGGGTCATGCCAGTGGTGCTCGGCGTGGCGTTCGGTGTGTCGTTTCTGGTGCCGGCGACCCCGGCCGCCGCCCACAACCAGCTGACCGGCAGTAACCCGCGTGACGGCGCCCGCGTGGCGTCGGCACCCGCCCGGGTCGAGCTGCGGTTCCTCGCCAAGCCGTCGCCGACCACGACGAAGATCACAATAACCGGACCGGACAATGTGGTCGCTGGCGGGACTCCCGCCTTCGACGGCAGTCGGGTGCGGGTGCCGTTCAAGCCGGCCGCCGCGGGGCTCTACATCGTCGGCTACCAGCTCGCGTCGTCCGATGGGCACCCGGTGAAGGGCGAGGTGCGGTTCACCCTCACCACCGGCACCGCGGCCGACCCGTCCGCCTCGCCGTCGGCCGCCGGCACCAGCCCGGCCGGCTCGCCCTCGGCTGCCACGTCGGCCGAGGGCGCACCCTCTGCCGGGCCCGCGTCGGTGACCCCCGGCAGCTCGACGGCCTCCACGGTGCCGGCGGCGTCGGAGCGGTCCGACTCCGGCGGTCGCTGGTGGATCTGGGCGCTCGGCGGCCTGTTGCTGCTCGCCGCACTCGGGGCCGGCCTCGTGTTCCGCCGACAGCGACGAGCTCGGTAACCCTCTGATCCTCGCCGCCCCCCGGTGGGTCAGGTGCGCGGGTCATCCTTTGCTCTGCACCCGCGGATGCGACGGCTACGGTCTGCGACCGGCGCCTATTGGGGTGCAGAGCAAAGGACAGGGCGATGCGGAGTTGCACCGGCGACGCGCTCGTGACGCGTCGACGAGCGACAGTCAGACCAGGCGCAGGCGGGCGGCGCGCATCCGGGTCAGGGTGCGCTCGCGACCGAGCACCTCCAGCGACTCGAACAGCGGCAGACCCACGGTGCGGCCGGTGACCGCGACCCGCACCGGCGCCTGCGTCTTGCCGAGCTTGAGGCCCCGCTCGGCGCCGACCGCCTCCAGGGTCGACTTCAACGACTCGGCGTCCCAGGACTCCAGCGCCTCGAACGCCGCGACGGCGTCGTCCAGCAGCTCGGCGGAACCGTCCTTCATCGTCTTGGTCCAGGCGGCCTCGTCGATCAGCGGTGAGGCCAGGAAGAGGAAGTCGACGTTCGGCACGATCTCGCTGAGCACCGCGATCCGCGTCTGGGCCAGTGCCGCCACGGCGGCGAACGCGTCGGCGTCGAACTCCTCCGGCTGCCACGGCGGCGGCGCGATGGTCCCGGTGCCGGTCAGCCACGGCTGGCAGGCGTCGATGAACTCGGCCACCGGCAGCGCGCGAATGTACTCGCCGTTGAACGCGCGCAACTTCTTCTCGTCGAAGAACGCCGAGGAGAGGTTGACCTCGTCCAGCCGGAACTCGTCCTCGATGACCGACCAGGGAACGATCTCCCGGTCGCCGGAGGGGGCCCAGCCGAGCAGCATGAGGTAGTTGCGCATCGCGCCGGCCAGGTAACCCTCGTCGCGGTACGCCTCCAGGGCGACCTTGTCCCGGCGCTTGGAGAGCTTCTGCCGCTTCTCGTTTACCACCACCGGCACGTGCGCCCAGATCGGCGGCTTGACCCCGAGGGCTTCCCAGAGCAACTGCTGCTTGGGAGTGTTGGGCAGGTGCTCCTCGGCCCGGATCACGTGGGTGATGCCCATGGTCATGTCGTCGACGACGTTGGCCAGCAGGAAGACCGGCGAGCCGTCGCCCCGGGCGATGACGAAGTCCTCGATGAGCTTGTTCTCGAAGGTGGGCTCACCACGGATCAGGTCGACCACCACTGTCGCGCCCTCGTCAGGCGTACGGAAGCGCAGGGCGTGCCCCGGGCCGGGGCCGAGGCCACGGTCGCGGTGGTAGCCGTCGTAGCCCTGGTACTGCGAGCCGGTGCGGGCCTGCACGTCCTCGCGGGTGCAGTCGCAGTAGTAGGCGCGGCCCGACTCGTTCAGGCGCGCGGCGGCGGCCCGGTGCTCGCCTGCGTTCGCCGACTGGAAGTACGGGCCCTCGTAGCTGCCCCGGGAGATCCCGATCCAGTCCAGCGCGGAGAGGATGCCCTCGGTCCACTCGGGCTTGTTGCGCGCCGCGTCGGTGTCCTCGATGCGCAGCACGAACACGCCGCCCTGCTGCTTGGCGTAAATCCAGTTCTGCAGCGCCGAGCGGGCGCCGCCGACGTGGAACATACCGGTCGGGGAAGGGGCGAAGCGCACACGTACTGTCACGTCCCCCAGCCTACGGCGGTACACGACTGCTTTCCGCCACCGCCCCCTAGGGCACCGAGCGGATCTTGACGACCAGCGCGCTGCCGAGCAGGGTGACCACTGCGGTGACCGCGTAGAGCGTGGGATAACCGCCCAGGTACACCACGAGCGGGGCGGAGAGCGCCGGGCCGAGCACCTGCGGCGCCGAGTTGGCGATGTTGATGACGCCCAGGTCCTTGGCCCGGTCGGTGGCCCGGGGCAGCACCTGGGTGATCAACGCGGCGTCCACCGAGAGGTAGACGCCGTAGCCGGCGCCGAGCAGCAGCGCCGCGACGATCGCCATCGGCCAGACCGGCGCCACCGCGAGCAGCAGCGCCGCCACCGCCATGATCAGCCCGGAGACGATCACGTAGATCTTGCGGCGGCCGGAACGGTCGGACATCTGGCCGGCGACCACGGCGGTCAGCATCATCCCGAGCGTGTAGAGCAGGATCAGCACCAGCAGGCCGCCCTCGGGGTCGGGGTGGCGCACCCCGTCGCTGAGGAAGTACAGCAGGTAGAGGGTGCCCAGGGCATTGCCCAACTGGACCAGGAACCGGGTGATCCAGGCCCACGCGAAATCCGGGTGCCGGCGGGGGCTGATCCACATCGAGGCCAGCAGCGCCCGCGTCCGGATCGCCGGTCGATGGGTACGCGGCAGCGGTTCGTCGGGGGTGAGCAGCGCGAACGGCAGCGACAGCAGCAGGATGGCCACGGCGATGGCCAGGTAGCCGGCGGCGTTGCCGGTGACCACGGCGGTGACCAGCACAGCGCCGAGTACCAACCCGAGCGCCTGCGGGATGCCCACCCACCCCGAGACCCCGCCGCGCTGCCGCACCGGGACCCGGTCCGGGATGGCGGCGGTGAGGCTGGCCAGCATCGCGTTGAAGCAGACCTGCGCGGCGACCCAGCCCAGGGCGACGCCGAGGATGGTCCGTTGTTGGGCCAGCAGCACCAGGGCCGCCGCGCCGAGCACTGCCCCGCCCGCCGTCCAGACGTGCCGACGACCGAACTCGCGGCCGGCGATCCGCAGGCAGGTCCGGTCGGAGAACGCGCCCGCCAGGGGGTTGGCCAGCACCGCGGCCAGCGCGCCGAGGCCGGTGACCACGGCCAGCATGTTCTCCTTGTCGCCGGGCGCGATCTGCTCGATCTGCTGCGGCAGCAGCACCTGGATGGGCGTGAAGAACGCCATCCACACGCCGAGGTTCGCCGCGAAGATCAGGCCGATCCAGCCGCGCCGCACCGGCACCGTCGGTTCGGCGAGCGCCGCCGGCAGCGACGCCGGCGTCGGGTCGAGGGTGGTCACCGCGCCGACCCCGGCCGGCTGGCCGTGATCACGTCCCGCAACCAGGTGTACGACGACTTCGGCGTACGCCTCTGGGTGGCGTAGTCGACGTGCACCAGACCGAAGCGCTTGGTGAACCCCTCGGCCCACTCCCAGTTGTCCAGCAGCGACCAGACGAAGTACCCGCGTACGTCCACCCCGTCGTCGATGGCGGCGCGGACCGCCCGCAGGTGCCCGTCGAGGTACGCGATCCGCTCCGGGTCGGCCACCTGCCCGTCGGCGTCGGGTGCGTCGTCGTACGCGCAGCCGCCCTCGGTGATCTCGATGGGGGGCAGCGCGTCGCCGTAGGTGTCGCGCAGCCAGCCGAGCAGCTCGCGTAGCCCGTCGGGGTCCACCGGCCAGTCGAAGGCGGTGCGCGGGTAGCCGTCCAGCGGCACGAGGTCGAACGGCAGTGGTGAACCCTCCTCGGCCGCCCGTACGCCGGTGGGGTTGTAGTAGTTCACCCCGAGCACGTCGATCGGCGCGGCGATCGTGTCGAGGTCGCCGGGGTGGATGACGCCCGGGTCGAAGCCGGGCAGCTCCGGGTAGCCGCGGCCGAGCAGCGGGTCGGTGAAGAGCCGGTTGTGCAGCGCCTCGTACGCCGCCCCGGCGGCCCGGTCGGCGTCGCGGTCGCCGAGCACCCGCACCGGCGAGTAGTTGTTGGCGATCGCCACCGGGCTGGCGGTGTGGCTCCGCAGCGCGGCGACGGCGAGCCCGTGCCCGAGCAGTTGGTGGTGGGCGACCGGGAAGGCGTCGAAGAGCAGTATCCGGCCGGGGGCGTGCACACCCATGCCGTAGCCGAGGCTCATGTGGATGAACGGCTCGTTGAGGGTGATCCAGAGCCGGACCCGGTCGCCGAGGCGGGCGGCGCTCTTCTCGGCGTACTCGGCGAAGCGGGCGGCGGTGTCGCGGTGCATCCAGCCGCCGGCGTCTTCGAGGGGTTGCGGCAGGTCCCAGTGGTAGAGGGTGGCCACCGGGTCGACGCCGGCGGCCAGCAACTCGTCCACCAGGCGGTCGTAGAAGTCCAGGCCGGCCGGGTTGACCGGGCCGGCGCCGGTGGGCTGGACCCGGGGCCAGGCGATGGAGAACCGGTACGCGGAGACACCCAGGCCGGCCAGCAGCGCCACGTCCTCGGTGTGCCGGTGGTAGTGGTCGCAGGCCACCTCGCCGCTGCTGCCGTCGCTGATCCGCCCGGGGGAGCGCGCGAAGGTGTCCCAGATGGACGGAGCTCGGCCGTCGGCCGTGGTGGCGCCCTCGATCTGGTGGGCCGATGTGGAGACGCCCCAGCGGAAGCCGGTGGGGAACTGGGGCATCGGTGCGGTCGACATGCGCCCTCCCGGTCAACGTGAAACGTGCTCGGGACTTTAGGGCGCTCTCGATGAATGCGCCATAGGCCGGCCTGGCGCAATGCGCAATGGTTGATCGGCGTGTCTTTTTCCGAACCCGTCCAGGTAAGTCCGATTTAACGCATAGAGTGCCGATATCGTGTGATGTCCTCACCGGAGGAAAGACGGAAATGATCCTCGTGGAACGCAGTGCGCACGTGGCGGCGCCAATTGAAGTGGTCTGGGATGTCGTACAGCGGGCCGAGCAGTTGCCGGCCTGGCTGGCCGGGGTCCGAGCGGCCGAAGTGCTCTCGGGAGAGGGCTTCGGGCGGCGACAACTCGTCCAGGCTGGGCGCGGCTCGGCGCATGAGGCCGAGGTGATCGCCTATCAGGAGCCGACGCTGATCGGCTGGCGGGAACGGGCCAAGGGCGCTGGATCTCGGGCGGAGGCACGCACCGAGATCTACGTCCAGCTCACCGGAGACGAGGAGGAGGGCGGGACCATCGTGCGCCTCATCGTGGTCCGCTGGCCGGCCGGCCCGGTCAAGGCGGCCATGCTGCGCCTCGGACTGCGTCGGGTCGGCGCCGACCTGGAGGACTCGCTGGCCCGGCTCACCGACCTGGCCGCCGTCGGCTGACGAGCGCCCATCCTCCCGGCGTCACCCGCGACGGCGGTGGTCCGGATCCCCGCCAGGGCCCCCGGACCACCGCCGCTCCGTACCCCAAAAGGGCCCGGCGCTGATGCGCCGGGCCCTCCTCAATGGTGCTGAATCAGCTGTCGCCGCCGGTCTCGCCGACCGGGGCGGCGTTGACGTCGTCGATCGCGTACTTCTTGGCGGCCTCGGCCGGCACCGTGGTCGCCACCGCGCCGCTGCGGGCGAGCTGGCGCAGCGTGGCCACCACGATCGACTCCGCGTCCACGTGGAAGTGCCGGCGCAGCGCGTGCCGGGTGTCCGACATGCCGAAACCGTCGGTGCCGAGCGACGTGTAGTCGCCGGGTACCCAGCGGGCGATCAGATCCGGTACCGCGCGCATGAAGTCGCTGACCGCGATCTTCGGCCCGTCCGCCTCGGCCAGCTTCTGCTGGATGTACGGAACCTTCGCCTCGGCGCCCGGGTTGAGCAGGTTGTACTCCTCGGTCTCCACCGCGTCGCGGCGCAGCTCGGTCCAGGAGGTCACCGACCAGACGTCGGCGCCCACCCCCCAGTCCTGGGCGAGGAGCTGCTGGGCCTTGAGCGCCCACTGCATGCCGGTGCCCGAGGCGAGCAGGTTGGCCTTCGGGCCGTCGACCTGCGGTGCCGGCGAGTAGCGGTAGATGCCCTTGAGCAGGCCCTCCACGTCCACGTCGGCCGGCTCGGCCGGCTGAAGCGTCGGCTCGTTGTAGACCGTCAGGTAGTAGAAGACGTTCTCCTGCGCGTCCCCGTACATCCGGTGCAGACCCTGCTCCAGGATGTGCGCGATCTCGTACGCGAACGCCGGGTCGTACGCCACCACGGCCGGGTTGGTCGCGGCGATCAGCAGCGAGTGCCCGTCCTCGTGCTGAAGGCCCTCACCGTTGAGCGTGGTCCGACCCGCTGTGGCGCCGAGCAGGAAGCCCCGGGCCATCTGGTCGGCCGCGGCCCACAGCCCGTCGGCGGTCCGCTGGAACCCGAACATCGAGTAGAAGATGTACATCGGGATCATCGGCTCGTCGTGCGTGGCGTACGCCGAGCCGGCCGCGGTGAACGAGGCCACCGAACCGGCCTCGTTGATCCCCTCGTGCAGGATCTGCCCGGAGGTCGACTCCTTGTACGACAGGAACAGCTCGCGGTCGACCGAGGTGTAGCGCTGGCCGTGCGGCGAGTAGATCTTCGCGGTCGGGAAGATCGAGTCGAGACCGAAGGTGCGGGCCTCGTCCGGGATGATCGGCACCCAACGCTTGCCGAACTCCTTGTCCTTCATCACGTCCTTGAGTAGACGGACGAAGGCCTGCGTGGTGGCCACCTTCTGCTTGCCCGAGCCGCGCTTGATGTCGGCGAACCGCTCCGGGCCGGGGATGGCCAGCCGCTTCGTGCTGGTCCGCCGGGAGGGCAGGTACCCGCCGAGCTGCTCGCGCCGCTCCTTGAGGTACGCCAGCTCCTCGGACTTCTCGCCGGGGTGGAAATACGGCGGCAGGTAGGGGTTGTCCTCCAGCGCCGAGTCCGGGATGTCCAGGTAGAGCCGGTCGCGGAAGGTCTTCAAGTCCTCCAGCGTCAGCTTCTTCATCTGGTGGGTGGCGTTGCGGCCCTCGAAGTGCGAGCCGAGGGTCCAACCCTTGATCGTCTTCGCCAGGATGACTGTGGGCTGACCGGTGTGCTCGGTGGCCGCCTTGTAGGCCGCGTAGAGCTTGCGGTAGTCGTGCCCACCCCGCTTGAGGTTCCAGATCTCGTCGTCGCTGAGCGGCTCGACCATCTTGCGGGTCCGTGCGTCACGGCCGAAGAAGTGCTCCCGCACGTACGCGCCGGACTCCGCCTTGTAGGTCTGGTAGTCACCGTCGGTCGTGGTGTTCATCAGGTTGACCAACGCGCCGTCGGTGTCCGCGGCGAGCAGCGGGTCCCACTCACGACCCCAGACGACCTTGATCACGTTCCAGCCGGCACCCCGGAAGAACGCCTCCAGCTCCTGCATGACCTTGCCGTTGCCCCGGACCGGGCCGTCCAGCCGCTGCAGGTTGCAGTTGATCACGAAGGTGAGGTTGTCCAGCTCCTCGCGGGCGGCGACGCCGATGGCGCCGAGCGTCTCCGGCTCGTCCATCTCGCCGTCGCCGAGGAACGCCCAGACGTGTTGCTGGGAGGTGTCCTTGATGCCGCGGTGCTGCAGGTACCGGTTGAACCGGGCCTGGTAGATCGCGTTCAGACCGCCGAGGCCCATCGAGACGGTGGGGAACTCCCAGAAGTCCGGCATCAGCCGAGGGTGCGGGTACGAGGGCAGCCCACCACCGGGGTGCGACAGCTCCTGGCGGAACCCGTCGAGCTGGTGCTCGCTGAGCCGCCCCTCCAGGAACGCCCGCGCGTACATGCCCGGGGAGGCGTGGCCCTGGTAGAAGATCTGGTCGCCACCGCCCGGGTGGTTCTTGCCCCGGAAGAAGTGGTTGAAGCCCACCTCGTAGAGCGACGCCGAGCTGGCGAAGGTGGAGATGTGCCCGCCGACGCCGATCTCCGGGCGCTGCGCCCGGTGCACCAGCATGGCGGCGTTCCACCGGACGTACGCCCGGATTCGCCGCTCGACGTGCTCGTCACCCGGGAACCAGGGCTCGCGCTCCGACGGGATGGTGTTGATGTAATCGGTGGTGGTCAGGGGCGGAACCCCGACCTGGCGCTCACGGGCCCGCTCCAGCAGGCGCAGCATGACGTAGCGGGCGCGTTTGGCTCCGCGTTCGTCGATGACACCGTCAAGCGACTCGACCCATTCGCTTGTCTCTTCAGGGTCGATGTCCGGAAGCTGGCTCGGTAGGCCGTCGCTGATCACCGGGCGCTTGCGTTCCGTAGCCACAGGCGTTCCCTCGGTTGTGTGTGGGATAGGTCTCTAGCGCCATCCTGCCCCCTGGTGGCACCCGTCGTCACGTCTAGGTGCCCCCGACGCGATGCTGAACACAGGTACTCGCCGGTAACTTAGCGCGACGGCCCTGTGGAACCTGAGCGGTTTGACCGCCACTCCTACCGTTACCGCCATGAACGGACGCCGTGTCGCGGTCGCCGCGAGCATGATCGTTTTTGGGGTGGTTGGCCTGGTCATCGGCGCGGTCGCCCTCGCCTCCGGCAGCCTGCCGATGGTCGGACTGGTGGCCGTCGGCGCCCTGGTGGCCGTGCTCGGCGCGGGCCTGCTGCGCGACGCGATCCGCGCGGCCCGTCTGAGCGGCCAGGATGGCCGTCGTCGCGGGCGTCCGGACCCGGACGGCGGCGGGTACCACTTCCACCCGATGCCCGCCGGTGACGCCGGGAGCGGGCACGTCGGCCGCCAGCGGGACGGCGACCACGACCGCTCCGACGATCCGGAGCCCGCCGGCGGCAGCAGCGACTCCGGGGGAGGCTGGTCCGGCTGGGGCTGGTCCGGCGGTGACTCCGGTGGCGGGTGGTCCGGTGGCGGCGACTCTGGCGGCGGTGGCGGCAGTTCCTGACCGCACCCTGCGGCAGAATGCGACGTATGCGCAGCGACGTGATCACCGTCCAGACCGGGTCCCGACCGACCGTCCGGGACATCACCGCGGAGGCCCAGCAGTTCGTCTCGGGCGAGGGCGACGGCCTGCTGCACGTGTTCGTGCCGCACGCCACCGCCGGCCTGGCGATCATCGAGACCGGGTCGGGGTCCGACGACGACCTGCTCAGCGCCGTGGACGACCTGCTCCCCACCGAGGACCGCTGGCGGCACCGACACGGCTCGCCCGGCCACGGCCGCGACCACGTGCTGCCGGCGTTCATCCCGCCGTACGCCACGCTGCCGGTGCTCGGCGGTCGACTGGCGCTCGGCACCTGGCAGTCGATCTGCCTCGTCGACACCAACGGCGACAACCCGACCCGCCAGGTCCGCTTCTCCTTCCTCCCCGCCTGACCACCGTCCCGGTCCGTCGTCGCCGTCGTCCCGCCTCAAGATCCGCACAACATCCCGGAAACTGCTGCCTCAATGCACGGCGAGGCAACAAGATCCCTGATGTTGCGCGGATCGTGAGGCGTAGAGCGGGTTACGGGCGGACGGTCTCCTGGTGGACGGTCTGCTGGCCGGGGTCCGCGGACGGCGCGGCAGTGCGAGCCGCTGACGGGAGCGGGTTGTCCGCCGTCTGGTGCAGGCCGGGCACCCGGTCCTCGATCACGAACGAGGCCCGCGTGTACGCGGGCGCGTCCGGCCGAGTGACGTACGGCAGTACGTCGAAGTCGGCCGTGAGCTGCCCCGGAGTGATCGTCGTGCGGACGTACCCCCGCAGGTTGTTCTGGAAGCGTAGGTGCGGGTTGAACGCGAACCACGGGTGCGAGCCGGAGACCGAGTCCGCGCCGTCGCCGGTCGAGGTGATCGACGAGCAGACCAGCTCGGTGCCGACGGTGCGTGAGGTCGGGTCGGAGTAATCCAGCTTGAGGTCGCTGGCCCAGTGCGCGTGCACGTCGCCGGTCAGCACCACCGGGTTGCGCACCCCGGCGCCGAGCCAACCCCGGGTGATCCGGTCCCGGGAGGCGACGTAGCCGTCCCAGGCGTCCATGCTGGTGACGGTGAGCGGGCCGGCGTTGTTGTCCCGCTGGGCGAAGAAGACCTGCTGGCCCAGGATGTCCCACCGGGCGTCCGAACGGCGGAAGCCGTCCAGCAGCCACGCCTCCTGCTCCGCACCGGTGATGGAACGGCCCGGGTCCGATGCCGCCGCGCAGTCCCGGTAGCCGTCGCCGCAGGCCTGGTCGTCGCGGTACTGCCGGGTGTCGAGCATGTGGAACGTGGCCAGCCGCCCCCAGCGCACCCTCCGGTAGAGCTGCATGTCGATGCCCCGGGGGATCGAGGTGCGTCGTAGCGGCATGTTCTCGTAGTACGCCTGGAACGCCGCCGCCCGACGCGCGGGAAACTCGGGGTCCGGCGCCTCGGGCACCTCGTCGGCCCAGTTGTTCTCCACCTCGTGGTCGTCGAACACCACCACCCAGGGCGCCACCGCGTGCGCGGCTTGCAGGTCGGTGTCGGTCTTGTACTGGGCGTGCCGTTGCCGGTAGTTGGCCAGCGTCCGCGTCTCCGGTCCCTCATGGTCACGCGGGTTGCCACCCGGGACGTTGTACGTGTCCGGGGCGTATTCGTACTGGTAGTCGCCCAGGTGCAGGATCAGCTCCGGCTCGGTCTCGGCGAGGCGGCGGTAGGCGGTGAAGTAGCCGTGCTCGTACTGGGAGCAGGACGCGAAGCCCATCGCCAGGGCGGCCGGCATGCTCGACGGTGAGGGAGCGGTGCGGGTGCGCCCGATCGGCGAGAGGTGTCGCTCGGCGCGGAACCGGTAGAAGTATTCGCGCCCGGGCAGCAGGCCGGCCAGCTCCACGTGCACGCTGTGCGCCGAGCGGGTGCGGGCGACCGCGACCCCACGGCGCACCACGTGCCGGAACCGCTCGTCGGCGGCCAGCTCCCAGTGCACCGGCACGTCGCGGTCCGGCATGCCGCCGAGGCCGTCCTCGGCCAGTGGTTGCGGGGCCAGGCGGGTCCACAGCACGAAGCCGTCGTGGTCGGGGTCGCCGGAGGCGACACCGAGGGTGAACGGGTAGGTCAGCGGCCGGTGGGCCGCCGCCGCGCCGGCCGCCACCGGCAGCCCGGTGACCGCGCCCGCGGCGCCGAGTGCGGCGCCGGACAGCAGGATGGTACGTCGGGACAGTGACACGAAATCCTCCCCAGAATCCGATCTCTCGTGACTAGGGGGAGCCTCGCGAGCGTTGGTGGCCGGGAGGTGACGGCGAGGGCCCCGGTCCGTCGCCGGCAGTCGAACACCGATGATCGCGGTCGATCCGCCCCCGCGGGGTTCCAGTCCTCGCCGAGGAGTTTGATCGGTGACCTGGGCGGTGAGATGGCGTGCGTACGATGTGGTCGTGACGCGGCAAATGGGTTCCGCGGTGAGCGGTCCGGCGGATCGGGCCGGTCTCGCCGTCGATGTGGTGCGGCGGATGGCGCACGTCACCGCCGCGTTGCGACACCGGCAGGGTGCCGCGTTCGCCGATTTGGGGCTCACCCCGGCGGCGGCCCGGGCGCTGGGGGAGTTGGACCCGGACCA
Organism: Micromonospora sp. NPDC047187; assembly: GCF_040643355.1. Taxonomy (NCBI): domain Bacteria; kingdom Bacillati; phylum Actinomycetota; class Actinomycetes; order Micromonosporales; family Micromonosporaceae; genus Micromonospora; species Micromonospora sp. NPDC047187. The sequence goes on from NZ_JBEYUF010000020.1 coordinate 41,658, forward strand.
CCCACTGCCGGCCCGGGATCTCGCCGGTCAGTTGGGTTGCGACCGGTCGAACGTGACGGTGCTGGTCGACAAGCTGGAGCAGGCCGAGCTGGTCGAGCGCCGCACCGACCCGACGGATCGGCGGCAGAAGACACTGGTGGTGACCGAGGAGGGCCGCGTCGTGCGAGCCCGGGTGATCGAGGTGATGTCCGACTCCCGACTCCTGTCCGGGCTGAGCGACGAGGAGCTGAGCACCCTTCGTGACCTGGTCTGGAAGGTGTCCGACGGCGGCTGTCCGGAGTCCTTCGGGCCGGAGTGAGCGCACCCCCGCCGGCCGTGTCCCACTGGGCGAGCGGGGCTTCCGTCGGTAATGCTGTCCGACGTGACCACCCCGCAAGATCTCGACGACCGGTTCCGGGAGACGCTGGCGGCGCTGCCTGCCGCCGAGCGGCGGCGTGACCCCGCCGACCCGGTCACCGACGACGCCCCGCTGAGCGGCGCGCAGGTGCTTGACCTGTTCGACGCGCAGGTGACCAGCCGGCAGCTCGACCTGGCCGGCCGCTGGTTGCGCAGCTTCGGGGAGGGCTTCTACACGATCGGCTCGGCCGGGCACGAGGGCAACGCCGCTGTCGCCGCCGCGCTACGTCCCACCGATCCGGCGCTGCTGCACTACCGCTCGGGCGCCTTCTACTGCCTGCGCGCCGCCCAGGTCGCCGCCGACCCGGTGCTGGCCACCGACTCCGAGCCGTCCGCCGACCCGACGTTGGCCACCAACTCCGAGCCGTCCGCCGCCGCCGACCAGGACGTCGACCGAGCGCGGGCCGTTGGCGTCGAGCGGTCCGCCGACAGTGAGTCGACAGTCGACGGGGCGTCGACCCGCGAACCCGAGTCGACCGCCGATCCGCAGGTGTCCGAATCGGAGCCGGCCGGGACCGCACCGACCTCGGCGACCGGAGCCGCCAACGGGTTCGCGGCGTACGCCGACGCGGCCCGGGACGTGCTGCGCGGAATGGTCGCGTCCAGCCTCGAACCGATCGCCGGGGGACGGCACAAGGTGTTCGGCCGGGCCGACCTGGCCATCGTGCCGACCACCTCGACCATCGCCTCGCACCTGCCCCGCGCGGTCGGAATGGGACTGGCAGTGGAGCGGCTGCGCCGGCTGGATAGCGCCGGACGGCGTACCGGGGCCGGCGTGCGGGTCGGCAGCGGCGCCGGCGCCACGCACGCCCCCTGGCCACCGGACGCCATAGTGGTCTGCTCCTTCGGCGACGCCTCGGTCAACCACGCCAGCGCCACCGCAGCCTTCAACACCGCCGGGTGGTACGACCACGCCGGGCTGCGGATTCCGGTGCTCTTCGTCTGCGAGGACAACGGGCTGGGCATCAGCGTCCGCTCGCCGGAGGGCTGGGTCGAGGCGACCCTGCGGGCCAAGCCGGGCATCCGCTACTTCAACGCGGACGGAGCCGACCCGGTGCGGACGTACGAGGTGGCGGCGGAGGCCGCGGCCTGGGTACGCCGCAACCGGCGGCCGGCCGTGCTGCACCTGCGCACCGTGCGGCTGATGGGGCACGCCGGGGCGGACGCGGAGTCGGCGTACCGGAGTCCGGCCGAGCTGGCCGAGGACCTGGCCCGGGACCCGGTGGCCGCCACCGCGCGGCTGCTTGTCGACGCCGGCGTCGCGACCGGCGAGGAGCTGCTGGCCCGGTACGACGAGACCGGCTGGCAGGTACGCCGGCTGGCCGAGGAGGTGCTGGGCGAGCCGAAGCTGGCCTCCGCGGCCGACGTGGTGTCGACGCTGGCCCCACGACGTCCGGTGCGGGTGGCGCGGGCGGTGGCCGACGCCGCGGCGCGGGCCAGCGGGCCGGGCGCCGGCGCCCGGGCGGAGGCGTTCGGTGGGAAGCCGCCGGAGCTGGCCGGGCCGATGACCCTGGCGCAGAGCATCAACGCCGCGCTCGCCGACGGGATGCTCGACCACCCGCAGATGGCGCTCTTCGGTGAGGACGTGGCGGCCAAGGGCGGCGTGTACGGGGTGACGAAGGGGCTGCGCGACCGGTTCGGGGCGGCCCGGGTCTTCGACACCCTGCTCGACGAGACGTCGGTGCTCGGGCTGGGCCTCGGTGCCGGGCTGGCCGGGATGCTGCCGGTGCCGGAGATCCAGTACCTGGCGTACCTGCACAACGCCGAGGACCAGCTGCGCGGTGAGGCGGCCACCATGCGGTTCTTCTCGCAGGGTGCGTTCCGCAACCCGATGGTGGTGCGGGTGGCGGGCCTGGCGTACCAGGAGGGGTTCGGCGGGCACTTCCACAACGACAACTCGGTGGCCGTACTCCGGGATGTGCCCGGTCTGGTGGTCGCGGTGCCGGCGCGGCCGGACGATGCCGCGCCCATGCTGCGGACCTGTCTGGCGAGCGCGGCGGTGGACGGCAGCGTCTGCGTGTTCCTGGAACCGATCGCGCTTTACCATACCCGCGACCTGTACACGGAGGGTGACGGGGAGTGGCTGGCCGGCTATCCGGAGCCAGGTGGGTGGGTGGCCGGTCACGTGCCGATCGGGCGGGCCCGGGTCTACCGGGTCGGCTCGGCGGACGACCTCACCATCATCACCTTCGGTAACGGGGTACGGATGTCGCTGCGGGCCGCAGCCGTCCTCGCCGAGGAGGGGGTGGGCACCCGCGTGGTGGATCTGCGCTGGCTGGCTCCGCTGCCGGTGGCCGACATCATCCGGGAGTCCTCGGCGACCGGCCGGGTGCTGGTGGTGGACGAGACGCGCCGCTCCGGCGGGGTCGGCGAGGGCGTGATCGCCGCGCTGGTCGACGCCGGATATGTCGGTGCCGCACGTCGAGTGGCGGGAGTTGACTCGTTTGTACCATTAGGTCCGGCAGCACGTCACGTACTGGTCTCCGCCGAAGCCATTACCGACGGTGCCCGTACGCTGCTGGCACGGTAAATTCCGTTCCACCCGGTGCGCCACTTGCGCGAAGACCAACAACTGTGTGGACTTTGCCTGACGGCGTCGCACCGACGCCGCGAGCAGGGACGAGATGAGGAGGCACGCGACAGTGAGCGCGACCGCTGGTCAGGCCGCCGACGGGGTACGCAGCCTGGCGGACCGGTTCGGAATCGAACCGGGGATGGTCGTCATGGAGATGGGGTACGACGACGACGTCGACCAGGATCTCCGAGACGCCCTGACCGACCGCTGTGGAGATCTGGTCGACGAGGACACCGACGAGGTGGTCGACGCGGTGCTGGTCTGGTACCGGGACGGCGACGGTGACCTTTTCGAGTTGCTCGTCGATGCCCTCGGCCCGCTGGCCGACAACGGCGTCGTGTGGCTGCTCACCCCGAAGGCGGGGCGCGAGGGTCACGTCGAGCCGAGTGAGGTCGCGGAGTCCGCGCCCACCGCCGGCCTTCAGCAGACCTCGACCGTCAACGCCGGCCGGGACTGGAGCGGCGCCCGTCTGGTGCTGCGTCGAGGGGCCAAGGCCAAGAAGTAGCCAGCGCCGATCCGCTCGCCCGACGGTCCGCCCACCGCCGGGTAGCAGGCTGACGCGGTCGCCCCGACTCGACGCGAGGAGAGTTCGCATGCCCATCGAGGTTGGTGCCGAAGCACCCGACTTCGTGCTCAAGGACCAGAACAACCAGGAGGTCCGCCTATCGGACTTTCGGGGCAGGCGCGCCGTGCTGCTGGTCTTCTACCCGCTCGCCTTCACCGGCACCTGCCAGGGCGAGTTGGGCGAGGTGCGCGACAACCTCGGCGAATACGTGAACGACGACGTGCAGGTGCTGACCGTCAGCGTCGACTCGGCCTACAGCCACAAGATCTGGGCCGACCGTGAGGGCTACCAGTTCCCGATGCTCGCCGACTTCTGGCCGCACGGCGCCGTCGCCCAGGCGTACGGGGTCTTCAACGACGTGGCCGGCTTCGCCAACCGGGGCACCTTCCTCATCGACAAGACCGGTGTGGTCCGCTTCGCCGAGATGAACGGCGCGGGCGAGGCCCGCGACCAGCAGGGCTGGCGCAAGGCCATCGCCGAAGCGACAACCTGACCGGGGTACGCCGTGCGCCCGGGTCGGTGGCGGGCAGGTAAGCTTGCCAGCCACCGGCCCGCCACACGGGCGATCCGGGCGCGTAGCTCAGTGGGAGAGCACTCGCCTTACAAGCGAGGGGTCGCAGGTTCGAAACCTGCCGCGCCCACCCTTCACCGCCAACGAAGCCTCCCCGAGAAAATCAGTTCCCGGGGCGGAGCACTCGGAGCAGGGCGGTACGCAGCGCGTCGGCAGCCTCGGCGTGGGTCATCCGGCCGGCGTCGACCTCCTCGCCTGCGGCGTGGCCGATCTTGATCGTGATCGCGGCGAGCCAGTCGGCGGGGAGTCCTCTGTCGAACTCGCCGCTCGCCTGACCGCGCTGGATCACCCGAGTTATTCGTTCGGCGACCGGGGCGTGGCGTGCCACGTCGACGTCCGGGCTCACCGGAAGTGCCGCGATCTGCTGGACCAGGACCGGATAGCGCGCCGCGATCTGGGCACCGGCCTCGAGCACCCGGATCAGCGCGTCTGCGGCGGCACCGGTGTCTGGCTCGGCGGCGTCCATCGCGGCGACGGCGTCGTCGGTGATCCGGTCGACGATGGCGGCCATCAGGTGCTCGCGGGATGGAAAGTGGGCGTAGACGGTCTGCCGGGTCAGCCCTGCATCGGTGGCGATGGCGTCGAGGCTGGCATCGGGCTGCGCGTCGAGTAGCCGGATTGCCGCATCGAGGATCGCCCTGTAGTTGCGACGGGCGTCGGCGCGACGGTTGCGCTCCACTGAACGACTCATCTCTTACACCTTGCCAAATTTCTCGGAGATAGATATTTACGAGCTGTAAAGATTCAGCGGGGATCACGAGCTGATGGTGGGTGAGATGGGCGCGCTCGATGGCACCGACCCGAAGAAGTTCATCACCGACTTCTTCACCTCCTTCATGAGCGACCTGGCTCGCGGTGACGAAGACCCGACGGTGATCGTTGATCGGTACCACACGCCCGACATTGTGCAGGTCGCCGACGGCAACCTGATGGACCGCGCCAAGCTCATCGCGCACACCCGACCGGCCCGGAAACACCAGACCGGCGCCCGGTGGGAGGTGCATGAGGCGATAGCGGACGAGGACCGTATCGCCGCCCGCTACACCCTGCACTTTCAGACCTCCAAGCGCGAGGGCAGCGTCGACGTCCACTTCTTCGGGCAGTTCGCTGCTGATGGGCGGATGCGCCGGGCGCACATGCTCACCCGATCGGTCCCCGCCAAGGTCAGCGGTGCCGCTCCAGCCGAGGTCAGCTCAGAGTCCTCGCCACCAGAGGCACCCGACCGACGGCAGTCGCCGGCATGACCGTCAGCAGCTATCGGGTGATCGGTATGGCCTGCGGGCACTGCGCAGGCTTCGTCACCGAGGAGATCGGACGGATTCCCGGTGTCACCACTGTGGCAGTGGACGTCGAACGCGACACCGTCACGGTGACGAGCGATGGACCTCTCGACATCGCCGAGGTACGTGCCGCAGTCGAGGAAGCCGGCTACGAACTGCCCTGACGTCCAGCGGTACCGCAAGCCCGGCGGCACACCTGGATCGGTCCAGGTCAAATACGAGCGATCCCTGGCAGTTCAGCAGGGCGGCACTCGGCGTTTCCAGTTGCTGAGTTGCCACCGATCAGGCAGAAGGCCAGCGCACCTAACGAGAGGTGACAGGGACGCAAATTGCCACCGGCGACGGCTCCAGATTCGGGCACCGCCATGATGGGCTGGTGCAGGACACCGTCGCCGTCGCGCTGATCACCTCACTGTCCACGCTGGCCGCCGCCGCCCTGACCGGGCTGGTCGGCGCGCTCAGCACCCGTCGGCAACTGGCCCACCAGCTCACCGTCGCCAGACACGAGAGTGTCGAGCGCCGGGCGACGCGTCGCGATGAGCTGCGGCGGGACGCGTACGTCGGGTTCCTGAGCGCCTGCGACCAGGCGTACCGGCAGTTGGACCGGCGGTGGCTCGACGTCGGCGGGGGCGAGCCGGTGCCCGGCTACGACGAGGCGTACGCGGCCATGCGCGCCGTGGACGAGGCGTACAACCTGGTGTTGCTGGAGGGCCCGGCGGAGGTCGCGGTGGCCGGCCGGGCCGTGTTGACCAGCCTCACCACCGAGTACGCCGACCAGCGCCGGCTCGCCGACGAGCCGGGCGACGGGGGCGCGCCGCTGCGCGACCGGCACCGGGAGCGCTGGCTCGCGGCGATCGAGGTACGGACGAAGCGCCGAATCTCGTTCGTCGACGCGGTGCGCGCGGTGTTGGGTCACGAAGGGTGACGAGCCGCGTTCCTGCGTTGAGGCCGGGCGGCGCCGGATGGCGCGGCGGCACCGCCCGGGTTCCTCAGCTGGTGAAGCCGCCGTCCACGTTGACCACCGCACCGGTCACGTAGCTGGCCTCGGGGCTGGCCAGGTGTGCGACGGTGGCCGCGATATCGGCGGGGCGAGCGTACCGGCCGACGGCGGTGAATCCGCTGATCGCCGCCGCGTTCGGTCCGTCCGCCGGGTTGGCGTCGGTGTCCGTCGGCCCGGGGTTGACCAGGTTGACGGTGATGGCCCGTGGGCCCAGTTCACGGGCCAGGCCCCGGGTCAGCCCGACCAGAGCGGTCTTGCTCATCGCGTAGAGCGTCAGCCCGGGAAATACCGCCCGTTCACCGACGTTGCTGCCGATGCTGATGATCCGTCCGCCGTCGCCCAGGTGCCGCAGCGCCGCCCGCGCGGCGACGTACGGTGCCCTGATGTTGACCGCGATCGTCTGGTCCACCTCTGCCGAGCCCAGCTCGTCCAGGGCGCCGACCAGGAACACCGCGGCGTTGTTGACCAGGATGTCCAACCGACCCAGTTCGGCGGCCGCCCGGTCGACCGCGCCCCGCACGGCGGCCGGGTCGGCGCCGTCCGCCTGGATTGCCAGCGCTCTGCGGCCCAGCGCCTCGATCTGCTTCACCACGGTTGCGGCCCGCTCGGCGTCCTGCCGGTAGGTCAGCGCCACGTCGGCCCCGTCCTGTGCAAGGCGCAGCGCGATGCCGGCTCCGATGCCCCGGGAACCCCCGGTCACCAGGGCGACCCTGTTGTTGAGTGTCGTCGTCATGCAAACGATCATCTGGCCGCGCAGCCCTCCCGTCTGGCGGCCATCGGACGTCTCGCTCCGACCTCGAAGTCCGATACCCGCGATCATCGACGGCCTGCGGACCCGGCGGTCCGCCATGATCCGCGCAACGTCGCGGATCCTGCCGCCTCACCAGGCGACGAGACAGCAGGATCACCGAAGTTGCGCGGATCTTGCGAGGTGGGGGAGGGTGGGGCGAGCGATTCGGGGAGCGTGGTCGTGGAACTGGCAGGCATTGGCGCGGTGCTCTTCGACATGGATGGCACCCTTGTCGACTCCGACGCCGCCGTGGAACGGGCCTGGGAGCGGTGGGCCGCCGAGTACGGCGTCGACCCGGCGGCGGCGTTGGCGATCGCGCACGGCAGCCCGGCCGACCGGACCATCCGCCGGCTGCTGCCCGCGCTCGACGAGGCGGCGGTCGCCGCCGCCGCGGCACGACAGCTCGCGTTGCAGTACGACGACCTGTCCGACGTGACGGCCACCCCCGGGGCGCACGAGCTGCTGAACGCGCTGGCCCGGCTGGGGTTGCCCTGGGCGGTGGTGACCAGCGCCGACACGCCGCTCGCCGAGGCCCGGCTCGGCGCCGCCGGCATCAAGGCGCCGGTGCTCGTCACGGTGGAGGACGTCAGCGTCGGCAAGCCGGACCCGGAGGGCTACCTGCGGGGCGCGGCGCTGCTGGGCGTACCGGTGGTGCGGTGCCTGGTCGTCGAGGACGCCGAGGTCGGCCTGCGGGCGGGGCGGGCGGCCGGGGCGATGACTGCCGCGCTGAAGGGCCTCGACGGCGACCTGCGCCTGCACGACCTGGCCCAACTGGCGCACCAGCTGGAGTCGGCACCCACTGTGCCCTGACCCGCTCGCGACGACGAAGGGGAGACGCTGTGGAGTTGACGTTGACGCCGATGACGGCACAGGAGTTGGCCCGCCTGCTCGGATCACTGGAGCAGGGGTACGCCGAGGACCTGGTGGCGCACCGGGGGATGACCCCGGAGGCGGCCCTCGACCGGTCGGTCAACCAGATCCGGGAGTCGCTGCCGGCGGGCGCGGCCACCGAGAGGGCCCTGCTGCGGGTGGGCCGGGTCGGCGACACCGAGATCGGCTGGATCTGGGTGACCCTGCCGACGGCCGCCGCCCCGGACCAGGCCTGGATCCACAACATCGAGGTGCACGAGGAGCACCGGGGACGCGGGTACGCGCGGCGGATGATCCAGCTCATCGAGGCCGAACTCGCCCAGCTCGGCGTGCCCGAGCTGGGTCTGAACGTCTTCGGTACGAACACCGTGGCGATCGGCCTCTACCGCAGTCTGGGCTTCGAGGTCACCTCGCAGCAGATGGCGAAGCGCCTCACCACGGCGGGCTGAGCCGGCGGCGGCCCCGCTGACGGGTCCCTTCGGCAGGACTGTTCACCTGCCCAGCGGGAAACCGGCGCGGACCGCACCTGGGGAGGAGCGACGGATGACGCACGGCGCCGGACTGACCATCGGTGTGCTCGGCTCGTACGGTGGGCGAAACCTCGGCGACGAGGCGATCCTCACCGGCCTGCTCACCGATCTGCGCACGCAGGAACCGAACGCCCGGATCATCGTCTTCTCTCGGAACCCGGAGCACACCCGGGCCGCACACCCGGACGTCGAAGCGGTGCCCTGGGAGGGCGTGAGCCGTACCGACTCGGCCCTGGTCCTGGCCCAGCTCGACCTGCTCATCCTGGGCGGTGGCGGCATCCTGTACGACCGGGAGGCCCGCCGTTACCTGCGGGTGGTCCGGGTGGCCCAGGAACGCGGCCTGCCGCTGATCACGTACGCGGTGGGGGTCGGGCCGCTCAGCGACGGGGTGGACACCGGCATGGTCCGGGAGACGCTCGCCAGCGCGACCCAGGTGACCGTCCGGGACCAGGAGTCCCGGATGGTGCTGGAGGAGGCCGGCCTGCTCAACCCGATCACGGTCACCGCGGACCCGGCGTTCCTCCTGCAACCGGAGGAGTTCCCGGCCCACCTGCTGGCTGAGGAGGGTGTGCCGGTCGGCAAGCGCCTCGTCGGGATCAGCGTGCGGGAGCCGGGCCGGGCCGCCGAACGCCTCGACGTGGACGGCTACCACCGGCTGTTGGCCCAGATCGGTGACTTCCTGGTGCACCGGATCGACGCGTACGTGCTGTTCGTGCCGATGGAGCGCGACGACATCCGGCACTCCCACGGCGTGCTGTCGCACATGGTCGCCGCCGAACGAGGTCGAATCCTGCACGGCACCTACTCTCCGCAGCAGGTGCTGGGGCTGATGCGCCACTTCGACCTGGCCGTCGGCATGCGCCTGCACTTCCTGATCTTCGCGGCGATGGTCGGTACGCCGTTCCTGCCCCTGCCGTACGCCGGCAAGGTCTTCGACCTGGCCCAACGGCTCGGCGTGCCGGCGCTACGCGGCGTGGAGCGGGAGGTCGAGGGGCCGCTGCTGGCCGAGGTGGACCGGCTCTGGGACGAGCGGGAGCAACGCGCCGAGGCCACCGCACGACGGGTGGCGGAGGTGTGCGATCAGGCGCGGGGCACCTCGGAGGTCACCCGCGGCGTGTTGGAGAGCCTGCGCAGCCAGGCCCTCACCCGGGTCTGAGCGGGCGGTCACACCGCCGGGCCGGTCCACCGGTAGCGCCACTCGCGGGCCTCCTCGCGGGCGGTCTCCAACTCGTAGATCTGCGCGTTGGCCAGCCCACCGGAGCCGAGGTGGTGGTGGGTCAGCGGCGGGCGGCCGTTGCTGTCCAGTTCGACGGTGATGGTCTGCCCGTCCGCCGTGCCGCCGACGAGAAGGATCTGCACGGATGAAGCCATGCGCCCATCCTGCCCGGCGAAGCGCCCGACCGCAGCGGATAGCGGGGCAGCGGGGCGCCCGGCCCGTGGCTAGGGTCGGCGGATGGAGCAGACGATCGATCCCACGCTCGGTCCGGTGCTCGCCCGCACCGGCGACGAACGCGCCGTCCTGACCTCGTTCCTCGACTTCCACCGGGCCGTGGTGCTGCGCAAACTGCGCGGTCTCTCCGACGCCGACGCCCGACGCCGGCTGGTGCCGTCGACGACCACGCTCGCCGGGTTGGTCAAACACCTGACAGTGGTCGAGCGGAACTGGTTCCCGACCCTGTTGGCCCCCGAGCCCGGCGACGTCTACCTGACCTCCGAGGAGGACGCGCTCGCCAGCTTCACGCTGAGCGACCAGGAAAGCATCGGCGGGCTCACCGAGGCGTACGAGCGGGCCTGTGCCCGCTCCCGGGCGGTCGCCGCGAGCATCGACCTCGACCACGTGGTGCCGCACCCGCAGCTCGGTGAGGTGTCGCTGCGCTGGATTCTGGTGCACATGATCGAGGAGACGGCCCGGCACGCGGGCCACGCCGACATCCTGCGCGAGCTGACCGACGGCGAGGCCGGCGCGCTCTGAGCCCCGCGATCTTGCACATTCTGTGGCGACAAAAGGTGCACTGTTCGCAGAACGACGACACGAACTGCAAGATCGCGCAGTGGGCCGGTGGGTGCGGCCGTCAGGTCGGGCGGGCCGCCTATTCTGGGGGCGGGCGGCGACTAGGGGGAGCAGGTGCTGGTCATCCACGGGCTGTGGTTGCCCGGCGGCAGCTCGACGGGCGGCCTGGCCGTCTGGGCCGAGGACAGCGCCGCACCGATTCCCGCTGCGCGTTCGGGCCGGCCGGCCCGGGAACGCCGGCATCCCTTCGCCGCCGGGCACACCGACCTGGCCGCCGTCCTCGCCGACGCCGCCGAGCCGAGCCGGCCGGACACCGCGCTGCTCACCCTGCCCACCCTGGCGGGCGCGCCGACCGACTCACCAGAGCTGATCCGGACCACCGTCGCACCTGCGGTCCGCGGCCGGCTCACACTGGCCGGGTGGCGGGTCCCGACCCTGGTGTACGCCCCGGACGACGCCCTGTCGCTGCTGCGAGCCCTGGACGACATCCCAGCGGTGGCCGGGGCCACAGTGCGGCACCTCGCCGAGCTGGCCGACTTCGCCGCCGACCTGGTGACCCGTGGCCGCGTCCTCCCCGGCGTGCGCACGACGACGGGCGACCAGCCTCCCGGTGCTGGCACGACGGCGGGTGACCGGATGCCCGGCGCTGGCGCGGCGGCGGTGTCGGGCGATGCCGGGCAGGTGCCCGCGCAGGCGGTCTGGCGTCCGCTGCTGACCGGCACCGACGCCGCCTGGGCGCGCTCGCTGGCGCTGGCCCTGCCACCGGCCGCCCGAGCCGCCGTCCTGCCGCCTGCCGTCGCCGCGCTAACGGCGCCGACCGCCGCCGCGCAGGGGCTCACCGGGAGCGCCGCCACGTCTGCTGCGGCGACCGTTGGTTCGGGTGGGCCTGAGCTGACCGCTGCCGCCCTGGTCGCGGATGCGTTGGACGCGTTGACCGACGCCGCCGCGAGGGCTGCGCTGGCGAGCACCACGCTGGCCCGGGGGCTGCGCCCGGGTGGTCCGGCGCCGGCCTGGTTGGCAGCGCTCGCCGGCCCGCAGCGGGACTTCACCATCGACCCGGCCGGGCTGTCCACTCTCTCCGCCGAACTGGACGCCTGGCAGCGCGACGCCGCCGGTGGCCCGGTGCGGGCCAGTTTCCGCCTTGTGGAGCCGGCCCCCGACGAGGTCACCGAACCGATCCTGGCCACCCGAGCGGTGCCCGCCGACGGTATGCCGGTGCCTGCCGACAGCGCGCCGGTGTCGGTCGGGTCGATCGGTGCCGGGCGCTGGCGGTTGGAGTTCGGATTGCAGGCCGCGGACGAGCCCGGCCTGCACGTCGACGCCGGGGACATCTGGCGGGCGTCGCAGACCCTCGGCGGCCTGGTCGGCCGGACGTCCAGCCCACAGGAGACGCTCCTCGCCGAGCTGGGCCGGGCCAGTCGGCTCTGGCCGGACCTGGACGCCGCGCTGCGTACCGCCGCCCCGGAGGCGATGGAACTCGACGTCGAGGGGGCGCACCGGTTCCTCAGCGCGGGTGCCCCGGTGCTGCACGCGGCCGGTTTCGGGGTGCTGCTGCCGTCCTGGTGGCAACGTCCGTCGGCGCGACTGGGCGCCCGGTTGCGAGCGCGCAGCCGCACCGCGCCGGGCACTGTGGGTGGCGCCGATGCCGGAGTCGGCCTGGACGCCCTGGTCGACTACCGCTGGGAGATCGCGCTCGGTGACCAGCCGCTCTCCGCCGAGGAGTTGGCGGCGCTGGCCGAGACGAAGACCCCGCTGGTGCGGCTCCGTGGCCGGTGGGTGGAGCTGGACCCGGGGCGGCTCGCGGCTGGGCTGCGCCTGCTCCGCTCCGCGGGCGAGCTGACCGTCGCCGACCTGCTCCGCCTCGGGCTGGCCGACGGCGAGGCCACCGGCGAACTGCCGGTGCTGGAGGTGACCGCCGACGGGGCGCTGGGCGACCTGCTCGCCGGCGCTGTCGAGCGGCGGCTCACCCCGCTGGACCCGCCACCGGGCTTTCGGGGGACGCTGCGGCCGTACCAGCAGCGAGGGCTGGCGTGGCTTGCCTTCCTGCGCTCGCTCGGTCTGGGCGGTGTGCTCGCCGACGACATGGGGCTGGGCAAGACGGTGCAACTGCTCGCGCTGCTCGCCGGGGACCCGCCGGAGGCCGGGCCGACGCTGCTGGTCTGTCCGATGTCGCTGGTCGGCAACTGGCAGCGGGAGGCGGCCCGGTTCACCCCGGAGCTGCGGGTGCACGTACACCACGGTGCCGAGCGGGCGCGGGGGGCGGAGTTCACAGCGGCCGCGCACGGCGCGGACCTGGTCCTCACCACCTACTCGGTGGCCGCCCGTGACGCCGCCGACCTGGCCGGCATCGACTGGCACCGGGTGGTGGTGGACGAGGCGCAGGCGATCAAGAACGCGTCGACCCGGCAGGCCGAGGCGGTTCGCGCGCTGCCCGCCCGACAGCGGGTGGCGGTGACCGGCACGCCGGTGGAGAACCGCCTCGCCGACCTCTGGTCGATCATGCAGTTCGCCAACCCGGGTCTGCTCGGGCCGGCCGCGACGTTCCGCAAACGGTTCGCCGAGCCGATCGAGCGGCACGGCGACGTCGAGGCCGCCGAGCGGCTCCGCCGGATCACCGGCCCGTTCGTGTTGCGCCGGCTCAAGACCGACTCGTCGATCATCTCCGACCTGCCGGAGAAGCTGGAGATGGAGGTGCTCTGCAACCTCACCGCGGAGCAGGCCGCGCTGTACCGGGTGGTGGTCGACGACATGCTCGCCCGGATCGAGACCAGCGACGGCATCGAACGGCGCGGCCTGGTGCTGGCCACCATGACCCGCCTCAAGCAGGTCTGCAACCACCCCGCCCAGCTGCTGCGCGACGGCTCACCGCTGGAGGGCCGCTCCGGCAAGCTGGCTCGGCTCACCGAGATCCTGGAGGAGGTGCTGGCGGCGGGGGAGCGGGCACTGCTCTTCACCCAGTACGCCGAGTTCGGTGCGATGTTGCGGGGTCACCTGTCGGCGCGGTTCGGCCGGGAGGTGCTGTTCCTGCACGGTGGCCTCGGCAAGGCCGAGCGGGACGCCCTGGTGCAGCGTTTCCAGTCGGCGGAGGGTCCGCCGCTGTTCGTCCTCTCCCTCAAGGCCGGCGGCACCGGGCTGACCCTGACCGCCGCGAACCACGTGGTGCATGTGGACCGGTGGTGGAACCCGGCGGTCGAGGACCAGGCCACCGACCGGGCGTTCCGGATCGGGCAGCGCCGACGGGTGCAGGTCCGCAAGTTCGTCTGTGCCGGCACTGTCGAGGAGAAGGTGGCCGCGATGATCGCCGACAAGCGCAGCCTGGCCGAGCGGGTGGTCGGCACCGGCGAGCAGTGGATCACCGAGTTGTCCACCGGCCAGTTGCGGGACCTGTTCGCCCTGGAAGCCGGCGCGGTGGTCGAGTGACGGATTTTGCCGACTACGGGCGCCCGCGTCGGGTCGACGGGGGTCTGCGGGCGCGCAGTGCCCGGGGCGCGATCGGCCGGTCCTGGTGGTCGCGGCGTTTCCTGGAGGTGCTGGAGTCGTTCGCGCTCGGCACCCGGCTGACCCGGGGCCGGTCGTACGCGCGGGCCGGTCAGGTGCTCACCCTCGACATCACACCTGGGCGGGTCAAGGCGGTGGTGCAGGGCTCCCGGCCGCAGCCGTACCAGGTGTCTATCGCGCTGAAGCCGTTCCCGGCGGCGCTCTGGTCCCGAATCGAGGACGAGCTGGCCGGGCAGGCGTTCTTCAGCGCCCGGCTGCTCGCCGGAGACCTCCCCGACGAGTTGGAGGAGCTGTTCGCCGCCGCCGGCGCGCCGCTCTTCCCGGCCGCCGTGGACGAGTTGACCCAGCGCTGCAACTGCCCCGACTTCGCGGTGCCGTGCAAGCACCTCGCGGCGACGTTCTACCTGCTGGCCGAGGCGTTCGACGCGGACCCGTTCGAGCTGCTGCACTGGCGCGGTCGGTCCCGGGCGGAGTTGCTCGACGCACTCCGCGCCCGGCGGGCCGCGACCACCGGTGCCATACCGCCGCCCCCGCCGGTCGACCCACCGTCCGGACCGGACGGTGCGGTGTCGACAGTGGACGCCGGTGCGCCGGTCGGTGCCGCCCGGGCGCTCGCCGGGCTGTCGGCGACGCCGCTGGCGGAGGCGGCGGACCGGTTCTGGTCAGCGTCGGTGCCGCTGCCGGATCGGCCGCCCCGGCTGGTGACCGGCACCGACCTGCTGCTGCGCCAGCTCGGAGCGCCAGCCCCGGCCATCGGTGGGCCGGGACTGCTCGAACGGTTGCGCCGCGCGTACCGGGCGTTCGGTCCGGCCGACAGGTGAGCTGTCACGTCCACCGGTTGAGCCGTCCCGTCGAGCGGTCGAGCAGTCACGTCCAGCGGCGGCGGAACCGCCACATGATCGCGGCGTTGGCTACCAGCACCACCGCGCAGATCGCGCCGGTGAGTCGGCCGGCGAACACGGCTATCGCCGGCAGCGACGCCCACAGCACGATGGTCAACAACATCAGGTAGCGGCCCCTGCGGGCTCGGGCCCGATGGTCCAGCCGGTTGAAGAAAGCCGGGTCACTTTCCCGGAGCTGACGGGTGATCTGGTCGAATCTGCGCTGATCCTCTTTGCTGAGCATGGCGCTGCCTTCCCCTCACGCGTTCAGCGGTTCGGCGGCATACCCGCTGCGGTGGCGGCTCACGCTCGCCCGTTGCTGCCACTTTTCCTCCACGCGAGCGCGCTTCATGTCCGGCTTACCTGAACCTTAAGTTTGCCTTTGGTGGTGAACGGCGCCGAAACTGTCGCGTACGGCAGCGTGGTCCGATCCGTGCTCGGCTGCCGCGCGTAGGCCCTGCTGGGAAGGTCTGCGGGCAGATCGATCCCACCGCCCACCGCCGGGGTCGCGCTGAGCGCTGTCTTAAGTGCCCTCACGAGTGGGTTCCGGCCACCTTGAAGGGCCCTGGGGCCTTGGTTACCTTGCCGTAGCAACCCCCTCAGGCAACAGTCGCCGCACCTGCCGCACCTGCCCGGTAGCAGCTTCCGGCGCTCATCAGAAATCGGGATTGGTACATGGCCGACCAGAATGTGCCACCACGTCGACCGCGGGACGACCGCGGTTGGGACGGACATCAGCACCCCAGCGCTGACGGCTACGGCGACCCCCACACGCCCGCGCCCTACGGCTACGACTCGCCCCACCCCCACCAGGGCGGCTACGCCGCGCCGGCCGACCCGCGTGAGCAGTACGCCGGGCAGCCCGCGCCCGCCCCGCGCGGTCCGCAGTGGGTCGGCCCGGAGGGCCTCGGCCGTCCGGCCCCGGCACGACCGGCCGGCACCGGACTGCCCACCCTCGACGATGACAACGAGCCGGGTCGCAAGGTCGGCCGACGTAAGGCGATGGTGGCCCTCGGTGGCACCGCCGCCGTCGTCGCCGGTGGTGCGGCGCTCGCCATGACCCCGCAGATCCGTGGCCTCTTCGGCGACGAAGCGGCGGCCGGCGACGCGACCGGCAGCACGGTGACCGACGGCACCGCGGCGCGGCCCAGCGGCCAGCAGCCCAGCACCGTGCGTACCTACACCGAGCAGAACGAAAGCTACATGGGTTCGCGGGCCGGTGAGGCGCTGAAGAAGAACGCGCCGGCCGGTGGGCGGACCTTCTCCGGCCCGGCAGCGGCCGCGGCGGCGACCAAGGTGACAGTGAAGACGGTGCTGGCCAAGGACCCGATCCTGCACCTGGCCCGGCGCGCCACCTTCGGCGCGACGCCCGCTGTGGTCGCCGACATCAAGCGCGAGGGCATGGACGCCTGGATCCGCGCCCAGCTGGACCCGGAGAAGTTGGAGCCGAGCAAGGGCGAGCTGAAGCTCGCCGAACTGCCGACCCAGAAGCTCTCCGTGCAGCAGCTGCGTGACCAGCGGGACAAGCTCAACGAGCAGGACGCGAACCCGGAGCGGGAGATGGTCGACGCCACCATCGCCCGGCAGATCTGGTCCAAGCGCCAGCTGTTCGAGGTGATGGTCGACTTCTGGAACGACTTCCTGCACGTCGCCGCGGACTTCGACGGCGGCGAGGTGTACCGCAGCTCGTTCGACCAGGACGTCGTGCGCAAGCACGCGCTGGGCAGCTACCCGGAGATGCTGGTCGCCGCGAACAAGCACCCGGCGCTGCTGATCTACCTGAACCAGAAGGACTCCCGCAAGGACGCGATCAACGAGAACCTCGCCCGGGAGAACCTCGAGCTCTACTCGGTCGGCGTCGACGGCGGCTACAAGGAGCCCGACGTCCGGCAGGCCGCCATGTTGCAGACCGGCCGCGGTGTGGACGACAAGGGCAAGTACGTCTTCCGCCCCGAGCAGCACTACGTCGGCAAGGTGAAGATCCTCGGCTTCACCCACGCGAACAACTCGGCCGACCCGAAGAAGGCCGAAGCGGCGATCGACGCGTACATCACCTACATCGCGACGCACCCGTCGACAGCGAAGTACGTGGCGCAGAGCCTGGCCACCCGGTTCGTCTCGGACACCCCACCGAAGTCCCTTGTGGACCGGTTGGCCAAGACGTACACCACGAACAAGGGCATGATCAAGCCGGTCCTGATGACGCTGTTCTGCTCCTCGGAGTTCTGGGCCGGTGTGGGCCAGAAGGTGCGCCGGCCGATGGAGTACCTGGTCGCCACGTACCGCACCCTGGGCGTCTCGCCGGAGGCGTCGCCGAAGCACAACAACGGCGACAGCAAGCGCACCGCGTACGCCCGGGGGCTGCGCCAGATCCACGACAAGATGCGCGAGCTGGGCCAGTCCCCGATGGGTCATCCGACCCCGGACGGCTACCCGGACGTCTACGTCGCGTGGACCTCGGCCGGCACGATGGTCAACGGCTGGAACGAGGCGGGCGAGATCCTCGCCGGCTACCGCACCACCTTCACGTACACGGCGCCGGAGAAGCTGGTCGCCAAGCCACCGGCGACGGCCGGGGCGTACGTGGACGCGCTCTCGCTGCGGCTGGTGGGCCAGAAGTTGAGCACGCGGGAGAAGAACCTCATCCTCGGCGTGGCCGGTGTGGCGGCGACCACCAAGGTCGACGCCACGTTCAACGGGGCCATCACCGCCGTCGCGCGGGCGATCCTCGCTTCCCCCCAGCACCACCTCCGGTGAGGCACCCGATGGAGAAGACTGTGTACAACTCTTTCCCCCTGCACCCCGAATGCCCCGACGTGCGACGGCTGGCCGACAACCCGGCCGAGGCGTTGCTGCGCGCCGAGGCGGACATCGTCGCCGCCGAGAACGCCGCCGAGTTCGACAGGTACCGCACCCTGGAGGACCTGGAGGAGGCCCAGCAGGACGGTCGCGGCGTGACCCGGCGGACCTTCGTCGCCGGTGCCGCGGCCACCGCCACCGCGCTGGCCACCGCCCAGTTCGTCACCACCTCGGCGTCGTTCGCGGCGACCAAGACCGGCACCCTGATCCACGTCTTCCTCTACGGCGGGCTGGACGGCCTGAGCCTGATCGCGCCGGACAACGACGCGGTGCTCAACAAGGCCCGGCCCGACCTGCTGCTCGGCAACGACTCGCTGTCCCTGGGCCGCGGCTTCAAGCTGACCGGCGCGTTCAAGCCGCTGGAGAAGTGGCTCACGGCCGGCCAGTTGGGCTTCATCCCGGCGGTCTCCGACGAGCGGCTGTCCCGCAGCCACTTCCAGGCCGCCGACGCCTGCAACCTGGGTGGGCTGCCCAACGAGACCGGCGGCCGGGGTTGGCTCGACGGTCTGGTCGACAACCTGGGCAAGGGCACCGCGTTCCGCAGCGTCGGCATCGGCAGCACCCTGCCCCGCTCGCTGGTCGGCAACAACGGCGCGCTCTCGCTGAACAACGTCGGCTCCCTGCGGCTCAACGGTGACGAGCGGTTCCGGGCCGCCACGGAGAAGGCCATCAAGGGCCTCTTCACCGGGATCAACCACCCGGTCGAGGAAGCCGTGCAGGAGGGCATGGGCGCGCTGGCCACCGCCCAGAAGCTCGCCGCCAAGCCGTACCAGCCCGCCGAGGGCGTCAAGTACGAGGGCGTCGGCAACGCGTTCCAGCAACTCGCCCAGCTGATCAAGGGTGGCGCCAACGTCCGGGTCGCCACCGTCGGCATGGGTGGCTACGACACCCACGAGAACCAGGGCACCCGCGAGGGCGGCCAGCTGTACCGCCGGCTGAACGAGCTGGCCAGCGCGATGGCCGCCTTCTTCACCGACCTCGGCCCGAAGGCCGCCGACGTGACGATCATGGTGTCCAGCGAGTTCGGCCGTCGGGTCGGCTCCAACAACAACGGCACCGACCACGGGCACGGCGGCGTGGTCACCCTGCTGTCCGGCAAGAAGCTGGCCGGTTCGCTGCTGGGCACCTGGAACGGTCTGGACAAGCTGGACTCCGGTGACGTGCCGGAGTACAACAACATGTTCAACGTCTACGGCGCTGTGGCGCAGGGCCGGTTCGGGCTCACCAACGCGGAGGTCGACAAGGTCTTCCCCCGCCAGAAGTACGCCCCGATGAAGCTGTACGCGTGACGCATTCGCACACCCACGCCGCCGGCCGTCGTACCGGGACCTCGTCCCGGCACGGCGGCCGGTCGGCTGCGCCCGTACCCCCGCAGATCCCGGACCGGCGCGGGCCCGGCGGCCGCCGGCTGCTCGGCGTGCTGCTCCTGGTCGGCCTGCTCGCCAGCGTGCTGCCCTGGTGGCTGGGCACCCCGGCCGGATCGCTGCGGACCACCGCGGCCACCGTCACCTCGGCCGGCCGGATCACCGGCCTGGTCGCCGGCTACCTGCTGCTGGTGCAGGTGCTGATGATGAGCCGACTGCCGGTGCTGGAACGGTGGATCGGCGGCGAGCACATGGCCCGCTGGCACCGGGACATCGGCGCCACCCTGCTGGTCAGCGTGCTGGCGCACATGTCGCTGATCCTGGTCGGCTACGCCGACCTGCGTAACCAGTCGGTCCTCGCCGAGGTCGGCACGTTGCTCGGCGACTACGAGGACATGGTCTCGGCGTTCGTCGCCACCGGCATCATGATGCTTGTCGGCTTCAGCAGCATCCGGGCGATCCGGCGGGCGTTGCCCTACGAGCTGTGGCACCTGCTGCACCTGTCCAGCTACCTGATCCTGCTGCTCGGCTTCGGCCACCAGTTCGCCCACGGCGCGCAGCTCTACCGGCCCGGCCCGGTGCGCACCGGCTGGATCGCGCTCTACCTGCTGGTGGTCGCCGCCCTGCTCTGGGGCCGCGTCATCGCGCCGCTGGCGTTCAACCTGCGCTACAAGCTGCGGGTCGCCGACGTGGTCGCCGAGAGCCCCGACACCATCTCCATCTACCTCACCGGGGAGCGGCTCGGCAGGCTGGCGATGCTCGGCGGTCAACACTTCCGCTGGCGGTTCCTCACCCGGGGCTGCTGGTGGCAGTCGCACCCGTTCTCCGTCTCCGCCGCCGCCAACGGCCGCTGGCTGCGGGTCACCGTCAAGGTGGTCGGCACCCACACCGCCGACCTGCGCGACCTGGAACCGGGCACCCGGGTCTGGGCCGAAGGCCCGTCGGGCACCTTCACCTCCGCGCACCGGCTCCGGGAGCGGGCGCTGCTGATCGCCGGTGGCAGCGGCATCACGCCGATCCGGGCCATGCTGGAGGAGTTGCCGCCGGGCGCCGCGCTGATCTACCGGGCCCGCACCCCTGCCGACGTGCTGCTCAGCCGCGAGTTGGACTGGCTGGCCCAGGAACGCGACACCTCCGTCTGGTACGTCATCGGCTCCCGCGACGACCCCGGCCCCCGCCAGTTGATGAGCCCGGACGGGCTGCGGCAACTGGTGCCCGACGTGGCCCGGCGCGACGTCTACCTGTGCGGGCCGCCCGGTCTGGTGGAACAGTCGGTGCGGGCGCTGCGGCGAGCCGGCGTGCCCCGACGGCAGATCCACCTGGCCACGTTCGAGCTGTAGGAAGGGCATCCCCATGCGTCGCGCACTCCTCGCGATCACCGGCCTGGCCGCCAGCACCACCGCGCTCGTGGTGTTCAAGGGCTCGCCCGGCACCAGCCAGGTCGCCCAGAACCTGCCGACCGCCCAGCCGGTCAACCCCTCCGGGGCGGGCACCGACCCCGGCGCCGCCGCGGGCGCGCCGGGCACCGACCCGGCCGCCGGCACGCCGACGTCATCGGGAAGCGCCAAGCCGTCGACGTCGCCCAAGCCCGGCAAGACCACCGCGCGCCCGTCGGGCACCAAGACGACGAAGGCCCCCAGCGCTCCGCGGACCACCACCAAGGCGCCCCAGTCGACCACCCGCCGGGTCACCGGCAACGGCTTCGAGAACGAGTACGGGTACGTGCAGGTGCAGATCGTGGTCTCGGGTAACCGGATCGTCGAGGCCGTCGCGCTGTCGCTGCCCAGCGGGGGTGAATCCGACATCCACAGCGGCGACGTCCGCAACCGTTACGACGGCAGGGGCGGCGAGGTGGTGCAGAAGCAGAACGCGAACCTCAACACCGTCTCCGGTGCCTCCGAGACCAGCAACTCCTACAAGCAGTCGCTGAGGTCCGCCATCGAGCAGGCCTTCTGACGTGCGGGCCACGCTGACCCGACCCGGGCTGTGCCGGGTCGAACAGATCATGGGTACGGCGATCACACTGGACCTCGCCGACGATCTGCCGCCGGCGACGCTACGCGAGCTGGCGGACGAGGTCTTCGCCTGGATGCACGAGGTGGACACGCGGTTCAGCACCTACCAGCCGGACAGCGAGGTGTGCCGCTTCGACCGGGGTGAGGTGCTGCTCTCCGAGGCGTCAGCGGACCTGCGGTACGTGCTGGAGACCTGCGCCGACCTGTGGGGCGCCACCGACGGGTTCTTCGACGCGTACGCCACCGGTCGGCTCGACCCGTCCGGCTACGTCAAGGGCTGGGCCGCTCAGGTCGCCTCGGACCGCCTCGTCGCCGCCGGTGCCGTCAACCACTGCGTGAACGCCGGCGGCGACGTACGGGTGCGGGGCCTGTCGCCGTCGGGGGAGCCGTGGCGCATCGGCATCCGGCACCCGTGGGACGCGATGGCGGCCTGCCTGGTGCTCAGCGGGACCGACCTGGCCGTTGCCACGTCCGGCGTGTACGAGCGGGGCCGGCACGTGCTGGACCCGCGCCGGGGCGCACCGGCCAGTGGGCTGCGCTCGGTGACTGTGGTCGGCACCGACCTCGGGGTGGCCGACGCGTACGCCACCGCCGCCCTCGCCATGGGCACCCCCGGCCTCAACTGGCTGGCCCGCCTGGACGACCACACCCACGCGGCGATAACCGACAACGCCCGCCAGTACCACTCGACCGCCCTCCCCCTGACCAACTAGGGCCTTGCGCGCCCCTCCGCTCCCCGCGATCTTGCACTTTCTGTTGCGCTTTTGTCCCGTTCCGTGGAGATTGTCGGGACAGAAAGTGCAAGATCGCCGGGGAGTTGGGTGTGGGGGCGCGGCGACCGGCTAGCGGATGGGGCGGTGGGTGCCGGCTGGGCGGGAGCCGGTGGGGCGTGGACGGCCGGGGCGGGACCCGGACGGACGGGTGCCGGCCCAGCGGCGCCCCGGGTGGCTGCGCCGGGGCGGCTCGGTGCCGCCGGGGTGAGGCGCTCTGTCGTTTGTGGACATCGTTCCCCCGTTCGTGGCGCGCGTTCGCACCGTCCCCCTGTCAACGAGGACCGACGCCTCGGCGACGCTGTCGGGCACCGGATCGAATCGTCGACAGGGCCGGTTTCACATGCCTCGTCGGGGCAGCGGCAGGTGACCGGGGAGCAGGTCGGGGGCGAGCGTCACCCCGGCGGCGCGCAGCGCCCCGATCAACGTGTTCTGCACGAGGTACGAATCCGGAAGCTGCCAGCGCGCCTGCTCCGGGGCGACAGCCCAACGGACGGTGCCCTCCGGCAGCCGGGTGGGCGGCGCGGGGATCCACGAGCCCGGCCCGTGCCGGACCACGTGGAAGCAGTGCTCCAACTCCGGCCGGAGCGGGTCGCCGGGGCGGACCAGGAACATCCACCGCCCGGTGGGCGTGACCAGCACCGGTCCGCGTACGCCGGTGCCGGCCGGGTGGATCTGGACCGCGTCGAGCACGTGTCGGCCGAGGTGGGCTGGCACCTCCAGCACGTCGAAGGCCCGGCCGGTGGGCAGCAGCACCCCGTGTGGTCGGCTCCGCCACCAGGTCGCCACCCGGGCCGGGTCGGCGCTGGCGGCCAGCTCCCAGTTTTCCAGGGCGGGGTGGCAGCCCACTGTGGGACAGCCGGCCCGGCCGCAGACGAAGCGGCTGCGGGCCAGACAGGCGCCCGGGGTGACCTCCCAGCCGTGTACCGCGTACCGGATGGCGACCCGGCGCAGCCGGACCCGTTCCAGCGGCGACAGTTCGGCAACGCGCGGTACGACATTCCCCCACATGTGTGCCAACTCCTCTCGTCGGGCCCGGCGTTCGCCAGGTCGCATGTCGAGCACCGTCACTGCCGTAACCCACGATCGTTGAGGTTGACGAACGGCTCGTGCAACTTGCACGAAAAGTACGAGGAGTAGCTGTACGGCTGACGTACATCCTGTGCGACCAGCGAAAACCTGAAAATGAACCACAGTCGCCGCACCCGCGGACATCGCCCCGACTCGATTGGTCGTCGGTGGCAGGGGAGGATGGGGAGATGGACGAGCTACCCATAGGACGGCGAGTGGCCTACTGGCGGGGGCGACGCAAGATGTCGCAGCAGGTCTTCGCGGACCGGCTGGGCAAGTCCAAGAGCTGGGTGGACAAGGTCGAACGCGGCGTCCGCCGATTGGACAAGTTCTCCGTCCTCTACGAGATCGCCGACATCCTCCAGATGGACGTGCAGCTGCTGATGGGCAAGGACCCGGAGCGGCGCGCCGACGCCCTCAACTGCATCGACCAGGTCGAGGTGCAGGAGATCCGGGCGGCGCTGGAGCGCTACGACTCGATGAGCGCGTACTTCGACGCGGCGCCGTACCCGCCGCCGATGGACGACATGCGCAAGGCCGTCAACCACGCCTGGCTCACCTACCAGTACGGCCGCTACGGGATGCTCACCCGGGCGTTGCCGAAGCTGCTGCGCGACGCCCAGGCGGGCGACGCCGCCTACGGCGGTGAGCAGGCCGCCGAGGCGGCCCACCTGCTCGGCCAGGTCTACCAGATCGCCTCCTCGGTGCTGCGCAAGCTCGGCGAGTGCGAGCTCGCCTGGTTGGCCGCCGACCGGTCGATGGCGGTGGCCCAGCGGGCCGACGACCCGCTGCTCGCCGGGATCGCGACCACCCGGGTGTGCAACGCCCTGGTCGCGATGGGCCGGGCCCGCCCCGCGCTGGAGCTGAACGTCCAGATCGCCAACCGGCTGGCGCCGGGTGGCAGCAACGAGGTCTCCCCGGCCCGCCTCTCCGTCTACGGGATGCTGCTGCTCCAGGGCGCGATGGCCGCGTCCCGCATCGGTGACTCGGCCAGCGTCGACGACCTGATCAACTGCGCGCAGGAGGCCGCCACCCTGCTCGGCGGCGACCACAACCACTACTGGACGTCGTTCGGCCCGACAAACGTCGAACTGCACCGGGCCGCCGCCGCTGTGGAGCTGGGAGACGGGGGGCGGGCCGTCGAGGTGCACCAGCTGCGCATCGCGGAGCCCGCTTTCAACGCGCTGCTGCCCGAGCGCCGCGCCCACCACCTGCTCGACATCGCCCGCGGGTACGCCCAGATAGGTGACGTGGCGAACGCCGGCGAGATGCTGCTGCTCGGTGATCGGCTCGCCCCGTCGGAGATCCGCTGCCGGCCGATCGCGCACGAGGTGATGTCCGACATCCTCCGTCGCACACGTGGTGCGCCGCCTTCTCCGGTAGCGGAGTTGGCTGAGCACATGGGAGTAGGGGTATGAGCGCGGAGCCGGTCTGATGGCCGGTGCAGCGCGCAACAGCGGGCACCGCGAGGTGCTCTACGTCATCGCCTGCGGTTCGCCGCTGGCCCGGCACGTCGGTCGGCTGGTCGACCTCGCCCAACAGGACGGTTGGGACGTCTGCGTGGTCACCACGCCGGACGGCGCGAAGTTCGTCGACCAGTCGGCCCTGATTCGGCAGACCGGCCATCCGGTGCGGACGCACTACAAGAACCCCGGTGACCCGGACGTGCTGCCGCCCGCCGACGCCATGATCGTCTGCCCGGCCACAGTCAACACTGTCAACAAGTGGGCGGCCGGGATCACCGACACGCTGGCGCTCGGGCTGTTGGTCGAGGCGCAGGGCAAGGGCGTCCCCATCGTGGCGGTGCCGTACACCAACGCGGCGATGGCCTGCCACCCGGCGTTTCGTGCCGGGGTGGCCCGGTTGGCCGAGTGGGGTGTCACTGTCCTCTTCGGCGACGATGTGATCGCTCTGCATCCGCCCGGAACGGGGGAACAGCACCTGCACGCCTTCCCCTGGGCGATGCCGCTGGCCGCATTGCAGACCGTCTCCTGGAGCGCCGCCTAACGCGTCCGGCAGATCTTCCACCCGACGCGGCCGGGCCGGGTGTCACCGCCCGGTGGCCCCGACGCCGGTAAGCTGGCCCGCCGTGAGCACAAGCGGATCCGCCCCCACAGTCAGCGACGTGGTGGCCGCGCTGGAACGGCGCTTTCCGCCGGTCTGGGCGGAGGAGTGGGACCGGGTGGGCCTGGTGCTCGGTGAACCGGCCACCCCGGTCCGCCGGGTGCTCTGCGTGGTCGACGTGGTGCCCGAAACTGTCGACGAAGCCCTCGCCGCCGACGCGGACATGATCGTCGCGCATCACCCGCTGCTGCTGCGCGGGGTGTCGTCGGTCGCCGCGACGACCTTCAAGGGGCGGATCATCCACCAGTTGATCCGGGCCGGGGTGGCGCTCTACGCGGCGCACACCAACGCCGACGTGGCCTCGCCGGGCGTCTCCGACGCCCTCGCCGCCCGCTTCGGGCTCACCGGTCTGCGCCCACTTCAACGACCCGCGCCCGGCTCGCCCGCCCACGGCGACGACCGGGGCTTCGGCCGGATCGGCGAACTGCCCCAGCCGATGACCCTCGCCGAGCTGACCCGGCACGCGGCAGCGGTGCTCCCCGTCACGTCCTGGGGAGTTCGCGCGGCGGGGGATCCCGGGCGTATGGTTCGTACCCTCGCCGTCAGCGGCGGGTCGGGGGACAGCTTCCTCGGCGCCGCGACCGCCGCCGGGGTGGACGCGTTCCTCACCGCCGACCTGCGGCACCACCCGGCCGGCGAGCACCTCGCCGCCGATGGTCCCGCCCTGATCGACGCCGCCCACTGGGCGACCGAACGACCGTGGCTGGACGACCTGGCCGCCTTCCTCCGGGAGGCGCTGGACGTCGAGACGCTGGTGTCCGACCTGGACACCGACCCGTGGACCGTGCACGCCGCCGCACCCGCTGTGGACGACAAGGAGCCCGACCGTGAAGGCTGACCCCAAGGTGCAGCGCCGCCTGCTCGACCTCCAGGCGATCGACACCAACCTCGCCCAGCTCGCCCACCGCAGGCGAACGCTCGCCGAGCGGGCCGAGCTGGAGTCGCTGGCCCGGGAACTGTCGTCGATGGAGGACGAGCGGGTCCGCGCCCAGGTGGCGGTCGACGACCTGGACCGGGACATCGCCCGGTTGGAGAAGGACGTCGAGCAGGTCCGGGCCCGCAAGGAGAAGGACGAGAACCGGCTGGCCGCCGGCACCGGCCCGGCCCGCGAGCTGGAGGCGCTCCAGCACGAGCTGGTCTCCCTCAAGCGCCGCCAGGGCGACCTGGAGGACGCCGAGCTGGAGCTGATGGAGCAGCGGGAGACCGCGCAGGGCGTACTGGACGGCGTCGAGCAGCGGCTGGCCGAGACCCGCGACAAGCGGGCCGCTACCGAGCAGCGCCGCGACGAAGCGCTGGCCGAGATCGCCAAGGAGGAGGAGTTCAAGCGGGGCGCCCGTCAGCCGCTCGCCGCCGACCTCCCCAGCGAGCTGGTCAACCTGTACGACAAGATCCGCGAGGACACCGGGTTGGGTGCCGCGCTGCTCACCGGGGGCCGCTGCGGCGGGTGCCGCCTGGACCTGTCCGGCGCCGACCTGGCCCGGATCCGCAAGGCCGCCCCCGACGACGTGGTCCGCTGCGAGGACTGCCGACGGATCATGGTCCGCACCAACGAGTCGGGCCTGTAGGTCGTGGCGCCGCGCGTGGTCTCCATGGAGGCCGACGGTGGGTCCCGGGGCAACCCCGGCCCCGCCGGCTACGGCGCGGTGGTCCGCGACCCGGAGACCGGCGAGGTGCTCGCCGAGCGCTCCGAGTCGCTCGGCACCGCCACCAACAACGTCGCCGAGTACCAGGGCCTGATCGCCGGGTTGACCGCCGCCGCCGAGTTGGGCGCCGCCGAGGTGGACGTCCGGATGGACTCCAAGCTGGTGGTCGAGCAGATGTGCGGCCGGTGGCAGATCAAGCACCCCGGTCTGCGGCCCCTCGCCGCCCAGGCCGCCGCGCTGGTGGGCCGGTTCACAGCGGTCCGGTTCAGCTGGATTCCGCGCGAGCAGAACCGGCACGCCGACGCCCTCGCCAACGCCGCCATGGACGCCGCAGCGGGTCGTCCGTCGGCGACCGCGGCCCCGGCCCGTCCTGCCACGACTGCGGCCGCCGGCCAGCCCTCGACGCCGCCCGCCGTCCCGATCGTCGGCAGCGACCCGGCGACCGCGCCGGCCTCCTGGGAGCCACGGCCGACCTTCACCGCCACCCGACTGATCCTGGTCCGGCACGGCGAGACCGCCTACACCGAGCAGCGGCGCTACTCCGGGCGCGGCGACGTTCCGCTCTCCGAGCGTGGCCGGGCCCAGGCCCGCGCCACCGGCACCCGGGTGGCCGAGCTGGCCCCGTCCGTCGCGGCCGTGCTCAGCTCACCGCTGTCCCGGTGTACGGCCACCGCGGCGTCGATCGCCGAAGCGCTCGGCGGCGACGTGCCGGTCCGCACCGAGGACGACCTGATCGAGTGCGACTTCGGCCAGTGGGAGGGGCGCACCTTCGCCGAGGTACGCCAGCAGTGGCCGGGGGAGATGGACGCCTGGCTCGCCTCACCCCGGATCGCGCCGCCGGACGGGGAGTCGTTCACCCAGGTCGCCGAACGCGCGCACCGCGTCATCTCGGGGCTGCTCACCGCGTACCCCGGTGAGACCGTGGTGGTCGTCTCGCACGTCTCGCCGATCAAGCTGATGCTGCGCGACGCCCTCGCGGCCGGCGACGGTTTCCTGCACCGGCTCTTCCTTGACGCGGCCGGCATCTCGGTGCTCGACATGTGGCCCGACGGCGGCGTGGCAGTGCGCACCGTCAACGACACCGCCCACCTCGCCACCCTCGACTGAGCCGCCACACCCTTCGTTCGTAACGGCCGGTCGGCCGCGCCGTTCGGCGCAGCCGACCGGCCGTTCGGCGCAGCACCTTCCGAACGGGTCAGGTGACCGCCGTCACAGAGTCGTAGCCTCCGGCCGTTACATCGGAAGCCACGACTCCCCGGAGGTGTGTCAGATGGCTGCACCCGAACCGGAGGCGCCGCCCACGGCGCCGACCAGGGCGAAGGACCACAGCCCCTGGAACTGGTTGCTCTTCATCCCCATCGTGGTGCCGCTGATCCCGGCGTTCTTCAATGGCGACTCGCCCCGGGTCTTCGGCTTCCCGCGCTTCTACTGGCTGCAACTGGCCTTCATCCTGCTCGGCGTCGGCACCACCACGTTGGTCTACCAGATGACGAAGAAGCGGGGAGGCCGCTGATGTGGCGCGACCATCTCACCGAGATCATCGTCTTCTCCCTGTTGTTCCTCCTGGTCAGCGTGATGGGCTTCGTGGCCGCCCGGT
This sequence comes from Micromonospora sp. NPDC047187, assembly GCF_040643355.1. Taxonomy (NCBI): domain Bacteria; kingdom Bacillati; phylum Actinomycetota; class Actinomycetes; order Micromonosporales; family Micromonosporaceae; genus Micromonospora; species Micromonospora sp. NPDC047187. Next base: position 70,068 of record NZ_JBEYUF010000020.1, read on the forward strand.
GGCGGGCACCGAAGGACATGGCGCACCTGGACGAGTGGGGGCTGGGCGGGCGCAGCTTCGGCGGCTGGATCACCTGGTTCCTGGTCGGCGGTGACCTCTACACCGCGTACACCTTCGTGGCGGTGCCGGCGTTGATGTTCGGTGCCGGCGCGGCCGGGTTCTTCGCCGTGCCGTACACCATCGTCATCTACCCGCTGGTCTTCCTGGTGCTGGTGCGGCTCTGGTCGGTGTCGCACCGGCACGGGTTCGTCACGCCTGCCGACTTCGTCCGCAACCGGTTCGACTCGCCGGTGCTGGCGCTGCTGATCGCCATCACCGGCATCGTCGCCACCATGCCGTACATCGCGTTGCAGCTGATCGGCATCGAGGCGGTGCTCAAGACGATGGGCGTCACCGGCGACAACGCGCTGGCCCGGCACCTGCCGATCATCATCGCGTTCGCCATCCTGGCCGCCTACACGTACCAGTCGGGGTTGCGCGCGCCCGCCCTGATCGCGTTCGTCAAGGACAGCCTGATCTACATCGTCATCCTGGTGGCGGTCATCTACCTGCCGTACAAGCTGGGCGGCTGGGGTGACATCTTCGCCGCCGCGGACGCGAAGTTCGACGCCTCGCCCAACCCGAACGACGGCATCCTGCTCAACGGCAACAACCAGCTTCAGTACGTGACGCTGGCGCTCGGCTCGGCGTTGGCGCTCTTCCTCTACCCGCACAGCATCACCGGTGTGCTGGCCAGCAGGAACCGCGACGTGATCAAGCGGAACATGTCGGCGCTGCCCGCGTACAGCCTGCTGCTCGGGCTGATCGCGCTGCTCGGCTACATGGCCATCGCGGCCGGTGTGAAGCCGCTGCCCGGCAACTCGGCCGGCTCGGTGGACAACAACACCATCGTCCCGCTGCTGTTCGACCAGCAGTTCCCGGACTGGTTCGCCGGTGTCGCGTACGCGGCGATCGGCATCGGCGCGCTGGTGCCCGCGGCGATCATGTCGATCGCGGCGGCGAACCTGTTCACCCGCAACATCTACAAGGAGTACCTGAAGCGGGACGCCTCCCCGGCCCAGGAGGCGAACGTCTCGAAGATCACCTCACTGGTGGTGAAGGTCGGCGCGGTGGCCTGCATCGTCTTCCTCGACCCGCAGTTCTCCATCGACCTCCAACTGATCGGTGGCGTGATCATCCTGCAGACGCTGCCGGCGGTGGCGCTGGGCCTCTACACCCGCTGGTTCCACCGCGCCGGCCTGATCGTCGGCTGGGTCGCCGGCATGGGCTTGGGCATGTGGATGCTCTACCAGGTGGCCAGCCCGACCCGGAAGCACTTCGGCGGCTCGGCGTTCCCGCTGTCGGAGTTCGGGTTCGACACCACCCGGACGATCTACGTCGGCATCGTGGCGGTGGCTGTCAACCTGGCCGTGGCGGCGCTGGTGACGCTCGCGCTGCGGGCCGCGAAGGTCGAGGAAGGAGTCGACGGCACCGAGCCGGACGACTACTTCGCCGACGAGGGCGACCCCCGGGTCACCCCGGGCACCGACAGCGACGCCGACTCGGCCCGCGAACCGGTCGCCTGACCTGAGGTACGCCCGGGCGCCGACGTGGGTCGGTGCCCGGGCGCACCTGCCCCGTGCGCTGTCCCCCGTGCACTGTCCCCCGCGCCCCTGTCCTCGCGCCCCGTGTCCTCGCGCCCGGCGTCTTCCGCGTCGATCTTGCAGTTATGGTGCCCGGCAGGTGGTGATTCAGACCGTTTGTCCCCCACCATAAGTGCAAGATCGACGGGGCAGGGCGGGGCAGGGCGGGGCAGGGCGAGGCTGGACAGGAGGGCTGGGCTGGGGCTCGGCGGGGTGGGGGTGGATCAGCGGATCAGCGGGGGCGGTTGCGGTTGATCAGGGCCTGGTTCAGGCGGCCTAGCAGGGCCGCCAGGGTGGAGCGGTCCTCGGGGGTCCAGTCGGCCAGCATGTCGCCGTAGAGGCGGGTGCGGGCGGCCTGGACGGCTGCCATCCGTTGCAGACCGGCCGGGGTGGGGGAGATGACGGTGCCGCGGCCGTCGGACGGGTCCGGGGTGCGGGTGATCAGGCCGTCGCGCTGAAGCGCCGACACCTGCCGGGTGACTGTCGAGCCGTCCAGGTTGAGTCGGGCGGCGAGCGCCGAGACGTTCTGCGGGCCGGCGTCGGCCAGGTGGCGCAGGATGACGTACGCCGCGCGGTCCAGCACCCGGTGCTCGGCGGTGCCGGTGGCCCGCCGGGTGGCCTCGCCGAAGCGCATCAGCAGGGCCACCTCGGTCTCGATCCGGCCGAGGGTGCTCTCGTCGTGGTCGTCGCTCATAGCTGTACGATACAGGATAAGTAACTGTACGATACAGCTATCTGAGGAGTCGGAGTGGATCGGCGTTCCGAACCGAACCGCAGTGCCATCTACGCCACCACGCTGGTGGCCTTCCTCGCCATCGCCGGCATCGCCGTCGTCGACCCGATCCTGCCCGCCATCGGCGAGGCGATCGGGGTCACCGCCTGGCAGGTCGAGCTGCTGTTCACCGCGTACATCGCGGTCATGGCCCTCGGCATGATCCCGGCGACGCTGGCCAGCGGCCGGTTCGGCTTCAAGCCGGTGCTCATCACCGGCGTCTCAGTGGTCGGCCTCGCCGCGATCCTCGCCTCGTTCAGCGACAACATCGTGCAGCTGTCAGTGCTGCGCGGCGTCTGGGGACTGGGCAACGCGATGTTCTTCGCCACCGCCATGGTGGTGCTGGTCAACCTGGCCGTCGACCGGGAATGGGTGGTGGGACTCTTCGAGACCGCACTCGGTCTCGGCTTCGCCGTCGGACCGCTGATCGGTGGCCTGCTCGGCGAGGTCAGCTGGCGGCTGCCGTTCTTCGTCTGCGGCGTCTTCATGGTCCTCGCCCTCGGCGTGGCGTCCCGCAAACTCCGCGAACCCACCAACCGGCAGGCCCCGGTACGCGTCGGTCAGATCTTCGCCACCTACCGCCGGCCGGCGTTCATCGCCCTCTGCGTGGTGACGGCCGCGTACAACTTCGTGTTCTTCGTGGTGCTCGGCTACACGCCGCTCTTCCTCGGCCTGGACGTCATCCCGCTGGGGCTCGCGTTCACCGGCTGGGGGCTCGGCCTGGCCGCCGGCATCATGGTGATCGGCCACCGGCTGGCCCACCGCATCGGCGCGGTGCAGACCGTCGGCGTGGCCATCGCCGGGCTGCTGGTCTGCATGGTCCTCTTCGCCACCTCCACCAGCACCGCCGAGGCGCTCGTGGTGCTGGTGCTCGCCGGACTCTGCATGGGGCTGGCCAACGCCAACCTCACCGACCTGGCGCTCGGCCTCGGCTCCAGCGACCGGCGCGTCGCCACCGGCGCGTTCAACCTGGTCCGCTGGGGCGCCGCCGCGCCGGCACCGATCATCTCCGGCAAGCTCGCCGAGCAGTCGCTGTCGCTGCCGTTCTGGGTCGGCTTCGGGGTGCTCGCCGTCGGAGTGCTGGTCTACCTGGCCTTCGCGCACGTGATGGCCGCCGGCTATGGCGAACGGGTCCTCTGGTCCCGCTGGAACCGCGCCGCCGCCGACACCGAACACGAGCCCGTCGGCGAGACCTACTGACCGCCGGGCGAGCGGTTCAGTTCAGGGCGCGCCAGAGCAGGTAGAGGCCGATCGTCGTACCGAACACCACGATCACCGTCTTGAGCACCACCGGCGGCAGCCGGCGGACGAGCCGGGCGCCCGCGTACCCCCCAATCAGGGTGGCGGGCGCGACCACCGCGACCGCCGCCCAGTTCAAGGGGCCGAACAGGGCGAACACCACGAGCGTCGTCAACCCCACCACTGCGGAGAGCAGATTCTTGATCGCACTCACCCGGGCCAGGGTCGCGTCCAGCACCAGGGCCAGCCCGGCCACCAGCATCACCCCGAGCGCCGCACCGAAGTAACCGCCGTACACCGCACCGAGCGCGACCATCGTCTGCACCGCGATCGTCCGCCGCCGTGGCGACAGGTCCCGGGGGTGACCGACCAGCCGGCGCAGCGGGTCCTGGAAGGCCAGAACCGCTGTCGCGCCGAGGACCAGAAACGGTACGACCAGCTCGAACGCGCGGGCCGGAGTGGCCAGCAACAGCAACGCCCCGAGGATCGTGCCCACGATGGTGGTGGGCACCAGCGTGGCCAGCGCGCGGGGGCGCGGCAGGTCCTGCCGGCTGCCCGCCACGCTGGCCAGGTACCCGGGGAAGACGGCGACGGAGTTGCTGACGTTCGCCGGAACCGGGGGCAACCCGATCGCGATCATCGCCGGAAAGGTGATCAGCGAACCGCCACCGGCCACCGCGTTGACAGTGCCGGCGGCGAGACCGGCGGCGAGCAGCAGCGCGGCGTGGGAGAGATCCATAGCCCCACGAGGCTAGCCGTCGCCCTACGGCACGCATTCGCCGGATCGTCCTTGAGCAGCGCGCTCTTGCCCAGGCGGGGCGGCAATACCGGCAGCACGCTCGTCGTTAGGATGAGAGCGCGACGGACGAGTCGACCGGGCGGCCGCGTCGGCGGGCTTAGGCCCGCCGCCGAGGAACGTCCGGACTCCACAGGGCAGGGTGGTTGTTAACGGCAACCCGGGGCGACCCGCGGGAAAGTGCCACAGAAAACAGACCGCCGACCCCAACGGGGACGGTAAGGGTGAAACGGTGGGGTAAGAGCCCACCAGCACCCCGGGTGACCGGGGTGGCTCGGTAAACCCCACCCGGAGCAAGGCCAAGCAAGGGCCGTCACCGCAAGATGACGACCCGGCGCAGACGCTTGAGGGCTGCCCGCCCGATGTCTGCGGGTAGGCCGCTGGAGCCTGCCGGCAACGGCAGGCCGAGATGGATGGCCGCCGCCGGCGCAACCCCTCGGGGTACGCGTCGCGCACAGAATCCGGCGTACAGGTCGACTCGTCCGTCGCCCACCAGCTCAGAGCCGTGATCAAGGCTCTGAGCACGGCTGGACGGCGCTCCCTGCCTCCGACGACGCCAGCCTCCATCTGGCCGCGAGCGCGATCAGCGACGGCTGCTTCACCCGTCAACACGGCCTGGCCTACCGCAAGTGGCCCGCTCAGGTCACCGGCGAAGCCGCCCACCGCGAACCCGTCGAGTACGAAGGCCGGATGAAGATTATCGAGGCCAGAGCTGAAGCCCTGGCCTCGATGCTCCCGAACAGACTGCCAATTACTCCTATGGCGTAGCTTCATGCCCCGGCATCCCATGGGTGCGCCGACGCTCTTTCATCTCCGCCTCGTAGATGTGTCGTCGACCGTCGACCAGCTTCTCCCGCGCGTCCCGCTCGATCTCCAGGAACCCGGTGTAGTAGCCATCGTGGAACTCCTCCACGATCCGAAACGTCCACCGGCCAGGTAGCACGTTGCGCCCCAACAGTTCGCGCTCGACTCGGTCCGCCATCTCACCGCGTCCAGCTTCGCGAAGCAGCTTCACCACTCGATAAGGCTGGATCCGCGCCGCCGACGAGCTGGGTGAGCCGAATACAGGCGCCGCGTGCCTGGTGAATCGTCTCTGGAGCTTTGCTGAGCTTGCCTAATGCTTCCACCGTCGTGTCGTCCATGACGGCAGAACATGAATGATCATCCACATTTCCGTTACCGTGCGTCCGCGTCCATGACGCATTTTTACCAACCTCAAAGGTCTCGATCAGGTGCTCTGGCGGCTCACTGCACTGCCGGCACCAAGCTGATGAACAGCAGCAGGATGCAGACTACGACGACGATGGGGACTTTGAGCGAAACATTAACCGAAAGCATGGAACTCTCCATTCTTGGGACTCGCCGCCACTCGCGACCACTAGAAGGTAAAGCCGCGGGCGGTTCGAGCGCAAGTGTCAATTTCTGCGCCACTAGGCGATAAATGTCCGTCACCGCGTCGTTCACTAAATCTAGCCAATCCCCTTTCCTTGGTGTCGGTCGACATAAATGCACTACGCGCTGACGTGCATTTAGTGGGGAGCATCAGGGTCGCCTAGTGCCAGCGGTGGAGTTTCAATCGCGGTGGCCTCGCCCAGCCGGTACCGCGCGATGGTCGACCTGGTGCCGGCTGCGGGCTGCGCCAGGGCGAGAGCCTGGGGCGCAGTGTCAACGACGTCGACCTTGACGTGGGATGGGTGCACGTCTCACGTCAGGTCAAGCTTGTCCGCTAGCGGCTCGTCTTCGGGCTACCCAAGAACGACCGGGACCGCCGGGTGTCGCTGCCGGACTCTGTCGTCGCCGGAGAACGCGCCGCGTGCGGTAACACCGTCGCCACCATGATGTGCGCCATTAACACCTGATCCGTCGTTGCGGCCGGGACGATGCGGTCCCGGTCGCAACCCGGACCTCCGCAGTGAGAGCCACTCGGGTCTCGGTCGACAGCCAAGCCGCTACGCGCCCACTCGTGATCAACGAGCCGAAGCGACCGATGCCACGGCGAATACTAATAGTGCTGCGGCGCAGGGATCACTAATTGTCATCAGTGTGTGACACGGTCGGGATCGCAAGTTGACGCGGCGCTGCGACCGTCGGGGCATGGCCGTTCAAATGCTGCTGAGGGCACGGCGGATCGGTCCCTTGCTGGTTGCTGGCGTTCTCGCGTTGACCGGGTTGAGCGCTTGCACGCCTACGATCAAGGGCATCACCGGCGTGGGCGTGGACGCCGATAGGCAGCCCGTTGCGGTCTTGTCCTGGTGTGCGGACCGGCCGCCAGACGTTGTTACGTTCTTTGCCCAACGGGCTTCGATCTCGCCATCCCCGTCCACGGTGGCGACTTCGACGGGCTGGCCCTACTGGCCGGGACGAAGGTACGCCGTACCGCGTGCGGCGACCTCGCCGACAACGGTGCGTCTGGAGGGCTTCCCACCTGACCCGACCCCTGGTCGGCACGTGGCCTTCCGGCTGTTCGGGGTCGCCAGCGACAACAGCTTTACCTCGCATTCGGTGACCTTCCGACTTGCTGAACTGGAAGACATGCAGCCCGGATCGGTCCTGATCACCGACATCGTGGACAACGGTGAGGTGCAGAGAAGCGTATCTGTCGATGAGTTCGCGAGTCTCGGACAGAACGCATGCTGATCAGCAGTAGTGGGCCCCAGTCGCATGTTGGGAACCCGCCCGGTTTGTGAAGTCCCCGAAGCGCCGGGTGAGGCGAAGCGCGTCGAGGCGGTTAGGGCCGCCCGGCGACCTGGGCGACGAATGCGGTCCAGGCTGCCGGGCCGAAGATTAACGCTGGCCCGGTGACGTCCTTGGAATCTCGCACGGCCACAACACCGGGCAGGTCGCTTGCCACCTCGACGCAGTTCCCGCCGCTCGCGCCGCTGCGGGTGGACGTGCGCCACAGGGCGTTCCTGAGGTCCATGATGGCTCTCAACTTCCTTCAGCAGGTCGATGGATTGCCGGCGCGGTAGCGCGGTGATCTGGGACGTGGTCGGTTGCTTTGGTCCAGCGCAAAGCCCTTCGCGCGACTGGCCGTTGGTTAGGGCCGCCCGATGACCTGAGTGACGAACGCTTGCCACGCAGCCGGACCGAAGGTCAGGGCCGGGCCGGCGGGGTCCTTGCTGTCCCGGACGCCGACGATGCCCGGAAGGTTGTCAGCGACCTCGACGCAGTTGCCCCCGGACGATCCGCTGCGTCGGGACGTGCGCCAGATGGCGTTAGTGAGGTCCATGATGGCTGTGCACTTCCTTCATCAGCTCGTTGGACTGTCGGCGCGGGAGTGCTTCGTTCCTCACGTTCTCCCACCTCGTCTGAAGAGTATGGAGCCCATCTTCGTTGTCGACCACGATCCCGCCCAGCTGATTTTCGAGGTGCCCGACCCAGGTCCCGTCACCAGCCCGCGCCAGCGCGAACGGCCCGGACAACCCGATGTGGAGGCCGGCGCCCGCCGGGATCACGTGGACGTGCACGTGGGGCAGTTCGGCGACGGTGATGAGGTGGGCGACCTGCTCCGCCATGATGCCGGCGTGTTCGTCGCCCGCGCGGCGGAGCGTGGACTCATCCAGCACGGCCACCACCTGCGGCGGGCTGTCACCGGTGAGGATCTTGTGTCGGCTCATGCGAGCGCTTACCTGTTGGTCGACCTCCGTGGCGGACATGAGGTCGTTCAGGCGCATCACGACGCGGGCGTAGTTCTCGGTCTGGAGCAGGCCCGGGATCAGTAGTGGCTCGAAGAGTCGAAGCTGTCGTGCGCCACGCTCGGCGTCCAGCCACGGCAGGAACCACGACGGTGCGCCGAGTTTCACCACCAGACGTCCGAACAACCCGTCGTTGTTGAAGGCGCGGTCTGCTCCCCGGATGAAGTCCATCGTCAGCGCCCGGGTGCCGCTCTCGACGGCGCTGACGTGCGAAGCGCTGAAGCCCGCTGCCCGGCCGAGCGACTCTTGCGTCATCCCGGACGCTCCACGAGCGCGGCGTATCTCGCTCACGATGAAGTCCGCGAGGGGACTTGGCACGTCAGCCATACAACTCTCCTCAAATCGGAGATCGACTACCCGAGGTGCCACACGTCTAGAGCCTGTCTGCCAGCTCCGGCCCGGACACCTGGAACGCCTTCCGAGCGTAGTGGTCTCCACAGCAGAGTGTCACCAGGCGGCGCGGCTGGCAGGCCCACGAGATCCGGCGGTCGCGTTCGTAGCGGGGCCGCTCCCGACGGGCGAGCACTCACGGGAGCGGCCCCTTCCCAACAGCACCAAGGGGGAGACCGTGCCCGACGACAAACCCGAGAAGATGGAGGCCGGTGACGTGATCCTCCTGACCACCGCGGCGAGCGTGCAGTTCCTGCGCCCGATCTTCGTACGCGTCATTCGCGAGCTGCCCGAGCGGCACACGTACGCCGGGTGGGTCTGGATTGAGGGCTACCAGCTGAACGCGGCCGACGACGCTGTGGCGCGGCGCGAGTTGTTCGTGATGCGCGCGGGCGTGCGGCTGCAAGCCCTGCCTGCCAAACCGGCCAGGCCAACCAAGCGTCCGCGACGTCCGGTGCGGGTCAGATGACTCCGCACCTGCCGATGCGTCCAGCCTGGCTGTGCCGCAACTGCGCCGCGCCCTGGCCGTGCAGCCCGGCGCAGCTCGCCCTCGTGACCGAGTTCTACGGTCATTCGATCGCGCTGGCGTTCTACCTGGCCGCGTCGATGCAGGAGGCGATCGACGACGTGTATGGCCTGGGGCTGCGCGCGGACCTGCCCGCGATGCACGCCAGATTCCTCGGGTGGTTGTCCCTGGCCCGCCGGCCCCACCGACGCTGAGCCCAGCCAGCCAGCCAGCGAGCCAGCCAAGCAACGAACCGGCCGGCTGGGTTGCCCCACCCGGCCGATGTCCGGACCCCATGCAAATAGGACCTAGTGCTTCTTGAACACCGGCATGGTGTCCAGCGTGGTGGTGATGTTCTGCGTGGTGCCGCCCCGGTACGTCTTCCCGGTGAAGATGTCGGTCCAGCTGTTGCCCGGCGGGAACCACACCGACGTCGTGGCGGTGTTGCCTGGCGTCGTCACGGGTGCCACCAGGTAGTCCGGGCCGTAGAGGTACTGGGAACCGCGGTGGCGTACGCGGCCTGCTCATTCGGGTAGGCCAGGTACATGGAGCGGACGATGGGCGTACCCGTGCGGGTGGCCTCCTTGGCGGCGGCGTAGGTGTACGGCCGCAGGTTCAGGAACTTCTTGGCCAACGCGTTCGCCGCCGGGCCGTACTGCCAGGGCAGCCGGTCGCTGTGGTTGGAGTGCAGCCGGTCGATCGGCTGGAACGTGCCGAACTGCACCCACCGGGCGTAGAGGTCGTCGGGCAGCTTGGTGCTGCCCGGTTCGCTGCCCGGCTCCTGGAGGCCGCAATCGAGCACACGGCACCGTATGGCTGACTGCGGTGGCTGGTCTCGATCTGTCCTGCTGGCTCGCGGTCGACAGGGTTGGCCTCGGCCCTCAGTGCGGGCGGCCCGGCCTGGCCATTCGGCGGACAACCCTGAGCGTGTCGCCTGGGGTGACGTCGAGGCGGTCAACATAGGTGAGCCCGCCGCGCGCATCGAAGGTCTTCGAGATCATCGTCGGATGGTACGGCGGGTCCCGAGGCCGAGGCGCGGCTGTGGCAGCTACCAGAGAAGCGCGCGCTCGTCGATGAATCGAGGCGGTTCGCCGAGGAAGGTGTTGGCCGGAACGTCGCCGTGTGCCAGGTTGAGCGTGTCCAAGCGGTACAGCCAGTCGCCATCAGTCGTCCTGATGAAGCGGTAGTTGATCTGCCAGCGCAGCCATTCGCCGTGGGCGAGTCGCACCGCGGGCGGCCGGCGGTGACGGCGCGGCCTACCCCAGGCCGACGCGAGCAGTTCAACCCGGAGTTGGCCGTCCAGCAACCGGAGACGCACCTCGCTCCGGTACGGCGGGTGTATCAGGCGCTCGCGTGGCTCGAACCCGTCGGCCTCCGCCATGTCTATCTCGTGGGTGAGCGGCGCCGCCCGTGCCGGCAGGGCGAACGACACCGGTACGGCGTTACGCCGGGCCGCCTCGGCTCCGCCGCGCGAACGCTTGGTCCACGACGTGCGAACCCACTGCACCACAGCATCCATTCGGCGATGCTCGGGCGCTACGGGTCCTGACGCAACCCAGATTCGCCCTCCCAGCGTTTCCACACGGCGGGCTGCCCAGGCGCTGCGGCCACATCTGCACCCGCAACCGCTCCATCGTCTGCGGGCCTCGTCGGAGTCGAGCCCCAAGCGCTCCGCCTGCGATGAAATGGGGATTCATGAGGCGTGTCACCGAATGCTGTCAAGGGGTGGGTCGAAGCCGCCCATGCTCGACCTACTACGCGCGGTTACCGCACCCGGTGCCGCCGCCCGACCGCAGCCGGGCGCTACCGGCAGACGCCGTCATCCGGCTGCTCAACGACGACGACAGCGGCGTACGTACGACCATGGCCACACACGCCCCACACCTTGTCGATCTGACCACAGCCGAACGCATCGACCGTGAGTTCCGTCCGGACAAGATGACGAACTGGCGGCCGGCCGACGAGTTCACCTTTCCGCCATCAACTCTGCGCCGGCTGGCCATCGACCCGGATCCACGGATGCGATGCCTGGCACCCCGAGATCTGGGCCTGCCCGTCGAGCTGACCGAACGTCTGGCCACCGACCCCGAGAGCGAGGTTCGCCACGCAGTCGCCGGGCATCCAAACCTACCGGCCCACGCGCGTCGCGCCCTGCTCGCCGATCCGGACGAGTCGGTAGCGCGCGCGACCGCCGCCGCACCGACGCTACCGGTGGCCGAGATGGGATCGGCTCCTCACCCTCGCAGGCGTCTGACCCTCACCGTCGTTGACACGTACCCGGAAACAGGTTCGGCTGGTTGTCGGATCGGGAGCCTCGCTGGTCGTCTGGTTGGTGGAGGCGCATCACCCGCCTCGTCCCGTTGACCGCCGTTGGAGGAACGATGAAGTACGTGTTGATGTTCGTCGACACGCCACAGTTCGCCGCTGACCTGGCCGCGATGGATGAGCCCGAGCGGAATCGGGCCTACGCCCGGGTGCAGCAGTGGTTCGCCGACCACCAAGACAAGATCACTCATCATGCCCACCTGATGCCGCCGGACACCGCCACCACTCTGCGGCTGGACCGGGGCGAGCCGCTGGTTTCCGATGGTCCGTTCGTGGAAGGCAAGGAGATCGTCAGCGGCTATGCCGAGATCGAGGTGGCCGACCTTGACGAGGCACTGCGGATCGCCAGGTCCTGGCCAGCCTGCCCGGTGGTGGAGATTCGCCCCATCGCCGGATGAGCCGACCGACGTACGCCGAGCTGGCCCGGGTGGTCCGCGATCACGCGGGCCAGCTCGCCGCGGCCCTGGTGCATCTGGTCGGTGATTTCAGCGCCGCCGAGGACCTCGTCCAGGACGCCGTCGAGGCCGCACTGACTCATTGGCCGGTGGAAGGGATTCCTGACCGGCCGGCTGCCTGGATGTATACGGTGGCCCGTCGCCGCGGTCTGGATCAGATCCGCCGCGAGCAGCGCCACCGCCGGAAGCTGGCGTCGGTGGCGTGGCCGGTCGAGCCGCCAGCGGACGACCGGCTTCGGCTGATCTTCACCTGTTGCCATCCGGCTCTGCCCCGGGCCGCCCAGGTCGCCCTCACCTTGCGGGTGGTGTGCGGTCTGACCACCGCGCAGATCGCCCGAGCGTTCCTCGTCCCGGAGAGCACCGTCGGGCAGCGCATCACCCGCGCAAAACGGAAGATCAGCGACGCGGCCATCCCGTACCGGATCCCGTCGGCGGACGATCTCGGCTCCCGGCTCACCGAGGTCCTTGCGGTGATCTACCTGCTCTTCAACGAGGGGTACCTGTCCACGGGCGGCGGCCAGGCCCAATCCCGCGACCTGGCCGACGACGCCGAGTTCCTCGCCGCTCTGCTGCATCAGCTCATGCCCACCGAACCGGAGGTCGCCGGCCTGCTGGCGCTCATCCGGCTGCACCGAGCCCGCGCCAGCGCCCGCTTCGACCGGGACGATGAGATCGTCCAGCTCCAGCACCAGGACCGATCTCTGTGGAACCGCCGCGCCATTGCCGCCGCCGGCCGGCTGATCGCCCAGGCGGCAACGCAGAAGAAACCAGGCCCGTACCAGCTGCAAGCCGCCATCGTCGCCTGCCATGCCGAGGCCACCAGGTGGGAGGAGACCGACTGGACTCAGATCACCGTTCTCTACGACCTGCTGTTGCGCCTGGCACCGTCACCGGTCACCCGGCTGCACCGGGCAGTCGCGCTGCGCTACGTCAGCGGACCGTCAGTCGCGCTCGCCGAAGTCGATGCCCTGGCCGGTGAACTGAACGGCTACCACCTGTTCCACGCCACCCGAGCCGAGCTGCTCCGCGACCTCGGCGCAGCCACCCCGGCCCGGATCGCCGACGAACGCGCCCTCGCCCTCGCCACCAACCCGGCCGAACGGTCCCTCCTGCGCCACCGCCTCAACTGGGCCTGACAGTGCGGACTTTGACCGACCGCAGCTCATTGCGATGCCGTGACAGGGCCAGCCAAGGGCGAGCGGTCAGCAGCGGGGGCGGTCGAGTGGAGCGGCGGCACCCGCGAGCGCTTCGACCGTCGCCGTCGGCGCGACCGACTCCGTCGGCGTCGGTGCGGGCGCGATGGTGGGGCTCGGCGGGGCCGAGGGCGAGCTGCTGGGCGTGGGGGAGGCGCTGGCGAGGGCAGCGGTGCTGCGTTGCACCTGCTTGGTGACCATGCGGATGCCGGTGGCGGTCGCCTGGCGTCCGTACACGTCGGTGACCCTGATGCTGTACGGCCCGGGGCCGATCCCGCCCTCGATGGTCCAGTGGTTGTCGCTCTGCCGGGCGGCCTTGCGGAAGCCACCACCCGGCCCCTTCGCCTCGACCGAGCGGAGCGGGTTGCCGTGGTTGCCGACCTGCACCGCGAACCAGTACTTCGACGCGCCACCCTTCATCCGGAAGGTGAGCCCTCCGTCGAGCGGCGGGTTCACCACCGCCCGGTACGTCACGGGCGCGATGCCCTGCGACCGGTCGGCGATCTTGGTGAACGCCTCGGTGGAGAGATCAATCTTGCTGGGTCCGCAGCCGCCGCACTGGTCCATCACCATGACCCGAACCTTGCCCTTCGGACCGGTCACCTCCAGGTAACTGCCGCAGGCCGCCGATCCGGAGTACTGGGACGCGCCGAGGGCCACGTAGAGCCGGTCCGCCGGCGGGCCCGGGAAGGAGCAGTTGCCGCCCGAGCGGCCCGCGTCGTAGAAGCTGGCAGTTCCCTTGTGGACGGCGTTGCCCGTCGGCGGCGCGGCGCAGGCCGGGGTGGCGCCGCCGCGGACGGCGAGGGTGATGCCCAGCACGGCGGCCAGGGCGGTGACGCCGGCGCCGGCCAACCAGTGTCTGACCCGCCGACTCGACCGGGGCGTGCCGTCGTCGCCGGCCGGGATGTCGTTGTCGGGGGCCGTGCCTGGTGCCGTCACGGCACCTGATGTTGCCGCACCGCGCTGGGGCAGCGCAAAGCCGTCCCACCGATCGTCACTCGCCGGATCGGCGGGGGCGCAGTCCGTTGAGGGCGGTGGCGACGACGAGGTCGGCGTACTCGGCGGTGAGCGGCCCGCTGCGTTGCAGCCAGCGGTTGAGCACCGGCCCCCAGATCATGTCCACCGCCACGCCGAGGTCGACGTCGTCGGCGATCTGCCCGGCCTGCTGGGCGCTGCGCAGGCGCTGCCGTTTGGCCTCCTTCAACGGCCCGTCCAACCGTTCGGCGTACGCCGCGGCCAGCTCGGGGTCGAGCGCGATCTCGGTGGCCAGCGCCCGCATCGGTTGCTCGTACCGGGGGTCGTTCATCTCCTCGACCGTGGCGCGCAGCACCACTGTCAGGTCCGCCGCCAGGTCGCCGGTGTCCGGCAGCGTCGGCGGCCCACCCTCGGTGGTCTCGCTGAGCATGAGGAAGGCGTCGAAGATGACAGCGCCCTTCGACGGCCACCAGCGGTAGATGGTCTGTTTGCCGACGCCGGCCCGCGCGGCGATGCCCTCGATGCTGAGCTTCGCGTACCCCGTCTCCTGGAGCAGGTCGAAGGCCGCGGTGAGGATGGCGCGTCGGGAGGTCTCTCTCCGCCGGGCCGTGTTGGGCGTCATGAGCAGAACGATACCAGCGTACGAGACGAACCGTCTCGTCTTGACGTAGGCAACGTCGCGGTTCTAGTCTCGGCACATCACGAGACGGACCGTCTCGTCTTGAAGCGCTGGGAGAACACATGCGTACCTGGTTCATCACCGGTGCCAGCCGCGGCCTGGGCCGCGCCTTCGCTGACGCCGCGCTCGACCGGGGTGACCGGGTGGTCGCCGCCGCCCGGACCATCGCCCAGGGCGACTTCGACGAGAAGTACGCCGACCGGCTGCTGACCCTGCCCCTCGACGTGACCGACCGCGCGGCGGTCATCGCCGCCGTGAACACCGCCGTCGAGCACTTCGGCCGGCTCGACATCGTGGTCAACAACGCCGGAACCCTGTCCATGGGCATGATCGAAGAGTTCACCGAGGCCGAGGCACGCGCCCAGTTCGAGGTCAACCTCTTCGGCGCGCTCTGGGTCAGTCAGGCAGTGCTGCCGCACCTGCGCGCCCAACGGTCCGGCCACATCGTGCAGGTCTCCAGCATCGCCGCGCTCGGCGGCTTCCCGAGCACCGGCCTCTACAGCGCGAGCAAGTTCGCCCTGGAGGGCATGAGCGAGGCGTTGGCGATGGAGGCGGCGGCCTTCGACATCAAGCTCAGCATCGTGCAGCCGGGCGGATACTGGACCGACCTCTACACCAGCGTGCGAGCCACCACCCCGATGGACGCCTACGCGCCACTGCGCGCCGAGTTGGAGCGCCAGTGGGCGGAAGGGTCGATCGACAGCGAACCGCGGCTGGCCGCCGACGCGCTGCTGCAACTGGTCGACAGCGACGAGCCGCCGCTGCGGCTCCTGCTCGGCAGCATGGTGTACGACCTGGCGTTCGACATCGCCCGCCGACGGATGGACACCTGGGCGGGCTGGGAGCAGGTCAGCCGCGCCGCCGAACACGCCGTCGCGGCCCCCGGAGCTGACGGATGAGAGTGCTGCTCGTATCGCCACGAGCAACCGGTGCGGCGTTCTAGGCTCCGAGATATGGCGGCGGCGTGCCCATCGTTGGCACATAAGTCCGGGCAGAGCCTTTCACCCATGATTTCTTTTCGCGAGGCGCAAACCTAGACGGAGAGGAAACACGCATGGCTGTCAAAACCAAGACTCGTCCGGGCACCACGGAGATTCGGCCGTTCTCGATCGACATTCCCCAGGCCGACCTTGACGACCTGAAGAGGCGCATCAAGGCCACCCGCTGGCCGGACAAGGAAACGGTGAACGACCAGTCGCAGGGCGTGCCACTCGCCACCATTCAGGCCGTCGCCCGCTATTGGGAGAAAGAGTACGACTGGCGCAAGGTCGAGGCGCGGCTGAACGCCGTACCGCAGTTCATGACCGCCATCGACGGGGTGGACATCCACTTCATCCACGTGCGTTCGAAGCACGAGGACGCGCTGCCGCTCATCGTCACCCACGGGTGGCCTGGGTCGATCATCGAGCAGATGAAGATCATCGAGCCGCTCACCGACCCGACGGCGCACGGCGGCAGCGCGTCGGACGCCTTCCACCTGGTCATCCCGTCGCTGCCCGGCCACGGCTTCTCCGGCAAGCCGACCGAGTCGGGGTGGAACCCGCAGAAGATCGCGACCGCCTGGACGGAGCTGATGAAACGGCTCGGCTACAACCGGTTCGTCGCGCAGGGCGGCGACTGGGGTGCGGTGATCGTCGACCAGATGGGCCTCCAGGCACCTCCGGAACTGCTCGGCATCCACACCAACATGCCCGGTGCGATCCCACCGGAGATCGACCTGCTTTTTCAGGGCGACATCACCGGCGCGAACAACGCCCTGGGCTCGCTGCCATCCGGGCTCTCCGACGACGAAATGCGTGCCGCCGAGGAAGCCAACTACGTCTGGAAACACGTCGCCTACGCCCTCATGATGGCGACACGTCCGCAGACGCTGACCGGGCTGGCGGATTCTCCGGTCGGTCTGGCGTCCTTCCTGCTCGACCACGACGCGAAGAGTCTGGCCCTGATCGCGCAGGTGTTCGACGGGGCCAAAGCGGGCCTCACCCGCGACGACATCCTGGACAACATCTCGCTCTACTGGTTGACGAACACCGTGATCTCAGCGGCCCGTCTGTACGCGGAGAACAAGCTGTCGTTCTTCGCCGCCAAGGGCGTGAACGTCCCGGTCGCCGTGAGCGTCTTCCCCGACGAGCTGTACGAGGCGCCGCAGAGCTGGGCCGAGCAGGCGTACTCCAACCTCATCTACTACAACAAGCTCGACGTGGGCGGGCACTTCGCGGCCTGGGAACAGCCGAAGATCTTCTCCGAAGAGCTTCGCACCGCCTTCCGGTCACTGCGCTAGATGGCCGTGCACCTGCCCCCGCTGAACGGGGCGGCCGAGTGGCTCAACTCCGAGCCACTCGGCCTCGCCGACCTGGGCGGGCGCGTCGTCCTGGTCAACTTCTGGACGCTGACCTGCATCAACTGGCTGCGCCAGGAGCCGTACGTACGTGCCTGGTCGCAGGCCTACCGCGATGACGGGCTGGTCGTCGTCGGTGTGCACACCCCGGAGTTCGGATTCGAGCACGACGTCGACCGGGTGCGGCGGGCGGTGGCGGCCCGTTCGATCGACTACCCGGTGGCGGTCGACAACGACTACGCGATCTGGAGTGCGTTCGACAACCACTACTGGCCGGCGCTCTACTTCGTCGACAGAAACGGTGTCATCCGCGACGAGCACTTCGGCGAGGGACGCTACGAGCAGTCCGAGCGGGTGCTCCAGCAACTGCTCGGCATCGAGCGGGAACCCGTACCCGTCAAGGGGCTCGGCCCGGAGGCGGAGGCCGACTGGGACAACCTGCGCACACCCGAGACGTACCTCGGTTTCAGTCGCGGCGAACACTTCGCGTCGCCGAACGGTCCGGCGCTCGACGAACGCCGCGCCTACCAGGTGCCGGAGAGCCTCGACCTCAACCAGTGGGCGTTGGCGGGGGAGTGGACGATCGGGTCGGAGAACGTCGTGCTGGACCGGGCCGGCGGTGGCATCGCCTTCCGGTTCCACGCCCGCGACGCGCATCTCGTGCTGGCCCCCGGGGCGGGAGCGTCGATCCCGTTCCGCGTGCTGCTCGACGGCGCGGCCCCCGGCCCGGCACACGGCGTTGACGTCGACGAGGACGGCAACGGCGTACTCCAGGACGGCCGGCTCTACCAGCTCGTCCGCCAGGACGGCGCGGTCCGGGAGCGGGCCCTGGAGATCACGTTCGGCGAGCCCGGCGCCGAGGCGTACGCCTTCACCTTCGGCTGACGCGCAGATCGACAGTGTTCACCGTGCCGGAGACCGGGGAGAAGCTGCGTACCTGAGCACCGGGACGCAGACGGCTGTCGGTCGCGTACCGGTCGGCGAGCGCATTCTCCGCGGCCTCGTCGCCGTCGTCGGCTTCGAGCAGCAGGGCGGCGATCTCGTCGGCGAGCGTGAGGTCGGCGTTGGCGAGGTCGTCGGTCATCGCGCCGAAGCTGTCCCACAGCAGCAACTCGTCCTTCTGCCGATGGGCCAGTTCGTGCAGGACGTAGTCGTAGATGAACCAGGCGCCGTGGACCGGCACGTCGGGGGCCACGCCGTAGACGTTCGGATCAATCGTCCCGGCCCGGTACGCCGACCACACCCGCGCTGCCGAGTCGAACAGCCCTGCCGTCGGGTCGATGTCGTAGCCGTCGAACCGCCAGTCGCCGGCCGGGTCGAGCTCCGGGTCGGCCCAGACCCAGCGTTCGCCGTCCCAGTACTCCATCAGCACGTGATCGTGGTGCCAGCCCTGGGTGAAGTACGAGGCGAAGCCGACCCGGCTACGGCTGGGAATGCCGTGCTGACGGAGGATCGCGATCGATAGCAGTGTGTGGTCCCGGCAGCAGCCGGCCACCCGGTCCACGGCCGGGCGCTCAGCGCTCAGTGGCAGGGGAAAGCGGGACTGGTCGGTGTCGAGGATGCGGTCCATCCAGCGGCGGTTCACCTCGTCCAGCCGGTCGTCGGGCAGCTCGACGCCGCCGGCCCGGTAGTGAACGATCACGTTGCGGGCGGTCGCCGCCGCGGTGGGGATGTCGGTCGCCACGGCGTCGAGGAGCCCGCCGTGTCGACCGGGGTCACTGTAGGGGGAGTGGCTCCGGTAGTCATCGAGGTCCATGGGGCAAGTCTCCGGTCCGCCACCGTGTCAGGGTCAAGGCGCTTTTCCGGATAGTGTCGACTGCTGTGACAGCGCCCGAGATCACCATCGCCACCCCGGCGGACCGCGATGCGGTGGTTCAAACGCTGGTCGCCGCGTTCGTCAAGGATCCGATCCTGCGGTGCCTCTTTCCCGACGAGGAAACCTATCCGCGGTACGCCGCAGCCTACTTCGGGCACCTTTTCGACAACCGGGTGCACCAGTCGTCGATCTGGACGCTCGGTGGGGGTGCGTCGGTCGCCATCTGGGAGCCACCGGCCGGGTCGTCGACCGGGTCACCGAAGGGTGGGCTCGCCGCCCACTACCCCGCCGACGTGATGGCCCGCGTCCAGGGCTACGACGACGCCGTGCACGCCGCACTGCCGACGTTCCCGTTCTGGTACCTCGGCGTCCTGGGCACCCACCCCGACAACGCCGGACGCGGTTGGGGACGTGCCGTCATGCGGGCCGGCCTGGCCCGTGCCGCCGCCGAGGGCCTGCCGGCGATCCTGGAGACCAGCAACCCGGGCAACGTCGAGCTGTACCGCAGGGCCGGCTGGGAGGTGGCGGGCTTCCTGCCGGAGCCCTTGCCCACCTGGATCATGCAGCAGCCGCCGCGCTGAACACGCTGATTGCGCGCCTCCTACGATCGGCGGCGTGCTGCTGTGGCCGGCAGACGAAGCCTGGCCGATGTGCGACGGGCCGGAGCCCGGCGACCACTACCTCGATTCTCCGGGTGAACCGGCGGCGCCGCTGGTGCCGGTGATGCAGTTGCTGGCCGAGGACGTGCCCGAGGTGCCGTTCCCGGCCGGCGCGGACGTCCTACAGGTGTTGTGGTGCCCATTCGAGCATGAACCGTGGACGTCACCTCGCCCCGAACTGCGGTGGCGTCGCCGCGCCGACATCGGCGCCCGGCTTCAAGAAATGCCCGTACCGGATGTGGAGTCAGATCCATCGCACGTCCCCCGCCGCTGTGTGCTCGACCCGGAGCGGGTTACCGAGTACCCATCCTGGGACCTCCCGCGTGCCGTCTGGCCGCAGATCGAGGACACGATGAAGCGGGTGGCGCAGGAGACCGGTTGGAAGTACGAAGCCGATCTGGCGGTCGCCTCGGGGATCAAGGTCGGCGGTTACCCCGGCTGGACCCAGTCTCCGGACTGGCCGGTCTGCGGGTGCGGCTCGCTGATGGACCATCTGCTGACGGTCGCCAGCTGGGAGTTCAGCCGCGGTGACGAAAAGCGGTGGATTCCGGTAGAGGATCGTCCGGCGATGTCCGGTTGGGAGACGGCCACCACCGACGATCATCCGTGGTCGACGATCCAGAACCCCACCGGGCTCATGCTGGGCGACGTCGGCGGGATCTACCTGTTCGTCTGCACCGCGTGCCCCACCAGGCCGTTCGACTACCGCTTTGACTGTTCCTGACGGATTCGGATGGTCACCGGCGGGCTCACATCCTCGGCCTACGGCCCAATCTTGGACAGTTTCCGTTAACTGATAACGGAAACTGTCCAAGATCTGCGCGTGACTGCCGCGCTGAACACGCTGATCGCGCTCACCTGAGGGTGAGCGGGACCGGTTGCCCTTGGCGTACGTCGAGGACCGGCCGCCTGCCCAGCGGTTGGGCCAGATTGAGGGTTGCGGTACGCGAGTAGCCCGCGAGGGTGCACGCCTCGCCGCTGTTGTGGTGCTGCGCGATGACGATGACCACGACGGCGTTGGCCGACTCGACCGACTCCGCGTGGTAGTCGGCGCCACAGCGTCCGGTCGCCGGCCCGAAGGCGCCGGTGAAGTCGACGGTCAGATGCGTACCGGCACCGGTTGTGGTCGCCGACTCGATCGCGATCCCCGGCGGGGAGTTCCACGGTGGTGGCGTCGGGGTGACGGCGCCAGCGCCACCTGCGTCGATGACGGCCTGGTCGTACCGGGCCAATGCCTCCCGTGCCTGCTGACGCAGCTCGCCGAGGCTCTCCCCGCGGGGTAGCGCGGCGTCGACAGGGTGGGTCGTGTCGGTGCCACAACCAGCGAGCATCGCCGCCGCCACCACCGGAACGACCCAGTGCCATCGCACCATCGAAGACCCCTTTCCGGCAGAGCGACCGTCAGGATTATCAACCGTCGGCCCGGGTGGTTCCGCCCGGCTGCTCGACCTCGGCTGCTGCCGCCGAGGCGGCGTCGACCTGTTCGGGGTTGCCGTGGAAGCGCTGTACGACGTCCTGCGGATACTCGGCCACGTCAACCTCCTCGGTAAGCAAAGTCCGCCAGGCTACGACATGGCGGTTCGTGCGGTCGCACCCGACCGATGCGGGCATCGGATGTCGGGTGGGCGACCCACCCCGCGACCTAGCGTCAGTGCTCGAAAGGGAAGGAGGCCCGGGTGCTGGATCGGCTCAACGAGGCCATGGCGTACATCGAGCGCCACCTCGACCAGAAGATCGAGGTGGCCGAGCTGGCGCGGATCGCGCTGACGTCGGAGTACCACTTCCGGCGGCTGTTCTCCGCGCTGGCCGGGATGCCGCTGTCGGAGTACATCCGGCGGCGTCGGCTCACCGTCGCGGGCGCGGACGTGCTGGCGGGGGAGCGGACGTTGCTCGACGTGGCCGTGCAATACGGCTACGGCTCGGCGGAGGCGTTCGCCCGGGCGTTCCACGCCGTGCACGGCGTGGGCCCCGGAGAAGCTCGGCGTACGGGCGCAGCGCTGCGCGCCCAGCCCCGGATGTCCTTCCGACTCACGGTCGAAGGGAGCGGCAGCATGGAGTACCGAATCGTCGACAAGGACGCGTTCGCGCTGGTGGGGCGCAAGGCCCGGGTCCCGCTGGTGCACGAGGGGATGAACCCGGCGATCGTCGCGTTCATCAGGAGCATCGACAAGGAGACGACCGAGCGGATCGAGGCGCTCTCCGATCAGGAGCCGAAGGGAATCGTCAACGTCAGCGACAACCTCGCCGACAGCCGGCAGGAGGGCACCGAGCTGGACTACTGGCACGGGGTGGTGACCGGCGCCGTGCCGCCGGAGGACCTGGACGCGCTGCCGGTGCAGGCCGGCTCGTGGGCGGTGTTCACCATCTCCGGTGCGTTTCCGCAGGCGGTGCAGTTCCTGTGGCGTGACGTGTTCACCCAGTGGTTTCCGTCCAACCCGTACCGCAGCCGACCTGGACCGGAGATCTCCCGGGTCCGGGTGTCGGCGGACGGCACCCAGGCGGACGCCGAGCTGTGGATCCCGGTGGAGCGGGTTCCGTCCTGAGCTGCGGCGCCGGGTCGACGTGCGCAACGTCGGCCCGGCGCCTGCCAAGTCTGCCGTTCACCGCCACCGGCCCGGCGGGTGGTCGGGCAGCCGCAGGTCCGCGAGTACGCCGAAGTGGTCGCTGGCCCAGACCCCGTCGACCGGTTCGTCGAAGACCCGCTGGCAGTACGCCACGGCCAGGTTCGGCCCGTGGGGGCCGCAGCGGACCATGACGTAGTCGATCCGACGTCCCGTCTCCAGTGGCATCGTGCCCGCTCGTACCAGCGGGTTGTGTGGGGTGAAGGTGTGCCCGGGGTCGTCCGGGTGCACCGTCGGCCAGGCATCCTGGTAGGCGACGCTGCACCCGTGCAGCGACTGTTTGCCGCGCCAGAAGCGCACGCTGGCGGAGTCGACGTCGTCGTCGAAGTCGCCGACGAGGACGACGGGCAGGTCCCGTCCGGCCAGCAGTGTCTCGACGAAGGTCGCGGACCGGGCGGCCTGCAACTCCCGCTCGTGGGCGTACCCGAACTGGTAGGTGGGTTTGTGGTGGGCGACCAGCACGGTGCCGACGGGCGGTGGCACCTCGATCTCCGCCACGACCACCGCGGACCAGGGAATGTCGACCCGTTCAGTGACGTGTAGGTCGAGTTCGCGGACGGTCCCGACCGGCCAGCGGCTGACCAGCGCGGCGCCGACCCCGTCGGCGGAGCGCCCGCTGTGGCGTATCACGTGGTGGTTCGGGCCGAGCAGGTCGGTCGCCTGGTCGTAGCCGTTGCCCCAGACGGTTTCCTGAAGGGCGACCACGTCCGGTCGCAGGCGGGCCAGGCCCGGCTTGAGGACGGCTCGGCGGCGTTCCCAGTCGGCGAATTCGGGGGCGAGCAGGTTGAGGGTCAGCACCCGCAGCCCGGCGGGCTCGTCGTCCGTCGTCATGCCCGCTGTGCTTACCCGCGCCGGCCACGGCGGAATCCTGACGTCCCCCACCCCTATGTAGAGTTCCAATACAGTGGTCGGATGCGGATGACGATTCCGGTCGCGAAGGTGCTCGCGGCGCTGCTCGCCGAGCCCGACGAGCAGCGCTACGGGCTCGACCTGATGCGATTGACCGGCCTGCCCAGCGGCACCCTCTACCCCGTGCTGCACCGGTTGCAGGGGGCCGGCTGGCTGGTCGCCGACTGGGAGGAAATCGATCCCGTCGCGGCCGGGCGACCGGCCCGCCGCTACTACCGACTGACCGCCGTCGGGGTGACGCAGGCCCGCCAGGCGCTCGCCGACCTGCGGGCAGCGATCCCCGACGGTGGCCGTCGCTCGTGGGGCGGCACCGAGCCCACCGGAGCACCGGCGTGGTGACCCGCCGGGCCGCCGAGTTGCTGTTGGAGTTGGCCGCGCGCCGCTGGCCGGCCGAGGTTCGCGACGACCTGCGCCGCGAGTGGGCCGCCGAGCTGCACGTGCTCGCCGAGAGCCGCCGCCGGACGAAGATGGTCGGCTTCGCGGTGAGCCTGGCCGTCAGCCGCGCCGGTGCCCCGATCGTCGATCGCACAGTGATGCGTGCTCGGGCCGGCCGCACCGTCGCCGCACTACTGCTCTCCCCGATCGCCTGCGTCGGAATCGTGCTCGTCAGCGCGTACGCCCTCATGCCGGTCGAGCGCGTGGTGACCCAGGACTGGTCCGAGCGGATGCAGAGGCCGATCTGGACGGCGCTCACCGTCGGGTTGGCGGTGCTGCTGGCGGTGTTCGCCGCGCGCTGGGCCCGGCACACCGCACTCGACGGCCCGCTGCGCATCGCGCTCGGCGTGGTGCTTCCCATCGGCGTGACCGCTGTCGTGTTCCTGTCAGCCATCTCCCCGGACGACCTGGCCACGTTCGTGCCCGGGGTGCTGCTCTGGTTGGCCGGCCTGACGCTGGCCCTCTGGGCCGCGGCGAGCCTCGCGGGCCGGAATCGCCTCCGTGCGGCCTGGTGGGTGGGCGTCCTCGGCGCGCTCGGCGCCGCCGACCTCGCGGTGATTCTCGCTGTCGTCGACGTCGTCGCGGCGGGCGGTCGCGCCGGCCCGGTCAGCAGTCCGACGCCATTGGGCGGCGTCGACTGGCTCTCCTCGCCGCTGTGGCTCCTCGCCACGTGGACCGAATGGAACATCAGCCTGCCCCGGCCCACCATCTCATGGGAGATCTTCCACATCGTCACCAACGAGGTGCGGGCGGAACCCATGCTCTACCTGGCCTGCACGCCGTACGCGCTCGCCTACACCATCCGGGCGGCCCGGTCGGCGCCCGCCGCGCCCGCCGCCCTCGCGCCGACCCCGGTGTGAACCTCAGTCGGGTACGTCGTCCCACGTCGTACCCGGCTCCAGGTAACCGGCCAGCTGGTTCTCGCGCAACGCGTACGCGATGACCAGCAGGGCGTGCTTGTCCAGCTCGGGCAGCCGGTCCAGCGGGAACCACCGCACGGCCAGCGACTCGTCGTCGTTGACCCGGGCGGTGCCGGCCACCAAACGGCACAGGAACCCCAGGTTGAGGTAGTCGCAGCGGTCCCCGTTCGGGTACGTGTGCGGGTGCGACACGGCGCTGGACATCCGCACCGGCGCCACCTCCAGACCGGTCTCCTCGCGTACCTCGCGGACCAGCGCGGTGGCCGGCTGCTCGCCCGGCTCGACGAAACCGCTGATCACCGACCAGCGCCCGTCGTCGGCACGCTGGCCGAGCAGCAGCTCACCGGCGTCGTTGCGGACCACCGCGCTGACGCTCGGCAGCCAGAGCAGGTCGTGACCGACGTGCTTGCGCAGCCCCACGATGTAGTCCGGTGTCGCCATCCGGCGATCATAGATGTGCCCTATAGCGAGGCTCACCTGCGCATCTTCTGGAGTTCCAGTCCCACGCGTTTCGCCATTTCGGCCCGACGAACGCAATGCATATCTACTGTGGAGATCGTCGGCGACTTGTGCGATCCGGTGGCGGCCGGCCGGTTCGCGGTGCACAGTGATTCCCATGAGCGACAGCGGACGTGGTGGGCAGTTCTACTGGTGCACCCGGCATCACCGGGTCGAGACGGACACCAACGTGTGTCCGGCGAAGCACGTTCTCGGCCCGTACGACTCGGCGGCCGACGCGGAGAACGCCCTGCAACGAGTGCAGGAGCGGAACGAGGCGTGGGATGCCGAGGACGCTCGTTGGGCCGGGGACGACAGATAGGCGGCGCGGGACGGCTCGCGCCGAGGTATTTCGTGCTCCGCGAGGACGCACGCGAGAGCACGTCCCCCGAGGAGGGAACCACGATGGCCGAAGCACAGCAGGCCACCAAGCGCCCGGCCGCCCGACGCACCACCGCGAAGAAGACCGCCGCGGCGGAGCGGAACACGGCGGCGAGCCGGACCACCCCCGTGCGCAAGTCCACCGCGGCTGCCGCGAAGGCACCGGCCCGCAAGGCCGCCGGCGGGGCGGGTCGCGCCCCGGCCAGGAAGACCACCACGGCGGCCACGAAGGCCCCCGCGAAGAAGGCCACGACCAAGACCACCGCAGCGGCCAAGAAGGCCCCAGCGAAGGCCGTGACCACCACCCGTAAGACGACCACCGCCGCCAAGGGGGCCCCGGCGTCCACCGCGCGCAAGACCACCACCGCCGCGAAGAAGACCACGGGTACGGCGAAGAAGACGGTGAGCGCGGCGAAGAAGACCACCGCCTCGGCGGCGAAGAAGACCACCACCGCGGCGAGGAAGACCACCACCGCGGCGAAGGCGCCGGCGCGCAAGACCACCAGCGCGGCGAAGGCGCCGGCGCGGAAGGTGGCGACCAAGGCGTCCGCCGCCAAGAAGACAGCGACGAAGAAGACGGCCGCGGCGAAGAAGACCGCGTCGACCCGCCCCAGCGGCGGCGCGCGCAAGGCTCCGGCCAAGAAGGCCCCGGCCGCGAAGGCGACGGGTACCTCGTCGACCACCGCCCGCAAGGCGGCGGCGAAGAAGGCCCCCGCGAAGAAGACCGTCGCGGCCAAGGCACCGGCCCGCAAGGTGACCGCCCGCAAGTCTCCGGCCCGCCCGGTCGCCGCCCGAGCCACCGCCCCCAAGGGGGCCCGCAGCGCCGCCCGCAAGGCGACCGGCTGAGCACGGAGCATCCCCTCACCGGTCGGATTTCCGGCCGGTCACCGGAAGCGGATCACCCATGGCGCTGTCAGGATTGACCCGTGGTCATCCGACGCGTACTCGCGCCCCGCATCGACTTCGGCGCGTTGCGCCGCGAACTCGGCCTGCCCGAGGAGTTTCCGGCCGACGCCCAGCGTGAAGCCGACGAGGCGGCTGCGGCACCGCTGCAGCCGCCCGTCGACCGCACCGACATACCGTTCGTCACCGTCGACCCCGCCACCTCGCGGGACCTGGACCAGGCGATGCACCTCAGCCGCCGCCCCGGTGGGGGCTATCGGGTGCGGTACGCGATCGCCGACGTCGCCGCGCACGTCACCCCGGGTGGGGCGTTGGAGGCGGAGACCTGGCGGCGGGGGCAGACCATCTACCTGCCCGACGGCAACGTACCGATGCACCCGCACACCCTCAGCGAGGGTGCTGCCAGCCTGCTGCCCGACGACGACCGGGCCGCGGTGGTCTGGACCATCGACCTGGACGCCGACGGCGGCACCGTTGCCGTCGAGCTGGAACGCGCCCTGGTCCGCAGCCGCGCCAAACTCGACTACGCCGGGGTGCAGGCGGCAGCCGAGGCCGGGCGGCTACCCGACCCGATCGCGCTGCTGCCGGAGATCGGCGACCGGCTGACCGCCCGTGGGCTGAGCCGAGGCGCCATCAACCTGCCACTGCCCGAGCAGGATCTGGAGCCCGACGGTGAGGGCTGGCGGCTGGTGCTGCGCGCGCCGGTGCCGATGGAGGAGCACAACGCGCAGATCTCCCTGCTGACCGGGATGGCCGCCGCCGACATCATGCTGGCCGGCCGGGTGGGTCTGCTGCGTACGATGCCGGCGCCCAAGCCGGAGGCGGTGCAGCGGCTGCGGGCCGCCGCCGCGCCGCTGGGTGTGCACTGGCCGGACGACGTGGGCCCGGGGCAGGTCATCGCCGGTCTGGACGCCGCCCAGCCGCGCGCCGCAGCGTTCATCGACCAGGCTGCCGAGCTGATGCGCGGTGCCGCGTACACCGCCTTCGACGGGGAGCTGCCGGAGCAGCCGGAACATGGTGGCGTGGCAGCCGCGTACGCCCATGTGACGGCGCCGTTGCGGCGACTGGCCGACCGGTACGCCACCGAGGTCTGCCTGGCCCTGCACGCGGGCCAGGCGGTGCCCGACTGGGCTCGCGCCGCGTTGCCCCGGCTGCCCGAGGTGATGGCGAGCACCGACCGGGTCTCCTCGGCGGCGGCGCGTGGCGCCGTCGAGTTGGCCGAGGCGGCGGTGCTGGAGCAGCGGGTGGGCGAGACCTTCGACGCGGCCGTCCTCGACGTCGACGCCCCGCCCAACGGCAAGTCCCGGCCCCGACCGCCCGGTGGCACCGTCGCGCTGGACGCCCCGCCGGTCCGGGCCCGCTGCCTCGGCCAACTGCCGCTCGGCGAACGCGTCCGGGTCCGCCTGGTCACCGCCGACCCGACGGCCCGCACCGTCCTGTTCGAGCTGGCCTGACCGGACCGCCGTCGCTGGCCCACTCCTCGCCCGCCGGCGCGACCAGCTCGCGGCAGCGGGGATTCTCACAGCGCTCGGCGCTGCTGACCGACCGAGCGGTTTGCGAGGATGAGGCCATGGCATACGACGCGAGCACGCTGCCCGACGTGTCCGGGCTGACGGTCGGCATCATCGGCGGCACCGGCGACCAGGGGCGGGGCCTCGCCTACCGGTTCGCGCGGGCCGGCCAGACGGTGCTGATCGGGTCCCGGTCGGCTGAGCGGGCCGCCGAGTCCGCGGCCGAGATCGCCGCCCTGCCCGGCGTGCCGGCCGGCGGCAGCGTCACCGGTGCGGCCAACGACGAGGTGGCCCGACGCAGCGACGTGGTGATCATCGCGGTGCCGTGGGACGGGCACGCCGCCACCGTCGCAGCCCTCGCCGAGCCGCTCGCCGGCCGGATCGTCGTCGACTGCGTCAACCCGCTCGGCTTCGACAAGCAGGGCCCGTACGCGCTGACCGTCGCCGAGGGCAGCGCCGTGCAGCAGGCCGCCGCGCTGCTGCCCGACTCCCGGGTCTGCGCCGCGTTCAACCACGTCAGCGCTCCGCTACTGGCCGACCCCGAGGTCGACCGGATCGACCTGGACGTGCTGATCTGCACCGAGGACCGTGAGCTGGTCGACATCGTCGGCGCGTTGGCCGCCCGGATTCCCGGCATGCGGGGCGTCTACGCCGGCCGGTTGCGCAACGCCCACCAGATCGAGGCGTTCACCGCCAACCTGATCGCCATCAACAAGCGCTACAAGGCGCACGCCGGCATCCGCGTCACCGACCTCTGACAGGAGCGGCGTGATCCACCCCTGATCTCGGCAAAGGCAAAGCCGGGTGGATCACGCCGTGCCCGGTACTAGAAGGTGTGTTCGGCGGCGGGGAACTCGCCGCCGCGGACCTCGTCGGCGAAACGGCGGGTGGCGTCGGTGAGAGCGCCGGCCAGATCCGCGTACCGCTTGACGAAACGGGGTGCCTTGCCCGTCCGAAGCCCGGCCATGTCCTGCCAGACCAGCACCTGCGCGTCGGTGTCCGGGCCCGCGCCGATGCCCACAGTGGGGATCGGCAGCTCGTGGGTGATCCGCTTGGCCACCTCGCCGGGCACCATCTCCAACACCACGGCGAACGCGCCCGCCTCCGCCACCGCCCGCGCGTCGGCCAGCACCTCGTCGGCGGCGTCGCCGCGACCCTGCACGCGGTAGCCGCCCAGGGTGTGCTCACTCTGCGGGGTGAAACCGATGTGCGCCATCACCGGAATACCAGCGCCGACGATCGCGGCGATCTGCGCGGCGTTTCGGCGGCCACCCTCCAACTTCACCGCGTGACAGCCACCCTCCTTCATGAACCGGACGGCGGTGCGCAGCGCCTGGGCCGGGCCCTCCTCGTACGAGCCGAACGGCAGGTCACCGACGACCAGCGCCTGCCGGGTCGCCCGCACCACGGCCCGGACCAGCGGAAGCAGCTCGTCGGCGGTGATCGGCAGGGTGGTCTCGTAGCCGAACACGTTGTTCGCGGCCGAGTCGCCGACCAGCAGCACCGGAACACCGGCCTGGTCGAAGATCGACGCCGTGTACTGGTCGTACGAGGTGAGCATCGGCCACCGCTCGCCGCGCTCCTTGGCGGCCGTCAGGTCGCGGGTGCGGACCCGTCGGGTGGCCGGGCCGCCGTACAACGCGGTCACCTCGTGCGGAGTGGACTCCACCATCTCTGTCTCCCTTCCTCGAGGCCGCCTGCGCGGTCCCCGGGTTCCGCCGCGATCGTCGCACCGCGAGACGGGCTGACGGCAGGGCCCAGTGCAAGATGTCACTCCACCAGCGCGGGGCCGCCCCACCTGGCCACCCGCGACCGCGCCGCGAGGTCACCGCGCGGCGGCGCCGGGCCGCGCCACCGACCCGGCACCCCCAGGGGTACGGCTCAGCCGTGCTCGCGCCACCGGTTGGTGATCGGCAGACGGCGGTCCCGGCCGAACGCCTTCATGGAGATCTTCGTGCCCGGCGCCGACTGCCGTCGCTTGTACTCGGCGGTATCCACCAGCCGCAGCACCTTGTCCACGATCGCCGGGTCGTGACCCGACTCGACCAGCCCGTCGCGGCCGAGGTCACCGTCGACGTAGCCGATCAGGATCGGGTCCAGGACGTCGTAGTCGGGCAGGCTGTCGCTGTCGAGCTGGCCCGGGCTCAGCTCGGCGCTCGGCGGCTTGCCGATCGAGTTCTCCGGGATCGGGGCGGTCTCACCGCGCCGTGCCGCGTCCCTGTTGCGCCACTTCGCGAGCCGCCAGATCAGCGTCTTCCAGACGTCCTTGACCGGGTTGAAGCCGCCCACCGAGTCGCCGTACAGGGTGGAGTAGCCGACCGCCAGCTCACTCTTGTTGCCGGTGGTCAGCACCAGGTGGCCCTCCTGGTTCGACAGCGCCATCAGGATCACGCCACGGACCCGGGCCTGCAGGTTCTCCACTGCCACGCCGGACAGCGACAGGTTGGCCAGGAAGCCGTCGACCATCGGCTGGATCGGCTCGACGCGGTAGTCCAGGCCGGTGCGCTTGGCCAGGTCGGCGGCGTCCTCCCGGGAGTGCTCCGAGGAGTGCTGGCTGGGCAGCGACACCCCGACCACCCGGTCCGGCCCGAGCGCGTCGACGGCGAGCGCCGCCACCACCGCCGAGTCGATGCCGCCGGAGAGACCGAGCACCACCGACGGGAACCGGTTCTTGTTGACGTAGTCGCGCAGACCCAGCACCAGCGCCTGCCACACCTCGGCCTCGTCGGCCACCGGCTCGATCAGCCCGCCGGTGGCGGCCGGGCCGGACGGCGTGGGCGGAATGCCGTCCAGCGTGCTGTGCACGATCCGCATCCCGTCGGCCAGCGTCTCGGTGGTCGGCCCGGTGGCGGCGGCCGGCAACTCGACGTCGTGGACGAGCAGGTGTTCGACGAACTGCGGGGCCCGGGTGAGCAGCTCACCGTCGGCGCCCACGATCATCGAGTCGCCCTCGAAGACCAGCTCGTCCTGGCCGCCGGTCATGTTGACGTACGCGATGGCGGCGCCCGCCTCGGCGGCCCGGCGGCGGACCAGCGGCAGCCGGATGTCGTCCTTGTTCAGCTCGTACGGCGAGCCGTTGATGTTGACGACCAGGCCGACGCCGGCCCTCCGGGCCGCGGCGAACGGACCGCCGGCCTGCCACAGGTCCTCGCAGATGGTCAGCGCGACGTCCACGCCGCCGATCCGCACCACTGTCAGCGCGTCACCGGAGACGAAGTACCGGTCCTCGTCGAAGACCCCGTAGTTGGGCAGGTGGTGCTTGAAGTAGCGGGCGGCCACGACGCCCCGGTGCAGCAGCGCGGCGGCGTTGCGGGCACCTCGGCCCGGCTCGGCGTCCCCGCTGACCTGCGGCGGACCGTCGGCGTCCAGGTAACCGACCACGACCGGCAGCTCGCCGAGACCGTCAGCGGCCAGGTCGGCGGCCAGCCGCTCCACGGCGGCCCGGGACGCGGCGACGAAGGAACGCCGGAAGACGAGGTCCTCGACCGGGTACCCGGTCAGCATCATCTCCGGGAAGAGCACCAGCTGGGCACCGGCATCGGCGGCCTGGCGAGTCCAGCTGCGGACCAGGTCGGCGTTTCCGGCGAGGTCGCCGACGCTCGGGTTGACCTGGGACAGGGCGAGACGCAGGGTGGGCATGCCTTCATCTTGCCCCAGCCTCGTCGCGACAATCCGTACCCTCCGACGAGATTGCCGCCACCCGCCGCGACGGGCGTCCCCGAGGCCGCGGCGGCGGGAGCTCGGCCATCGTGGCGGCGGCCTCGGCGGCCCGGCACTGGCCCCGCGCTCGCCGGGCGGGACACGAGAGGACGGCCGGCGGCAGTTCGCGTAACGTCTGCGTAACCAGGCCCGGGAACACTGGGCGATCAGGTCGGGTACAGCCCGGCCAAGGCGGACAAAAGAGTGTCGCGAGGGGTTGGGGAAGTGGACCGTCAGCAGGAGTTCGTCCTCCGCACGCTGGAAGAGCGGGACATCCGGTTCGTCCGGCTGTGGTTCACCGACGTTCTGGGCACGCTCAAGAGCGTTTCGGTGGCACCCGCCGAGCTCGAGGCGGCCTTCGAGGAAGGCATCGGCTTCGACGGCTCGGCGATCGAGGGCTTCGCCCGGGTCTTCGAATCGGACATGGTTGCCATGCCCGACCCGACCACCTTCCAGGTCTTCCCCTTCGAAGGCGGCGTCAGCGGCGAGAGCGCCCGGATGTTCTGCGACATCCTGCTGCCCGACGGCGGCCCGTCCTGGGCCGACCCCCGGCACGTGCTGCGCCGTGCGCTGTCCAAGGCAGCCGAGAAGGGTTTCACCTTCTACACCCACCCCGAGATCGAGTTCTTCCTGCTCGAGAACGGTCCGCAGGACGGCTCGGTGCCCACCCCGGTCGACACCGGCGGCTACTTCGAGCACACCACCCACGCCGTGGCCCGGGACTTCCGCCGCCAGGGCGTACTGGCCCTGGAACGGATCGGCATCTCGGTGGAGTTCAGCCACCACGAGGTCGCCCCCGGCCAGCAGGAGATCGACCTGCGCTACGCCGACGCGCTCACCACCGCCGACAACATCATGACCTTCCGGCACGTGGTCAAGGAGGTAGCACTCTCCACCGGTGTGCAGGCCAGCTTCATGCCGAAGCCGTTCACCGACCAGCCGGGCAGCGGGATGCACACCCACCTGTCGCTGTTCGAGGGGGAGCGCAACGCCTTCCACGACAGCGGCGACCCGATGAAGCTGTCCAAGGTGGCGAAGTCGTTCATCGCCGGTCTGCTGGTGCACGCCCGCGAGTACACGGCGGTCACCAACCAGTGGGTCAACTCGTACAAGCGGCTCTTCCCGCAGCACCTGCCCGACCGGATCACCGAGAGCCCGGCGTACGTCTGCTGGGGTCACCTCAACCGGTCCGCGCTGGTCCGGGTTCCCGCCTACGGCAAGCCCAACTCGGCCCGGGTCGAGGTCCGCTCGCTGGACTCGGCGACCAACCCGTACCTCGCCTTCGCGGTGCTGCTCGGCGCCGGCCTGAAGGGCATCGAGGAGGGGTACGAGCTGCCGCCGGGCGCCGAGGACGACGTCTGGTCGCTGACCAGCGCGGAGCGGCGCGCCATGGGCTACGAGGCGCTGCCGGAGAACCTCGCCGAGGCGATCGACGTGATGGCCGGGTCCGAACTGGTCGCCGAGGTGCTCGGCGAGCACGTCTTCGACTTCTTCCTGCGCAACAAGCGGGCCGAGTGGGAGCAGTACCGCCGTGAGGTCACCCCGTACGAGCGGCAGCGCTACCTGGCCCTGTAGACGCGGGGGCTGACGCCGTTGCGCGCTGCCGCTATCGTCTCGATCACCGCGCCGGTACCCCTCCGGGCGGAGAGTCGGGAGGCAAGTCGGTGCTGGAGGATCTGTTCAGCGGTGCCTGGCAGAGCGTCGTGTTCGGGCTCGTCGGCGTCGGCCTCATGGCCGCCGGCTTCGGGCTCGTCGACCTGCTCACCCCGGGTCGGCTGCGAGACCTGATCTGGGTCGAGCGCAACGCCAACGCGGGGTTGCTGCTCGCCGCCAACCAGCTCGGCATCGCCGGAATCGTCTTCACCGCGATCCTCACCAGCTACAGCGACTTCGGCAAGGGGCTCGCCTCCACCGTGGTCTTCGGACTGGTCGGGTTGGCGATCATGGCGTTGGCCTTCGTGGTGCTGGACCTGCTCACCCCCGGCAAGCTCGGCGAGGTCATCTGCTCGCCCGAGCCGCACCCGGCCGCCCGGGTCAGCGCCGCCACCCACTTCGGGGCCGCGCTGATCGTCTGCGCCTGCATCGCCTGAGCCAGCTGCCCGCGTCGCTGTGCGGGCGGTTGTCCGCGTCGCCGTGGCTGCTGTCCGCGTTGCCGGGTGGGCGGTTGTCGGCGTCGTTGTGGCGGTCGTCCGCTTTGCCGTGCGGGCGGTCGCCGGAGGGCGTCGTACCCCGGCCGTAGCGTGCGGGGCATGAACCGCACGGATCGCCTCTACGCACTGGTCGAGGAGCTGCGGGCGGTGTCACCTCGGCCGCGCAGCGCCCGCTGGCTGGCCGCGCGCTTCGAGGTGAGCAGCCGGACCATCGAACGGGACCTCGGCGCGTTGCAGGAGGCCGGGGTGCCGATCTGGGCCGAACCCGGGCGCACCGGCGGCTACGTCCTGGACCGCGCCCGCACCCTGCCGCCGGTAAACCTGACCGCCGCCGAGGCGGTGGCGATGGCAGTGGCGCTGCACCGGCTCGCCGGCTCGCCGTTCGCCGGGCCGGCCGCCACCGCGCTGCGCAAGCTGGTCGCTGTGCTGCCGGCCGCCGACGCCGCCGAGGCGCACCGTCTCGCCGGCCGGGTGCACCTGATCGGCGACGGGCCAGCCGCGCCCGTCCCGGCCACCGTCGCCGACGCGGTCGCCGCGCGGCGCGTGCTGCGCATCCGGTACGCCGACCGTGCCGGCGCCGACTCGACCCGTGACGTCGAACCAGTCGGCTACCTCGGCAACTCCCGACACTGGTACCTGGTCGCCTGGTGCCGTCTCCGCGATGAGCTGCGGTGCTTCCGCACGGACCGGATCCGGAGCGTCTGGGCGCTGCCCGACGTGGTGACCCGGGAGCTACGCCTGACGGATCTCGACATCCCGCACGAGCGGGTCCGCCCACTGAGCCTGGTCTGAGACCCGTCCGCGGCGCGGCGGGCCAGGGTGGGTCTCGTCGCTGGAAACCCCGCCGGGTGATCCGGAAACACCGACAGGACGCTGTCGCCAACGGCCCCGAGACTGCTCCAGACGACGGCCGAACGGCCGGCACGGAAATTCTGGAGGCAGTAGATGTCCAGGTCCACCACGCCCATCACCTGGTTCGAGATCGGCACCGACCGGCCCGAGGACGCGGAGCGGTTCTACGGAGAGTTGTTCGGCTGGACCTTCGAGGAGCAGGGCTCGACCAACGGCGGGTCCTACCGCGTGACCGGGGCCGGCGGCGACACCGGGATCGGCGGGGCGATCCGGGCAACTGACGGGACGTCGCCGAACTACGCGGTGTTTTACGCCGAAGTCGCCGACGTGGCGGAGACCTGCCGACAGGCCGAAGCTGCCGGCGGCCGGGTCCTGGTGCCAGCGCGTACGGCACCGAGCGGTCTCACACTGGCCCACCTACTCGACCCGGCCGGCAACCACCTGGGTGTTTTCACGCCCCCGCCCCCGCAGCCCTGACCCCTTCCAGGGCCGGGCTGATGCCCGGCTGGCCTGACTGTCGCTCGGGCTGGCTCTGGGTCGGGCCAACAGGGCGGACCGGGTCTGCCCCGGGGCGTGCCGAGGCCGGCCGCGGGCTGCCCGGGGCGTGCGAGGCCGGCTGCCGGCTGCCGGGGGCGTGCCGAGGCCGGCCCCGGCCTGCCCGGGCCGTACCGAGTTCGGCCCCGGCCTGCTCGTGCCTGCCGGGGCCGGACTCGCCGGACTACTTGCCGGGCGTACCAGCGCCGTGGTGGCCGCCTGGACCGCGGTGGCCGCCGGGGCCGGGGAAGACGCCGGCCTCGACGGCCTTGGTGATGGCGTCGGCCTGCTCCTGGGTGAGCTTGCCGTCCTTGACGGCCTGGTCCAGGCGCTGCTTGAGCGCGGCCTGCCGGTCCTCGGCGGACGGGCGCTGCGGGCGGTCGGTCGGGCGGTGCTGCTCGCGGATCTTCTCCAGTGCGGCGGTCACCTTGTCGGTGGGCACGCCCAGCTCCTTGGCGAGCGCCTCGGCGAACTCGCCCTGCCGGTCGGCCTTCGCACCCGGAGCCCCGCCGGGAGCCGGGGCGGTGCTGGCGCTCGGTGTCGGCGTGGAAGTGTCGGCGGCGAACGCGATCGTCGGGGCCGCGATCCCGACGCCGAGGACGCCGGCGGTGGCCAGGCCGGCCAGCAGGTGCTTCCTGCGGATGGTGCGGGACATGCTGTCCTCCAGAGGTTCGGTCATCGTGCGCTGTCGTCACCGACAGTGACCGGGCAGTCTGGGCGGAAGCCGTGGCGACCCTGTCAGCGAGCTGACAATCAGGGCCGGCAGTGGACGAAATCGGTTGTGTGGGCGGTGGCCGAGCGGTCAGGGTGGACGATCCACCGACGGAAGGACCCCACGGCATGACCGTCGAGATTCGGGAGATTCCACTCGTCGAGCCGGGCGCCGGGCCGTACGGCATCACGCCCGGCCCGGACGGCGCGCTGTGGCTGACGCTGGCCCAGGCCGGCGGCATCGCCCGGTTGTCGCCCGACGGCGCGGTCCGGACCTACCCGCTGGAGCCGGCCGGCGGTCGCCCGCTGATCATCACGGCCGGGCCGGACGGGGCGCTCTGGTTCACCCGCTCGGGAGACGACCGGATCGGTCGGATCACCGTCGACGGTGAGCAGCGCACCGTCGCCCTGCCGGCCGGTGCCGGGCCGGGTGGCATCGCGGCTGGGCCTGATGGCGCGCTCTGGTACGCCGGGATGACCTCCGACACCATCGGCCGGGTGGAGACCGACGGCACCCACACCGCATTCCCGCTGCCGGTGACCGGCGGATTCGCCTCGATGATCACTGCTGGCGCGGACCAGGCTCTCTGGTTCACCCTCAACCAGGCCAATGCGATCGGTCGCATCGACCTCGACGGCAGGGTGACGCTGCATCCGTTACCCACATTGAAGGCGGGGCCGGTCGGCATCACGCTGGGCGATGACGGCGTCATCTGGTTCGTGGAGATCGCCGCCGGTCAGCTCGGCCGGATCGACCCGGACGGCGAGATCGCCGAGTTCCCGCTGCCGGACCGGGCGGCCCGCCCGCACGCGATCGTGGCCGATCCGGACGGCGGCGCGTGGTTCACCGAGTGGGGCGCCAACCGGATCGGTCACCTCGACCCCGCCGGACGGATCGAGGGCTACGCCCTACCCACTCCCAACGCCGAACCGCACGGCATCACCCGCACCTCCACCGGCATCTGGGCCGCCCTGGAAATCGGCGCCATAGCCCACCTAACCCCACCCCCCTAAGCCCACCGACCCCCGCCTGAACTGGCGACCCGCCCATCCCCCTCAGCCCCGCCCTGGTTGATCAAGAGGTTTCCGTCAGGATCCGCTCCGGACATGACGCAAACCTCTTGATCACCGGGGAGGGGGGAGGGGAGGGGTGGGGGTGGGGGTGGGGGGTTAGTGGACTGCGGGGGTTGCGGTGAGGGTGGCGGTGGTGGTGTCGAGGGTGGCGGTTGTGCCAACCGGGACTGTGAGCTGGTTGGGGCCGTGGCCGATGGGGAGGCCGCCGAGGACCGGTACGCCCAGGTCGCCCAGGCGTTCGGTGAGTACGTCGACGATTGTGGTGTCCCAGCCGTCGCCGCAGTCGGTGAACTGCCCGACAGCCACCCCGGCCAGTCTGTCCAGCGCGCCGGCCCGGCGCAGGTGGGTGAGCATCCGGTCGACCTTGTACGGGGGTTCCTGCACGTCCTCGATCAACAGCACCGCACCGGTCAGGTCGGGCAGGTCGGGCGTGCCGATCGACGCGGCGATCATGCACAGGTTGCCGCCGAGCAGGGTGCCGGTGGCGCGACCCGGGACGCGTACGCCGAAGGTCTCCTCGGTGGGGACCGCGGTGATCGACACCGGTTCGGTGGTCATCAGCGCCGCGTGCAGGGATTCGGCGGAGCGCAGCGGCGTCCGCTCGTCGCGCCAGGCTGCCCCGGGGCCGTGCACTCCGGCCAGGCGGGCGCCCCGCCACAGCGCGAACTGCAACGCGGTGATGTCCGAGAAGCCGGCCACCACCTTCGGGTCGCGGCGGACGGCGGCCATGTCGATGGCGTCCACGATCCGTTGGGCGCCGTAGCCGCCGCGAGTGCAGATCACCCCTCGCACGTCCGGGTCGGCGAAGGCCGCGTTCAGGTCGGCGGCGCGCAGGTCGTCGGTGCCCGCGAGGTAGCCGTGGCGGGCGTACGCGTTCGGCGCCGGCACCGGGCGCAGGCCCCAGCCGGTGAGCAGTTCCATGCCCCGGGCCACCCGCTCCGGCGAGGTCGGCCCGGACGGCGACACCAGCAGCACCGTGTCACCCGGGCGCAGCACGGGCGGGCGTACGGCTGGGGTGTCCTCGCTGATCACAACCGCAGAGCCTAATCACCCCGCCGTGGTCGGGACCCGTGCACGGGCGGCGGGAGGAAGCGCGGCCCGTGCCGGGGCGTGGTGCCGTGGGGCGTACCGGCTAGCCTCGACGGGTGGCAACCGCGCTGGTGATCGAGAACGACCCGACGGACGACGCGCGCCGGCTGGGTGAGTGGCTGACCGAGGCTGGGCTGGAGCTGTGGGTGGTGCGCCCGCACGCCGGCGACGAACTCCCCGCCGACCTGGAGGGGTACGCGGCGCTGGTGGTGCTCGGCGGCGACCAACAGGCGTACCCGTTGCCGGACGGCTCGCCCGGCGCGCACTGGTTTCCCGCCGTGGAGGGCCTGCTGCGCAAGGCGGTCCGGTACCGGGTGCCGACCCTGGCGGTCTGCCTGGGCGCGCAGCTGCTCGCCACCGCGCACGCCGGGTTGGTGGAGCGCAGCCCGTCCGGGCCGGAGATCGGCCCCGGCGTGGTCGGCCGGCGCGACGCCGCCGAGAACGACCCGTTGTTCCGGTACGTGCCGCTGATCCCGGACGTGCTCCAGTGGCACTCCGACGAGATCACCGAGCTGCCTCGGGGCGCGACCCTGCTGGCCGCGTCCACCCGCTACCCGCATCAGGCGTTCCGCCTCGGTGACCGGGCGTGGGGGTTGCAGTTCCACATCGAGTGCGACGCCGCGATGATCGCCGACTGGGCCACCGACTCGACCCAACTCGCCGAGCTGGGCTACGACCCGGAGCTGGTGGTCGCGGCCTGCGCCTCGGTGCTGCCCGACGTCGAGGAGGTCTGGCAGCCGTTCGCCGCCCGGTTCGCCGCGTTGGCCCTCGGCGAGTTGGACGACAGCACGATGCGGCGCGGCCTGCCGCTGCTCGGGCACTGATGAGCCGGCCGACCAGGGCACCGGGCCGGCTCGCCCGGTACGGCTTCGGCACCGCCGAAGGCGACGGCGGCGCGCGCGCCGCGGACCTGCTCGGCCCGGAGGGGCTGCGGCTGTGGCAGCCGGCCGAGCAGGAGCCGGTCGACGAGGCCGCCGCGGAGTTGCTCGCCGCGCTGTCCCGGGCCGCCGACCCGGACCTGGCGCTGCGCCAACTGCACCGCATCGTGGAGGCCGAGGGTCGCACCACCGACGGCGGTGCCGCATCGCCGCTGCTCGCGGACCTGCACAACGACCCCGGGCTACGGCGGCGGCTGATCGCGGTGCTCGGCGCGTCGGCGGCGCTCGGCGACCACCTGGTGGCCCACCCCGAGCACTACCAGGCGCTGCGGACCGCCCCGGACGGGCTCGCCCCGACCGCCGAGGGGCGGCTGGAACCGGCCGACGGCGGCAAC
Organism: Micromonospora sp. NPDC047187; assembly: GCF_040643355.1. Taxonomy (NCBI): domain Bacteria; kingdom Bacillati; phylum Actinomycetota; class Actinomycetes; order Micromonosporales; family Micromonosporaceae; genus Micromonospora; species Micromonospora sp. NPDC047187. Next base: position 109,087 of record NZ_JBEYUF010000020.1, read on the forward strand.
GCGGTGGCGGCGCTGCGGACCGCGTACCGCCTGGCGTTGCTGCGGATCGCGGCGGCCGACCTGACCGGCGGTCGCGGCCTGGAACAGACGATGGCGGCGCTCTCCGCGCTGGCCGACGCGACGCTCTCCGCGGCGTACGAGATCGCTGTCGCGGAGCTGGCGGAGGGGACCGAGCGGCCCCGGCTCGCGGTCGTGGCGATGGGCAAGTGCGGCGGCGGCGAGCTGAACTACGTCTCCGACGTGGACGTCATCTTCGTCGCCGCCGAGGATGCCGACCTGTCCGCCGCGACCCTGGTGGCGACCCGGTTGATCTACATCTGTGGGCTGGTCGCCTGGCCGGTGGACGCCGCGCTGCGCCCCGAGGGCAGCCGCGGCCCGCTGGTGCGGACCCTCGCCAGCCACCTGGCCTACTACCGGCGGTGGGCGCGCACCTGGGAGTTCCAGGCGCTGCTCAAGGCCCGCCCGGCCGCCGGGGACCTGCCGCTGGCCCAGGAGTGGATCGACCAGCTCGCGCCGCTGGTCTGGCGGGCGGCCGAGCGGCCCGAGGCGGTCGAGGACGTCCGCGCCATGCGCCGCCGGATCATCGACCACATCCCGCCGAAGGAGCTGGAGCGCGAGATCAAGCGCGGTCCGGGCGGGCTGCGCGACATCGAGTTCGCCGTCCAGTTGCTGCAACTCGTGCACGGTCGCGGTGACGAGACGCTGCGCCCGCCCGGCACCATCCCGGCGTTGCGCGCGCTCGTCGCCGGCGGTTACGTCGGTCGGGCCGACGGCGAGGCCCTGCTGCGCGGCTACCGCTTCCTGCGCAGCGTCGAGCACCGGCTGCAACTCCAGGGCCTGCGTCGTACGCACACGGTGCCCGCCGAGCCGGGCGCGCTGCGCTGGCTCGCCGCCGCGCTGGGTTTCACGGCCGCGCCGGGGCGCAGCGCCGTGGAGAGCTTCCGGGCCGAGTGGGTCACCCACGCCACCGAGGTACGCAGACTGCACGCCAAACTGCTCTACCGGCCGTTGCTGGAGTCGGTGGCCCGGGTGCCGGCGGACGGGTTGCGGCTCACCCCGGAGGCGGCCAGGAACCGCCTGGAGATCCTCGGCTTCGCCGACCCGGCCGGCGCGCTGCGCCACCTCCAGGCGCTCACCGGCGGGGTGAGCCGCACGGCGGCCATCCAGCGCACCCTGCTGCCGGTGCTGCTCAGCGAGTTCGCCGACGCGCCGGAGCCCGATCGGGGGCTGCTCAACTACCGCAAGGTCTCCGACAAGCTGGGCAGCACCCCCTGGTACCTGCGGCTGCTGCGCGACGGCGGCCCGGTCGCCCGTCGGCTGGCCCGGGTCCTCGCGCTGTCCCGGTACGTCGCCGACCTGCTCGCCCGCGACCCGGAGGCGCTGCGCCTGCTGGCCGAGGAGAACGAGCTGACGCCACGCGCGCCCGAGGTGCTGCGGGAGGGGTTCCTGGCGGCGGCGGCCCGACACACCGACCCGGTCGAGGCCACCAGCGCGGTGCGCGCGCTGCGACGTCGCGAGCTGGTCCGGGTGGCCTGCGCCGACGTGCTCTGCCGGGCCGGCGCGCTCGCGCCCAGCCCCACCAGGCCCGACGGCGCGAACCGGCCCGCCCGCGGGCTGTCCGACATCACCGAGGTCGGTACGGCGCTCGCCGACGTCACCGACGCCACCCTGGCCGCCGCGCTGCGGGCCGCCCAGGCCAGCCAGCCGGCACCGGCAGGGCTACGGTTCGCGGTGATCGGCATGGGCCGACTCGGCGGGTACGAGTCGAACTACCTCTCCGACGCCGACGTGCTCTTCGTCTACGACCCGCCGCCGGGCACCAGCGAGAGCGCCGCCAGCGCCGCCGCGCACGCCGTCGCCGAGGAACTGCGCCGGCTGCTCGGCGTACCCGCCCCCGACCCGCCGCTGGGCGTCGACGCCGACCTGCGACCGGAGGGCCGCCAGGGTCCGCTGGTACGCAGCCTCGCCGCGTACGCGCAGTACTACGCCCGCTGGTCGCGGGTGTGGGAGGCGCAGGCACTGCTGCGCGCCCGGTTCGTCTGCGGCGACGCCGACCTGGGCGCCGAGTTCGAGGCGATGATCGAGCCGGTGCGCTACCCGGCCGACGGGCTGACCCGCGAGCAGGTCGTCGAAATCCGGCGAATCAAGGCCCGGGTGGAGACCGAACGGCTGCCCCGTGGCGCCGACCCGGCCACCCACACCAAGCTGGGGCGCGGTGGGCTCGCCGACGTGGAGTGGGCGGTGCAACTCGTCCAGCTCCGGCACGCCGGCGCGAACCCGGCGCTGCGCGGCACGCGTACCCTCGACGCCCTCGCGGCGGCCGAGCGGGCCGGCCTGATCGACCCGGCGGACGCCGCGGAGATGGCCGCCGGTTGGGCCCTGGCCGCGCAGGTCCGCAACGCGTTGATGCTGGTCCGGGGCCGGGCCGGCGACCAACTGCCCCGGCACGGGGTGGAGTTGGCCGGGGTGGCCCGGCTGCTCGGCCGAGACGACCCGGGGGAGTTCCTCGACGAGTACCTGCGCACCGGCCGCCGCTCCCGCGCCGCCGCCGAACGGGTCCTCGATGCCTGACGCGTCGCCGCCCCCAACCGGGCGGAGCGTCGCGGGCTGGACGGCGGCGACCGCTGTGGCGGTGCTGCTCGCCGTCGCGTTCCTCCTCGCGCCGCCGATGGGCACCGACCTCGCCGCCCAGGTGGCCCGTGCCGGGTTCACCGAGCGGTACGGGGCCGCGCCGGTCGACTTCGGCTGGTACGGCGGCGTCAACCAGTACGGCTACAGCCTCTTCACGGCCAGGTTGGGCGCGCTGATCGGGGTACGTCTGCTGGGGGCGGTCGCCGCCGTGGTCGGCGCGGCCGCGCTGGGTTGGCTGTTCACCCGCAACCGGGCCCGTCGACCGCTGCTGGCCGGCGTCCTCGGCGCTGTGGTGCTGGTCGGCAACCTGGCGAGTGGTCGGATCACCTTCGCGGTCGGGTTGGCGTTCGGGCTGCTGGCGCTCTGCGCGGTCAGCGTGGAAGGCCCGCCGCGTTGGCTCCGGTTGACGCTCGCCGCCGTCTGCGCCGCCCTGGCGACGGCGGCCAGCCCGGTCGCCGGCCTGTTCACCGGGCTGGCCGGCGCGGCGCTGCTGCTGGGCGCCCTGCGCACCGGTGACGGGCCGGGCCGCCCGCTGCCCGGAGGCTGGCGAGCCGAGCGACCATTGGCCGAGGGGTTCGTCCTGGCCGTGGCACCCGCCGTCACGCTCGCCCCGATGGCGTTCGTCTTCGGCAACGGCGGAACCCAGCCGTACTCGGCCGAGTCGATGCGCATCAACGTCGCGCTCGCGGTGCTGGTGGCGGTCGTGCTGCCGCGTCGCCGCCGGGTGCTGCGCGTCGGCGCGGCGCTCACCGTGCTGCTCCTGATCGGGGCGTACTACGTGCCCAGCCCGATCGGTTCCAACGCGCTACGGCTGCCGATGCTGTTCGCCCTGCCCGTGCTGGCCGGGTACGCCGCGTTGCCGGGGCCGTGGCTGGCCGGGCTGCTCGCCGCGACCGTCTGGTGGCAGTCCCCGGTGATGACGAGCGACGTGACCCGGGCCGGCGCACCGGAGAGCGCCGAAGGCTTCTACCAACCGCTCGTCGCCGAACTCGACCGGCGGCAGCCGGCCGGACGGGTCGAGGTGGTGCCGCTGCGCGACCACTGGGAGTCCGCGTACCTGCCGCCGACAGTGCCACTGGCCCGAGGTTGGGAACGCCAGGTCGACAGCGACCGCAACGCGCTGTTCTACGACGGCAACCTGAACGCGCAGACGTACGAGCAGTGGTTACGGCACGAGGCGGTGAGCTACGTGGTGCTCGCCCCGGACGCACCCGCCGACCGGTGGGGCCGCGACGAGGCCGCGCTGATCCGCGCCGGCCTGCCGTACCTGCGGGAGGTCTGGCGTGACCCGACCTGGCGGATGTACGCAGTGGTCGATCCGACCCCGCTGGTCGGTGCGCCGGGTCAACTGGTCGCCGCCGACCGCGGCGCGGTTCGCCTGACCGCCACGCCCGGGGACGTGCCGGTCCGGGTGCGCTGGTCGCGCTGGCTCACGGTGAGCGGCCCGGACGGCTGTCTGCGACCGGGCGCGGACGGGTGGACCGAGGTGCGGGTCCGCGCCGCCGGCGACTACTCGATCTTCAGTGGGCTGGCACCGGCGCGCCACTGCTGACCGTGCCTGCCGTCGGCCTTCCACCGACGGGCTGGCAGCATGTCCGGCGTGCCTTCCCACCTCGCGCGCTGGACCGGCCTGGCCGGCTCAATGCTGCTCGCGCTCTCCGCTTTCCTCGGCGGCGCGTTTCCCAGCGGCCCCCTGCGCAGCACCCCGGTCAGCATCTGGCAGGGGCCCAACGGCCCACTGATCCTCGCCGCCTGGCTGGTCGGCACCGGCCTGATGGCGTACGCCTGGTGGGCGCTGCGCGACGGGGGACCCTCGACGCGGTGGGCCCTGGTCACCGTCGGGCTCTGGCTGCTGCCGTTGCTGATCGCACCGCCCTTCGGCAGCCGGGACGTGTACGCGTACGCCTGCCAGGGCGCCAGCTTCGTCGGCGGCATCAGCCCGTACGAGCAGGGCGTCTCCGCGCTGCCCTGCCCCTGGCTGGACACGGTCTCGGTCATCTGGCGCGACACCCCGGCGCCGTACGGGCCGCTGTTCGTGCTCATCGCGGGCGCCGTGGTGAAGGCCACCGGTTCGCTGACCGCCAGCATCGTGCTGTTCCGTGCGCTGTCGCTGGTCGGCGTGGTCCTCACCGCGTGGGCCCTGCCGGCGCTTGCGCGTCGGGCCGGTGTGCCGGCGAAGCGGGCGGTGTGGCTGGCGTTGGGTTCCCCGCTGGTCGCCGCGCACCTGATCGGTGGCCCCCACAACGACGTGCTGATGCTCGCCGCGTTGGTCGGTGGGCTGGCCGTGGTGGCGGCGCACCCGGGTCGGCGCGGAATGCTGCTGGTCGGCGGCCTGCTCCTCGGAGTCGCGGTGGCGATCAAGGTGACCGCCGTGGTGGTGGTGCCGTTCGCCGCACTGGCGGCCACCGCCGGGCCGTACCGGATCCGCACGCTGATCCGCGACGGCGGCTGGGTCGTCGGCGGCGCGGTCGCCAGCGTGGTCGGCGTGACAGTCGCCGGTGGGCTGGACTTCGGTTGGATCGGCGGGCTGTCCCAGGGTGGCGCCGCCATCGCCTGGACGTCCCCGCCGACCGCGGTGGGGCAGACGGTCGGGTACGTCGCGGCGCTGTTCGGCGGCCACATCGACGCGCTGCCGGTCACCCGCGGGATCGCCGTGGTCCTCCTGGCCGTCCTGCTCGTCTGGCTCTGGTGGCGGGCCCGCACCCGCGACCCGCTGTACCACGCCGGCCTCGCGCTCGCCCTCACCGTCGCGCTCGCCCCCGTCGTACACCCCTGGTACTGGACCTGGCCGCTGTTCGTGCTGGCGGCCACCGCCCAGCGCACCAGATGGTTCACAGTCGTCGCCCTGGTCGCGTCGTTTCTGGTGCTGCCCGACGGCACCGGGTTGCCCAGGTACACCAAGACGGTCGGTGCGCCGCTGATGACGCTGTTGGTGATCGTGCTGGTCGTCCGGTTGGTACGGTCGGCTCGGGCGGCCCGTCAGCCGGTCGCCGCCGATTGAGGGAAGGTGCGCCGGTGACCGCTCCCGGCCCGCCTGTTCCGCCGCCGCCTGTGTCGTTGGCGTCATTGGGTGCTCGGTACGCGGGCCTGGCCGGCGTGGTCCTGCTCGCCGTGGCCGGATACCTCGGCGGGGCACTGCCTGACGCCCCGCTGGGCGCGACACCCGCGTCGATCTGGCGAACCCCGAACGGCCCGGCGACGCTGAGCTGCTGGCTGATCGGCACCGTGCTGCTGGTCGGGGCGTGGTGGTCACTGCGCGAGGGCGCGCCGTCGACCCGTTGGGTGTACGTCACCGCCGGGCTGTGGGCGCTACCGCTGCTGCTCGCGCCGCCGCTGGGCAGCCGGGACGTCTACTCGTACGCCTGCCAGGGCTGGACGTACGCGCACGGCGTCGACCCGTACACGGTGGGGGTGGCGGCGGCGGGTTGCCCCTGGCTGGATACGGTGGCGCCGATCTGGCGGGACACCCCGGCACCGTACGGGCCGGTGTTCGTCCTGCTCGCGGCCCTCGCCGTCGGCCTCGGCGGCGGGCTCACCGGGACCATCGTGGCGCTGCGCGTGATCGCCGTTGCGGGGCTGCTGCTGGCAGCGCTCTGCCTGCCCGCTCTGGCGCGGGCGGCCGGGGTGCCGGCCCGGCGGGCGGTCTGGTTGGCGTTGGCCGGTCCGCTGGTCGGTGTACACCTGGTGGCCGGCGCGCACAACGACGCCGTGATGCTGGGCCTGCTGCTGGGTGGACTGCTGGTCGTGGTCCGTCGACCAGGTCGGCCGGCGGCGCTGCTGCTGGCCGGAGCGCTGCTCGGGCTGGCGGTCACTGTGAAGGCCAGCGCCGTGGTGGTGGTGCCGTTCGCCGTGCTGGCCGGGATGCCCGACCAGTACACAGTGCGGGCGTTGCTGCGCCACTGTTGTTGGTTGGCCGGAGGGCTGCTCGCCGCGCTGCTGGTCACCTCGGCGGTGTCCGGCCTCGGCTTCGGCTGGGTGGGCGGGCTGACCCACAGCGGCGACTCGGAGCAGTGGACGTCGCCACCCACCGCCGTGGGCTTCGTGGTGGACTACGCCGGCGCGCTGGTCGGCCGGGACCCGCAGGCGGTGCCGGTTGTCCGGGCGGTCGCGCTGCTGCTGCTCGTCGGGGTGCTGGTGGTGCTCTGGTGGCGGGCCTGGCAGACCCTGCGCGGGCTGAACGAGGTCGCGGCTCCCGAGGCTGGGTGTCCTCGGGTGGCGCGGTCCCGGGTGGCGCTGCGCGGCGCGGCGTTGGCACTGGTCGCCACCGTCGTCCTGTCCCCGGTCTTCCACCCCTGGTACGCGACCTGGCCGCTGGCGCTGCTGGCGCTCACCGCCGCCCGCACGACGTGGTTCGTGCTGCCCACCGCGGCGGCAGCCTTCCTCGCCCTGCCCGACGGCACCAACCTGGCCCGCGTCACCAAGGCGCCCGGTGCCCTGGCGATGACCGCCCTGCTCCTGACCGTGCTCGTCCGCACCACCCGCACCGCCCGCCGTCGTTGATCATGAGGTTGACGGGGGCAATCTGGACGGAACGCCCCGCCAACCTCATGATCGGGTGCCGGAGGGGCGGGGCGTCAGGCAGAGCGAACCGGGCCCGCGCCCCGGGGGGCCGGGCCCGGCCGGCCGGGGGTACAGCGCCGGCGGACCCCGCCGGGGGGGGGAGACAGCACACCACGCGGAGGAAGAGG
>NZ_JBEYUF010000021.1:0-115050 GCF_040643355.1 Micromonospora sp. NPDC047187
CCCGGCCCACACGGCCGGGGGCGGCGCTGTCTGTATTCGGCGAACCCCAGCGGACCGGCCCGGCCGAGAGGGCGAGCAACATCACCCTCGCCCCTCTTCGCCCCCGGCACCCCTTTGCCTTCCTTTGCTCTGCACCCGTCCGCGCACCACCTACCCAGCGTGACTGTCGCCTGGGCGGGTGCAGAGCAAAGGAGGGTTCGCGGGGCCATCGACCAAGAGCGCAGGCCGCCACCGGGGTGACGTTTGACCGTTTCCGCCCCGGGTAGCTGATCGACGTGACCGACGACGCAGACGCATCCGTGGCCGGCGAGCCGGACACCCAGGCCCTCGACGACCTGCTCGACGACATCTTCCGGGCGCAGGAGCGGGTCACCCAGGCGGAGATCTATCGCCGGGCGGTGGCCGCCGAGCTTCCACCGGACCTGCTCGCCCGCATCGACGCGCTTCCCGAGGGCGAGTACTCGGTGGACGAGGCCAGCGACCTGCTGGGCGGTTCCATCGGCTGAGCGAGCGACCTGGGCGGCACCATCGCGCGAATGACCGCAGGAGGGACACCGACATGACGCACCACGAGGACCACGACGAGAAGGTGCCGGCGCTGGGTCAGCCCCCGAAGGGCAGGGACACCACGCCCGAGCCGGACTTCGCCAACGAGCACGACCGCACGGCGGTGGATCGGGACATCATCACCGGGGCGGACGAGGACGAGCGGGAGCCGGAGTCGCCGCACGGTTGGTCCGGCATGCAACGTTGAGGCGTACGAGAAAAAAAGGGGGGCCGGTGTCTGCCGGCCCCCCTTTCCCGTCCTGCTCGTCAGTCGTCGTCCTGGTGCCCACCCTCGGCAGCCTGTTGCGCCGTCGCGTACGCCATCTGGAGGAAGTCGGACGCGGCGACCGCCGTCAGCGCGGTGGCCACCAGACGGGTGAGCCGGGGCGCGAGCACCAGGCCACCGGTCAGCCCGGTGGCCACCCAGACCGCCAGGCAGAACGGGCAGCTCAGCAGCTCGCCGATGGCGTGCCGGGTGGGGCTGCCCGAGTCGCGGACCTGCTCCATCACCTCGCCGCTGCCGATCGGACGGTCGTAGCGGGTGAACGGCGCCCGCAACGGGCTGGTCACCGCGTCCTTGGACAGCAACCGGCTCAGCTTGTGCGTGGCGATGGAGAGCAGCACCACGTCGGACGGCGCGGGACGCTCCGGCACCGGTCGGCCGGTCGCCTTGACCAGGCCGGCGAGAACCCCGGTCACCCCGGCGTAGGCGCCCATGGCCACCAGGTAGCCGCCGAGCGGCCGGTGCTCGTGCGGCGCGTACGCCCGGCGCAGCCGGGCCGCCTTCTGTCGCAGGCCAGTGTCGCTCACCCGATCTCCTCACGTGTCGTGGTGGTGCGGGAACGGCGTCCCGCGCGGCCGGCTCAGCCGGCCTGGAGGTTGTCGGCGACCTCGCGTGCCAGGTTGGTGAGCGCCTCGTCGGCCAACTGGTCCGGACCGGGTCCGCCGGACCCGTCGGCCAGGTCGAGCTGAATCCGGGCGCCACCGGAATCGGCCGGCTCCACCCGGATCTCGGCGGACCAGTCGTCGGCGTCGCCGTCGCCCCAGCGGGCGCGCAGCTCCTCCCCGCTGATCTCCGCCGCGGGGCTGCCGTCGCCGCGCAGCGGCTCCGGCAGCCAGGCCGAGGCACGGTCGGGGTCGGTGGCCGTGTTGAAGACCACCTCGGGTGGCGCGGACATGCCGCGCACGGCGCGCGCCGGCATCACGCGTCCCGCAGGCGGCTGGGATCGACCTCGCGACCCGGGTGTCGGGCCAGGTACTCGGTCTCCAGCTCCGCCGTGCGCCGCAGGTGGTTCGCGAGTGCGGAGTCCGTCGCGTGCCGCAGGGTGTCCAGGCGGGTGCGGTGCAGGCTGTGCATCTCGCGGATCAGGTCCTCGTCGGTCAGCTCCGTCGGGTCGATGCCGAGCAGGTCGCCGTCGAGGCCGGGAGCGCCGGCCGGGTCGGCGAGCTGATCGCCGCCCCACTCGGGCACCCGCTGCTCCGGGCTAATATCCGCACTGCCGCTGGACGCGAAGCCGTCCCCACGTACCGATCCGGTCATGATCGCCCCCCTTGATCTCGTTTGGGCTGGCGTCTAGACGATTGCCCAGGCGTGGTGATGCCAAACCAAGCCGGCGAGGCGACGACTACGACACGGTGTCGGAGACCGGTAGCGCCCCCGGTACCCTCAATGTCATGAGGCGGCTCTGGACCCCGGCGTGGATCGCACGCCACGTGGCCATGGTCGTGCTGGTCGTGGGCTTTCTCGGGCTGGGCTGGTGGCAGATCAGCCGGGCCACCGCCGGCAACAGCCTGAGCTGGGGGTACGCGGTCGAGTGGCCGATCTTCGCCGGCTTCGTGGTCTACGTCTGGTGGCGTGAGGTGAAGCTGGCCCGCCGCAGGGCGGCGGAGGCCGACGCGCCGCCCGCGGATCCGGCCGTCGAGCCGGCGCCGGCGGTCACCATCGGGTCCCGACCGGCGGTACGCCGCCCGGTGCGGGTGTCCCGGGTGCCGGCCGCCGGCGATGTCGTCGAGGACACCGACCTGGCCGCCTACAACCACTACCTGTCATGGTTGAACGCCAATCCGGGCGCCCGGCCCGGTGACTATCCCGGCTGAGCCGGGCTCGGAAGGACGGACGAAGGTGGGCGCTGCCCTTACCCGGTACCGCGTGATCGCCTGGATCGTGGGCGTGGTGCTGATCCTGCTGGTCGTGATCGGCATGCCGCTGAAGTACGCGTTCGACAACCCGGTCGTCGTGGAGACCATCGGGCCGGCGCACGGCTTCCTCTACATGATCTACCTGGTGGCCGCGTTCGACCTGAGCCGCCGAGCCGACTGGCCGCTGAAGCGGATGCTGCTGGTGATGCTGGCCGGCACGGTGCCGTTCGTCTCGTTCTACGCCGAGCGCCGGGTCAGCGCCTGGGTGGCCGCACCGCAGGAGGAACGGACTCCGGAGCCCGTCCTCCCGCGATGACGGTGAGCGGGCGTGAAGATTGGTTGCGCCGACCTTCACGCCCCTCGGCGGGCGAGTAGCCATCCGGCCAGCGTCAGAGCGGCCCCGACCGCCACCAGCAGGATCGAGTCGACCGCCACCAGTCCCACCAGAATCAACACCGCTCCCGCCACCGACAAGGCATACGCCTTCGGGTTGCGGGCAGCGGACGGTGGCCGCACCCCTTTTTTGACAGGTTTCGTCATTCCATCTCCCCTAATGACTTAATTATCAGCGCTGGGTGACTTTTTCGCGTTCTTCCTATCGATCCTCATCGAGCGAAGTATCAGGCCACCGGCGATGGCGGGGATTGCGCCGATCGGCACGAAATACCAGGACATCAGGAAAAACAGCGAGCCATCGGTACGCCCGTTCTCCGCCACAAAATGCTCCGGATCATTCGGGTCCACCCAGATGGTCAACGCCTGCGGCGGCGGGCTGCTGCAGGCGGCGAGCTTGGCGCAGGGGATCCAGTCGTGATGCTGCTCCCCCTCGTACATGTAGTAGACCTCGATCCGGTCGACGCCGCTCCCTCGGGCGTCGCCTCCCTCCCGGTCGGTGAGGGTGGCCGGAACCTGCACGCCTTCCACGCGCAGCCGATCCGCCTCCGATGAGTCCCACCACCGGTAGCCGAGCGAACTGCCGAGCAACCCCAGGCCTATCAGGAGCAGAATCATCGCCGTACGGAGCAGTTTCCGCTCATCCTCAGTTGCATCGGCCAACCACACGCGAGAAACCGTCCCTACCTCTTCGTCACGACATCCCCATCGATCGACCCACCCTAGAACCCAGCCGAGGGCTGGAACAGCCCTCGGCTGGGTTCGTCACCACGCGAAGGGGTCGGTGAACGGGACGCCCATCTGCCACTTCGCCACGCCGCCCGGCGCCGAGACCGCAACCCAGCCCAGTTGGGCAGCCAACGCCCTTGCAGCGGCATCGGTAGCAGCGGTATCCAGCCCGCCTCGAGGTCTGTACTGCTCCTTCCAGGAAAGGCTGTAGCTCCCGGTCGGATGGCGCCAGCTTCGCGGCGCGGGGACGGTGTTGCCCATCCGCGTCGTCTTGTACAACGGCACCGCTGGGATGAATCTGTATGAGGCATAGTCGATCACCGCCCCGCCCAGGGCTCTCGCCCAGGCCTCTGGCGACTTCGCCCCACTCTTCGAGGAGTAGAGGTCCATGCCTCGGCCGCCCACGGCGACCCCCAAGCCGATCCCGCCGGCAATCGCGCAGACCCCAGCCGTGGCGACGATGCACAGGGCCGCGCCGGTGATGCCGACCGCGCCGGTGACCCAGTCCCGGTTACCCCGCCACCACTTCTTCACCCCCTCGGAGCCGCTGGTCAAACACTTCCAGTCCTTGAAGGCGCACTTCGGACCATCGAGCTCACCCTCTGGCTTCTCAGGAATGGGCGCCGGGGGGCAGACCGGAGTACTTGGGATGTGCACTCGGGGCTTCGGCGGCCCTGCGGGTATGTTCGCCGTAGGGCCCTGCCAATTCAGTGCCGATCGCCAGACATTCAGCACCACTCGGGCCACCAGCCACACGCCCGGCATGCCGGAGTACTCCATCGGGATCCAGTAGAGCGTGTTGCCCACCCCACCGAGGCAGACGGATCCGCCGTACCGGCAGAAGAGGTAGTAGTCGGCACGGTAGTGATAGCGGTAGCCGCCCTTGGTGCTGGTCCAACTGTCGCTTCCGAGGTACGTCCAACTGCCACCGGGCTCCCGGCCAGTCGGATCGGACTGCGTGATGGGGCTGTTGCCCGCGTAGGCGTACCCATTCATCTGCTCGGGCGCGTCCATGTTGAACACCGGGTCAACACTCACGAACCGACCGAGCCCCGGGTCGTACTCGCGTGCCCCCAGATGGGTGAGCCCCGTGTTGTCCACCGTCCCACCGACGAAGCCCTTGCTGTTGGGCCAGGCCGGCGATCCGCCACGGGCCGTGCCGTACGGCGTCTGTCGGCGGATGGTGAACTGCTGGTTACCTGCGTTGACCGACACCTGGGCGGTGCCCTGATGGTCGCTGCCGAGCCATACCAGCCCCGCGGCGGTACGAGATGCGATCGTCTGCCCGTTGAAGGTGTAGTAGCGGGTGCAGGAGAGATTGCCGTCGGAGGTGCGGTATCGCACTTCCTGGCCCGGAAGGTAGAGCGTCTTCCCGGTCGGGTCCTTACGAATCAGCCGATTGCCGTCTGCGTCGTATATGTAGCTGGTGGGGCCTGTGCTGTCGGTGCTGGTGGCCAGCAGACCCTCCGGATCCCAGGTCAGGGTTTGGGTACCGGCGGTGGCCGTCGGCCGGGTCAGGGTATTGCCAGCCGCGTCGTAGGTGTAGGAGGTGGTTGCGGTGACCACCCCGTTGACCTTGGTAGTGGTGCCGTTGAGTGCGTGTGGCCGGACTCCGCCGCCGGCTGGATATCCGTAGTTGTAGGTGGTGACGCGCTCGCCGGACGAATTGCTGCGATCGATCTCCTCCAGCCGGCGACCCGCCTTGTCGATGTCCCACTCCAGCCAGTACTTGGCTGGACCACCGAGGCCGGAGACGGTCGGTGCGGTGTTGCAGTCGCCGTTGGCCGGCGTCCACGCCTGCGCCAACTGCCCTCGGTAGTCGTGTTGGAAGCATTGGTGGTCGGCTCCGCCCGTGGCCGCCATGTCGGACATCTTGGTGATGTTGCCGACCTGGTCATAGCTGTAGCGAACATCCGTGATCTTGTGCGGCGCGGTCGAATCCCGATCGGTGCTGCTGCCGGACACCCGGCCAGTTTCGAGTTCGTACGTGAACGAGCGGAAGACTCTCGATCCCGTCTCCGAATAGAGGCCGGTATACATCTCGTACTGATCGACCTTGCCGAGTGCGTTGTAGTCGGTGTCCGCCACATAGCTGGATTTCGGTCCGGCACCATATAGCGTGGTCAACTGTTTTGGCAGCCCGGAAACGGGGTCGTAGTGCTGGAACAGCGTCTCCGTCGGCAGGTCCGCACTGGCAGGAAGAGACCCGGAGGCCACACTGCCATCGACGTTGTAGGTGGCGCCGAAATCGTAGGTGCCAGCCAAGCCGGTCTCCGATGTCGGAATGACCACCTGCGTACCGGTGGGTTGGTAGTTGTCGTTGTATCCCGTGACCTTCACCTGGTAGACAGCCGTGCCAACTGCCCTGCTGCTCTGCGTGAGTTGTCCCTTGGCGAGGGTGTCGTACAACCACTCTGCCCGCAGCTTCCCACCCACCTGGTTCTCGTAGACCGCTCGCTTGCGACCGAGCGAGTCGTACGCGTAAACCAGCTTCTGGTTGAGCGCGTCCGTCGTAGACGTGACGCGGTCGGCGTTGTCGTACGTCATGCTGGTCGGCCCACGGTCCGGGTCGGTGGCCCCGATGCGCCGGCCACGGATGTCGTAGTTGAACGCCCACTGGTTACCCGCCGGGTCCGTCACTTGATCGAGCAGACCCTTCCGGTTGTAGCGGTAGAGAGTCGACTCGTATGTGCCGGTCGGGGTCGCACCGTGGTACTGGCGTAGCTCCACGGTGCGCCCCTGAGCGTCGCCCACCTTGGAATCGACGGTGCCGCCCAGCGGTGGGGTGGTGTCAACCCGGTCGCCGGCGTAGTAGGTGCGGGTCCTGTTCCGTTCGGCACCGTACGGCTGGAAGACCGACGCGACCGCCCGACCCACCCCGTCGTACTCGGTCCGCATCTGGGTTGGGACGAAGGCCGCTTCCGTCGAGGTGACCAGAGTGGTGCCTGGCGAGCCGGCGGTGTGGTACGCGCTGTAGGACTTCACCTCCCGACCGGCGGTGTCGTAGAAGGTGTCGGTCAGCAGGCGGCCACCGGACGGTGACGCGGCCTGGGTCTGCCGCTTGCGGAGCAGGCCGTCGTAGAGCTCGTACCGTTCGACGTAGTTGCCCGCCGAGTTGAGGGCCTTCGTAGTGATCACCGAGGGCGCGTCGGCCCGGATCAGATAGTCGTACGTGGTGTTCGCCGGTTGGGTCGTCTTGTCACGGCCTGGACCCCAGAGCGCTTTCAGTCGGCCGAGGCCGTCATAGCTGGTCTCGGTACGCTTACCGTTGGCATCGGTGACCTTGGTTGCCAGGCCCCAGCCAGGTTCCAGTTCACTCGTGATGGCATGGCTCAGTGGGTTGGTGACCACGAGACCGGTCACCGGGCCACCACTGGCCGGGACGTACGCCGTCGTGGACCGAGCGTTCACCGCGTCCCAGGCCTCCGTTACCCGGCCGTAGACGTCGAACGCCGCCCGAGAGACGGTCACGAAGGACGGCGCACCGGCCGTCCAAGCCGACATCTCTTCATTCCGGGTGGCCTCGCCGCGCGTCGGCGCCACACCGTGGGTGTTGCCGTCGTAGGAGACCCGCTCCACCGAGATGACCTTGTCCTCGGTGAGGCTGGCGGGGTTCTCCGCGTCAGCACAGCGGACCGCGTAAGTGGACTTGGTGTGCGGCTGCCCGATGAGCCAGTTCGTGGTGTTGTTCGCGTACTCGGTCTTGACACACTGCTCGTCACCGGCGTTGTCGGCGTCACCCAGATCGTCCACCTTGGTCGGCAGACCCTTGTCGTCGAAGGTGGTGTACTGCGAGGTGACCCGCTCACCGCGGCCGGCGTCCAGGGTTATCCTGTTGTGCCGTCCGGAAACATCCACGAATCTCGCTTCGACGAGATCGCCGTTGATGGTGCGGGAGGCGGTAGCGGAAGACTGCCAGGGCTCGCTCACCTCACGGGACACGACCGCGCCCTCGGGACCGTTGTACGTGGTCTTCTCTCGTTCCATGCCGGCGTAGGCGTCCTCGTCCTTCACCGTCGGCACGCCGGTCCCCGTCACCGACACGTTGCGGGTCCCGGTGGGCTGCTTGTCGCCGTGCATGCCGCGGAAGTACTTCGTCTCGACGTAGGTCTGCTCGCCAGGGTCACCGACGGTGACGCCAACCTTCTCGTATCCCCGCCACACCGACCAGGTCTTGTCCTTCTTCCCGATCAGTCCGTCGTCGTCGGCGTAGTGCCACGCCGGATCGCCGAGGTAGCTGTACGAGTAGGCGGTCCGCGGACTGCCGTTCGGAGGTACGCCACCGGTGTGGTCGATCTCGTAGATGGTGGTCACCACGTACTTGTGGAACCAGTCGGTGACCGGGTTGGTGTAGCCCTCCGGTGTCCAGCGGACCGGGTAGCAGCGCATCGTGTTGCTGTGCGGGGCACTGGGCATCCGGGATCCGGCGATACAGTCCGGCCCGGAGTAGGTGACGTTCACCGTGCCACCGCTCTCGCTGCGGATCGCCGCGAGACGCATCCAGTTCATCGCGGCCGAGTGGTCGATGGTGTCGACCCGATTGCTGAGTTGCGTCTCGGTGAACTCGATGTCCGGTACCGAGGCGGTGGTGCCGACCAGACCCGCGTGGGAGATCTTCTTCAGGAACAGGCCCGCCCTGGTGCCGTCACCGGGGTCGGGGAACGTGTGGGTGAGGGTCCATCGCTCCACGTTGCGGTAGGCGCTGCCGTCGCGGACCTGTGTGGTCACTGTCGACAGCCGCTTCTTCGACCAGAAGGTGGGCGCACCGACCAGGCAGGAGTCGCCGGTGCACTCCTGGTCCCAGGGGGTGTCGGGCCAGTGGGCCGCATCGTGGTTGGAGCAGTCGTTCAGGCACCGGTCCGCTGCGGCGAGATCCACCCGCATCGGCGCGGCCACGCCACGATAGAGCGAGTCGGTGCGGACACCGCCGACCGCGGTGCGGTTGTCGGTGCCGTACTCGATCCGGGTCAGGTAACCGCCCCGGGTGTAGGAGGCGACGTCGTCAGCGGTGTTGTTGCGGGCGTATCCGTTGGACTCCTTCGCGTACCAGAGCGACATGGTGTTGCCATGCGGATCGACGATGTAGTCCAGGTTCCACCGCCACGCCTGCATACAGTCTGAGGCGGCGAAGTTGGAGCCCCGGCAGGGCTCATTGGGGTCGTTACCGAAGACCGGGACCGTCCAGGTGGAGTTGGTCACCGCCTTGTCGGTGGTCCAACCGGCCAGCTTGTGCCGACCGAACCAGTACTGGGTGCCGTCGGTGGTGGTGACCTTCCAGTGCTCACCATCGTTGTCACCGTTGCCGTACGACGTGCCGCCGACGATGCGCTCGGCCCGGGTGCCGTTGTCCCGGCGCAGGTGCCAGTAATCGTCGGTGGCGTTGTAGATCAGCTCGCCACCGGCGCCACCGAGCGACATCGTCGCGTTGTTGGTCTCCCAGCACAGGTCACCGGTCTTGGTGGCGTTGTTGTTGTCGTCGCCGTCCATGTCCTGCCCACAGGACCGGTAGCGCCGTTCGATGAAGTCGCCGGGGACGAACTCGAAGCCCTCGCCCACCCAGGATGGCTGGTTGTTGGAGGCCGCGTGCCGCCCGTCGACGCTCTGCGCGGAGTAGGCCAGCTTCATCTCCGGCGTCGGCCCATTGAGCCCTGGCGGGTTGCGCATCGGGTACGACCAGGTGAAGTCACCGGAACTGCTACCGGCCGACCAGGTCGCCGAGGGCGAGAGACTGGTCGCGCCGTAGTCGCCGGCCGCACCGGAGGGGCCGGCGGTCAGAGCGAACAGGCTCCCCTGCGCCGCCAGGTCGAGGCTGCCCTTCTCCGTCATCCGAGGCTCGACCGGCACGGTGGCGGTCGCCGTACGCGCGGCGAGGTCGTTGCGAGTCGGCAGGACGGTGCCGGCGCACTCCGGACGCCCCGGTGTGCTGAGGGCACAGGCCGGCAGGGAGACCAGGCGTAGCCGGCTCGCCCAGTCGGCACCGTAGGCAGTGGCGAATGCCCGGTAGTCGACGCCGAGTTCGACGGTGCCCCGTTGGGCGGCACCGTCGACCCGGGCGACCCGGAGCAGCACCCCACGGATCCGCGCCTGCTCGGCGGCCCGCTGGTCGAGCACGCTGACCCGGACCCGGCTCGGAATCGAGCTGGCACCGCGCGCGGAGGCCTCGGGACGGTTCACCCGCACCGGCAGCGCCCCGGCTCGGGCGGGCGAAGCCACTCTGCCCTGCGTCGTCGGCCCGGGCAGGTCGACCTCGGCGGTGCCCGCCGACGGCCATTGGGGGGCCGGCTGCGCGGAGGCCTCCGGTACGGCGGCCTTGGCCGCCACCTCGCCGGCGGGCACGGTACGCACAGGTACCGGTTTGACCTTCGCAGCCTTCGGTGCCGTGAAGGGTTCCGGTGTCGATGCTCGAGCTGGCGGTACGAACAACGTCGTGGCAGTTAGCGTCACCACCAGAAGCATCACGACGAATGTCCTGGTTCGGCTGGGTTTGGACGACGGCACGAACATGTTAGTGGACAGGCTCGACTGCACCGGGTTACCTCCGAGAGGGGTCCGAGGAGCGACGGCTGTGGGGAGAACCGGCTGTGGTCAGGAAGTTGGTGGGTTGATCCGTAGGCCGAGGTCGGCACGGAGTACCGGTTGCCGGTGTGTGTACTGAAGAGCTGCTGTGCCGTCGGCACCTTCGAGGCCGATGGTCGCCGCACCACCGCGCTCCACGAACGTCCCGTCGAGATCGGCGTAGACGAAGCTGTATCCGCCCGCCTCGTCGAAGATCAGCTGGAAGGTGACCCGAATGTTGGGGTCCTCGTAGGAGGACACGTTGCGCCACTCGATGACGAACTGCCGGCTGGGTGCCGTACCTCGGAGCGCGGTCCGCACGCTGGCCGAGGAGTCGACCACCCAGTCATGCCAGAACGGGTAGATGCCGTTGGCCGGGCTGCCCGCCGACGGGATCGGATAGGGATACGGAGACGGCGCCTCCGGGTTGGCGAAGCTGACCAGCCCGTTGGTGTCCACCCAGGCCGAGCTGACCGACTGCCCGTACAGCGTGACGGGGAACGGCAGGTCGACTCGTGTGTCCCGATCGTCGCCGGTGAGGGACAGGACCGCACCGTCGGCGGGGGTGTACGTGATCGGTTGTTCGGCGATGGTGTAGCCGGCACCGGCCGGAGTTGCCCCCACGGCGAAGTTGACGACCCGACTGGTACCAGCACCGACGGTGGTGTGCTGCACCGAGGAGCCGCGGCAGGTGCCGGTGGGGCTGGTGGCGATCACCGCATACGAGCCGCTGGGAACGCTCGTGACCTGGTAACTGCCCGTGGCTGAGGTGACGGCGGTCTTCCCGCCGACCGCCACGGTCACGTCGGCCACTGGCGTTCCCTGGCAGCTGACCGTGCCGGTCACCGTACCCAGTCCTGGTGGGCTGGGCCGGAAGGTGACGCCCTGGCCGCTGGTCAGCAGCGCCTCCCGGTGCAGGTACTGGAAGGCCACGTCGCCGGCGGCGTTCTCGATGCCGATGGTCGCCTGACCGCCGCGCTCCCTGGCGTCAGCGGGGTCGATGTCCGCGTAGGCCAGCGAAATGTCGCCGTTCTCGTTGAAGATGACCTCGAACGACGCGCGATACGCCTTGTTGCCCGAGCGGTACACGTTCCGCCATTCGACCACCCACTGCCGGTTCGGCGCCGCGCCGCTGAGCTTCGTGGCGATCGCGCTTGAGGCGTCGACCCCCCAGTCGTCGAAGAACGCGTACACGGCGTTGTCGATCGTCCCGCCCAGCTCGTCGTACGGCAGGGGGGTTGGCGTTGGCGTGTCGGTGTCGATGCCGTCGAGGCTGCTGAAGCTGATCAAGCCGTTGGAGCTGATCCAGGCGGAGGTGTGGGTCTCCCCATAAAGCTTGATCGGGAATGGCGCGGTCTTCTGCCAGA
This sequence comes from Micromonospora sp. NPDC047187, assembly GCF_040643355.1. NCBI lineage: Bacteria > Bacillati > Actinomycetota > Actinomycetes > Micromonosporales > Micromonosporaceae > Micromonospora > Micromonospora sp. NPDC047187. Next base: position 11,730 of record NZ_JBEYUF010000021.1, read on the forward strand.
CCTTGTCGTCGCCGCGCCACGTCTCCACCACGTCACCGGGGATGAAGGTGACCGGTCCGGCTTCACAGGAGTAGCCGAACTCGTCGCCGTTGGACATCACTGAAAGGTCGAGATCCTGGGCGCCACCGCCGGGATGGTTGACGAACTGGCGGGCGTACTGCCCGACGCACCGGTTGTCGGCGCCGACCGCGCCCACCACCTGCTCTCCGATGGGCACGTTGGCGAACTGGTAGCCACCATCCGCCGCGGTGACCGTCGTGCGTCCTCCCGGGTCGAGGGTGACGGTGGCGCCGGCGATCGGCTCACCCGTTCCGGCGGTCGTCAGGGTGCCGCTGATCGAGCCCGGCGGCGCCGGAGTGAAGGTGATGGAGCCGTTGCTGACGGCCGCCGGCTCCATGAAGGAGTAGAGCTTCGCGACGGCGCCGGAGGCACTCTCGATGCCGATGGTCGCGCTGGAGCCCTTCTGAACGAGGTTGGTGAGAGTGCCGTAGTGGAAGGAGATCCGACCGTCTTCGTGCAGCATCGCCTCGAAGCTGATGCTGTAGGTCGCGGTGAACGTCTGCAGCACCATGCTTGACCACTCGACGACATAGGTCCGGTTCGGCGCGGTGCCGATGGTCTTGGTGCGCATCACGCTGCTGGATCCGATAGCGAGCTGGTCGTCCCAGAACGGGGCGATTATCGCGTTCGGCGCGTCGACCCTCGGCATGGTGGGATTGATGATCGTGATCGGAGCTGCATCGAAACTGATCAGCCCGTTCTGGTCCACCCAGCCCGTGGTGTAGGTCTTTCCATGCAGAGTGAACGGGAACGGCAGGGTCACCTGCGATGTGCCGTTGGTCGGAGCCAGCGGCGTGTCGGCGGTGACATAGCCGGACGCACCGACGGCGCAGGCGTAGCCGAGACTGCCGTAGTCGACGGTGAGTTGCAGCGCCCGTACCGTGTCCTCGGTCAGGTCGACCTGGCTCTCCACCGACGGGCCGCACCTGTAGTTCTGGGTGGACGAGATGGTGTAGCTGTCGGCCACCACGTTGGTGAACTGCCATGCCCCGCCCGCACCGGTGGTGGTGGTCAGCCCGGTCGGGTCAAGGGTGACGGTCGCGCCGACCACCGGGTTGCCCGACGGGTCGACAAGGGTGCCGGACAGATCGTGCTTGGCCAACGGCCCAGTCGTCGGGGGGATGGCGAAGGTGATCGCCTGACCGGTGGCCAGTGCCGGAGTCGCAGCTGAATACACCAGGCCGTCGTCGCCACCAGGTGCTTCCATCCCCACCACCGCGTTGGCCCCACGTTCAGCGTCGTTGTCGAGCTGGTCGTAGTTGGTGGTGACGGTGCCGTCGGCGGCCAGCAGGACCTGGAAGGAGAGCCGCTGCGCGGTCGACGACTTCCGGTGCACGTTTCGCCATTCGATGACGAACTGTTCGCTCGCACCGGTTCCCACCGTCCCCGTGCGCACACTCGCCGAGGAATCCACGACGAGGTCGTCCCAGAACGGAGCGAGCAGGCCGTTCGGGTCTGCCGGAGCGGGCAGTGCGCCCCCGGTGTACGGGTGGGATCCACCCGGGTCGGTGAAGGAGACGAGACCGTTGGTGTCCACCCAGGCGCTGCGGTACGCGTGGCCGTAGAACGGGAACACGAAGGGCAGTGCCACCTCGCCGACCGCGTCGTCGCCCGTCAACGCGAGCATGGTGTCGGCGGCGATGAACGGTTTCGCCGACGTGGCGCAGGTGTGCCCCTCGTCGTCCCGATACGCCTGCAGCGGGAGATTGACACCGAGCCCCTGGCCGTCGATCTCCCACGGACCGCTGGTGCCGGAGAGCCCACACCGGCCGCCGAAGGAGCCGACGAGGGTGTAGACCCCGGGCGCGAAGCCGGCGAGGCTGAACCCACCTTCGGGGCCGCTGGTCGTCTGCAGCCCGCCCGGTTCCAGCCGCACCGTGGCACCGTCCAGCGGCATCCAGTTCTCGTCGTAGACGGTGCCGTAGACGAACGCCGTCACCTTGATCGTGAAGGATGCCTGGGAGATTCCGCCGAGTCGACCGCCGTCGTCCAGGGATGCCACGTAGATCAGGCGCATACCGGTGGTGGCGCCGGCACTGATGGTGACCGTGGCGGTCCCACCGGCGACTGTCGCATTCACCGTGCTGCCCAGCGTGGTGTCGCCCACGCTGTACCGGAACTTCGTGATGTTGGTGTCGCCACCAGCGTTGAACGTGACCTGGAGCTGCCCTCCGGCGGTCACCTCGGTGCCGTTGGGGAATGACACCACCGGCTGCAAGGGCACTGCCAGCTCGGCAAGCTTGGTCGGGGTTTCGACGAGGTTGTAGACCCGGATGTCGTCGACGGCGCCGGTGAAGAGGCCGTCGTCGGCGCCGCTCCACCTGCGCTTGCCGACGGTTATCGAGCCGGTGGCGTTGAAGCCGCCGACCAGCGTCGTCGTCGCGGTCTGAGCCACCCCGTTGACATAGAGGGTCATCTTCTTCGTGGCGCCGTCGTAGGTCGCCGCGATGTGAGTCCACTTTCCGGCGGTGGCCGCCGAGTTGGACAGGACATGATGCAGCGCGGTGTTGGTGGTGTCCGCGGTCGACATGGTGAATCGCCACCGCTGGCTCGCGCCGGAGTAGCCCAGACTGTAGGCGTGCGACTGGGCGCCGTTGGCGCTGAGCACGGCCTGGTAGCCGGTGGTCGGCACGGTCGGCAGCCGAACCCAGGCTGCCACGGTGAAACTTCCGTCGGTACGCACCGGGGTGGCCGCGCCCGTGTCCGGATTCGGGGTCAGCACTGAACCTGTCAGTGAGCCCGTTGTGCTGCCGTTGAGACTGAGCGCGGTGCCGACACCGGCCCGACCCGGCGTCCGGGTTCCCGATGGGGCCAGGGTGAGCGTGTTGCCGTGACCGGTGACGTCGGCAGCGGTGTTCCCGGTCTCGTCGAAGGTCCAGCGGGCCGCCGGACCGGATCCTGCCCGTACGGAGAACGTGTAGGTCGCCGGTACGAGCGAGTACCGACCGGAGTGGTCCCGGGACCAGACGCGCAGGGTGTTCACCCCGTCGTGCAACGGCATGACGCTGATCGAGGCACTGAAGTCCGACCGGGCCGGCACGTTCTGCGCCTCGGTGAGCACGCCCGAGTCAAGGGTCCAGGCGTATTCCCTCACCTCGTACGGACGCTGCGTCGGCGGTGCCACGGCGAACACACCCGCTACGCCGACCCCACCACGCGGCGTGCCGTCGTTGCTGTAGGTGGTGGAGCTGAGGCCCCCGGGTTCCTTCGGAGGTGTGGCATCCACTGTGAACTCGCAAGTGCCGGACCAGTCGCCGTAGACCGATCCGTCCCACGTACGCGCCTGCCACACGTAGGTGGTGCCGTCCACCAACCTGCCGGACGGAATCTGCTTCGACACCGCCGACGGGTTGCCCGACGCCTGGGAGATCTTGTTGGTTTCGTTGCGCGAGCCGCCGAGCGGCCACCAGTAGAACCACGTCGTCAGGGACTGCTGCGAGCTGTCCGGGTCGGACTGCCTCACCGACAGGTACGGGGTGGTGTTCAACACGTACGGTCGGGAGTTGCCGACGGCGCAGGGCTTACCGTCGGACTGGTGTCCCGACGGTGGGTTGGGTTTGGTGTTGTAGGTGATCGACAGCTTCGGCGTCGAGTGCTTGAACCGCTTCCACTGGTTCTTTGTGCCCTCGTCGATCGCCCGGAGCCCCACCGTCAGGTCGGCCCAGCCGCTCTTTGCCGCCCGGTCGACCATTCGGGTGACGTCGAACTCGATCGTTCCGGTCCCCAGGCAGCCGTGCGCCCCACCGATCTTGCGGTTCGCCGACGTCTGAGCGGTGTAGCTACTGTCCCAACTCGGCTGGTTGTTCCAGGTCGTGGAGGATGAGATCTTCCCGGTGAGCCAGAGCTTCGCGTTGGACTTCGGGTTGCAGGTCCAGGAGTGGAGTTGCTCGATCCGGAATTCGGCCCTGCTGATGATCTTGCCCCTGACCGCGCTGGTGTTCATCCGAAACAGGGATCGGATGATGTGGTCCGCGCAGCCGTCACAGTCCTCGGTACGACCTGCCCCGGCAGCGCCGTAGGTGGACGCCCGCTGGAGGGCGGTGGAGTTCTGCCAGAACGAGCTGGACTTGTGCTTGCTCCACACCGATGTCCAGGCGTTGCTGGCTATCCCCCCGGTCCACGACGGGTCGATGTAGATGGGCAGCTTGGTCCGTGGGTCGTCCAGCATCGCCCGGTCCGGCACGATGGTCAGGGAGTCGCGGCTGACCGTCACCGGCATCACCGCGCGCCGGGCCACCCCGGCGGTGCCGGCGGGTGCGTCGGTCGATCGGGCGCCCTGGCCAGCGAGGTCCGGCTCCGCGCCGGCGACCGTGGCGTCCCACATCAGCGGGGCTGGCGCACTGAAGACGTTCTGGCCGTTGGCGTCGCGGGCCGCCAGACCACCGCCGGGCGCCGGACTGACCGTCACCCCTTTGCTCTCCAGACCGAAGCGCAGGGATCTGAGCTTCGGGTTGGCCGCTGCCTTCCGGGTGTGCACCACCAACACCTCGGAGAAGCCGAGGGCGCCGGCCGTCACCCGCAGGTCGACCTCGGGCAGCACGTTCCGGTAGATGGCAGTGGATCCGTCAAGCACCGGCGCGGGCAACCGCCCGGGCCAGGACATCGTCAGCTCGCGGGCACCGTCGCGGAGCCGAGCCAGCGGCGCGCTCTCGCCCCCTGGGGAGAAGACCATCGGGAGCACCGACGCCCTGGGGGCAAGTCCTTCCGAGGTCGCCTTGAGGACAGTGTCCACCGGCACCCAGGAGTCACCCTTGCGTACCCGCACCGGCTCGATGCTCTGCTCCAGGGTGAGCGATCCGTCGGGGTTGAGGAACGTCTGGGCGTACTCGGTGCGCTCAGACAGAATCTCCACCTGCCGGCCACAGGTGGCGAGCATCGCGCGGGCGCTCTTGGCGTTCGGTTGGACGTCGACGCAGGCAGCGGCGGGCGTGGGCGCGGCCGATTGGGCCGGAGCGGCAGGTGGGACGAGCACCGAGGCTGGCAGGAATGCCATGACCAATAGGGCCGAACTGCGATGACGAATGCCCAAAAAGGGCGTGCGACGCCCACCATTAACGACCATGAACAGCCCCCGTGTTGATCGATCCGCCTCCGCGGCGCGCTCAACATACTGAGCCGATCTTCAGTTATCAATATTCAAGATCAGTGAGTTCACGCCTGGTGCGTCAACGGCCGAATTACGGCCGGCTGGGGCGTAAGGGTCCGCACTGCCCAGACTGGTCAGCCCGCCAGGGGGCCGCCGCCTGAGCCGGTCGCGCCCGATCAGCGGTTGGGCCGCCACGGGTCCGCTTCGGCGAGCGGGTCGACCCAACTGCCGTAGCGGTTGACCTCCCGGGCCCGCAGCAGCGACCGGGTGACCTGGCCGAACTGCCGTTCGTCGTCGGCGCTGAACAGCAGCACCTCCGAACCTTGGTACCACCCCCACAGTTCGTGCGGCGGTGGGCGCCAGCGGTCGCCGACCAGGGCGAGTGCGGCCGGGAGCAGGAACACCGCGCCGAGGATCAGGTACGCCCCGGCGGTGAGGCGGTGCAGACCGCCGGTGAAGCCGAGGAGCACCCCCACACCGCCGAGCATGCTGGCGGTGATGACCACGGCCCGGACGGCGATCCGGTCGTGCGGACCCCGGGTGGTACGCAGATGGGTCAGGTCGGCGACCCGGTAACTGTTCCGACCGACGGTGAACCGGTCGACGGTCACGATGATGCCGGGCCGCGCGTACAGCAGGGTCGACCGGGCGCCCGGCACCGTTCGCGGCGGTCGCGTCTTTGCGCCTTCACGATTCACGGTTCCTCCCGAAGGGGACGGTTGGCCGAGTGGGCCCGCTGGCGACAGTCATCGCTGCCTGTCGACGGGATTCCCGGCTCCGGACTTCATTGTGTTGCGGCATCGCCAGTCGACCTGGGCATTTCCCGGGTCCCGACAGCTCGCCACGACCGGGTGACATCGCCGAGAAACAGCATCCATTTCAGCTTTTATCGGTTATGGCGGCTAGGAATCCGGCGGCATACGCCCGGAACGACGAAAGTCGCATATCCGTCAGTGGGCCGCGAAAAGGGCGATGTTCCCCCGTCCCCAGGCGTCATCAGCCACGATGGCGCCACCCAGCCCATGGGCCCGACCCGCAACTCTCCCAACTTTCGCCCCTGCTTCAACTGCGAGCGACATCCGTCCCGGGTTAGGTTGGGCGAGCCGGTCCGGCCCAGTGCCGTCCGCCCGGATGGCCCCGGCCGGTGTCGTCGAGGGCGTCAGCAGCCCCGGCGGCCGTGGGAGAGGGGCCTTCCGCTCTTGTCATCCCTGAGAAATCTGCTGCGCACCGTGGCGCTGGTCGGCATGTCGGCCGCGCTGATCGCCCCGACGGCGGTGGCCCAGGCCGAGCCGTCCCCCGCCGACCTGACCCGCCGGATCGAGACGTCCTCGGCCGAGTTGGAGCGGGTCGTCGAGTCGTACAACAAGTTGCGTGAGGAGATCAAGACAAACGAGGCCGCCGTGGCCCGATTACAGACCCGCATCGGCCCGCTCGAACAGCAGGTCGAGCAGAGTCGGGCCGACGTGGCGGAGCTCGCCTCCACCGCGTACAAGAGTGGCGGTCTGCGCACCGCGGACGCCCTGCTGCGTCCCGGCGGCTCGGCCGCGCTGCTGGACCGGCTCGGCACGATCGAGCAGTTGACCCGCCAACGGCAGGAGCGCATCTCCGGCTTCACGACCGACCAGCAGCGACTGCTCGACGAGAAGGCCCACCTGGGCGCGACCTTGACCCGACAGGCAGCACAGGCTCGCCAGCTCGCCGCAGGTAAGAAGCAGATCGAGCAGGACCTGGCCAAGCTGTACGAGCTGCGCCGGCAGGCGTACGGGGCCGCCACCGAGCGACCCGAGCCCAGGGCGGCGACGAGCGAGGCCAAGAACGTGCCCGCCGTGTCCGGTGCTGCCGGCGCGGCGGTGCGTTACGCGTTCGGCGCGATCGGCAAGCCCTACGTCTGGGCGGCCGACGGGCCGAACGGCTACGACTGCTCCGGCCTGACCTCGGCTGCCTGGCGGGCTGCCGGGAAGTCCCTGCCGCACAACACCAGGATGCAGTGGAGCGCTGTCGCCCACATCGGGCGGGGCGAGCTACGCCCCGGCGACCTGGTCTTCTACAGCGGGCTCGGGCACGTCGCCCTCTACGTGGGCGACGGTCAGGTGATCGACGCGCCCAGCGCCGGTCGCAACGTGCTCAAGCGTGGCATGAACATGATGTCCATCCAGGGTTACGGCCGGGTGCGCTGACCACCATCGGAAACGGCGAACGGCCGGCGTCCCCCTATCGGACGCCGGCCGTTCGCCGTCATTAGTCATTACTTCCAGGTCAGGCTGCTTGCAGCCCTTCCGCCCGAGCCAGCTCGCGGAGCCGGCCGAGGGCCTGGATCTCCAGCTGCCGGATCCGCTCGCGGGACAGCGAGAAGCGGGACGCGACCTCGGTGAGCGAGTGCTCCCGGCCGTCCTCCAGCCCGTAGCGGGCCCGCATGATGCCGGCGGACCGGTCGTCGAGGTGGTTGAGCAGCCCTTCGATGCGCTGCCGCTCCAGGCCGCTGAGGACGATGTCCTCCGGCGACGGCGCGTCACTGTCGGCGACCAGGTCACCGAGGTTCGTGTCGCCGTCGTCGCCCACCGGGGTGTCCAGCGAAACGGTGTCCTGCGACCAGCGACGCAGCTCGTTCACCCGCTCGACGGTGACGCCGAGGGCGTTGGCGATCTGCTCCGGCTCCGGGTCGCTGCCCAACTCACGGGTCAACTGCCGGGCCACGTTGCGCATCCGGTTGACGTCCTCCACCAGGTGCACCGGTAGACGGACGGTGCGCTCCTGCTGGGCGATGGCCCGGCTGATCGCCTGCCGGATCCACCAGGTGGCGTAGGTGGAGAACTTGTAGCCGCGCTCGTAGTCGAACTTCTCGACCGCCCGGACGAGGCCGGTGTTGCCCTCCTGGATCAGGTCCAGCATGGGCATCCCCGAGCGCACGTAGCGCCGGGCGATCGACACGACCAGTCGGAGGTTGGCGCGGATGAAGAGGTCCTTCGCCCGCTCGCCCTCGACGACCAGCCACTCCAGGTCGGCCCGGTCGACACCGGCGGGAACGGCTTCCTCACCGAGCAGGTGCTCGGCGTAGAGGCCGGCCTCGATCGCCTTGGAGAGATCGACCTCCTTGGCGGCGTCCAGCAGTGGCGTCCGGGAGATCTCGTGCAGGTAGACGCCGACCAGGTCGCGCTCCTCGGCAACCTCGTCGGTTCGCATGCCGATGTTCTTGTCCACGTTGCCCACGGTCCCCTCGCTCGCGCCGGTTGCCCGGTTCCTTGCCATTCCCCACACCTGTCAGCCCCTGGTAACTTCTGCTGTGCCCATCGGTGCTGACACCTACACAACAGATGAGACGTGTCGGGGATTCCTCGTCGTGAGTCGAAAGTGTCACGAATGCCTGAGTAGTAGCTGAAAGCACGGTCCATGTTTGCTGTCAGCACCCCATCGGGTGGCTCGCCACTGGGCACCACGTACGGGTTACCGCACCATGGCAACACCGCCCGCCGTGGGGGCACAGCGACCCGGGTCACCACCGCGATGCGATCCTGGTCACTGCCAGATACGCACCGGTGCACCGGTCGGTTCATTCACGAGGGTGTTATTACCCCTCGGCCAGATGAACAATCCGAGGGCTCGTTCGCTTCCCGGTACGGGTGGCGCTAGGAGGCGAGCAGGGCGAGTGCGCCGCGCACCTGGTCGGCCGAGCGGGCCAGCGCGGCCCGGGCGGCGTCGATCTCGGCGCCCGAGACCAGGGCGACCAGCGCCGTCTTCAGGTCCCCGTCGGCCTCGGTGAGGGCCTGCCGGGAGAGTTCCTCCGAGCAACCGGTGGCCTCGACCAGAATCGAGATCATTCGTCCGCGGAGTTTCGCGTTGGTGGCCACCATATCGATCATGAGGTTCGAGTAGACCCGCCCCAGGCGCACCATGACGGCGGTCGAGAACGTGTTGAGGACCAATTTCTGCGCTGTGCCCGCCTTCATCCGGGTCGACCCGGTGACCACCTCGGGTCCGGTGTCCACCCCGATGAACACGTCGACCGACCGGGCGGCCTCCGCCTCCGGATTGGCGCAGAGCAGCACCGTCGAGGCGCCCTTGGCGCGGGCCGCGGCAAGCGCCCCGAGGACGTACGGGGTGCGTCCGCTGGCCGCCAGACCAACCACCAGGTCCCCGGCCCGTACACAACTGGCCGCTTCGACCGCGCCGCCCCGGTCGTCGTCCTCGGCGTCCTCGACGGCCCGCCACATGGCGTCCGGGCCTCCCGCGAGGTGCGCGCAGAACCAGTGTCGGGGCGAGTTGAAGGTGGGGGCCAGTTCGGCGGCGTCGAGCACGCCCAGTCGGCCGGAGGTGCCGGCCCCGAAGTAGTGCACCCGGTGGCCGCCGCGAAGCGCCGCGACCGCCAGGTCGACGGTGGTGGCGATCTCGTCGAGCACCGCGGCGACCGCCGCGGGCACTCGCCGGTCCGCCTCGTTGATCACGGTGAGCACGTCCCGGGTCGACATCAGGTCGAGGTCGACGCTGAGCGGGTTACGCCGTTCGGTGGGGGCACCCACCCGGACCGTGGGGCGAGCGGGCCGTGCGGGCATCTCCGCACCGGCCGTCATGCCCGCCTCCGGTTGGCACCCACCCGGTGCGACTGGACCGCCTCGGCGGTCGCCTCCAGGGCCTTGCGGGCCCGGGCCCTGTTGCGGGCGGCAACCCCGACGAAGAGGCAGTCGACCACGGTGAGCTGGGCCAGCCGGCTGGCCGTCGCGCCGGAGCGGTAGGTGGTCTCCCGGGCCGCCGTGGTCAACACGAAGTCCGCCACGTCGGTGATCGGCGAGCGCGGGAAGTTGGTCAGCGCCACTGTCGCCGCACCGCGGGTACGGGCCTGCTCCAGCACCTCGATCACGTCGGAGGTGGTGCCGGTGTGCGAGATGCCGATCGCCACGTCTCCCCGGCCCAGGAGGGCGGCCGAGGTCAGCGCGGTGTGCACGTCCGGGAAGTAGAAGGCGATCCGGCCGATGCGGTGCAGCTTCTGCTGGAAGTCCGAGGCGACGAACCCGCTGGCGCCGGCGCCGTAGATGTCGATCCGACCGGCACCGCTGATCGCCTCGACCACCTGCTCGCAGACGGCCGGGTCGAGTTGCTCGGCGGTCTCCTCGACGGCGCGGGCGTCGTTGAACGCGATGGTGGCGATGATCTGGGCGAGGTCGGCACCGGGCGGGATGTCACCGCCGACCACTCGGGCGTCCGGTGGCTCGATCCGGCGCGCGGCCTCGGCGGCGAGGCGGATGCGCAGTTGGGGGTAGCCGTCCATGCCCACCGAACGGCAGAACCGGATGACTGTCGCCTCGGATGTCTCGGCTGCGGTGGCGAGGTCGGTGATTGTCCGCCGGGCAGCGGCCGCCGGGTCGGACACGACCAGCCGGGCGACCCGCTGCTCGGCGGGCGACAGCGATGGCAACAGCCCGCTGATGTGGACGATCAGCCCACCGGGCTCGTGACTCGCAGAAATCTTCGGACTCTTCGCCACGGATGAAACTTACTTTCAGCAGGCGTGAGCGTCAACTATGACTGTCCGAGGTGGGGGAAACTTCGATCGCCGGGATCACCGGTCCCGCACAGCCTGCCACTTCCCCAGGATCGCCGCCTCATCCGCCGGGCCGAGTCCACCCTGCCGGACGGCCGCCGGCTGTGCGGCCATCCAGCACGCGGTCGCCCGAACGGTATCGGCCAGCGGACGGACCGTCAGACCGGCGTCCAGGGCCGGTCGGACGTCCCGGTCCATCAGGCCGGCGGTCTCCGGCAGTCGCACCCAGAGCGGCAACGCCCGCTCCCCCGACCACTCGCGTACGTCGTGGGACACCAGGAACTCCTGGTCGACCCAGGTGAGAGCCGGATCGGCGACGCCCAGCCCGGCGGCCACACCGGCCAGCAGGTCGGCCCGGGACATCGCCCGACCGGTGCCGTCGTACGTGCCGCCGAGTCGGGTGCCGGCGGCGTGCAACAGCCAACGCGCCAGATCGGCGACGTCCACGAACTGCACCCGATCGGTCGGACGCCCGGGGGCCAGCACCTCGCCGCCGGCCGACAGCCGCCGCACCCAGTACGGGAAACGATCGCTCGGATCCTCCGCGCCGACGATCAGCCCCGCCCGGCAGATGAACGAACGGTCCACGCCGACCCGCTCCCGGACCAGTTCCTCGATGCTCACCTTGCACTCGCCGTACCAGCGGTGGTCCGGGCCGACCGGACCGTCCACGTCCGGCGGGGCCGGCGCCAGGATCGCCGCGTCCGCAGCGGTCTGGCCCGGGGTGGTGTGGTCCGCGTACACCGAGATCGTCGACACGAACGACCAGTGGCCGACGTGGTCGGCGAGCGCGGCGAGCGCGTGCCGGGCGTGGCTGATCTGGCGGGTCACGTCGACCACTGCGTCGAAGCCCTCGGCCGCGAGCGGGACGAGCGACTCGGGATCATCGCGGTCGGCCGCGACGAACCGCGCCCCGGCCGGCACCGTGCCGGACACGCCCCGGGCCGCGCAGGTGACCTCGTGACCCTGTTCGACGGCGAGCAGTGCCGTCGCCCGGCCGAGGAACTGGGTGCCACCGAGAATGAGGATCCGCATCCGCCGATCCTGCTCCCCCCAGCTCCGAACAACCCAGCCGCTCTGCCGACGGCAGACCGTGATCATGAAGTTGTTGCCACTCGGATCGGCGTGTCACGGCAACAACTTCATGATCGGCGGAGGCGGGCGGAGGGGGCGGAGGGGCGCGCAGGGACGTGGGGGGCACTAGCGTGGGGCGTATGGGACTGGGCAGCGTGTTGGTTACCGGGGGGTTCGGGGGGCTTGGCGGGGCGGTCGTGACCGCGTTCGCCGAGTCGGGCTGGCGGGTGGTCGTACCGGAGCGGAAAACCCGGCCCGGGTCGGAGCCGGCGGCGGCCGGACTGGTCCGCGTGGTCGCGGACCTGGGCGAGCCGGCGGGCGCGGCGCAGGCGGTCGAGGCCGCGGCCGGCGAACCGGCGGCGCCGCTGCGCGCGGTGGTCAACCTCGTCGGGGGGTACGCCAGCGGCGGGTTGGTGCACGAGACCCCGGTCGAGGAGTTCGAGCGGATGCTCGCCGTCAACCTGCGGCCGACCTACCTGGTCACCCAGGCCGCGCTCCCGCACCTGGTGGCGTCCGGCGGCGGCGCGGTGGTCTGCGTCTCGGCCCGCGCGGCGGTCGCCCCGTTCCGCGGCGCGGCCGGCTACTCGACGGCCAAGGCGGCGGTGCTGGCCTTCGCCAACGCGGTAGCTGTCGAGTACCGGTCGCAGAACGTGCGCTGCAACACAGTGCTGCCCAGCGTCATCGACACTCCGGCGAACCGGGCGGCCCAGCCCGACGCCGACCATTCCCGCTGGGTCACCCCGGCCGAGATCGCGCCGGTGATCCGGTTCCTCGCGTCGGCGGATTCCGCCCCGACCAGTGGTGCCACAGTGCCGGTCTACGGGCGGGCCTGAGCCACCACCGGGCCGACGTCCTCTCCACCCGAGGCGGACGACGGTAACCACGTCTCCAGGTGCGCCTGGATCTGCTCGGTCACCTCCTCGGCCGGGCGGCCCGCGTCCACCAGCACGAAGCTGGGGTACTCGGGCAGTGCCCGGTAGGCGGTGTCGGCGGCGGTCAGCCACCCCATCGTCTCGTGGTCGGTGCCGCGTTCCTCGATGCGCCGGTACGCCTCCGCCGGGTCGACGGCGAGCAGGAAGGTCACCTGCGGCGTCGGGAACAGCCGGTAGCCGGCCCGGGCGAGCCGCTCCCAGCGCTGCCCGCCGTGCGCCCGGATGCTCGCGTACTGGCAGGCCGAGTAGCGGTCCATCACCGCCGTCCGGCCGGTGAGCAGACAGCTGATCAGGGCGATGGCGATGGCCAGCCAGCGCAGCACCGACTCCACGGCCAGCACGCCGTCACGACCGACGAGCCGTTGCGCGTCCGGCCGGCCGAGGCGTTGGGCGAGCCGGCCGAGCCAGCGGCGGCCACTGGCGTTGCGGCGGTAGGTGGCGGGGCGTCCGGCGGCGTTCAGCGCGTCGGCCAGCCGGTGTGCCTGAGTGGTCTTGCCCGAACCGTCGATCCCGATCAGGGCGACGGTGCGCAATCGGGCCTTGCGTCGTCGCATCCCCGATGATCTGGCCACTCTCCACAGGTTATCCGACCCACGCACCTGGTCCGCGAGGTTTGTGGTGCTTCATCCCTGTTGACGCCCGACCGAGACACCAGCAGGTGTGGACGACCGGAATGCCGGGTACCGGAGTTTGAAATCCAACCGCCGGTCCACCAACACGACGACGGAGGAACCAGATGGCTGAGCGCGGAGACGAGAGTCTTGTGCACACCCTCAAGAAGGTCGCCGCCGTGCTCAAGCAGTCCGAAATTCCGTTCGCCCTGGGCGGCAGCTTCGCGGTCTACGCCCACGGAGGCCACTCCAGCGATCACGACGTCGACTTCCTGATTCGGGAGGCCGACGTGGAAGAGGCACTGGAAGCCCTGGTGGCCGCCGGCTTCGTCGCCGAGCGTCCACCGGAGGACTGGCTGGTGAAGGTGTTCGACGACGACCGGATGGTGGACCTGATCCACCGGCCGATCGAGACACCGGTCACCGAGGAGACGTTCACCGACACGGTCATCCGACCGGTGGACGCGATTCGCATGCCGGTGCTGTCCGCGACCCAGCTGATGGTGCACAAACTGCTCAGCTTCTCCCAGCACTACTGCGACTTCGCCCGCGGGCTCCCGCTGGCCCGCTCGCTGCGGGAGCAGATCGACTGGGAACGGGTACGCAAGGAGACGCAGCACTCGCCGTACGCCGAGGCGTTCCTGGTGCTGCTGGACCGGCTGGAGGTGGTGCCGGCCGCCGGCACCCAGCCAGGAGAGGGGACATCGTGACCCACCATCGCGACATCGACGCCGGGCCACCTGACGAGTACGTCGAGGCGGAGATCCAACGGTTGCTCGTCGAGGACCCCGCCGTCGCCGAACAGGGGATCACAGTGGTTCGACGGGAACGCGCCCTCGTGCTCTACGGCGAGGTGGAGAGTCCGCACCGGCGGGAGGAGATCCTGCGTCGGGTGTCCGAGCGCTTCCCGGACGTGCCGGTCACCAGCGACATCGGGGTGATCCGCGCCCAAGCGCCCACGGAGATCGAGCAACTGCCCTGAGGGAGGTTCCATGGTGATCCGGATTGCCGCTGTGGGCGACGTGCATCTGGACGAGGACGTGGTCGGCCGGTTCCGACCGGCGTTGGAGGAACTGCCGGAGTGCGCCGATGTGCTGCTGCTGGCCGGGGACCTGACCCGGCACGGCACCGAGGCCGAGGCGCGCTGCGTGGCAGAGGAGTTCGGTGGGTTGGCCGTACCGGTGGTGACAGTGCTGGGCAACCACGACCACCAGTGCGACCAGGTGCCACAGGTGGTCAAGGTGCTGGAGGACGCGGGCATCACAGTGCTCGAGGGCAACGGCGTCGTGCTGGACTGCGCCGGTGGCCGGCTCGGCATCGCCGGCGTCAAGGGCTTCGGCGGCGGGTTCGCCGGGCGGTGTGCCAGTGACTTCGGCGAGCCGGAGATGAAGGCCTTCGTGCGGACCACCACCGACAGCGCGGACCGTCTCGGTGCGGCGCTGCGCTCACTGGACTGCGACATGCTGGTCGCGCTCACCCACTACTCGCCGGTGCCGGACACGCTGGCCGGCGAGCCGTTGGAGATCTACCCGTTCCTGGGGTCGTACCAGTTGGGGCAGGCGATCGACTCGGCGCCCACGGCGCTGGCCGTGCACGGGCACGCGCACGCCGGCACCGAGCGCGGCACGACCCCCGGCGGGGTACGCGTCCGCAACGTCGCGCACCCGGTGATCAAGCAGGCGTACAGCGTCTTTCACGTTGGCGATCAACTCGACACCGACCAGGTTTCCCCGATCGGCCAGTCGGGTAGTCAGAGGTCATGGAGCTGATTCTCTGGATTCTCGCAGTCGTACTCGTGGTCGCCGGCATCCTCGCGCTGTTCCGCCGGCAGATCCTGTGGGGCATCGTCCTCATCGTCGTCGGGCTGTTGGTCGGCCCGGGTGGTGTCAGCATCTTCAATTAGCGCTCATACGCCTTGACAACGGGACCCGCCGGGGTCGCCGCGACCGGAGCTTCGTCCTCCCGACAGAAGCACCGGCCGTGGCGATCCCGGCGCTTTTTCGTGGGTGGCCGGCCCGGTGAACCGCCCTCCCGCTCGGCGGTTTGAGCCGACCCCGAGAGGAAATATCTCGACCATGGAGATATCTCAGGACGCGCCGGCGACCTCCGGGCGGCGAGCGTGGTGGGCCCTCGCCGGTTTCGCGGCGGCGGTCTTCGTGGCGGCCGCGATCGGCGGGCTGGGCGTGCAGGGCACCACCGAGGAGTACGCGAACCTGCGGCAGCCCGGCTGGGCCCCGCCGTCGTGGCTGTTCGGCCCGGTCTGGTCGCTGCTCTACGCGCTGATCGCGGTGGCCGGCTGGCTGGTCTGGCGCCGGGTCGGCTTCTCCCCTGCCCTCTGGGCCTGGACGGCCCAACTCGTGCTCAACGCGATCTGGACCCCGCTGTTCTTCGGCGCCGGGCAGTACGGTCTGGCGTTCGCCGAGATCGTTCTGATGTGGCTGGCGATCGGCCTGACCGTGGTGCTGTTCGCCCGGGTGTCCCGGGTGGCGACGGCGCTGCTGCTGCCGTACTGGGCCTGGGTCACCTTCGCCGCCGCGTTGAACCTGTCGATCTGGCAGCTGAACAACTGACCGCACGGTCCCCGGCGGGGGTGCCCGCCGGGGACCGTAGCCGTCACCGGGTCAGCAGCGGGGCACGCCAGGGATGTAGCCGTCGGAGCCGGTGTACACGTACGCGTCGGCGATGTAGCGGCCGGAGCCGATCCGGTCCCAGATCGAGCTGGTGCCGTACGTGCCGGTGACAGTGGTGCCACTGGTCTGGCAGGCGATGGTCACCCGGGTGCCGTCGGCGACGGTGCCCACCGAGGCGTACCCGGTGCCGGGGCCGGAGCGGACGGTCAGTGGCGTGCCGCTGGTGTCGACGGTGCCGTTGCCGCTGCCCGAGGAGCACCCGTTGTTACTGGTGTAGCTCTTGCTGCCCCAGTAGAGCGCGAGGGTGCCGTTGAAGCGGACCTGGATGTCGGCGCCGTTGAGGCGCTGCTCGTAGTGCAGGTGGGGGCCGGTCGATCCGCCGGTGGTGCCGACCCAGCCGAGCACCTTGCCGTACCCGACCGTCTGCCCGACCGAGACGTTGAAGCCGTTGAGGTGCGCGTAGTAGGTGCTGTAACCGCCCCCGTGGTTGATTCTGACGTATTTGCCGTAGCTGGTGCCGCCGAGGTCGGTCACCCGGTCGACGGTGCCGGGGGCGCTCGCCACCACCGGGTCGCCCTGATCGTTGGTGCGGTTGAAGTCGACGGCGTACGCCGGGCTGTGGTCCGACCGGGTCTGCCCGGACCAGGACTGGCCGCACGGGAACGGCACCTTGAAGGTCGGCGCGGCCATCGCCGGGGTCGCCGGCACCAGCGCTCCCCCGACGAAGAGACCCGTCACCAGCAGGCTGATCCACCGCTTTCGCATACAGCTCCTCCTATGTCGAAAACCTTCGATCCGGTGCCCTCAGCCTGACAGATATCGTCACTCTTCGAAAGAGTCCCCAGCTTGTCCCGGGGGAGCGCGCCCACCAGGGCAGCCCGCAGGTTTCCGGATTGTTACTCGCTCGTGTCTGACAGGGGGTGGACCCGGGCCGGATGCAAGCGCTTACATGTGTGCACGCCCAATCGGACCGGCGACGGGTCACCAGCACGACCGCGCCGGCTAGGAAGGAGGACGGCATGGCGGTCTTTACCAGACCACGCCAGGCCTTCGTGATCGCCGGTGTACTCGGGCTGGCGCTCAGCGCCACCGCCTGCGGTACCGGCGACGACAAGAAGAGCAACAACGCGGGCTCCGCGGAGTGCGCCGCATACGACAAGTACGAGGGCCACGACGGCAAGAAGGTCTCCATCTACGCGTCCATCCGTGACGCCGAGGCCGACCTGCTGGAGCGGTCGTGGTCGCAGTTCACCGACTGCACCGGCATCGAGATCGACTACGAGGGCAGCGGCGAGTTCGAGGCGCAGCTCCCCGTCCGGGTCGACGGTGGCAACGCGCCCGACATCGCCTTCGTGCCGCAGCCGGGCCTGGTGAAGCGCTTCGCGGACGCCGGCAAGCTGAAGAACCTGAGCGCCGACACCAAGGCCCTCGCCGAGCAGAACATGCCGGCCGACTGGCTGAAGTACGGCACCGTCAACGGGACGCTCTACGGCGTGCCGCTCGGCGCCAACGTGAAGTCCTTCGTCTGGTACTCGCCGAGGACGTTCAAGGAGAAGGGCTGGGAGGTCCCGACCACCTGGGACCAGCTCATCGCCCTGAGCGACAAGATCGCCGCCAGCGGCACGAAGCCGTGGTGCGCGGGCGTCGAGTCCGGTGACGCCACCGGCTGGCCGGCCACCGACTGGATCGAGGACGTGCTGCTGCGGACGGGCGGCCCCGAGGTCTACGACCAGTGGACCACCCACGCCATCCCGTTCAACGACCCGAAGGTCGTCGACGCGGTTGACCGCGCCGGCAGCATCCTCAAGAACGACAAGTACATGAACGGCGGCTTCGGCGGCGTCAAGAGCATCACCACCACCGCCTTCCAGGAGGCGGGCCTGCCGGTGACCACCGGCAAGTGCGCGATGCACCGACAGGCGTCGTTCTACGCCAACCAGTTCCCCGAGGGCACCAAGGTGGCCGAGGACGGCGACGCGTTCGCCTTCTACCTCCCGGCCATCGACCCGGCCAAGGGCAAGCCGGTGCTGGGCGCTGGCGAGTTCGTCGTCGGCTACGCCGACCGTCCCGAGGTCCAGGCGGTGCAGACCTACCTGGTCTCCGCCGAGTACGTGAACAGCCGCGCGAAGCTCGGCAACTGGGTCACGGCGAACAACAAGCTGGACATCGCCAACGTCGCCAGCCCGATCGACAAGCTCTCCGTCCAGATCCTCCAGGACAAGACGGGCACGTTCCGCTTCGACGGATCCGACCTGATGCCGGCCGCCGTCGGCGCGGGGACGTTCTGGAAGGGCATGGTCGAGTGGCTGAACGGCAAGGCGACCGCCCCGGTGCTCCAGGGCATCGAGAGCAGCTGGCCTAAGTGATCCCGGCGGTGGCCCGGTCCGCGTTCGCGGACCGGGCCACCGGCCGAGGTGGACCCGGAAGGGAGGGTTGATGGAGTTCGACTTCGCCGATCAGCAGCCGAAGCTCCTCATGCTGATGTACGGGCTGGTCGCCTTCGTGCTGGTGGTGGGTGGTCTCCTACTGCTGCTCGACGTGGTGCCGGCCTGGTTCGCCCGCCGGCGGGAGGCGCAGCTCATCGCTGCCTCCGTAGGCGGGGGCCCGCTGCCCCGCCGACGCAAGCAGAGGGAAGGGCTCTTCGCGTTCTTCTTCCTGCTGCCGACGCTGCTGCTGCTCGTCATCGGCCTGGTCGTACCGGCCATCCGCACCACGCTGCTCTCCCTGATGGATGGGACCAGCACCAACTGGGTGGGGTTGCGCAACTACGGCTGGATGTTCTCCGACGACTCGATCTTCCGGGTCCTGATCAACACCCTGGTCTGGGTGCTCCTGGTCCCGCTGGTGGCGACCGGGTTCGGCCTGATCTACGCCGTACTGGTGGACAAGGCCCGGTTCGAGGCGGTGGCCAAGTCACTGATCTTCCTGCCGATGGCCATCTCCTTCGTCGGCGCCAGCATCATCTGGAAGTTCGTCTACGCCTACCGGGGCGACGGCGATCAGATCGGTCTGCTCAACCAGATCGTGGTCAGCCTCGGCGGTGAGCCCAAGCAGTGGCTGCTCGAATCGCCACTGAACACGCTGCTGCTGATCGTCATCATGGTCTGGATCCAGGCCGGTTTCGCCATGGTGGTGCTCTCCGCAGCGATCAAGGCGATCCCCGGCGACATCGTCGAAGCCGCCCGGCTCGACGGCGTCAGCCCGTGGCAGATGTTCTGGCAGATCACCATGCCGAGCATCCGGCCCGCGCTGATCGTCGTGGTGGTGACCCTCACCATCGCCACGCTCAAGGTCTTCGACATCGTCCGGACCTCGACGAACGGCAACTACGACACCAGCGTGATCGCCAGCGAGATGTACAACCAGGCGTTCCGGTACGGCCAGAACGGGCAGGGTTCCGCGCTCGCGGTCTTCCTCTTCATCCTGGTCATCCCGGTCGTGATCTACCAGATCCGCAACCTCCGTCAGCAGCGGGAGGGCTGAGATGACCACCGCAACGCCCACCGTCGCCGCCGGCACCCAGAAGACCGACGGCACCCCGACCACCACTGCCGGCCGGGTCCGCAAGCGGTTGAACAGCCGAACCGCGACGCTCGTCTCGATCGTCATCGCGGTGGTCTGGACCATCCCGACCTTCGGCCTGCTCGTCTCCTCCCTCCGCCCGGAGGACGAGATCAAGACCACCGGCTGGTGGACGGCCTTCACCAACCCCCAGTTCACGTTGGAGAACTACCAGCAGGTCCTGTTCGGGCGGTCGTCGTCCTCCGGGCAGCTCGCCGGTTCCTTCATCAACTCGCTGGCGATCACCATCCCGTCGGTGCTCTTCCCGCTCGCCTTCGCGTGCCTCGCCGCGTACGCGCTCGCGTGGATCAACTTCCGCGGCCGGGACTGGGTCTACATCGCGATCTTCGCGTTGCAGATCGTGCCGTTGCAGATGGCCCTGGTGCCGCTGCTCAAGTTCTTCTCCACCGGTGTCACCCTCGGCGGCGTCACACTGATGCCGGCCTGGGACCTGGTCGACGAGCAGAAGTTCGCCCAGGTGTGGTTCGCGCACACCTGCTTCGCGCTTCCGTTCGCCGTCTTCCTGCTGCACAACTTCATCTCGCAACTGCCGGGGGACCTGATGGAGGCGGCCCGGGTCGACGGGGCCACCCACCCGAAGATCTTCCGCACCATCGTGCTGCCGCTGATCACCCCGGCGCTGGCGGCGTTCGGCATCTTCCAGTTCCTCTGGGTCTGGAACGACCTGCTGGTCGCATTGATCTTCGCCGGTGGCGGCGATGAGACCGCCCCGCTCACCGTCCAACTCGCCGAGATGGCCGGCACCCGCGGCAACGAGTGGCAGCGCCTGACCGCCGGCGCGTTCGTCAGCATCGTCGTACCGCTCATCGTGTTCCTGTCCCTGCAGCGCTTCTTCGTGCGAGGTCTGCTCGCCGGCAGCGTCAAGGGCTGACCCGCGCGTCCGCCGCCGCCCGGCCCCTCGGGCGGCGGCGGACGCGCCGGGCACCGAGCGGGGGAAACCGTGACGAGGATCGATGATGTGGCCCGGCTGGCCGGAGTGTCCACGGCCACCGTCTCGCGGGCGCTGCGCGGACTACCGACGGTCTCGGCCGCCACCCGACGCCGGGTACTCGCCGCCGCCGAGCAACTCGACTACGAGGTCTCGCCGAGCGCGTCCCGGCTCGCCGGCGGCCGGACCGGCACGGTCGCGGTGGTGGTCCCCCGGAT
Organism: Micromonospora sp. NPDC047187; assembly: GCF_040643355.1. Lineage (NCBI taxonomy): Bacteria > Bacillati > Actinomycetota > Actinomycetes > Micromonosporales > Micromonosporaceae > Micromonospora > Micromonospora sp. NPDC047187. Next base: position 32,384 of record NZ_JBEYUF010000021.1, read on the forward strand.
CACCCGCTGGTTCTTCAGCACCGTCGTCGAGGCGGTCGAGGAGTACCTCCACCAGTCCGGCTACGACCTGCTGCTCTACAACCTGGGCGGCCGGGAGCAGGTCCGCCAGCGGGTCCTGCGGACGGCCAACCTGCACAAGCGGGTGGACGCCATGATGCTGGTCGCCACGCCGCTGCGCCCGGCCGACCTGACCGCGCTGGCCACGCTGGAACTGCCCGGCGTCACCATCAGCTCGGGCAGCAGGGTGCCCAACTGGCCGTGCGTACGGATCGACGACGTGGCGGCCGCGCGGGCCGCGACCAAGCATCTGATCGACCTCGGCCATCACCGGATCGCCCACATCTCCGGCGACCCGGACGACGAGTTGGCCTTCACCACCCACCTCGACCGACGCCGGGGTTACCAGGCGGCACTGCGCTCCGCCGGGCTGCGACCCGACCCGACCCTGGACATCGAGTCCACCTTCACCATCGACGGCGGCAACCGGGCCACCGCCGAGCTGCTGGCCCGCGGCGAGCCACCGACAGCGATCGTCGCCGCCTGCGACGAGATGGCGATGGGCGCTTTGACCGCCCTGCGCGACGTCGGACTGCGGGTGCCGCAGGACGTCAGCGTGGTCGGCATCGACGACCACGACCTGGCCGGTGTGCTCGGGCTCAGCACCGTCGCCCAGCCCGCCGCCGAGCAGGGCCGGCTGGCCGCCCAGATGCTGCTCGACCCGCTCGGGGCCCGGCCGCCGGGCCCCATCGTCAGTCAGCGGGACGCCGGTTGCGACACTCCGATGGTCCTGCCCACTCGGTTGGTGGTCCGGGACTCGACAGCACCGCCCCGGGCACACTGAAACCCAAACACCGCAACACGGGAGACGACCCTGAACACCGACCCGACGCAGCAGACCCCCTCCGTTCACCAGACCACCGGCTGGTGGACCGAGGCCTCCATCTACCAGATCTACCCCCGCTCGTTCGCCGACTCGGACGGGGACGGAATCGGTGACCTGCCCGGCATCACCGCCCGCCTCGACCACCTGGTCGAGCTGGGCGTGGACGCGGTGTGGCTCTCCCCCTTCTACCCCTCGCCGCAGGCCGACGCCGGCTACGACGTGGCCGACTACCGCGACATCGACCCGCTGTTCGGCACCCTCGCCGACGCGGACAAGCTGATCGCCGAGGCCCGGGCCCGCAACCTGCGGGTGATCGTCGACCTGGTCCCGAACCACACCTCCTCGGCGCATCGCTGGTTCCAGGCCGCGCTGCCGGCCGCGCCCGGCAGCGCGGAACGGTCGCGCTACATCTTCCGGGACGGCAGTGGCCCGGCCGGCGACCAGCCGCCGAACGACTGGCAGAGCGTCTTCGGTGGTCCGGCCTGGACCCGGACGGTCGACGCCGACGGACAGCCCGGCCAGTGGTACCTGCACCTGTTCGACACCGGGCAGCCGGACCTCAACTGGGACAACCCGGAGGTGCACGCGGAGTTCCTGGACGTGCTGCGCTTCTGGTTGGACCGCGGCGTGGACGGCTTCCGGGTCGACGTGGCACACGGCCTCATCAAGCAGGCCGACCTGGCCGACTGGCAGGAGCCGCAGGAGATCCTCTCCGGCAACGAGATCGACAAGCCCCGCCCGCCGATGTGGGACCAGGACGGCGTGCACGAGATCTACCGGCAGTGGCGGCAGGTGCTGGACAGCTACCCCGGCGAGCGGGTGCTGGTCGCCGAGGCCTGGGTGGAACCGGCCGAGCGGCTGGCCCGCTACGTCCGCCCGGACGAGATGCACCAGGCGTTCAACTTCGAGTACCTGCTCGCCGCGTGGAGCGCACCGGCCCAGTACGCGGTGATCACCCGTTCGTTGGAGGCGACCGACTCGGTCGGCGCGCCGACCACCTGGGTGCTGTCCAACCACGACGTGGTGCGGCACGCCTCCCGGCTCGGCCTGCCGGTCGGCACCGTGCGCCCCAACGGCATCGGCATCGGCGACCCGCAGCCGGACGCCGCACTCGGTCTGCGCCGGGCCCGGGCGGCCACCCTGCTGATGCTGGCGCTGCCCGGCTCGGCGTACCTCTATCAGGGTGAGGAGCTGGGGCTGCCCGAGCACACCACCCTGCCCGACGAGGCCCGGCAGGACCCGACCTGGACGCGCAGCGGGCACACCCAACGCGGCCGGGACGGCTGCCGGGTGCCAATCCCGTGGGAGGCCGACGCCCCGTCGTACGGCTTCGGGCCGACCGACGCGAGCTGGTTGCCGCAGCCCGCGCTCTGGGCGGAGTACGCGCTGGACCGCCAACGCGACGTGCCCGGCTCGACCTACGAGCTGTATCGCACGGCGCTTCGGTTGCGCCGTGCCCACGGGCTGGGTCGCGGCACCCTGGAGTGGTTGTCCTCCGGCGACGAGGTGCTGAGCTTCCGCAACGGTGAGCTGACCGTGCTGACCAACTTCGGTGCCGTCCCGGTGCCGATGCCGGCCGGCGCCGAGGTGCTCGCCGCCAGCGCGCCCCTGGACGACAACGGCGCGGTCCCGGCCGACGTCACCGTCTGGCTGCGCGGCTGACCGAACGCTCACCGGCCCGTCCCGCGGTACTCGCGGGCGGGCCGGTCGGCGTGGACCGCCCCGCACCCGCCGCGCCGATCTTGCAGTTTCGGTTGTCGGTATGGGTCCGATGTCGCTTCTGTCGGGACAGTAAGCGCAAGATCGCGGGGCGCGCGGGGTGGGGTTAGAGGCGGTTGGCTCGGGTGTGTAGCAGGTCGTGCACGTTGTCGATGTCCGCTGGTGAGGTTCGCGAGGCCAGCCAGTACATGACGCCGGTCGGGATGAAGAAGAGCTGGAAAGCGGCCAGCCCGACGGCGAAGTTCAGCGGTGGCGGGAATGCCGCTCGCAGTGCCTGGAAGGCCACCCCGACCAGCCCGTTGCCGGCGGCGCGACCGACCCCGTTGACCAGGTTGCCCAGGCTGTAGACAGTGCCCCGGTGCTCCGGCGGGTTGACGTCGGCGATCAACGCGAACCAGTTCGGCGAGTTGGCCGACGTCAACGCGAGCGCCACGATGGCGGTGAGCAGGCTCAGCCCGACCGACGGCTCGGTGAACACACTGGCCAGTACCGCACCCACCACCGCGCCGCCGCTCGCGCCGTCCGGCACGTCGATGGTCACCGGTACGAAGAACAACACCAGGTAGAACGGCAGCGCGGCGAGGATGCCGATCGAGGCGACGAGTGCCCGCCCTCGCGGGGTACGACGTTGCACGGCGTCACCGATCAACCCGCCCACTATGGAAAGCACCCCACCGAGCTGGAACAGGGTGGCGAAGACGCTGCCCACCACCACCGCTGTCGACGTGGAGTAGCCCTGGGCCTCGGCCCGTTCGGCGAAGAGCACCGGCAGCCAGACCAGCGAGCCGAACGCGGCCTGCGCGGTCAGACCCTGCAGGATCAGCCACCGGTTGGTCCGCCGGGCCAGGATGCGCGGCAGGTCGGCGCGACTGATCCGGTAGTCGTACTCGGCGCCGGCGTCCAACCTGCCGGCCAGTTCCGGCTCGCTCTGGCCACGCCGGACGTCGTACGTGAACAGGTAGGCCAGCGTGGCGACCAGGCCGACGCCGGTCAACAGCAGGAACGGCCGCCGCCAGTCGGCAGCCCCGAGCAGCCCGCCGACGAGGGTGCCCGCGAGGGTGCCGACCCCCTGGGAGAGCCCCCAGAAGCTCATCACCAGCCCGCGCCGAGTCGGCGAGATCAGGTCGGTGACCACGGAGAAGCCCACCGAGCCGACCGCGCCGAGGCCGACCGCCGCGACCAGTTGCGCGGCCAGGAACGTCAGGTAGCCGCCGGCGAGCGCGCTACCGCCGGTGCCGGCTACCCAGAGCAGCGTGCCCACCATGAGCAGCGGTTTGCGGTTGGTGTGGTCCCCGACGTACGCCCAGCCGACCGCCGCGACCGCGCTGACCAGGAAGCTGACCGCGGTGACCACGCCGAGCAGCCGCCCGGACACGTCGAACGCGTCCGAGATCGGGCCGTACAGCGGGGGGACCAGCCCGATCGCCACGTTGTCCAGCGAGGCGAGCAGCACGAACACCACGACGCTGTACAACCGGTGCGCCGGCCCACCGCCCCGACCGTGCGGGCGCAGGCCGGGCCCGCCACTGGTCACCGTCATGACCGGCAGCCAACCAGACCGCGTGAAGGAGGTCGTCACGCGGGTGGGTGCCGGTCACCGTCGACCGGCACCCATCCGCGTCGATCCCGACTGTCAGCGCCGGTCGAGCACCAATCCGCGCGCCGCGGCGTACTGGTCCCGCACGGCGGGGACGGCCGCCGCCGCGTACTCCTCGGTGCCCTCGACCGCCCAGACGGGCGGCGCGGCGCCGCCCAGGGCGACCCAGGCGGCCTGGCGGGCGGCGCCGTCGGCGACGTACTCCCCGGCTGGCGGGACGACGACCGGGCAGCCGAAGACCTGCGGGGCGATCTGACGCACCGCGGCCGACCGGGCCCCGCCGCCGACCAGGATGACCCGGCGGGCGGTGGCACCCTGTGCGGTCAACGCGTCCAGCCCGTCGGCGAGCGCGCAGAGCATGCCCTCCACGGCGGCCCGCGCCAGGTGCGCGGGGGTCGACGTGCGCAGGGTCAGGCCGTGCACCGCACCGGTGGCGAGCGGTCGGTTCGGCGTCCGCTCACCCTCCAGGTAGGGCACCATGACCAGTCCGTCCGCCCCGGCCGGCGCGGAGAGCGCCAGCTCGGCCAGCTCGTCCAGGTTGACGCCGAGCATCGCGGCGGCGGCGTCCAGCACCCGGGCCGCGTTGAGCGTGGCGACCAGGGGCAGGAAACGGCCGGACGCGTCGGCGAAGCCCGCGACGGTGCCGCTCTCGTCAGCGGCGGGCACGTCGGCGACGCTGAACACGGTGCCGGAGGTGCCGATCGAGACGATCACGTCACCCGGGCCGGCGCCGACGCCCAGCGCGGCGGCCGCGTTGTCCCCGGTGCCCGCGCCGAGCAGCGCGCCGCCCGGCCCACCCAGTACGTCGGACAGCTTTCCCGCCGAATCGGCCGGACCGAGCACCTCGGGCAGCACCAACCGCCGGCCGAAGCCGCGCTCCAGCAGGTCCAGTCGGTATTGCCCGGTGGCCGGCGACCAGTAGCTGGTACCGCTGGCATCACCCCGGTCGGTACGCAGCGCGTCAAGCCCCGGTGCGCCGGCCAGCCGCCAGGTCAGCCAGTCGTGCGGCAGGCAGACGGCCGCCACCTGGGCTGCCCGCTCCGGCTCGTGCGTGGCCAGCCAGCGCAGCTTGGTGAGGGTGAAGCTGGCCACCGGAACGCTGCCGGTGGCCTCGGCCCAGAACCGACTCCCGGCCGAGCCGCCGCCGGCCTCCTCGATGAGGTCGGCGGCGGCGTCGGCGGATCGGGTGTCGTTCCACAGCAGCGCCGGGCGGACCACCCGGCCGTCCTCGTCGAGACACACCATGCCGTGCTGCTGGCCGGCGACGGAGATCGCCGCCACGTCGGCCAACCCGCCGGCCTGGTCGGCGGCGCTACGTAGCGCCTGCCACCAGGCTTCCGGGTCGACCTCAGTGCCGTCCGGGTGCGGTGCCCGGCCCTGCCGGAGCAGGGCGCCTGTCTCCGCGTCCCGGATCACCACCTTGCAGGACTGGGTGGACGAGTCAACGCCTGCGACCAACGGCATGGCGGGGCCTCAGCGGGCGCCGAGCAGGTGCTCGACGGCGAGCTGGTTGAGCCGGACGAAGGCGAAGCCCCGGGCGGCCACGGCGTCGACGTCGACGTCCTCGAACGCGGACCGGTCGGCCAGGAGCTCCTCGTAGCCCTCGCCGTCGCCGAGCGTCGGCGTGCTCAGCTCGCCGACCTTGCTGGCGGCGAGCGCCTCGACCACCTCGGGGTCGGCGCGGAACGCCGCTGCCCGCTCCTTGAGCAGCAGGTAGGTGCTCATGTTGGCCGCCGCGGAGGCCCAGACACCGTCCATGTCCTCGGTGCGGGACGGCTTGTAGTCGAAGTGCCGGGGGCCGTCGTAGGCCGGCCCGCCGTTGGGGCCGCCGTTCTCCAGGAGGTCCACCAGGGCGAACGCGTTCATCAGGTCACCGTGGCCGAAGACCAGGTCCTGGTCGTACTTGATGCCGCGCTGGCCGTTGAGGTCCAGGTGGAACAGCTTGCCCTGCCAGAGCGCCTGGGCGATGCCGTGGGCGTAGTTGAGCCCGGCCATCTGCTCGTGGCCGACCTCCGGGTTGAGGCCGACCAGCTCCGGGTGGGCCAGCTGGGAGATGAAGCCGAGCGCGTGCCCGATGGTCGGCAGCAGGATGTCGCCGCGCGGCTCGTTGGGCTTGGGCTCCAGGGCGAACCGCAGGTTGTAGCCCTTGTCGATGGAGTACTGGGTGAGCAGGTCCACGGCCTCGCGGTAGCGGTCCAGGGCGGCGCGGACGTCCTTGGCGAGGTCGTACTCGGAGCCCTCGCGGCCACCCCACATGACGAAGGTGCTGGCACCCAACTCGGCGGCCAGGTCGACCTGACGCAGCACCTTGCGCAGCGCGTACCGGCGGACGTCGCGGTCGTTGCTGGTGAAGCCGCCGTCCTTGAAGATCGGGTGGGTGAAGAGGTTGGTGGTGACCATCGGCACCACCAGGCCGGTCTCGTCGAGGGCCTTGCGGAACCGGGCGATGTGTTGGTCCCGGGTGGCCGCGTCGACGCCGAACGGGATCAGGTCGTCGTCGTGGAAGGTGATGCCGTACGCGCCCAGCTCGGCGAGCCGGTGCACTGCCTCGACCGCGTCGAGCTCCGGACGGGTGGCGTCACCGAACGGGTCGCGGGCCTGCCAGCCCACGGTCCAGAGCCCGAAGGAGAACTTGTCGGCGGGGGTGGGACGGGGTGCCATGAGCGACCTCCGGGGTGGTGTTGTCCGCTATTTGTTCAGCGATTGAATTATTTGCCCACCCTATGGCACTGTCAAGGGGTGAGCCTCACCCACGCCCCGGCCGGTGCAGTCCGTCAGGGCAGCCTGCGCGAGCTCAACCTCGCCCTGGTCCTCGGCCGGATCGCCACGGCCGACCGACCTCCCTCCCGGGCCGACCTGGCGACCGCGACCGGCCTGACCAGAGCCACCGTGTCCGCGGTGGTCGAGGACCTGCTCGCCGGCCGGCTGGTCAGTGAGTCCGATCCCGCGCCCCGCTCGGGCGCCGGCCGCCCGGCGCGCGGGCTGGTCCTGGCCGATCAGGGGCCGGCCGGGCTCGGCCTGGAGGTCAACGTGGACTACCTGGCGGTCTGCGTGGTGGACCTCGCCGGCCAGGTCCGGCACCGCACCGTCCACCGTGCCGACCTGCGCCCGGTGGCCCCCGCCGACGCGCTGGCCCGCCTGGTCGAGATGGCCGGGGCAGCCCGCGAGGACGCCGCCCGGCGCGGCCTCACCCTGGTCGGGGCCGCGCTCGCGGTGCCCGGCCTGGTGGACGACGCCGGGCTGGTCCGGCTCGCGCCGAACCTCGGCTGGCGTGACGTGCCGGTGCCCGCGCTGCTCGCCGAGCACCCCCCGCTGATCGAGCAGGTGCCCGGCATCCCCGCACTGGTGGTCGACAACGAGGCCAACCTCGCGGCGCTCGGCGAGCTGCACTCGCAGCCAACCGGCACGTCCAGCTTCCTGCACATCTCCGGCGAGGTGGGCATCGGCGCGGGCATCGTGCTGGACGGCGCGCTGTTTCGCGGCGTACGCGGGTGGAGCGGCGAGATCGGGCACCTTCCGGTGCACCCCGAGGGCCGTCCGTGCCGCTGCGGCGGGCAGGGCTGCCTGGAGCAGTACGCCGGCCAGGAGGCGATCGTGGCCGCCGCCGGGCTGGCTCGGGCGGAGCTTCCGGCGGACACCGCGACGGCCCGGCTGGCCGAGTTGGCCGAGGCCGGCGACGCCGACGCGCTGCGGGCGCTGCACGACGCCGGAACGGCGCTCGGCGTCGCGGTGGCCGGCGTCGTCAATCTGCTCGACCTGGACACCGTGGTGCTCGGTGGCGGTTACGCGGCGCTCGCACCCTGGCTGTGCCCCCCGGTCCTCGCCGAGATCGGTGCCCGGGTGCTCACCGCGGCCTGGTCCCCGGTCACGGTCCGCCCGTCGACGCTCGGCGCGGAGGCCGCCGCGGTAGGCGCCGCCGGCTCGGTGGCCCGCCGGATCGTCGCCCAGCCCGCCGGCTGGCTGGCCCGCGCCGGCTGATCGCCACCCCACGCCGTGCGCCGCTGTCGGAGAGAATCGGTACCCTTGCTCTCAGGCAACGATCCCGGGTGAGGAGTCGAGAAGCAGCATGCGCACACGTCGTCAGACGCGAGCCGGCGTCCGGCGGTGACCACGACCCAACAACCCGGCGGCACCCCGTTGCCAGCCGACGAACGGTTGGCCCGGGAGCTGCTCGACGGTCTCGCCGAGGCCGTGCTGACAACGGACGGGACCGGTCGGGTCACCCTGGTCAACGCCATGGCGGCCGAGCTGATCCCGGAGATCGACGCCGGCACCGAGCTGGCCGGTTGCTCGGTGGCAGCCCTGGCCCGCGCGGTCGCCACCGGCGCTGACCGCTTCGACGCCGACCACCACGGCCGGCGACTGCGCGGCGTCCGACGGCAACTCGCCGGCTCCCGGTGGGCGTGGTACGTCCGCGACGTCACCGAGGAGCACGCCCGCGCCGACGCCCTGCTCGCCGAACGCTCCCGCACCGCTTTCCTCGCCCAGGCCGGCAGTCGGCTGGCGCTGGCCCTGCACCGGGACCAGGTCCTCCTGGCCACCACCACGCTCGCCGTTCCCTACCTGGCCGACGTCGCCGTGGCACTGCCCCGACCGACCGCGCCGGCCGAGCCGCACCCCCGATGGATCCGGTACGCCGCCGGCGAACCCGCCCCGATCACCGGGCTGGCCGGCCCCGCGCTGACCAGCTCCGTGCCCGGGCTGGCCGAAGCGCTGGCCGGCGACCGGGCCGAGCCGGGCCCCTGGCCGGACGCCCCGCTCGCCGACCTGGCCGACCTGCTGCCGCCCGAGTTCGGCCCACCGGCCATGGCGCTGGTCAGCCCGCTGCTCAGCGCCAGCGAATCGGCCGGCGCGCTGCTGCTCATCCGTCGGTCCGGGCGGGCCGGCTTCGACAGACGCGACGTGGAGCTGGCCCGGGAGTTCGCCGCCCGCGCGGGTGCCGCGCTGGCCACCGCCGACCTGCACGGCGAGCAGGCCCACCTGGCCCGGGTGCTGCAAACCAGTCTGCTCCCGCCCGAGCTGCCCGTCGTGCCCGGCGTGAGCCTGGCCGGCGGCTACCGGGCAGCGGGCGACACCCTGCGCATCGGCGGCGACTTCTACGAGGTGTTTCCGCACCCGCGCGGCGCCCTGTTCGCGCTCGGCGACGTGTGCGGCAAGGGCGTGGGCGCGGCGGTGCTGACCGGCCGGGTCCGCCAGTCGTTGCAGACGCTGCGGCTCGTCGAGCAACGCCCGCTGGAGCTGATCCACCTGCTCAACCAGGCACTGTTCGACGCGCCGGACGCGGCACGGCGCAACCAGTTCACCACCCTGTTGCTCGGTTCCCTGGACCGGGGGCCGGCCGGGCTGGACCTCCGCATCGCCGGCGGGGGTCACCCGGCGCCACTGCTGGTCACCGCGGACGGCACTGTCACCCCGGTCCCGGTCGGTGGCATGCCGGTGGGGGCGCTGACGGCCGCACGGTTCGCCGAGACCCGGGTGCACCTCGATCCCGGCGATCTGCTGCTCGCGTACACCGATGGGGTGACCGAGGCGCGCGGACCGCGCGACACGGCGATGTTCGGCGAGGCCCGGCTGCGGGCCGCGCTCGTGGCGGCGGCCGGGCAACCGCCGGCGGCGCTGATCGACCAGGTGCTCCGCGCGGTCGACGACTGGCTGGGCGGGCAGGCCCACGACGACATCGCGATGCTGGCCGTGGGCGCCTCGGCATGACCGACGGGCGACCGCCCGGCCGGCTTGATCAGGCGGTACGCGCCACCGGCGGGCCGCCGGCCGGCCATTCCCTGGTGGTGCCGACCGATCGTTCCAGACCGCCCGACGAACCCGTCCACCCCGTTCGGGTCTGCGGACCCGAATCGCCCGACCAGTCCTCCGGCCGCCCACCGGGCCGGTCCGGGTCGTCCGGCCAGTCCCCCTGGCCCGTCGACTCATCCGACGCCGGCGCGTGCTGCGCCTGCTGGCGGCGGGCGGTCTCGTCGAACTCCCGCATCCCGCGCAGCAGCGCGTCGCGGCCCTCCTGGCTCATCCCGGCCAGCACGGCGGCGAGTTGGCCCTGGCGGTCGGCCCGCAGCTCGGCGACGAGCCGGCGGGCCTCCGGGGTGAGGTGCAGCGAGATCTCCCGCCGGTCGAAGCGGCCAGGCTCGCGTTCCAGCATGCCGGCGGCGACCAGCCGGTCGCAGAGGCGGCTGGCGGAGCTGAGCAACATGTCGAGTCGGGTGGCGAGCCGACGCAGGTTGATCCCGTCGTACTGCTCCACCACCATCACCGCCCGCAACTGGGCACCGGACACGCGGTTCGCGGTCCCCTCCCGGGCAGACTCCCAGATGCCCAGCAGGGCAGCGGCCGCCACATCCAGCGCGGCAGCCATACTCGTCTCAGGGTCCGTCGGACGGTTCAGTTCGGCCATGGTGGCCCGAGAGTACTCCGAACCTCCTGGTGGTCGAGCTTTCAGTAAGGACTGACGATGAGCGAACCGGTCAATCGGGCACGACGTGCCCTGAACGAGACACCAGCTGACCGGCTCGTCGGTGGGATCGGGGACGTACTCGCCCAGTCGTACGGGATCACCGACGTCGAGCTCTTCCAGGTCGACTACCGGCTCGCGGAGCTGTTGCCACTCGGCGACGACGACTCGATCACGAGCCCCGGGCACCCGGCCTGGCGCGCCTTCGACCACCAGTCGCCGATACTGGTCGACGGCACCGCCTGGTTCCCGGTCACCATGCGCGGCGAGCGTCGAGGGGTGCTGCGCCTGTCACCCGTCGCGGACGACCGGGACGTCGTCGCCGCGCTGGCCGAGATCGCCACCGCGCTCGCCCACGAGGTGGCGGCGGTCTCCGCCGGCACCGACGTCTATCTGGCGGCCCGGCGCACCCAACGCCTCACCCTGGCCGCTGAGATGCAGTGGGACCTGCTCCCCGGCCGCAGCCGGATCCGTCCCTCGTTCAGTCTGGCCGGGCAGTTGGAGCCGGCGTACACGGTGCGCGGCGACAGCTTCGACTGGTCCGACGACGGGGAACGGGTCTGGTTGTCCACCATCAACGGCACCGGTGAGGGGGTGGCGGCCTCCCTGCTCACCTCGCTGGCCACCCACGCGCTGCGCAACGCGCGTCGAGCCGGGCTGAGCCTGGCCGACCAGGCCGCCCTCGCCGATCAGGCCATCTACGACCTGTACCGGGGCGAACAGCACCTTTCCGCGTTGCTGATGGAGTTGGACCTGCGCTCCGGGGTGATGACAGTGGTGGACGCCGGGTCGCCCCGACTGGTCCTGCTCCGCGACGGGGACGTCACCGAGCAGCCCTTGGAGGCGCAGTTCCCGCTGGGCATGTTCGAGGCGACCGACTACCACGAGCAGACGTTCCCGCTGCAGCGCGGCGACCGGGTCTTCGTGGTCAGCGACGGGGTGGTGGAGGCCACCGGTCAGCACATGCGCTACGGCGAGACGGCACTGGACCGGTTCCTGCGGCGGACCGGGCCGATGGCACCCCTGGACGCCGTCCGGTCGCTGATCGGTGATCTGCGCGCGTTCGTGGCCGGTGACCTGGTCGACGACGCGGTGGTCGTCTGCCTGGACTGGACTGGCCCGCAACCGTGACCGTGACCGGTGGTCAGTACGCCCCGCGGCCGTTCAGCACCGCGCCGAAGGTCTTCCAGAGGATGGTGAGGTCGGCGGCGAGGGACCAGTTCTCCACGTAGTAGAGGTCGAGCCGGATGCCGTCCTCCCAGCTCAGGTCGGAGCGGCCACTGACCTGCCACAGGCCGGTCATGCCGGGCTTGACCAGCAGCCGCCGGGCCACGTCACCGTCGTAGCGGGCCACCTCCGAGGGCAGCGGCGGGCGGGGCCCGACGAGGCTCATCTGCCCCAGCAGCACGTTGACCAGCTGCGGCAGCTCGTCCAGTGACCACTTGCGCAGCAGCCGGCCGACGCGGGTCACCCGGGGGTCGTGGCGCATCTTGAACATCAGGCCGTCGGTCTCGTTGCGCGCGGTCAACTCGGCGAGCAGCGCGTCCGCGTTCACCACCATGGTGCGGAACTTGAACACGCCGAACTCCTGCCCGCCCCGGCCGACCCGGACCTGTCGGAACAGCACCGGGCCCCGGCTGTCCAGTTTGATGGCCAGCGCGATGAACGCGATCAGCGGCAGCAGCACCGCCAGCGCCAGCGACGAGACGGACCGGTCGACGAAACCCTTCACCAGCTTGCGGACGCCGCGGAACTCGGGCGCCTCGACGTGGATCAGCGGCAGGCCGGCGACCGGGCGGGTGTGGATGCGCGGGCCGGCGACGTCGGTCAGCGCGGGTGCCACGACCAGGTCGATGCCGGTCCCCTCCAACTGCCAGCCGAGGCGGCGCAGCCGGGTCGCGGTCAGCTCACCGGAGGCGGTCACCGCGACAGTGTCCGCGCCGATCGCGGTGGCGGCCTCCGGGATACCCCGGAACGACCCCACCACCGGCACGTCACCCAGCCGCTGCGCCACCGGTGCGAGCAGCGCGTCGGGGATGCAGGCGCCCACCACCTGGTAGCCGGCGTACGGCTCACGGCGCAGCGTGTGGACCAACTCCAACACGTGGGCGGTGTCGCCGACCACCAGCACCTTGCGGGACCAGCCGGCGCCCACCGAGCGGGCCCGGTGCAGTCGCTTGCGGGCGGCGAACCGCGCCACCTCCAGCCCGACGGTGCCCACCGCGAAGGAGATGCCCAGGAAGCCCCGGGAGACGCCGACGTCGGCGATGTAGCCGATGATGGCGATCGCCCCGGCCAGGCGCAGGCTGGCGGAGCTGACCCGCCGGTACTCGTCCGCCCCGTAGCCGATCACCCGGTCGTCGTAGCAGCCGAGCGCCTTGAGCGAGATCAACCAGGCCAACACCAGCCCGGGGGCGACCAGCACGTACGGGATCTCCGAGCCGGTCGGTTCGTCGTCACCGAAACGGGCGACGTACCCGATCAGCAGCGCGATGATGAGAACTGTGGTGTCCAGCACCACCAGGACCCGGACGTAGGACCGTTCGTCGGCGCGCCCCACCAACCCGGCGCGTCGACCGTCCGGCTCCGCCGACGTGGCGGGGGTCAACAGTGTCGCCACGCTCACCGGCCCTCCCACTCTGTACAGGATGGCCCCGGCCGACGGGTCGGACCGGAGGCGGACCGACTATGCCGGAACAGTCGACATCCTGCCTTGACAACTATGACTGCCGATTGCTTCCGACGTATTGCCGTCACTTTTCTTCAACAACCTGGTGGCCGAAAAGGGGCCTGCCACACCGAATCGACGGTACGGCAGGCCCCTGGACGTCTGAGCGTCGGATCAGCGCGGCGCTGGCGGACGCCGTGCGATGGCGCTGAGGAAGATGCTGCCGATCTCGCTCGGGTCCTTGGTGACGAAGACGTCGCCACCGGTCACCTTGGTGATCGACTCCAGCTCTGCCTTGCTGACGCCCTCGCCGATACCGATCATGATGACCTGGACCGGCCGCTCCGGATCGGCGATCTGCTTGAGCTTGGCGAGCAACTGCTGCTGGTTGAGGCCGTTGTCGTCCTCGTTCTTGCCGTCGGTGAACAGCACGATCGAGTTGACCCGGCCGGGTTGCCAGTTCTCCTGCACCGCCTGGTACGCGGCCAGCATGGTGTCGTAGAGGCCGGTGTCGCCGCTGGAGGGCTTGACGGTCGCGAGCGCGCCCTCCAACTGGGCCCGCTGGCCGGAGAGCGGCCCGATGGGGACCAGCTCCCGGTAGTCCCGGTTGCCGACCAGCTGGGTGGAGAAGGTCCACAGGCCGATCGACCAGGAGTCGTCGAAGAGGCCGAGGCCGCGACGGGCCGCGTCCACGGTGACCTCCTCCCGGCTGCGGTTGTTGGCGCTGGGCACCGGGTCCTTCATCGAGCCGGAGACGTCGATGACGGCGAGCATCCGACCGGACTGGGTGGCGATCGACCAGCTGGAGACGACCCGCTGGATGGCGGCCGGGTCGAGGCCACCCGCCGCGGTGCCGCCGTTCGCCGGTGCGGTCGGCGCGCCGCCGGACGGGCTCGGAGCACCCTGCGGCGCCTTGAAACCCTCGCCCCAGTTGCCGTCCGGCGCGCGCAGCGACTGCGCGGCGAGCCGGTTACGGAAGGTCGGGCTGGTGAGCAGCTCGAACAGCACCTTGGCCGCCGACGCCTTGCTCGGCTCGATGCCGGGCAGCACCGCGTACGGGTAGTCCAGCGGCATCGGCGCCGGCTCCATGTAGAGCGCGGCGAGCGGCACCGGCGGCTTCTTGCTGTTGTACGCGATCACGTCTTCTTCGGACAGGGCCGCCGCACCGAGACCGCTGGCGATGGACGTCGAGTCGTTCGCCGTGGGGAAGCGGGCCAGCAGGTCGTTGCGGAGCGAGGACCGCCCGGTGGCCAGTGCGCGGAGCGCGCCGACGGTGTTGCGCTGGGCGTCGCCGCCGGCGCTGTTCGCGGCGGCGGTCAGCGAGAGCAGACCGGACAGGCCCGCCGCGTCGCGGGTCGGCTCGACGATCCCGGTGCGCAGCGGCGCGCTGGTGTTGTTGACCTGCTTGAGCAGGTCGGTCCAGTTGAACTTCTTGTCCGGCCAGCCCAGTCGGGTGGCGATCGGCTCGGGCATCGCGACGACGATCGGGCTGCGCGCGATGGACTGGCCGTTGGTCGGAGCGAACGCTGTCGCGTCCTTCTTCAACCGCAGCAGCCAGGTCGAGGAGTCGGGCACCCAGACGTCCGGGCTGACGGCGGTGCCACTGGCCTGCCCCACGCCGGCCAGTACAGCGCCGTGCTTGGCCGCCACCACGGCCGCCACGTCGACCGGGTCGGACGCGGACACGTCGACGCGGATGCAGGTCGGGCCTACCGCAGCGCCATCCTTGACCCACTGGGACGCGGCGGCGTCCACCGCTGGCGCGAGTTCGGACGCGACCGCCACGGCGAGTCGGATCTCTCCCGAGCAGCTGGGCTGGATCAACTCCTGGTAGCCGAACCACGCGCCCGTCGTCACGACGAGCACCCCCGCCGTTGCGGCGGCGGCGGCTAGGTGGAGTTTCGAACGCATGCGATGACGGCCTGCTGACACGGTGACCATCTTGCGTACTAGGTGCCGTCTCTGCCACATCCGTTCGGACTAAAGTTACGGAGGAGAAACAGTTGACCACCTTTTTGCAACACAGAGTGATGGGGCAGCCTCGCGGCGTTGCCAAATCAGCGTCGCCCTCACGTCTCTAAACCATCGTTCAGGGCAATACGCACGTCGGGCTCGGCACCGGCACCGGCTCGCCGACCGCCTCCGGGACGCCGGTGTCGGCGTCGCGCCGGAACACCCGCACCATGTCCGCCCGCTCGTCGGCGACGTAGAGGTGCTCCCCGATGAGGGCGAAGTGCCGAGGCCACTCCCCGCCGGTGTCCACTTCGGCCACCAGCTCGGGCAGTTCCCCGGCCACTGTGAAGACCGCCACGGTCCCCACCCCACGGTTGGCGACGTAGAGGAACCGGCCGTCCGGGGCGATGGCGACCTCCGACGGCTGGACGTGACCGGCCCGCTCGCTCGCCTCGACCCGCCCGCGCTGGTGCAACGCGCCGTCGTCGGTCAGCTCGTATGCGATCACCGAGGCGTCCAGCTCACCGACGAGGTAGCAGCGCCGTCCGTCGGGGTGCCGGGCCAGGTGCCGAGGGCCGGTGCCGGGCTTCGTACGCATCCGCGGCGCACGCGGCACCAGTCGTCCGGTCGCCTCGTCCAGGTCGTACCGGTAGACCGAGTCGGTGCCGAGATCCACGCCGAAGATCGGCCCCTGGCCCGCCCCGGGCGAGACCATGTGGGCGTGGGCGTGGTCCTGGCGCTCCGGGTCCGGGCCGTGCCCCTCGTGCACCACCAGGTCGGTGCGCTCGCCGGGCAGGCCCCGCGGGTCGAGCGGGAAGACCGCGATGCTGCCGCTGCCGTAGTTGGCCGCCAGCAGGTGACCCCCGCCGGGCAGCACCGCCAGGTGGCACGGCTCCGCGCCGCCGGTCGACCGACTGCCGAGCGGGTCCAGCGCGCCGTCCGCCCCGACCTGCCACGCGCTGATCTCGCCGTCCGTCAGCTCGTTGACCGCGTAGAGCACCGGCTGGCTGGGGTGCCGCACCAGGAAGGAGGGGGACGGGGTGACTGCCACAGTGCCGAGCGGGGTCAGCGCCCCCGTCCTCGGGTCGCGACGAGCGGCGACGATGCCGCTGCCCCGCCCGCCGCTCTGCGCTGTGTAACCCCCGATGTGGACGACCTCACCCTGACCGCTCACGCCCAACTCCTCCGCCGGCATCCTTCGTTGATCCAACCAGAGGCTGCCCGCGTTGCCCGCCCGTTAACCGGCTTTCCGGCCCCCGATCTCAGGCCGCCGGCACCGGCTCGCCGCGCTGTCGCGCGACGTGCTCCACCAGAGAGATCAACACCATTTTTCCGGACTGCCGGTCCCGGGCGTCGCAGAGCACCATCGGCACGTCCGGGTCCAGGTCGAGCGCGCGGCGTACGGTCTCCAGGTTGAACCGGCGGGAGTCGTCGAAACAGTTCACGCCCACCACGAACGGGATTCCCCGCTGCTCGAAGTAGTCGATGGAGGGGAAGCAGTCGGCCAACCGCCGGGTGTCGGCGAGCACCACCGCGCCGAGCGCGCCGAAGGCCAGCTCGTCCCAGAGGAACCAGAACCGGTCCTGGCCCGGCGTGCCGAACAGGTAGACCTGAAGGTCGTCGTTGATGGTGATCCGGCCGAAGTCCATCGCCACGGTGGTGGTGGACTTGCCCTCCACGCCGGAGATGTCGTCGGTGCCGATCCCGGCACCGGTGAGCACCTCCTCGGTCTGCAACGGACGGACCTCGCTCAGGGCGCTCACCAAGGTCGTCTTGCCGGCCCCGAAGCCTCCCGCGATGAGGATCTTCAGTGCCAGCGGAATGGTGGTGCTGGTGCCCACCTGGTCATAGCGCACGGAGTCCACTGACCACCGCCTTGAGGATGTCGTCGTCGGGAAGGATGCCGGCGGCCGGCGGCTCGTGCACCGCGACCAGGCCCTCGGCGAGGAGATCACCGAGCAGTACCCGGACCACGCCGACCGCGAGGTCCAGCTCGGCTGCCAGTTCGGCCACCGACACCGGCCGGTGGGCCAACGTGACCAGCCGTCGGTGCTCCGGTAGCAGATGCGAATGGCTTGTCGCGTCGACGTCCGAACCGGCCAACACGAACGCGACCAGGTTGAAATCGTCGACGGCGGAGCGTACCCGGCCTCCGGTGAGCGTGTACGGGCGCATCACCGGGCCGGCTTCACCGTCCAGCCACTCGTGCTGCGGCCCGGGCGGCTCAGTCCGCATCTCCGGCACCCGCTGCCGATCGGGCCGGCGCGGCGAGGCTCTCCCCCACCCGGATCACCAGCATCGCCATCTCGTACGCGACCAGCCCGATGTCCGCGTCGGCGTCGCTCACCACGGCCAGGCAGGCACCCTGCCCGGCGGCGGTGACGAAGAGGTACGCCGCCTCCATCTCCACCACCGTCTGCCGGACCGGGCCGCCGTCCACGTGCCGGCTGGCGCCTCGGGCGAGGCTGGAGAAGCCGGCGGCGAGCGCACACAGGTGCTCGGCGTCGGAGCGCTCCAGCTCGGCCGAGCAGCCGAGCAGCAGGCCGTCGGCGGAGAGCACCACCGCCTCGCGGGCGGCCGGTACCCGTTGCACCAGTTCGTCGAGCAACCAGTCCAGGCCGGCGCTCTGCTTCGTCGAATGCCGCACTAGGCGTCCCTCTCAGTCACGGTCGGGGGTTCGGGGGTCGTCGGCGGGTCGGTGGGCGCCGGGACCGTCGGTCCGGTTGGCGCCGTCGGGGTGATGGCGGTGGCGCGTCCGCGCGCCGTGCCGGCCTGGAGCGCCGCCATCACCTGGCGGACCTCCTCCGGCGAGCGGGGCGACGGCGTGTCGGTGACGGTGGACCGGGGCTGGGCTGCGGGGGTACGACGTCGCACCCGGCGGGGCAGGCCATCCAGCTCGTCGTCCGGCTCGTCGGGGGTCGCCGACCCCTCTTCGCGCCCATTGGCCGGCGCGATGGCCGAGGTCGGCGCTCCGGTGGGTGGGGCGGGTGGGGCCGTGCTGGCGGACGGGGCCGTCGGCGGGCGGGTACGGGGGCGGGTCACGGCGCCCCGGCGCGCCGTCCGAGCCAGCCGCCGGCTCGGGTCGGCCGACGCGGTACCGAGCGTGGCGGGGTCGGGGCCGGCCGGTGGCTCGGTGGTGACCAGGTCACCGGGGACCAGCACCACGGCGGTCACGCCACCCTCCCCGGATGAGCGCAACCGCACCCGTACGCCGTGCCGGGCCGCCAGCCGGGCCACCACGAACAGGCCGAGTCGGGCGCTCTGCGCCGGGTCGAACTCGGGCGAGCTGGCCAGTCGGGTGTTGGCGGTCTCCAGTGCCGCGTCGGACATGCCCAGCCCCTGATCGGTGATCTCCAGGGCGTACCCGTTGGCCACCTGCGCGCCGGTGACGGTGACCCGGGTGTCCGGCGGGGAGAAGGCGGTGGCGTTCTCGACCAGCTCGGCGAGCAGGTGGATGATGTCGCCGACCGACCGCCCCAGCACGCCGGCCGGCTGCACGGCCTTGACGTCCACCCGTTCGTACGCCTCGACCTCGGAGATCGCGCCGCGGATCAGGTCGACCATCGCGACCGGGTTCCGCCAACCCCGGCCGGGCGCGGAGCCGGCGAGGATGACCAGATCCTCGGCGTGCCGGCGCAGCCGGGTGGCCAGGTGGTCGACCTGGAACAGTTCGGCCAGCTCGTCCGGGTCCTCGCTACGCCGCTCCATCCGGTCCAGCAGGTGCAGCTGACGGTGCACCAGGCTCTGGCTCCGTCGGGCGATGTTGAGGAAGACCTCGTTGAGCCCACGACGCAGGGTGACCTCGTCGACAGCGGCCTGGACGGCGGTGCGCTGCACCTCGGTGAAGGCCCGCCCGACCTCGCCGATCTCGTCGTGGCCGTACTCCAGCGGCGGCGCCTCCCGGGCAACGTCGACCTGCTCGCCACGACGCAGCCGGGCCACCACGTCGGGCAGCCGGTGCTCGGCCAGCTCCAGCGCGGCGGTGCGGACGCCGCTGAGCCGGCGGACCAGGGTGCGGCCGACCCGCAGCGCCACCAGCACCGAGACGACCACTGCGACGAGCCCGAGTACGCCGGCGGCGGCCAGCCGCACCAGGATGCGCACTGCCATCGGCACCGAACGGTCGGTGAGAGCGTCGGCCTCGGACAGTTCGAAGTCCCGCAACTGCTGCTGCACCGCGTCCTGGCTGGCCTGCCAGGACGCCGCGTCGACACTCGGCCGGCCGGACCGGTTGGGCACGACCAGCGCGTCCTGCATGCTGCGCAGCCGGGTGAACGCCTCGCTCTCGGTCAACCGTTGGTACGCGACCCGGCTGCTCTCGGGCAGGTCGGCCACGGCGCTCTCGGTGAGCCACCGTTGGTTGCCGATGGCCTGCACGAGCTGGGTGTGCTCCCCCTCGGCGAACCGTCCGGCGGTCAGCGCGCCGGCCAGCAGCGCGTCGCTCTGGCCGAGCAGTTCCCGGGAGCGACCCAGCGCGGTGAGCGCCAGGGCCTGCCGGTTGATGTCCGGGTCGGTCAGGGTCGCCATGCCGGCGAACGCCTGGAAGGCCGCGGAGACCATGCCGCTGTACAGGCCGATCGCGCCGGCCCGGTCCACCTTGCGCTCGTCGATGAACCTCCGCCCGTCGGGTAGCGCGGCCAGGGCGTTGACCAGCTGGTCGACCCGGGTTTCCAGCAGGTCGTCAGCGGCGTCGCGCAGCGGTTCCCCGTCCACCCGGCGGCGCAGCTCGGCGACCGCCCGATCGGTGCGCCCGCGCTGCTCGGCGAGTGCGGGCAGCTCGGTCTTGCCGGCGAGCTGCACCACCGAGAGTCGGCGTTCCCGTTGCAGCTCGGTGACCACTGTCTCGCCGGGGCGACCCAGGTCGTACAGCAGGGTGCGGGCGGAGAGCAGGTTCAGGGCGGGACCGAACGTCAGCGTGGTCGCGAAGATCCACAGCGCCAGGAGCGCGGTCACCGGCGCGACGACCAACGCGGTCAGCTTCGAGCGGATCGGCCAGTCGCGGGTTTTCATCAGACCTCGCCCGTACAGGGTGGCAGGAGGGGTGCCGGCACCGCCGGGCACCGCGCCTGCCGGCTGCGCGCCCGGCCGCGTCGCCGGGCACCGGCGCGGGCGCCTTGGGCAGGATACGTAATCGGAGGCTGTTTCACTACCGCCCGTATCTCTACCCACCCAAGCGCCTCTTCCGGGATGAATCAGGTTTTGGCCGGTGAGTAGTTGCGCCCCTCGTCAGGAAAGTGTCTCGGATCGGGATTGGCGATCACTGCGCGGAGGGAATAGCAGATGACGAAGGAGGAGCCCATGTCGCCCACGCAGATAGTCGTCATCGTGCTCGTCGTGCTGGTGATCGTCGCGGTGCTGGCCGTGGCCGCCCGCTCGCTCAACAACCGCCGGGCCCTGCGCAACCGGTTCGGACCGGAGTACGACCGGGTGGTGGCGGAACAGGACAGCCGGTCCGCCGCGGAGCGCGAACTGCGCGACCGGGAACGCCGGCATGCCGAGCTCACGCTCACCCCACTCGCCCCGGAGTCCCGGGCCCGGTACGCCGCCGCCTGGGAGGAGCTCCAGGTCCGCTTCATCGACTCCCCCGGCGAGACCGTGGGTGACGCAGACGAACTGGTCACCCGGCTCATCGAGGAGCAGGGCTACCCGACCGGTGACTTCTCCGACCAAATCGCCCACCTCTCCGTCGAGCACGCCCGCACGCTGACCAACTACCGGGACGCGCACGAGATCCACCTGCGCAACTCCCGGGGCGAGGCCAACACCGAGGAGCTGCGGCAGGCGGTCGTGCACTACCGCGCGCTCTTCGCCGAACTGCTGGGCGAGGAGCCGGTCGGCCACCGCACGCCCGAACAGCGCCACCACCCGGACCACGACGCCACGAGCCGCTGAGGAGGCCACCGATGCGCCAGGAAGAGCAGCAGGTGAGCAACGACCACCCGGAGGCCGTCCGGTCCGCGCCCGTGCCGGTACCCCCGGCCGGCGACCGGGCCGGCCGCTCCGACGTCCCGGAGGACGCCCTCGACGACCGGGGCACCTTCGACGACCAGACCGCCACCCACGAGCGGGCCGACGACGAGGGTGGTTTCCACGAGCCTGGGCCGCTGCCGACCACGTTCGGCGCCACCACCGTGGCCGACGCGGTGGCCGCCTCCGCGCTGGCCAGCCCGCACCCGCAGGATCAGCCGGACCCGAGGGCCGAGCGGACCGCCCAGCCGGGCGACGGCGCCGAGGACGGTGAGCGGGAGGGTCTGCGCGCCGACCCCACCGCGGAGCTGCACCGCCGCGACGCGTACGTCGACGGCGGCGCGGACGTCGACGACCGCACCGATCTCGACGACCGCACCGACGCGGACACGTCCGCGCGGACCGTCGTACCGCCGGGGAGCACGGACGGCGACCCCGAGCGACGCGGCGATCTGACCGGCGACCGGGACGCCACCACGGCGGGCGCGGCCGGCTACGGCAGCGCGACACCGGAGATGGTCGACCCGGACGCGGACGGCGAACCGGTCCCCGGCGACGACACCAGCCCCACGCTGGAGTCCGCCGGAACATCCCGACCCACCGGGTCGACGGTAGCGGCCGAGCCGGCCACGCTCCTCGACACGGACACCGCGCAGGGCTTCCGGGACCGCTGGCGGGACGTGCAGCTGCGTTTCGTCGACGACCCGCAGGGAGCTGCCGGCGAGGCGCAGTCCCTGGTCGAGGAGGCCATCCAGGCACTCTCCTCGGCGCTGGCCGCCCAGAAGAACACGCTGGGCGGTTGGCAGGACGCCGGCTCGGCCGACACCGAGCAACTGCGGATGGCGGTCCGCAACTACAGGGACTTCCTGGACCGCGTACTCGGTCGCTGAGTCACCCGACCAACACTGGCGCCCCGGCCGAAACGGCCGGGGCGCCCTGTTGTGTGCCGATCGTCGCGGAGCCCGCCAGACCGTGCGAAGAGCCCGAACACGGCGGTCTCGACCTCCGGGAGTGAAACCGCGCGGACGGGGTAATAGGGCGCGCGCGCACCAATCAGCGCGGACGTCGGGACGAGGGGTGACGGGATGGACGGCGACGGTCTTCGGCTCAACATGAACGGCCTGGACTACCTGATCCTGGCGCTGTACTTCGTCACCGTCCTCGGGGTCGGCTTCGCCGCGCGCCGGGCCATCCGGACCAGCGTCGACTTCTTCCTCTCCGGCCGCTCCCTGCCGGCCTGGGTGACCGGTCTCGCCTTCGTCTCGGCGAACCTGGGCGCGTTGGAGATCATCGGGATGGCCGCCAACGGGGCCCAGTACGGCGTGATGACGGTCCACTACTACTGGATCGGCGCGGTCCCGGCGATGGTCTTCCTGGGCATCGTGATGATGCCCTTCTACTACGGCTCCAAGGTCCGCAGCGTGCCGGAGTACCTGCGGCTGCGGTTCAACCGCCCCACCCACCTGCTCAACGCGATCAGCTTCGCCGTCGCCCAGGTGCTGATCGCCGGCGTGAACCTGTACGCGCTGGCCCTCGTCATGCAGGCGCTGCTCGGCTGGCCGCTCTGGACGGCGATCGTGGTCGGCGCGGCGATCGTGCTGGCGTACATCACCATCGGCGGCCTGTCCGGGGCGATCTACAACGAGGTGCTCCAGTTCTTCGTCATCCTGGCCGGCCTGATCCCGGTCACCGTGATCGGCCTGGTCAAGGTCGGCGGGTGGAACGGCCTGATGGACGCGGTCGGCGACACCAAACTCGGCGAGGCCGGCCTGCACGCGTGGCAGGACACCGGCAGCACTGCCAACCCGCTGGGCGCGCACTGGATCGGCATTGTCTTCGGCCTCGGCTTCGTGCTGTCGTTCGGCTACTGGACGACGAACTTCGCCGAGGTGCAGCGGGCCCTCTCGGCGAAGAACATGAGCGCCGCCCGGCGTACGCCGATCATCGCCGCGTACCCGAAGCTGCTCATCCCCCTGGTCACTGTCATCCCCGGTCTGGTGGCCCTGGTCACGGTGAAGGGCCTCGGCGCGGAGAGCGGCGACCTGCAGTACAACAACGCCATCCCGCTGCTGATGCGCGACCTGCTCCCCAACGGCGTGCTCGGGGTGGCGGTCACCGGCCTGCTCGCCTCGTTCATGGCCGGCATGGCGGCCAACGTCAGCGGCTTCAACACCGTCTTCACCTACGACATCTGGCAGGCGTACATCCGCCGTGACCGGTCGGACGAGTACTACCTGCGGGTCGGCCGCTGGGCGACGGTCGCCGCCGTGGTGATCGGGATCGGCACCGCGTTCATCGCGGCCGGGTTCAGCAACATCATGAACTACATCCAGGCGCTCTTCTCCGTCTTCAACGCGCCGCTGTTCGCCACCTTCATCATCGGCATGTTCTGGAAGCGGATGAGCGCGCTGGCAGGCTTCTGGTCGCTGCTGCTGGGCACCCTGGTGTCGCTGAGCCTCTACCTGCTCTACAAGGGCGGTGTGGTCCATTTCAACTCCGACCTGGAGGAGAGCTTCTGGGGTGCCGGTCTGGCGTTCGTCACGGCGGTGGTGGTCGCCGCGATCGTCACCCCGCTCACCGCACCCAAGCGGGACGAGGAGCTGCGCGGGTTGGTGTACGGCATGGGCGGCGTCGACCTGAAGGGGGACGTGCTCGCCGGGGACGCCGCCTGGTACCGCTCCCCGGTGCTGCTCGGTCTGATCGCGGTCGCGCTGGCCGCCGTCTTCTACATCCCGGTCTTCTAAGGAAAGGGGTCGGCAGATGAGCAACGAAGGCCAGCCGGCACAGGATCCGCTGATCGACGAGACGCAGGCGGAGCAGCGGCGTTCCGCCGCAGCCCGGCTGTTCGACATCCGCCGGGTGATCGGTGGCCTCTTCGTCGCGTACGGGGTCATCGTGACGCTGATCGGCATCTTCGACAGCCGGGCCGAGATCGACAAGGCCGAAGGCGTACGGATCAACCTGTGGGCCGGGCTGGCGATGCTCGTGTTCGGTCTGCTCATGCTGCTCTGGCAGTGGTGGCGCCCGGCGGAAGCGCCGGCCCCGAACGAGCAGCAGCCCGACGCCTGACCGCCTGACCGCACTGCCTGAGCACGGCCCGGCCCGGCCCGACCGCCGGGCCGTGCGGCATGAGCGCGGCACGAAGGGGTACGTGAGGGAAATCAGGCACCGTGTCGGACACAGGAGGCAGCACCATGACCGATCGCGATCGCCAACCGCCGCTGGAGGACAGCCCCGAGGTGGCCTCGGCGGTGGACGATGACGCCACCGTGCCGCAACTGCGGACCGGAGGTGGCCCGGATCGGGACACACCGGGCTTCGCCGAACCCCGCAGCCGACCGGCCGACCTCGCACCGGACACCGACGAGCTGATCGGCGACCCGTACGCCGCCGGCACCGGGGCGACCGGGACGGGCACCGGCGCCGGCGGGGACAACATCCGCACCGGGGGTGAGCAGCCCTGGGAGCCGGAGGACCTGGTGATGGCCCGAGGGCAGGATCTGACACCGGAGAACCTGGAGAAGGCCCGCCGTGACCTGGCCGAGCAGGGCCGGGCGGCGATCGAACGCACAGTGCCCTGATCGCGGCCAAGGGGGGGTCCCCGGCCCGACCTGTGACGGTCGAGCCGGGGACCCGGGGGGAACCTGCTGCCAACAGTGCCTCACCAACCACTGGCAGCGGGTTGGTGCGTGAGCTACCCGATCAGAGCGCCGGGTAGGCGTTGCGCATGAGTTCCTGGAACTGGGCGGAGAACCACGCACCGGAGATCGGTGCGTCGCCGAGCGCCCCGGACGGGTTGTTGCCGTTGCGGGCGTTACCGCCGTACGTCGGGTCGCACATCCGGTCGAAGCCCTTGCCCTCGTTGTTCGGGATCTCCTTGCTGGAGCCGTCCGACTCACCCGGCGGCTTCACCCAGACGTAGGCGTCGATGCCCGTCGCCGGGGTGGCCCGGGGCCGCTCACCGAGACCGGCACCAGCCTGGTTGCACCAGTTGCCGAGGTGGGCCCGACGGTCGATGCGGCCGCCGTTGACGTACGTGTCGACGCTCGTCGTCGCGCCCGGACCGGTGGGCCGGGCGGAGCCGCCCCAGCCGTTACGGGAGGTGTCGATCAGCATGCCGATGTTGGAGTTGAAGCCGACCGAGACCAGCTGGTTGCGGAACGCCTGGGCGAACGACAGCTCGTCGACGTAGAAGTTCCAGTCGACCCACTTGGACTGCCGCACCGTCTGGCCGTTCACGTTGTCGGTGACCTTGAAGTACGGCTCCTGCAGCGCCGAGTAGTTCGCGGTGTTGGTGATGAAGCCGTGCACGTTGTTGACAGTGCTGCCGGAGGCGACCGCGGCGGTCTTCAGGATGTTGGAGGTCGGGACGAAGTTGGAGTCCCAGCCGAGCCAGCCGTGGTGGCCGGCGTCGATGTAGTTGTAGACGTTGCCGATCGCGCCCAGCTTGGCGAGGGCGTAGCCGACACCGTTGACGTAGGCGCCGTTGGCCTTGACCGTGTCGCACATGACCGTGCCGCCGGCCTGATCGGACGTGTTGGTGACCAGGTTGGGCAGGGAGTCGATCTCGATGATGTTGATGATCCGCAGGCTGCTGTACTTCGACTCACCCTGGATCGCGGCGATCGGGTCGATGTACTGGGCCTTGTACTTCGGCAGCTCGTCCGGGCCCAGCTCACCGTTGGAGGCGAGCGCGGAGCAGTCCCGGCCGGGCAGGTTGTAGATCACGAACTGGATGTAGCCGGCGCCTTGGCGCAGCGCCTCGTCCAGGTGCTGACGAACCCCGAAGGCGCCGTTGGAGCTGCTGTCCGGCGTGCCGTTGATCGCGGCGATCCGGTCCAGCCAGACGGCGGTGGGGTTGTTGGAGATCCGGCTTCCGCCGGTCTCGGCGTCCGCCTTGGCCTTCCACTCCGGGTTCACGTAGCCGCGCGCCCCGACGTACGGGTTGTCCACCTTGGTGCCGGGCGGCGGCGTGGTGGGCGGCGGGTCGGTGGGCGGAGGTGTGGTGGGCGGCGGATCGGTCGGCGGGGGCGTGGTCGGCGGGGTGGTGCCACCGTTGCAGACCACGCCGTTCAGGGTGAACGAGGTCGGCTTCGGGTTGCTGCCGCTCCACGCGCCGTTGAAGCCGATGCTCGTCGACGCGCCGGTGGCCAGGGTGCCGTTGTAGGACAGGCTCCGGGCGGTGACCTGGCTGCCGGACTGGGTGAACGTGGCCGACCAGCCCTGCTGCACCCGCTGGCCGGAGTTGGGGAAGGTCCAACCCAAGGTCCAGCCGTTCAGCGGGTCGCCGACATTCTTGATGGTGACGCTCGCGGTGAAACCGCCGGGCCAGTCGTTGCTCGTGTACGCGATGTCGCACTGCGTCGCGGCCTGCGCCGCGGTACCCGGAATCGTTACGAGCCCACCGGCGACCAGGGCACCCGCGCCAGCGAGCGCGAGGGCCCGGCGTGGGCCGGTTAGCCTTCTCCACACATTCATGCCACTGATCTCCTTGGGCGAGACCGGGCCCACGTACGGCCCGGCGGGACGGCCCGATGGGCGTCCTGCACGGACGGCCGTCGGCGCCACGGGATTCTTTGGGGGGCGCCCGACCCGGACGGGCGATGGTGGTGGTGGTGCCCGGCCATGCGTCGGCCGGTCGATCGGCGGCGGGTGCGTCGCCCGGTGAACCGGGTGCCCTCGACTCCCCTGCCTGCACGGTGTGGCTCTCTGAACCGCGTTCGCCGATTCTTGCATGGGAGCGCTTCCATGGCAATGGCTCGATGCATTGCCGGAGTCGTTTCGGACGATACCTCCGAGTCCGCCCGACCTCACACGCGCAGCTCGGACCCACCGCTACCGGATGACCGGGGCAGGCCGGGAACGGGGAGCGCGGAACACCCTTCCGCACCCCACAGGGTTGCGGGACGCCTGACACGACGCTGAGCGCGGCGAAAGCCGCGTACCACCCCTTCACCTCTTACTTGGATCAAAGGTAAAACGCGAATCTTTCACTTCATAAGTCATGAAACGGTCTAACGTCGGTCTTAGCTCGGTTGTCGCCGAGCTCAGGACAACAGGGATGGAGTGACGCAGGTCATGGCTAAGAAGATGCTCGGGAAGGTCGTTGCGGGCGCCGCGCTCGGCGGCGCGTCGCTCCTGGTGTTCGCACCGGGGATCGCGTTCGCCGACGGCCACGACGATGGCAAGGTCTACGCCAAGCCGCATGTCGTCAAGGCTGGCGACGAGGTCAAGCTCCTCGAGATCTGCCCGGATCGGCAGGAGCACGCGTACGTGTGGTCCAAGGTCACCGGCAAGGTCAAGCTCAAGCCGGCGCACGAAGACCGGGGCGAGGACCGCGAGTGGCGCGAGGAGGAGAACTCCTCCGACCACGACAAGGGCAAGGACGAGAACGGCAAGGACGAGAACGGCAAGGACCACGAGGGCAAGGACGAGAACGGCAAGGACGAGCACGGCAAGGACGACAAGGGCAAGGACCACGAGGGCAAGGACGAGAACGGCAAGGACGACAAGGGCAAGGACGAGCACAAGGACGAGAACGGCAAGGGTGGCCAGGGTGGCGGCGCTGCCGCCGACGCCTACGGCGACGAGGGCAGCAAGGACTGGAAGGGCGAGGAGCACGGCCAGGACGCCGAAGAGGGCCGTGACAAGAAGGACTGGGACTCCAAGGACGAGCACGGCTCCGAGTACGGCTCGGACAACGGCTGGGAGTCCAAGGACGAGCACGGCTCGGAGTACGGCTCGGACGAGCGCGGCGGTTACGGCAAGGACGAGCACGGCTCGGAATACGGCTCGGACAACGGCTGGGAGTCCAAGGACGAGCACGGCTCCGAGTACGGCTCGGACGAGCGCGGCGGTTACGGCAAGGACGAGCGCGGCTCGGACGAGCGTGACTGGGACGACGAGCGCGAGTTCGTCTACTACGGCGAAGCCAAGGTCGACAAGGACGCCAAGCCGGGTCGCTACGAGCTCAAGGGCTCCTGCGGCGAGGGCGAGCTCGTCGTGCTGCCGCACGGCGGTGTCGACGGTGGTGACGGTGGCGTCAGCACCGGTACCGACCGGGGTCTGGCCACCGGCGGGGCGGGCCTGCTCGGCGCTGCCGCGCTGGGCGGGATCGTGCTGATGCGTCGTCGGCGGACCGATGGTTCGCTCGTCTGACGTGACGACGACACCGGCCGGCGGCCGTCGCGGGAAACCGTGGCGTGCCGCCGGCACGGCCGTCGTCGTCACCATGGCCATGATCGGCGCCGGCATGATCGGCGCCTCCCTGAAGACCACGCCCACTCCCCGACCGCCGCAGCCGCTGGCCCAGGCCGGACCCGAGGCGACCGGGCCGGCGAGCACCGTCGACGATGCTCCACCGGTCGACGGGCAGCCGGTCGGTCAGGCGGCGGCCGGGTTGGCCCGTTCGGCACCCACCAGCATCGAGATCCCCCGGATCGGCGTCGACGCGACGATCATGTCGTTGGGCACCAACGCGGACGGCACCGTCCAGGTCCCTCCGCTGGACAAGGCCGACCAGGCCGGGTGGTACGAGCCAGGTGCGAGCCCGGGCGAGACGGGTAACGCGGTCATCGTCGGGCACGTGGACTCGGCGGTGCTCGGCCCGGCCGTCTTCTTCGACCTCGGCGCTCTCACCCCCGGCGACACCGTCACCGTGCGCCGCGCCGACGGAGTGCCGGCCACCTTCACTGTCGACTCGGTGAAGTCGTACCCGAAGACTGCCTTCCCCACCGAGTTGGTGTACGGACCGAGCGACCGACCCAGCCTGCGGGTGGTCACCTGCGGTGGTCAGTTCGACCAGGCCGCGAAGAGCTACCCGGACAACATCGTCGTCTTCGCCACCATGGCGGCCTGACCGGCGGCGAAACGAAACGCGGTCCGGCCGGTCGGGGTGACCCGACCGGCCGGACCGCGTCCGGCGTACCTGACTCAGGCGGCCGCGGAGGTCCGCACCAGGGTGCGGATCTGACGCAACAGCACCGACAGGGCGGCGAGATCCGCCCGCGACTCGTCGAACTCACCCATCGCCCGTCGGGCCCGGTGGATGGAGGTGGCGTTCGACTGCTCCCACTGCTGTACCCGCTCGTGCGGCGGCAGGTCGCCCGGGGTGGAGTCGAGCACCTCCGCGGTGAGCGCGGCCAGCGCGGCGTACAGGTCGTACCGCAGCGCCATCCGGGCCAGCGTCTGCCAGCGGTCCTCCCGAGGCAGCAGGGAGATCTTCGACAGCAGCGAGTCCACCCGGAACAGGTCCGACAGCACGAAGTAGACCGAGGCCACCTCGCTGACGTCCCGCCCACTGGCGTTCGCGGTCTCCACCACGTCCATCAGACCGAAGCTGTACATCAGCCGGGTGGCCCGCTCCGCCAGCTCGCGGGGCAGCCCACGCTCGGTCATCGAGTCCATGTGCGCGGCGAGGCCCTGGCGCTCGTTGCCGTAGAACAGCTCCTCCAGCCCCGGCAGCAGCCGGGTGACCCCGTCACGCAGCCGGGCGATCTCGGCCGGCACGTCGATCGGCGAGCGCCGGTTGGAGACCAGCCACCGCACGGCCCGGTCGAGCAGCCGGCGGGTGTCCAGGTAGACGCTGGTCTGCAACTCCGGCGCCACCTTGTTGTCCAGCGCCTCGACCGCGTCCCACAGGTCGCGCAGGCCGAACACCTCGCTGACCACGACGTACGCCCGGATCACGTCGGCCGCGCTGGCCGCCGTCTCCTCGACCACCCGGAAGATGAACGAGATGCCACCCCGGTTGATCGCCTCGTTGACCAGCACCGTGGTGACGATGTCCCGGCGCAGCCGGTGCCGGCCCATCCGGTCGGCAAACCGCTCGCGCATCGGCGTCGGGAAGTAGTTGACCAGGACCTCGGTCGTCCACTCCTCGTCGGCCAACCCCTCGGTGAGGATCTCCCGCTCCAGGACGATCTTCACGTACGCGAGCAGCACGGCGAACTCCGGCGCGGTCAGCCCGGACTCGCTGCGGACCGCCAGTTCCTCGTCCGGCGGCAGCGCCTCCAACGCGCGGTCCAACCCGCCCGAACGCTCCAGCTCGTTGATCATCCGACGGTGCACCGGGAGCAGCGAGGCGGCCTGGGCCTGGGCGTTGTTGATCGCCCGGGCCTGGTCGTAGTTGTCCCGCAGGACCAGCTCCGCGACCTCGTCGGTCATCCCGGCCAGCAGCTCGTCCCGGTCGGCCATGGTCAGCTCACCGTCGGCCACCGCCGTGTTGAGCAGGATCTTGATGTTCACCTCGTGGTCGGAGGTGTCCACACCGGCCGCGTTGTCGATGAAGTCCGTGTAGATCCGGCCACCGGTCAACGCGTACTCGATCCGGCCGAGCTGGGTCCAGCCCAGGTTGCCGCCCTCGCCCGCCACCCGGCAGCGCAGGTTACGCCCGTCCACCCGGATCGCGTCGTTGGACTTGTCGCCCACCTCGGCGTTGGTCTGGGTGGAGGCCTTGACGTAGGTGCCGATGCCGCCGTTCCAGAACAGGTCCACCGGGGCGGTGACGATCGCCTTCATCAGGTCCTGCGGCGACAACTGCGTGACGTCGTCGTCCAGGCCGATCGCCGCCCGGACCTGCGGCGTGATCGGGATGGACTTCGCGGTACGCGGGAAGATGCCGCCACCTGCCGAGATCAGCTCCGGGTTGTAGTCCTCCCAGGAGGAACGGGGCAGGTCGAACAGCCGTCGACGCTCCGTGTACGAGGTGGCGGCGTCCGGCTCCGGATCGAGGAAGATGTGCCGGTGGTCGAAGGCGGCCACCAGCCGGATGTGCTCGGAGAGCAGCATGCCGTTGCCGAACACGTCGCCGGACATGTCGCCGACGCCGACCACAGTGAAGTCCTGGGTCTGGGTGTCCAGGCCCAACTCACGGAAGTGCCGCTTGACCGACTCCCAGGCACCCCGGGCGGTGATGCCCATCTTCTTGTGGTCGTAGCCGGCGGATCCGCCGGACGCGAACGCGTCGCCCATCCAGAAGGTGTGGGCCTTGGATATCTCGTTGGCGATGTCGGAGAACGTCGCGGTGCCCTTGTCGGCCGCCACCACCAGGTACGGATCGTCGCCGTCGTGCCGGACGACGTCCTCGGGCGGCACGATCTGCCCGCTGACGATGTTGTCGGTGACGTCCAGCATCGCGCCGACGAACTCCTGGTAGCAGGCGACCGCCTCGTCCCGGTCACCCGGCTTCTGCTTCAACACGAAGCCGCCCTTGGCGCCGACCGGCACGATCACCGTGTTCTTCACCATCTGCGCCTTGACCAGGCCCAGCACCTCGGTACGGAAGTCCTCCCGACGGTCGGACCACCGCAACCCGCCCCGGGCCACCGGCCCGAACCGCAGGTGCACACCCTCGAAGCGCGGCGAGTAGACGAAGATCTCGAACTTCGGTCGCGGCGCGGGCAGGTCCGGAATGGCCTGCGGGTCGAGCTTGAACGCCACGTACGCCTTGGGCCGCCCGTCGGCGCGCTTCTGGTAGAAGCTGGTCCGCAGGGTCGCCTCGATCAGCGTCAGGTACGAGCGCAGGATCCGGTCCTGGTCCAGGCTCGCCACGTCGTCCAACGCGCCCCGGATCGTCTCGACCAGCTCACCGCTGCGCTGCTGCCGCTCCTCGGTGCTCGACTCGCCCGGCGCGAACCGGGTCTCGAAGAGCTCCACCAGCAACGCGGCGAGCTTCGGGTACGCGATGAAGGTCTGCTCCATGTAGTCCTGCGAGAAGACAGTGCCGGCCTGCCGCAGGTACTTCGCGTACGCCCGCAGCACCACCACCTGCCGCCAGGTCAACCCCCCGCGCAGCACCAGCTCGTTGAACCGGTCCACCTCGGCCTCGCCGCGCCAGGCAGCCGCGAAGGCGTTCTCCACGTGCGGGCGCACCTCGGCCAGCTCGTGATGCCCCTCGGGCAGCATGAGGCCGAAGTCGTACAGGTAGACCCGACCGTCGATCCGGTCGACCTCGTACGGGTGCTCGTCGACCACCCGTACGCCGAGCGAGTGCAGCACCGGCAGCACTGCGGAGAGCATCATCGGCTCGCCGTACCGGTAGACCTTGAACCGGACGTCCATCGCCTCGGCCAGGTCGGCTCCCGGCACCCGGGTGCCCGGCCGGGGCGCCAACTGCTTGCGGAACAGGTGCATCTCCAGCTGGCCGGGCTCCTCCAGCAGCTCCAGCTTCGCCAGGTCCTTCATCGCCTCGTACGGCGTGTGCCCGTCCTTGTAGCCCTCCGGGAACGCGTCGGCGTACCGGGTGAACAGGTGCTTGGCCTGCTCGTCGCCGAGCTTGCGCTCCAGCACCAACCGGTAGTCGTCGTCCCAGAGCCGGGTGGCGTCGGCCAACTCCTCGGCGAGCAGGTCGGCGTCGATGTCGCCGGGTGGCCGCGTCGGGTCGGTACGGACGATGAAATGCACCCGAGCCAGCATCGACTCGGTGACCCGGGTGGTGTAGTCCACCCCGACACCGTTCAGCTCGCGCAGCAGGATGTCCTGCATGCGCAGCCGGTTCTGGGTGGTGAACCGGTCCCGGGGCAGGTAGATCAGGCAGGAGATGAACCGCCCGTACGCGTCCCGACGCAGGAACACCCGCAGCTGCCGGCGGCCGGCCATCCGCAGCACGCCGACCACCGCGTGGTACAGGTCGTCGGTCTTGATCTGGAACAGCTCGTCGCGCGGGTAGGTCTCCAGGATCTGGATCAGATCCTTGCCCGAGTGGCTGCGCTGGCTCAGGCCGGAGCGGTCCAGCACCTCGGCCACCTTGCGGCGTACCACCGGCAACTCGCGGACGCTGGTCCGGTAGGCGGCCGTCGAGAACAGGCCCAGGAAGCGCCGCTCACCGATCACGTCACCGGCGGTGTTGAAGATCTTGAAGCCGATGTAGTCCAGGTACGCCGAGCGGTGCACCGTGGCCCGGGAGTTGGCCTTGGTGATGATCAACAGGCGCTTCTCCAGCACCTTCTCGTGCGCCTCGGGCGTCATCGAGGACAGCGACCGCGCATCCGGCGAATCGGAGCGCAGAATGCCCAGACCGGTGCCGAGCACCGCCTCCAACGCCTTGCCGTCGACCGGGTCGCCGGCGTCGCCGCCGTCGGCGTCCACCAACCGGTACTCGCGGTAACCGAGGAAGGTGAAGTGGTCCTGGGCGAGCCACCGCAGCAGCTCCACCGAGTCGGTGATGTCCTTTTCCGGCACCGGTGGGCGGTTGTCGGAGGTACGGGCGGACGCCAGCTCGTCGGCGAGCGCGAGGGCACGCTGACGCATCTTCGGCCAGTCCTCCACCGCCTCCCGCACGTCGGTGAGCACCCGCTGCAACTCGCGGCGCAACCGGTCCCGTTCGGCAGCGTCCCGGACCGGGTCGATCTCGATCCGCATCCAGCTCTCGATGATGTCGCCGGCGATCGCGTCGTCCGGTTCCACATCCGCGGAGACCTCGGTGAGCCGGCCCAGCGGCTCCCGCCGCACCACCACCAGCGGGTGCACCAACAGGTGCACGTCGAGGTGGTACGAGTTGAGCAGCGCCGTCACCGAGTCGACCAGGAACGGCATGTCGTCGGTGACGATCTCGACGACCGTGTGGTGCTGGTCGGCGTGCGGTTCGTGGATCCGCAGCTTCAGCTCGCCCGGCACCCGTTGCTGGGCGAGATCCCGGTGTGCCCGGGCCGCGTCGAGCATCTCTTCCGCCGTGAAGCCGACCAGCTCCTCGTCCGGGGCGAACCGCCAGAAACGGCCGACAAGCGTCGCCGCGTCGTGGTCGTCCCCGGCGAGCGCGACGGCCTGGGCCACCAGGCGCTCCGCGTTGGGAACGGGTTCGTCGAGCTCGGCGTCCTCCACGTCGTCGGCCAGCGCCTCGGCTGGCAGACCCAGATCGTAGATGGTGTCGATGCTCGACCCGGTCAGCCCGGTGACTCCCGTGTCGAGTCGGCCGTAGCCGTCCCCGTCGGTCGCCGAATCGAAGCTGTCATCGTCCCGGCCGGAGTCATCCTGCCGGAGGTCGGGTTCCGGTTTGATCGCCGGACGCCGGTCCATCGGTGCCACTCCCCTCGACCCACCGCGTTGTGGGTCACTCTGCCGCCCAGCCTAGGCCCTGCCGTTCTGCGCCTTCGTCGGCGGACCACTGGCCAGACGTCCGGATCGGGACTTTGTCCTTTCACCCGTTGCGGGTCCGAGGTTGGCCGGCTGCGGGATACCCCGCCACGCGATGTTCATCACACGGGTGCGGCCCGTCTTTGAGCGCGGCCGAGCACCTGGGGGACGTTGGGGACGGCGTTCCCGTACTACCGTGCGAGGGCAGTCCGAGATCGGAAGGACCAGCTTCATGCCCTTGTCGTACCCCCGGCCCCACCGGCCGAACCCCGGCCGCCGGCTCGCCGCCGCCGTCACCACGGCGCTGCTCGCGGCGGGTGTCCTGGTCGGTTGTTCCGGTGACGACGGGCCGCAGCGCACCGTCGACGCCTTCCTCGCGGGATGGCGCAGCGGCGACCTCCAGGCGGTCGGTCTGATCGACCCGCTCGGCTCGAAACTGCCGTCGGCCGACGTGGCGCGCGAGATCAAGGACCTCTCCGGTGAGCTGGCGGCGACCCCGCCCACCCTGACGCGTCGCGGCGAGCCGAAGATCACGAAGGACATCGCCACCACGACCGTCCAGGTGGAGTGGGCCCTGCCCGGTCAGACCCGCTGGGCGTACGACCGGGAGGTGCGGCTCGCCCACGGCGACGACGACCAGTGGCAGGTGATCTGGGAGCCGAAGGTGGTGCACGAGCAGCTCACCAAGGGCGACCGGTTGGCGCTGCGTCGCGACCCCGGTGCCCGCGCCGCGGTGCTGGACAACGCCGGGAAGCCACTGGTGACCCCGCGCCCGGTGGTCCGGGTGGGTGTGCAGCCCAACGGGGTCACCGACCTCAAGAAGCTCGTCAAGGACCTCGACGCGGCGTTCAAGGCCATCCGCCCGGCGCTGGTCCCCGGCGTCGACCTGGCCGACCTGCCCGACCGGGTGGCCAAGGCCGAGCCGGGCGCATTCGTCGAGGTGGTGTCGCTCCGCGAGGAGGCGTACCGGCAGATCAAGCCCCGCATCTACGACCTGCCCGGCACCAAGTTCGTCTCCGACAAGATCGACCTGGCGCCCACCCGTGAGTTCGCCCGTGCGGTGCTCGGCACTGTCGACCCGGCGCAGGCCGACGACATCGCCGCACACCCCGACCGGTACGTCGTCGGCGATCTGGTCGGG
The DNA here is from genome assembly GCF_040643355.1 of Micromonospora sp. NPDC047187. NCBI lineage: Bacteria > Bacillati > Actinomycetota > Actinomycetes > Micromonosporales > Micromonosporaceae > Micromonospora > Micromonospora sp. NPDC047187. The sequence goes on from NZ_JBEYUF010000021.1 coordinate 67,843, forward strand.
CACGGCGGCCTACAGGGCCGCTACGACGAACGACTGCGCGGCGGCCCCGGGCTGACCGTTGTGGTCGAACGTCCGGCCGAGGGCGGCAAACTCGAACCCACCGGCGCCGAGCTGTTCCGCCGGGAGCCGCAGCCCGGGCAGGCGCTGAAGACCACGCTGGACGTCGCCGTCCAGAACGCGGCCGACGGGGCACTGCGCGCCGAGTCGCGCCGGTCCGCCCTGGTGGCGCTCCGGATCAGTGACGGCGCCGTGCTCGCCGCCGCGAACGGCCCCGGCCCGGCCGGGGAAAACCTGGCCTTCGACGCCCAGGTGCCTCCGGGCTCGACCTTCAAGATGGTCAGCACGCTGGGCCTGCTGGACCGGGGCGCGGTCACGCTGGACGGGCCGGTGGACTGCAAGAAGACCTTCACCGTGGACGGCCGGTCCTTCAAGAACTCGGACAACTTCGAGCTCGGCTCGGTGCCGTTCCGCACCGACTTCGCCAAGTCCTGCAACACGGCGTTCGCCGCGCTGGCCCCGAAGCTCGGCGGCGACGGGCTGGCCGCCGCCGGTCGCTCGCTGGGCCTGGAGGGTCAGTGGGACCTCGGCACGGACGCCTTCACCGGCAAGGTCTCGACGGGCGGCAGCCTGGCCGAGCAGGCCGCCGCGTCGTTCGGGCAGGGCACCACGCTGGTCAGCCCGCTCGCCATGGCCGGCGCCACCGCCGCCGTCGCCCGCGGCCGCTTCGAGCAGCCGAAGCTGCTGCTCGACCCGGCGCCGGCCAAGCCGGCCCCGGCAGGTGAGCAGCTCAAGCCGGAGTCCGTCGCGGCGCTGCGCACCATGATGCGCGAAGTGGTCACCGCCGGCACCGGCAGCGCACTCAAGGATGTGCCGGGCGAGGTGTACGGCAAGACCGGCACCGCCGAGTACGACGACAACCCGGCGCACACCCACGCCTGGTTCGTCGGCTGGCGGGGCGACGTGGCGTTCGCCGTCTTCGTGGAGAAGGGCGGGGCCAGCACCGCCTCGGCCGTCCCGATGGCCGAGCGCTTCCTCCGCGCCCTCCCAACCCCCTGACCTCACCACCCGAAGGGCCCACCGGGCGTCCGGCCACCGTCCGGGGCCCCCGCCGGGCGTCCGGCCATTGCCCCGGGGCCAACGCCCGGTGCCCGGGTCGAGGGCCAGGTCAGGCGGTGTCGGCTTCGCGCCTCGCCGGCGGGTTCTGGGGCGACGGGGAGGTGCGTCGGAGGAGACCTGGGCCGGCCGACGCCGGTGGGCCGACCGGTTCACGCTCGACCAGGGGCGCGACGCTGGCCGCGACGCCCGAAGGCTCGGAGTGGGCCCGTCCGCCAGTGCCGGGTGACTCCCCATCGGCCGGGACGTCGTACGGCAGAGCGCTCACCGACGAACCGACGCCGGGGACACCGACGCCGGCAGGCCCGTCATCGGCAGACCCGAGCGCAGCAGGCCCGACATCGGCGGCGTCGCTGTCAGCGGGGTCGATGCCAGCGGGGAATTCAAGCCGCGCAACCCGCTCAGCGCGGTCGAGCCCGTCAAGCCCGTCAAGCCCAGCCAGCGCGTCGGGCCGCTCGGCACGGTCGGGACGCTCGGCCCGGTCGAGCCGCTCGGTGGCGGTCGCGGCCCGGCCGTTGCCGCGCCGCGGGGAGGGCGTGGGCCGGGCCGACAGCAGTCGGGGCGGCACGGCTTCCGGGGCGGTCACCGGTGCCAGACCGGCGACCACTGTGTTGACGATCTCGGCCGCGTACGAGCCGTCCGGGTCGTAGTCGGGGTCGAAGACGGTCACCTCCACGCCGAGGCAGTGCGGGGTGTCGACCAGGCCGGCGAGCAGGATCTCCAGCTCGGCGAAGGCGATTCCACCCGGGTCGGGGGCGTCCACGGCGGGCATCACCGCCGGGTCGAGCACGTCCACGTCGATGTGCACCCAGTAGCCCGCGCAGTCGGCGAGTTGCTCGTGCGCCCACTGGGCCGTCCGGGCGGCACCTTCGGCGCGCAGCGCCGGCACCGGTCGGGTGGTGATCCCGGCGGCCTGGAGGTCGAGCCGGTATTCGTCCTGGGCGCGGATGCCGAGCACCACCACGTCGATGTCGCGGAAGTAGGGCCGGCGGCCCTCCAGCGCGGCCAGGTCGGCCTGCCCTCGCCCGGTGACCAGGGCCAGGTCCTCACCGGCGGCGGCGCCGACGTAGGAGGCGTTGCCGGGGTGCCGGAAGTCGGAGTGCCCGTCGACGAAGACCAGCCCGATCCGCCCGCCGACGGCCTCGCCGAGGCGGTGCATGGCCAGGGCCGAGCCGAGGAGCACGGAGCAGTCGCCGCCGAGCACCACCGGGAACTCGCCCCGGTCGATGATCGAGCCGATGCGTTCGGCGAGGGCCAACGAGTAGTCGGCGATCTCCCGGGCATGGCACACCCCGTCGCCGGGCCGCCAGTCGCCCGGGTCGTACCGGGCGGGGGTGACACAGCCGGCGTCGCGGGCGCGGAGCCGGGCCAGCAGGTCGTGGTCGCGCAGCGCCCCCGGCGCCTTGGCGCAACCCGGGACCGACGTGGGCGTCGGCGGCCGTAGACCAAGATTTGTCGGCGCGTCGAGGACGGCGATCCGGCGCATCGTGAGCTCCCGTCCTCGATGGTCGGGCGGGCCGGCCGGAACGCCGGCCCGCGCTGGCGTGCTACGAACTCAGAACAGGGCGCTGGCCAGGGCCCGACGCGCCGAGGCGACCGCCGGATCGTCAGGGCCGGCGATGGAGAAGAGCAAGACCAGGTGCTGGCGAACCGCCTCACGGTCCTCACCGGCGGTGCGCCGAACCAGACCGACGAGCCGGGCGTACGCCTGCTCGGCCAGGCCGCTGAGCACCTCGATGTCGGCGGCCAGCAGCTGGGCGGCGACGTCGTCGGGGGCGCTCTCGGCGGCGGCCAGCGCGGCGGACGGGTCGGCACCGGCCACCCGGCGGGCCACCCCGACCTGGGCCAGCCCCGCCGTGGCCGCGGCGTCCGCCGGGGCGTCGGCGAGGATCTTCCGGTACGCCTGCTCGGCGGCGTCCAGATCGCCGCTCATCAGCGCGTCGTCCGCCTCGTCGAGGCGGGGGTCCTCGGGCTCGGCGACGGTCACGCCACCGGCCTTGAGCACGGCCTGGATCCACTGCCGCAGCTGCGCCTCGGGAACCACTCCGGAGAAGGCGTCGACCGGCTGGCCGCCGACGACCGCGTAGACCATGGGGATGCCCTGCACCCGGAACATCTGGGCGATTCGGGGATTTTCCTGCACGTCAACCCGGGCCAGCACCCAGGTGCCGCCGCCCTCGGCGTTCAGCCGCTCCAGGACCGGGGCGAACTCGTCGCTCTCCGGGAAGCCGGCCGCACCGAAGAACACGACGACGGGCGTGGCCATCGAGCGTTCGAGCACGTCGGACTGGATGGTCGCCTCGGTGACGTCCACGATGGCGGTGTCACCGCCGGCGGTGGGCGCGCCGGGGGCGCCGTTGGTCGGGCCGCCCTGCGGGGGCGTGCCGGGGCGGGTACTTGCTGGTGCGGGGCCACGCAGCGTGCTGAGGTCGACCGCGCCGCGGGTGAAGATCGACGAGGTGATCCGTGGGTCGCTCATGGTTACCTAGTCTCGCACGTGAGCCCCCGATCTCAGCTCACCCGCAACCCCGACGTTGCAACTCTCACGCCCCGCCCCCACCCCCCCGCGATCTTGCATATTCTGTCGCCGGTACGCCGCATTCATGCCTTATGTCGGCACAGAAACTGCAAGATCACGGGGGTGGGAGGGTCAGAAGCGGGCTGGCTCTCGGTAGGTGCCCCACTCGGCGCGCAGGGCGTCGCAGATCTCGCCCAGGGTCGCCTCGGCGCGGACCGCGTCGAGCATGGCGGGGATCATGTTCTCGTCGGTACGGCTCGCCTCGATCATCCGGGTCACCGCCGCGCGGACCGCCGACTCGTCGCGCGCGCCCTTGCGCTCGGCGAGCACCCGGCGCTGCTCCAGCTCCACCTCGTGCGAGATGCGCAGGATCTCCAATTCCTTGGCCACAGTGCCGGTGTGGCAGTTGACCCCGACGATCTTCTTGTCGCCCTTCTCGAGGGCCTGCTGGTAGACGAAGGCCGACTCGGCGATGTGCCCGGTGAACCAGCCGTCCTCGATGCCGCGCAGGATGCCCGAGGTCATCGGGCCGATCTGGTGTGGCCCGTCCCCACCGAGCTGCCGGATCCGGGCGAAGATCTCCTCCGCCTCGGCCTCGATCTTGTCGGTCAGCGCCTCGACGTACCAGGAGCCGCCGAGCGGGTCGGCCACGTTGACCACACCGGTCTCCTCCATCAACACCTGCTGGGTACGCAGGGCGATCTCGGCCGACTCGTCGGTGGGCAGCGCCAGGGTCTCGTCCAGCGCGTTGGTGTGCAGCGAGTTGGTGCCGCCGAGCACCGCCGCGAGAGCCTCGACGGCGGTGCGTACGACGTTGTTGACCGGCTGCTGCGCGGTCAGCGACACCCCTGCGGTCTGCGTGTGGAACCGCAGCCACAGGGCCTTCTCGCTGGTCGCGCCATAGACGTCGCGCAGCCAGCGGGCCCAGATCCGGCGGGCGGCGCGGAACTTGGCGATCTCCTCGAAGAAGTCGAGGTGCGAGTCGAAGAAGAAGCTCAGCCCCGGCGCGAAGACGTTCACGTCCAGCCCACGGGAGAGACCCAGCTCGACGTAGCCGAAGCCGTCCGCCAGGGTGTACGCCAGCTCCTGCGCCGCGGTCGAGCCGGCCTCACGGATGTGGTAGCCGGAGACCGACAGCGGCTTGTAGCGCGGGATCTCCCGGGCGCAGTACTCCATCAGGTCGCCGATCAGGCGCAGGTGCGGCTCCGGGTCGAAGAGCCACTCCTTCTGCGCGATGTACTCCTTGAAGATGTCGGTCTGCAGGGTGCCGTCCAGCTTGGACAGGTCGGCGCCCTGCCGCTCGGCGGCGACCAGGTACATGCAGAACACCGGCACGGCCGGACCGGAGATGGTCATCGAGGTGGTCACGCCGGCCAGGTCGATGCCGTCGAAGAGCGCCTGCATGTCGGTGGCGGTGTCGATGGCCACGCCGCAGTGGCCGACCTCGCCGAGCGCCTGCGGGTCGTCCGAGTCGCGGCCCATCAGCGTCGGCATGTCGAACGCCACCGAGAGCCCGCCGCCACCGGCGCCGAGGATCATCTTGTAGCGCTCGTTGGTCTGCTGGGCGTTGCCGAAGCCGGCGAACTGCCGGATCGTCCAGGTCCGACCGCGGTAGCCGGTCGGATACAAACCCCTGGTGTACGGATACTCGCCCGGCCATCCGATCCGTTCGAAGCCCGGATAGGTGGCGCCCTCCGGCGGCCCGTACACCGGCTCCACCGGCATCCCGGAGAGCGTGGTGAAGTCCGCGTCCCGCTTGCGCGCGGCGTCGTACCGGGCCTGCCAGCGCGCCCGTCCGGCGTCGATCTCGTCGGCGTCCATGAGCAGGGCTCCTCCTCGGGTCCTCGACTGCCTGTCGAGTGTAAGGCCCCTACCTGAACGATCGCTAAGTCAGGCCGTACCGACGAGTAACGGCGAGCGCACCCGTCGATCATGGAGTTGTGGTGGTGCACAAATCCCGCAGCCGGGGCCAAAATGGCCACCACGACTGCATGATCGACGAGGGCGGGAGGGCGGGCGGGAGGGACCAGGACCGCTCAGGCTGGGGGTGTGGTGGGGGTTTCGCTGATCGCCAGGTCGTCGACCCGGATGTTGACCTCGTCGACCCGCAGCCCGAAGGTCTCGACCGCCTCGGTCACTCGAGCGCGCACCTGACCGCTGACCTCTGTCACCTGTCGACCGGCCTGGATCACCAACACCAGGTTGACCACGGCGGCGTCCCCGGTCACGTGGGCCGAGCAACCCCGCCGGGCGTCACCCATCTGGTCCAGCCCGACCCGGTCGAGAACCGCGTTGAAGAACCGGGCGACGTCCCCGCCCAGGTCGGCCACGCCGGGCACCGCGCGGGCCGCCGCGACGGCGATCTTCTCGATCACCTCGTCGGCGACCTGCGTCGTCCCGCCGGCCGGCACCGACGCCCTGGTCAGCTCCCGCGTTGCTTCCAGGTCCACAGTCGCTCCCTGCTCCTCACACCACCGAGTCAGCCGTCAGATTGTCGGGCAGCCACGCGTCAGGCTCCGGCTGCCGCCCCCGGCTGGTTCAGCTCGATGTCGTCCACAGTGACGTTGACCTGGGTCACAGTCAGGCCGTACTTCTCCACCGCTTCGATCACCGCGGCCCGCACCGCCTCGGTCACGTCGGCCACGACGTGCCCGGCGTCGATCACCAGGACCACGTTGATGACGGCCGAACTGCCCTTCACGTCGGCCGACACGCCCCGCCGAGCGTCGCCCACCTCGTCCAGGCCGATCTTGTCCAGCACGCTGTTGAAGAACCGGGAAACATCGCCGCCGAGATCGGCGACACCGGGCACGGCACGAGCGGCCGTACCGGCGATCTTCTCCACGACCTCGTCGGAAACCGACGTGACACCCCGGGCCGCGCCCGTCGCGGGCTGCACTGCACCGGCGTTCTCCACCGCGTCCGTCATGATCACATCTCCCCTGGTCCCGGTGAATTGTGGACCGACCGGCTCGTCAGCCCGCTTCGCGGAAGCCCCGCTTGCGGCCACGCGCGGCGAGCCTACTAAAACCAGAGGGACCTTCGCTTGCAGGCGTGCGGCGCGCCCGACCGGCCGCACGGGCGACGGCGTCCGTCCGCACCGGACGGTGCCGATCGGGTTCCACCAGGTGGACGCGCCGGCCGGCGGGTCGCCGGGTCAGCGTGCGAGCTGGGCGAGCAACTCGTCCGCCGCCGTGTACGGGTCGGTAGCGCCCTCGGCAACCTTGGTGGCGAGCGTGGCCAACTCCGTACCGTCGCGCAGTGAGCCGATCCGGGAACGGAGGGTGCCGAGCGCGATCGCCTCGATCTCGGCGGCGGCCCGCGCCTCCTGGCGGCGGCGCAGCTCGCCGTGCTCGACCAGCCAGCCCCGGTGCTTGTCGATGGCGGCGGCGATGTCGTCGATGCCCTCGCCGCGCGCGGCGACCGACCGGACCACCTGGGGCCGCCACTGCCCCGGCCCGCGCTCACCGAGCGCGATCATGCCCTGGATGTCACGGACGGTGGCGTCGACGCCGTCCCGGTCCGCCTTGTTGACCACGAACACGTCGGCGATCTCCAGGATGCCGGCCTTGACCGCCTGGATCGCGTCGCCCATCCCGGGTGCGAGCAGCACCAGCGTCGTGTCGGCGAGCGAGGCGACCTCCACCTCGGCCTGCCCGACGCCGACCGTCTCCACCAGCACCACGTCGCAGCCGGCGCCCTCCAGCACCCGGACCGCCTGCGGTGTGGCCGCGGCCAGCCCGCCGAGGTGGCCCCGGCTGGACATCGACCGGATGTAGACGCCCGGATCGGTGGCGTGGTCCTGCATCCGCACCCGGTCACCGAGGATCGCTCCGCCGGTGAACGGGCTGGACGGGTCGACAGCCAGCACGCCCACCCGGTGCCCGCGCGCCCGCAGCGCGCGGACCAGCTCGTTCGTGGTGGTCGACTTGCCCACCCCGGGCGAACCGGTCAGCCCGACCACCTGGGCCTGCCCGGCGTACGGCGCCAGCGCCGCGGCGATCTCCGGCAACAGCGCGTCACCGTTCTCCACCAACGTGATCAGGCGAGCCACCGCGCGGGGGTCGCCCGTGCGGGCCCGCTCGACCAGCAGCGGTACGTCCCGGCTGCGGCGCACCGACGTGGTGCCCGCTGCCGGGACGTGCTCAGCCTCGCTCACCGCGTCACCCCCGTTCGCGACCGCGGGGCTCGCGGGACCGGCTCGCTCCTGGTGCTCACTGGCTGGTCTCGGCCTTGCCCGGCACGTGGATGATCAGCGCGTCGCCCTGGCCACCGCCGCCACACAGCGCGGCCGCGCCGGTGCCACCGCCGCGCCGCTTCAGCTCCAGGGCGAGGGTCAGTACGAGACGCGCGCCGGACATGCCGATCGGGTGCCCCAGCGCGATCGCGCCGCCGTTGACGTTGACCTTGTCCGGGCTGATCCCGAGGTCCCGGGTGGACTGGACACCGACCTGCGCGAACGCCTCGTTGATCTCGATGAGGTCCAGGTCCGCCACGCTCAGGCCACCCTTCTTCAGGGCGTGGTTGATGGCGTTGGACGGCTGCGAGTGCAGGGAGTTGTCCGGGCCGGCCACGTTGCCGTGCGCACCGATCTCGGCCAGCCAGGTCAGCCCCAGCTCCTTCGCCTTGGCCTTGCTCATCACGAGCACCGCGGCGGCGCCGTCGGAGATCGGCGACGAGCTGCCGGCGGTGATGGTGCCGTCCTTGGCGAAGGCGGGACGCAGCTTGGCCAGCGACTCGACAGTGGTGTCCGGGCGGATGCCCTCGTCCTCGGTGATCACCAGCGGGTCACCCTTGCGCTGCGGGATGACCACCGGAGCGATCTCGTCGGCGAAGTGGCCGTTCTTCTGCGCGGCGGCGGCCCGCTGGTGGCTGGCGGCGGCGAAGGCGTCCTGCTCCGCGCGGGAGATGCCGTGCCTGGCACCGAGTCGCTCGGTCGACTCGCCCATCGAGCAGCAGTCCCAGGCGTCGCTGAGCCCGTCGTGCGCCATGTGGTCCTTGACCACCACGTCGCCGTACTTGTAGCCGGTGCGCTGGCCCATCAGCAGATGCGGGGCGTTGGTCATCGACTCCATGCCGCCGGCCACCACGATGTCGAACTCGCCGGCGCGGATCAGCTGGTCGGCCAGGGCGATCGCGTCCAGGCCGGAGAGGCAGACCTTGTTGATGGTCAGCGCCGGCACGGACATCGGCACGCCGGCCTCGACCGCCGCCTGCCGAGCCGGGATCTGACCGGTGCCGGCCTGCAACACCTGGCCCATGATCACGTACTGGACCTGGTCCGGGCTGACGCCGGCACGTTCCAGCGCCGCCTTGATGGCGATCCCGCCGAGCTTCGTGGCCGGGAGGTCCTTGAGGTTGCCCAGCAGCCGGCCCATCGGGGTCCGCGCGCCGCTGACGATCACCGAAGCCATGCCTGCCTCCGAGGGGGTGCCGAGCTGTACGCCTTAACGATTGTTCGGCCAGACTAGCGCCATGGCAGAGAACTCCCCCGTCGAGCCCGGTGCGGACTACGTCACAGACATCGGGCTTCGCAAGATTGACCACGTCGGGATCGCCGTGGCCGACCTGGACGCCGCGATCGACTTCTACCAGCGGACGTTCGGGATGCGCTGCGTCCACGTGGAGACCAACACCGAGCAGGGCGTCCGGGAAGCGATGCTGGCCGTCGGGCCGACCACCGAGGGCGGCTGCGTGCAGTTGCTCGCCCCGCTCACCCCGGAGTCGACGATCGCGAAGTTCCTGGACCGCAACGGGCCGGGCGTGCAGCAGGTCGCGTACACCGTGGTGGACATCGACGCGGCCTGCGCGGCGCTGCGCGAGCGTGGCGTGCGCCTGCTCTACGACGCTCCGAGGCGTGGCACCGCGGACAGCCGGATCAACTTCGTCCACCCCAAGGACGCCGGAGGCGTCCTCGTCGAACTGGTCCAACCCGCCCCCACCCCCCACTGACCGACCCCCCCCTGCCCCGCCCTCACCCCCTGCCCCGCCCTCACCCCCTGTTGATCAAGAGGTTTGCGTCATCCTGCGCCGCGCAGATGACCGAAAACTCTTGATCAGCGAGGGGTAACGGCCGTCGGACGCCGGGTGCGCGCACGTCAGTGCGCGGTTGGCGCTGTGGTCGGACACCTTCACGCATCGGCGGATGCAGTTTTTCACAGAGGACTTCCCGGCCTAGCTACCGTTCAGTAACGTCCGGCCCCACAGGAGCGCGACCGGTGCCGGATGTGTCGAATGCCGACATGGCGGTCGTGCCCACCGGCGCCGACGATGGCAGCACCCGGGCCCGTACGGGTGCGGATGAACCGGAGGTCACCGTGCAGGACATCCTCGAAGCGATCATGGCGGCGGAGGAATCGAACGATCCGGACCGCGAACTCGCCGGCCTCGCCGGGCTGCCCGTACCGGAGAGCTACCGGGGCGTGGTGGTCCGCGCCGAGGAAGCCCGGATGTTCGACGGCATGGCGACCCGGGACAAGGACCCGCGCAAGGCCCTGCACGTGCAGGAGGTGCCGACGCCGGAGCTGGCGCCGGGCGAGGCGCTGGTCGCGGTGATGGCCAGCGCGATCAACTACAACACGGTGTGGACCAGCATCTTCGAGCCGCTGCCCACCTTCAAGTTCCTGGAGCGCTACGGCCGGGTCTCCGAGCTGACCCGCCGGCACGACCTGCCGTACCACGTGGTCGGCTCGGACGCCGCGGGCGTGGTGCTGCGCACCGGCCCCGGGGTGACCCGCTGGGCCCCCGGCGACGAGGTGGTCGCGCACTGCCTCTCCGTCGAGTTGGAGGACGCGGCCGGTCACGACGACACGATGCTCGACCCGCAACAGCGGATCTGGGGCTTCGAGACCAACTTCGGCGGGCTGGCCGAGCTGGCGGTGGTCAAGGCCAACCAGCTGATGCCCAAGCCGCGGCACCTGAGCTGGGAGGAGGCGGCCAGTCCCGGGCTGGTCAACTCCACCGCGTACCGGCAGCTCGTCTCGCACCACGGCGCCAACATGAAGCAGGGCGACGTCGTGCTGATCTGGGGCGCCTCCGGCGGCCTCGGTGGGTACGCCACCCAGATGGCGCTCAACGGCGGCGCGATTCCGGTCTGTGTGGTGTCCTCACCGGAGAAGGCCGAGCTGTGCCGTCGGATGGGCGCGGAACTGGTCATCGACCGGGCCGCCGAGGGCTTCCGCTTCTGGAAGGACGGGGAGACCCAGGACCCGGACGAGTGGCGGCGCTTCGGCGAACGGATTCGCGAGCTGACCAGCGGCGAGGACCCGGACATCGTGTTCGAGCACCCGGGCCGGGAGACGTTCGGCGCCAGCGTCTACGTGGCCCGGCGCGGCGGGACCATCGTCACCTGCGCCTCCACGAGCGGCTTCCTGCACCAGTACGACAACCGCTACCTGTGGATGCACCTCAAGCGGATCGTGGGCAGCCACTTCGCCAACTACCACGAGGCGTGGCAGGCCAACCGCCTGGTGGCGCTCGGCAAGGTGCACCCGACGGTGTCCCGCACCTACCCGCTGGAGCAGACCGGCCAGGCCGCGTACGAGGTGCACCGCAACGCCCACCAGGGCAAGGTCGGCGTGCGCTGCCTCGCACCCACCGACGGGCTGGGCGTGCGCGACGGAGAGTTGCGGGCCCGGCACGAGGACGCGATCAACCGGTTCCGGGGTCACTGACCGGCGCCGCCGGCCCGGGGTCACTGACCGGCGCCGCCGGCCTCGGGGGCGTCGACCGGCATCCGGAGCGCCGAGGCGGGTCCAGGCCGGACGGCGGAACGCCGGATGACCATTGCGCTGATCGCTCATTGTTCTTCCGCCCCCATTAGCGGATAAGCCACCCGGATCGAACAAAGGGCCTCGGGGTAACCCCGGGGCCCTTTTCCGCGTCACGCTGCGTGGCGTCCGACCCGCCGGGACCTGCCAAGATCGCCGATTGGTCCAACCTCGCCGATCGCGGGAGTTGACCATGTAAAGAGGGCACGAAAGCTTCGCACCGCTCTTGCGAAGCACCCTGGGGCGTCTGCCAGTATGTCCCAATGCCCCAGCAGCAGTCCTCCCCTCTCGCGTTCTTCGATAACGCGAACTCGCAGCCAGATTTCACCGTTGGCCTGCGCGGATACAACACCCATCAGGTCGACGACTTCCTCGGCCGGATGACCGCCGCGCTGACCCAGTCCGAGCAGGCCCGTGCCGAGGCCGAGCAGCGGATGAACGACGCCCAGCGTCGGCTCCGCCAGGCCGAGCAGCGCATGAGTGCGCTGGAGCAGAAGCTCACCGACACGAACAAGCAGCTCGAAGAGAACAGCCGACCCACCCTCTCCGGGCTCGGCACGCGCGTCGAGCAGATCCTCCGGCTCGCCGAGGAGCAGGCCAACGACCACCGCAACGAGGCCAAGCGCGAGTCGGAGGGCATTCTCTCCGCCGCCCGCCTCGAGGCCCGCGAGATCACCGACAAGGCCCGCGCCGAGGCCGCCGCCATGAAGGCGAGCGCCGAGCGCGAGGCGGGCAACCTGCGCACGGCCGCCGAGCGCGAGGCCGCCGAGGTCCGGGTGCAGGCTCGCCGCGAGGCCGACACGCTGCGCGCCGACGCCGACCGGGAGACCAAGCAGCTGCGTACGGTCACCGCGCACGAGGTGGCCGAGCTGAAGTCGACAGTCGAGCGGGAGGTCGCCACCCTGCGGGCCACCGCAGAGCGGGAGATCACCCAGCAGCGGGCGAAGGCCGCCCGCGAGGCTGAGGAGAAGCGCGCCGAGGCGACCAAGCTGCTCACCGATGCGCGGGACAAGCGCGACAAGGACCTGCAGGCCCTGGAGCTCCAGCTGGCCGAGCGGCGGGAGAAGGCCGAGCGCGAGGAGTCCGAGCGGCACGCCGCCCAGGTCGCGCAGACCCAGAAGATGGTCAGCGAGGCCGAGCAGCGTGCCCGGGCCGCGCAGGAGCGGGCCAAGGAGATCGAGCAGCGCGCCGAGGCGCGGCGGGTCGAGTCGGAGCGCAACGCCGCCGAGACGGTCGACAAGGCCAAGGCCCACTCGGAGAAGACCCTCAACGAGGCGAAGGCCGAGTCGCAGCGCCTGCTCACCGAGGCTCGCACCGAGGCGGAGCTGACCACGCAGGCCGCCCGCCGCGAGGTCGAGGACCTCACCCGGCAGAAGGACGCTGTCACGTCGCAGCTGGGTCAGATGCTCTCCGGCCTCGCCGGCATCGTTCCGGGAATGCCGGCGCAGGCCGCTCCGGCTGCCAAGCCGGAAGCAGCCAAGAAGACCGATGGCGGTCAGGAGCGGGTGCCCGCGGAGACCGCCGGCTGACGCGAGGCGTCAGGTCGGGGCATCGACGGCGCGAGGTGACACCGGGTAACCGGTGCCACCTCGCGCCGTATGCGTTTCCTAACCCCGGGTATCCGTTGACCGCAACGGAGTGAAGTAGCTCCCACAAGGCCCGTCCGTATCGCCCCAGCAGGGCCCGTTGCGTGTGAGGATGGGGGCATGTCGCACGGCGAGGAACTGTTCGCTCTCGGCGGGGACGTGACGACGGAGCCCAGCTTCGAGTCCGCTCTGCGGGGGTACGAGAAGAAACAGGTCGACCGTTATGTCGCACGTGCTGAGCACGAGATCGCGACCCTCGCCTCCGAACGGGAACAGGCGTATACACAGATCCACAAGCTCGCCGGCCAGGTCGAGGTTCTCCAGCGCGACCTGACCCAGGTGCGCAAGCAGATGAACGTCGTCGACCGGGCGTCGTTCCGGCACCTCGGCCCGCGGGTCGAGTCGATCCTCACTCTCGCCGAGGAGCAGGCGGAGCAGATCCTCGGCGACGCGAACGGGGAGATCGAGGCCCGTCGTGCCGCGGCCGAGCACATCATCGAGGAGGCCCGCGAGCAGGCCGCGCGGGCGCTGAAGGACTTCGAGATCGCCCTCGCCGCCCGACGCGCGGAGGAGGAGCGGCACAGCGCCGCGCAGCGGGCCGAGGCGGACGCGGCCCTGCGGTCGGCCAAGGACGAGTCGGCGCAGTTGCGCAAGGCCGCGCAGGACGCTCTGGCGAAGGCCCAGCAGGAGGCCACCCAGCTACGGGACTCCGCCAAGGAGATCCACACCCGGGCCCAGCAGGAGGCCACCAAGCTGCGCGAGACGGCCCGCGAGACGCTGGCCAACGCCCGGCAGGAGGCCAGCGACCTGCGCGATGCCGCCAAGGAGGTGCATGCCAAGGCGCTCCAGGAGGCCAAGCGGCTCACCGACACCGCGACCGAAGCCGGGCGGGCCACCCACGCCAAGGCGCAGCAGGAGGCCAAGCAGATCATCGACGACGCGTCGATGGCCGGGCGGGCCACCCGCGCCAAGGCGCAGCAGGAGGCCGAGCGGCTGACGACGCAGGCAACCGAGTCGGCGAAGCGCAGCCGGGCCGAGACCGAGGCGTACGTGCAGCGCATGCGCACCGAGACCGAGGCGTACGTGCAGCACACCCGGGCGCAGACCCAGCAGGAGCTGGGCGCGTGGCGGGCCGGGGTGGAGCAGGAGGTCAACTCCCGTAGGGAGGCGGCCGACCGGGAGTTGGCGCAGCGGCGGTCCGCGGCCGAGCAGGAGTTCGCCAAGCGCCGCGACGAGTTGGACAAGCAACACGCGGCGCGCCAGCAGGAGTTGGAGGCCGGGCTCGCCAGCCGTCAGCAGGAGCTGGAGAGCGGGTTCACCACCCGTCGGGACGAGCTGGAAACCGAATACTCCACCCGGAAGAACGAGTTGGAGACCGAGTACACGGCTCGCAAGAACGAGATCGAGCAGGGCGCGGCCGGCGTCCGTCAGGCAGCCGAGCAGGACGCGGCGGCGCTGCGCCAGCGGTCCGAGGCGGAGGCCGCCGATCTGCTGAGCCGGGCCGAGGCCGAGGCCAGCGACAAGCGCCGCAAGGCCGACGAGCATGTCGCGGGGTCCCGACGGCAGTTCGAGGAGTACGCGGCCACCACGCAGCAGCACCTGGCCACCACCCAGCAGCACCTGGCGGCGACCCAGCAGGAGTCGGCGGCGGGCCGTCAGCAGTTGGCCCAGGTGATGTTGGAGATCGCCCAGGCCCAACAGCAGTTGGCGGATCTTCGGCAGGAGACCTGGAAGGCCCGGCAGGAGTCCGACGAGCTTCAGCGTCAGATGTCCGAGCTGCGGTTGCAGAGTGTCGCCGGTCCGATCGACGGCCCGACCGCGCCGGCCGGCGACGCCGGCGCGAGCGAAGGCGTGTCCGGTGGTGGGGACGACGGCGTGAGCGTTGCCGCCGGCGCGACCTCCGGATCGGGTGCGGGCGCCGGGCTGAAGACGGAGCCCGCCGACACCAGGCAGTCGGTGAACGCCGCTGCGGAGGAGTCCGGGCAGTCCACGACGCGGCCGGTGGCCGAGCCGGTGACCACAGTGGACGGTGGCACGGCGAGCGCCGGGGTGGACGGGGAGCCGACAGTGGCCGCCGTTCCGGGCGAGGGCGGTCGGGGCGCCAAGCCCACCAAGATCACTAGCACCGGTGAGAACGGCAAGCGACCCACCAAGCCGACCACCGACGAGCGCAGCGCCAAGCCCAGCAAGGTCACCATCGACAAGGAGTGACGGGCACCCGCCCGTCGAAGCTTCGAAATCTTGGACACTTTCCGTCATCGGTTGACGGAAAGTGTCCAAGATTCACTTTTGCGTCGGGTGGCGTAGGGGCGTGGTGGGGGTCCAGCCGGCCGCGATGAGGGCGCGCCGGACGGTGTCGGCGACCTCGTCCGGGCGGGCGCGGACCAGCCAGGCCGGGAAGCGCAGAATCCGGTCGCCGCTGGTCCAGACGTCGTTCTGCCGACGCATGTCGGCCGCCCACTGCTTGGCGTCCATGTGGTGCGCGCCGTCGATCTCCACCTGCACCCGCCACTCCCGCCAGTACGCGTCCAGCCAGCGGTTCCGGCCGGCCGCGTCGACCCGGTGTTCCTGCAGGTCCGGGGCGGGCAGCAGGTGCCTGCGGCACAGCCGCAGGAAGTCGATCTCCGAGAGCGCCTGTGCGCCGCCCGCGATGTCGCTGACGGTCTGCCCGATCAGCCGCCGACGGGGGGCCCGAGGGAGGACGTCGAGCACCGCCTGCAACTCCTCGGGCAGCACCCGGCGTTGCTGGCAACCGGCAGCCAGCACCGACTGCGCCTCGTCCACGCCGGCCGCCCAACCCGCCGCGTCCACCAGGGCCCGCGCCGTCGTGGTACGCGGTGGGCGGGCACGTTGAACATGGGCCTCGGGGAGAACCGTCGTGCGGTGGACCAGGACGGCGGGCATGTCGATCGGAAGTCGACGCAGGATGGCCCGCGCGGCACCGCGGGCTGCCGGCACCAGCACGTGCACCGGCTCGCGTCGCAGTCCTCGTACCCCGGCTTCGGCGGCGGCGGACACCCCGGCCAGCACCGCCCCCGGCCCGGCCGCCAGCACCGCCACCCAGAGTTGTTGGTCGCGGGTGAGTCGGCCGTTGCCGGCCAGCAGGACCCCGCGGCAGATCGACCGCCACCGACCGGAGCGAATCCGGCCCCGCACCCGCCCCTCGCTGAGCAACCCGGCGACCTGCGCGGTCGTCAGCACGCCCGCCTGCTCGAAGGCGAGCCAGTCGAGTGCGTCGGCGTCATCGGCGGGCAGCATCCGGACAGCTTTCGCCGTTGAGCGCCGCCCCACCACCAGATC
Organism: Micromonospora sp. NPDC047187; assembly: GCF_040643355.1. Lineage (NCBI taxonomy): Bacteria > Bacillati > Actinomycetota > Actinomycetes > Micromonosporales > Micromonosporaceae > Micromonospora > Micromonospora sp. NPDC047187. Next base: position 84,129 of record NZ_JBEYUF010000021.1, read on the forward strand.
TTGGACAGTTTCCGTCACGGCCTAACGGAACTGTCCAAGATCTGCACGGATTCGGCGCGCCTGGACGACGTCCGGGGTGGGTGGGGTCCTCGCCGAACTCCGCTTGCAGCAGCCGGGCGTTCTTGCGGGGCCACGGCCGGCCGTCGGCCCGGCAGCACCACATGGGTCGCAGCGGAGTGTGCGGCGTCCGCGCGCCGCAGGGGCGGGGATACGCCGGGGGTACGGCCCAAGCCGCTGGGGCCGTGGGGCCGACTTTCCGGACCGTTCAATCTGGCCCGAGGCGCCGACGGTGGTTGGGTGGGGCACATGGAGCATCAGATTGACGGTCTCGTGGTCGATGGCGACCATGAGGTGGCTACGCTGCTGGCGCGTTGGGAGATGATCAGAAACGGTGCGTTCTCTCGCCGCCAGTCGATCGAGCTGATGAAGGAAGTTGTGACCTCATGGACCTGACCGGCGCGCTCTGGCGCACGTCCAGCCGTAGCGGCAACGGAGAGTGTGTCGAGGTGGCGGACAACCTGGCCGAGGTCGTGGGGGTGCGGGACAGTAAGGACCCGGCCGGCCCGGTGCTGGTGTTCGTGCCCGCCGCGTGGCGGGCGTTCGTGGCCGTCGCCCGTCGTCCGACGGTCTGAGCCGGGAGGTCCCTGGTGCCACAGCACGACCCGTCCGGCGACGAGCCGAACGTGACCCCCGGCCCCCCGCCAGCCGAAACCCCACAGCCGGCGGAGACGCCACCGTCGGCGGAAGCGCAGCCGACGGAGGCGCGGGCGGCATCGTCGGCGGAGACGCCACCCCCGGTGCCGGTCCCCGCCCCCGGAGTCGACCCGGATGAGCCACCGGCGGTCCCGTCCGGAAAGTTCGGCACACCGGGGCGGCCACTGCGCCGCAGCAGTTTCCTGCTCGGCTTCACCGGTGCGCTGGGCGTGCTGCTGGCGTACACCCTCTATCTGGGGATTCGCAATGCCGGCGGCATCCTCGTGCTGGTGGTGATCGCGCTCTTCCTCGCGATCGGCCTCAACCCGGCGGTGGTCCGACTGGGCCGCTGGGGTGTGCCGCACGGCCTGGCGGTGGCGGGGGTCGCCCTGACCGTGGTGCTGCTGCTCTGCGGCGGGGTGGTGGCGCTGGTTCCGCCGATCGTCACCCAGTCGGGGCAGTTCATCGACCAGATCCCGAGCCTGCTCGACCAGTTGCGCCGCAACCCGACGGTCAATGACCTGGTGGAGCGGTACGACGTGGTGGAGCGGGTGCAGGGCGCGGCCAACGCGGAGACGGTCGGACGGGCGCTCGGCGGGGTGCTGGGCGGCGCACAACTGATCTTCGGCACGGTGTTTCGGACGCTGACCGTGCTGGTCCTGACCATCTACTTCCTGGCGTACTTCGACAAGCTGCGTTCGCTGGGCTACTCGTTGGTGCCCCGGTCGCGGCGGCAGCGGGTGCAGCTGATCGGTGACGAAATATTGGCCAAGGTTGGCTCCTACATGGTCGGCGCGCTGAGCATCGCGGTGCTGGCCGGCGCGACCACCTTCGTCTTCGCCCTGATCGTCGACCTGCCGTACCCGTTCGCGCTGGCCGTGGTGGTCGCGGTGACCGACCTGATCCCGCAGATCGGCGCCACCCTGGGCGCGGTGATCGTGAGTCTGGTCGGCTTCGCCGCCGACCTGCCCACCGGCATCGCCTGCGCGGTCTTCTTCCTGATCTACCAGCAGGTGGAGAACTACCTCATCTACCCGAAGGTGATGCGGCGTTCGGTGGAGGTCAACGAGGTGGCCGCCCTGTTGGCCGCGCTGCTCGGGGTGGCGCTGCTGGGTGTGGTGGGCGCGCTGATCGCCATCCCCACCGTGGCCGCGCTGCAACTGATCCTGCGCGAGGTGGTGCTGCCCCGCCAGGAGCGCCGCTGAGCGGCGGCCGGGCCGGGAACGGGCGGGTCAGTCCGCCTTGGTGGCGGCCGGGCCGGGAACTGGGGTGTCGGCGAAGGCGGCCACCGTCCGGTCGGCGTACGCGCTGACGTCGCCGGCCTCCATCGGGCCGTCCCAGGTCGTCGGAAGCGGCACCTCGACGGCTGGGTTGACCCGCCGGACGATCTCGTCGAGCACCGTCTCGGCGTCGCCCACCCACAGGTGCTTGGCGCCCGACACCCCGACCACCTCGGCCTGCGGTACGGCGGCGAACCGCTCCCGCGCTTCGGTGGGGCGTAGGTAGTCGTCGAACTCCGGCACCAGCGCCACCAGCGGCCGACCCGAGTTGGCCCAGGTGGCCAGGTCCTCGGGGGCGGAGAAACGCAGCGGCGGGGAGAGCAGGATCGCCCCGGCGATCGTCGGGTCGCAGCCGTACTTCAGCGCCAGGTCGGTGCCGAACGACCAGCCGACGAGCCAGATGTTGGGCAGCTCGGCGAACTCCGCGTACTCGATGGCGGCGGCCACGTCGTACCGCTCGCCCACCGCGCCGTCGAAGGCTCCCTCGCTGGTGCCGCGCACGCTGCTGGTGCCCCGGGTGTTGAACCGCAGCACCGCCAGGTCGGCCAGCGCGGGCAGCCGCCAGGCCGCCTTGCGGAACACGTGGCTGTCCATCATTCCGCCGTGGGTGGGCAGCGGGTGCAGGCAGACCAGGGTGGCCACCGGCGGCCGGTCGGCCGGCAGGGCCAGCTCACCGACCAGCCGCAGACCGTCGGCGGTGTGCAGCTCGATGTCCTCCCGGCGGCCGGGCAGGATCGACGACGCGCGGATCGCTGTGCTCACCACCCAAGTCTGTCGCGAAGTCGCCGCCACCGCCCGCCCAGGCACGAACAGGGTGACCCAGGTCGCTCAGTAGCGCGGGGAGCCCCGGCCACGCTGCACCGCCGGGCCGCGCCGCTCCCGGGCCCGCCAGCAGCCGCTGTGCCAGTGCCGCCGGTCGGTCAGGTCACCCAGGCCGTCCGCCGGCCAGGCCACCAGGTGGGCCACCCCAGGTGGGATCTCCTGGTTACAACCGGGGCAGCGGTACGTCTTGACCGACGCGCCCGCGCCGATGCCGCGTACCTGCCAGGCGCCGTCGGTCCACTGCTGCACCGAGGCGACGCCCTGGCGGACCCGGTCGGCGTCCAGGTTGGCGTTCTCGTCCCGGCGAGGGCGGTTGCGACGGGGGCTCACAGTCACCAAGGTTACGGTCACTCCCAGCTGGCCGGCTCGCCACGGTCGTCGGCGACCCGGAGCCCCGCCGAAACCGTGCTGACCTCCGCATCGTGGGCGACCGGTCAGCGGTGCGAGTGGTCGCGGAAGCCGCGGCGGGTCTTGCGGCCCAGGTAGCCGGCGGTGACCAGGTGCTCCAGCAGCGGCGCGGGCGCGAAACCCGGCTCTCGCAGTTCCAGGTACAGCTCGCGCTGGATGGCCAGGGAAACGTCCAACCCGACCACGTCGAGCAGCTCGAACGGGCCCATCGGGTAGCCGCAGCCCAACTTCATGGCGTGGTCGATGTCGTCGGCCGTCGAGTAGCTGGCCTCCAGCATCTTCACCGCGTCGTTCAGGTACGGGAAGAGCAGCGCGTTGACGATGAAGCCGGACCGGTCGCCGCAGACCACGCCGGTCTTGCCGAGCGCGGCGCAGACGGCGCGGGCGGTGGCGGTGGCCTCCGGGGAGGTGCGGATGGTGCGGACGACCTCGACCAGCGGCATCACCGGGGCCGGGTTGAAGAAGTGCAGCCCCACCACGTCGGCCGGCCGCTGGGTGGCCATCGCCACGTCGATCACCGGCAGCGACGAGGTGGTGGTGGCCAGCACCACACCCGGCTTGCAGATCTCGTCGAGGCTGGCGAAGAGAGCCTTCTTGACGCTCAACTCCTCGACGACCGCCTCGACCACCAGGTCGACGTCGGCGAGATGGTCGAGCGTGGCGGACCAGCTGATCCGGCCCAGGGCGGCGTCCCGGTCGGCCTCGGCGAGCTTGCCGCGCACCACGCCCTTGTTCAGCGAGGTCTTGACCGCCTCGCAGACCTTCGCGGACTTCTCCATGCCGCGGGTCACCGAGACGACCTCGTAGCCGGCCTTCGCGAAGACCTCGATGATCCCGGTGGCCATGGTTCCGGAGCCGACCACGCCGACCTTCGCGATGGCGCGCGCGCCGTCGGCGAGCGCGGCGTCCGTGGCGAGCGGCGTCGCCTCGTCCGGTACGACCACCGGGGAGCCGGGCCGCTCGTAGGTGTAGAACCCCCGGCCCGACTTCCGGCCGAGCAGCCCTGCCGTCACCATCTGCTTGAGCAGCGGCACCGGGGCGTGGCGGCGGTCCCGCCCGCCGCGCCGGTACATGGTGTCCAGGATCTCGTACGCGGTGTCCAGGCCGATCAGGTCCATCAACGCCAGCGGGCCCATCGGCAGGCCGCAGCCGAGCTTCATGGCGGCGTCGATGTCCTCCCGGGTCGCGTAGTGCGACTCGAACATGGCGACCGCGTGGTTGAGGTAGCCGAAGAGCAGCGCGTTGGCGATGAAGCCGGCCCGGTCGTTGATGGTGACGTCGACCTTGCCGAGCCGGGCGCAGAGCGCCTCCACGTCGGCGACCACCTCGGGTGCGGTGACTACCGTGCGGACCACCTCGACCAGCTTCATCACCGGGGCCGGGTTGAAGAAGTGGATGCCGATCACCTGGTTGGGGCGGCTGGTGGCGACGGAGATCTCGGTGACGCTCAACGACGAGGTGTTGGTGGCGAGGATCGTCTCCGGTCGGCAGACCCGGTCCAGCTCCGCGAAGATCCGCTGCTTGAGGTCCAGGTGCTCGGGCACCGCCTCGATGACCAGGTCGACGGAGTGCAGCGCGTCCAGCCCGACCGCGAAGTGCACCCGCTCGTGCAGGGCGTCGCGGTCCGCCTCGGCGAGCTTGCCCTTGGCGACCGCCCGGTCGGTGGAGCCCTTCAGGGTGGCCTGGCCGCGCTCCAGCGCCGGCGCGGAGATTTCCACTGCCACCACGTCGATGCCGTTGCGGGCGAAGACCTCGACGATGCCGGCACCCATGGTGCCCAGCCCCACCACACCAACGGTGCTGAACTCGCGCGCCACGACCGGCCTCCCCAGAGACTCCGCACGACCACTGAACGGCCGCTAAGGTTATGCGCGCGAGTCTGCCACGTGACGGTGAGTTGTCGAGACGCCGTGGCATATTTCACCCACGGCCCAGCGGCGCCGCTACCCGGCCGCCACGCTGGTCAGGGCCAACAACTCCGCGACGAACTCCGCCGGGCGCTCCAGGTGCGGGCTGTGCCCGCAACCGGGCAGCACCACCTCGTGGTACGCGCCGCCGGCCGCCGCGTACCGGTCGAGCACCGCCCGGGTCTGGCCGACCATCGGCTGCGGTGGGCAGGCGTCCGCGCCGGGCCAGCCGGGCACGAGATCCAGCGAACCCAGGTACGCCAGGTCGAAGAGCGAGGTGTCCGAGACGATGACGTCGACGTCTCCGCGTACCCAGGTGACCGGCGGTTTCTCGGCGACGGCCACCAGCTCGTCGGCGAGCCGGAACCAGGTCGGCGCGAGCGCGTTGAGCACCCCGCGCTCCCCCGGCGCGGTGCCCGGCCAGTTCTCCGACGGCACCGCCGTGCCCGGGTAGTTGTCGTCCCCGGTGGCGGTGGCAAGCACTGTGTCCAGCAGCAGTTCCTCGTCAGTGCCCAGCGAGGCGGGATCGGCGACATAGGTGGCTCGCAGCACGGCGCGCGGGCTGGCCGGCGCGTCAGTGCTCCGGTCACCGGCCGCGAGGCGGGCCACGAAGTCCGGGTTCGCCGTGCCGGCGCCGGTGCCGGCGAAGTCGGCTGTGGTCGGCGTACCGGTCAGGTCGCGGGTGCCGCCGAAGCCGTACGGGGAGACCGGTGCGGCGAGCAGCAACGCCCCCACCCGGTGCGGATGGTCGACCAGCAGGCGCATCGCCACCCCGCCGCCGAGGGAGTGCCCGACCACCACCGGGCGCGCCTCGGCGTCGAAGAGCGTCGGGTCGTCCAGCAGTGCGGCCACGTCGTCGGCGAAGTCCCGCAGGCCCCGGGTGGCGTCCACCGGGGCGGTCGCGGAGTCGCCGTACCCCCGCAGGTCGGGGGCGACCACCCGCAGCGTCGGTGGCAGACGGCGGACCAGCGGCTCCCAGAACAGCGCTGACGAGCAGTTGCCGTGGATCAGCAGCACCGGTGTGCCGTCCGGCGAGCCGGCCACCCGTACCGCCTGGGTGATGCCGTTCGCCGTCACGATCCGCTGCTCGGTCTCCATCCGCGGCATGGTGCCACGGGTGTCCCCGCCGGTCCAGGTGTCGGACCGCCACCCAACGGAGCTACCCGGTGTGGCGGACCGCCAGGCGATCAGCGACGCGAGCCCGGTGGCGCGGCCAGCGGCAGCGGCAGCGTCGGTCGGACGTCGCGCCGGGACGGGCCGAAGCTGAGCCCCACCGGGTCGGTGAGCGCCACCCCGGGGTCAAACAGGCGCAGTTCGGTGCGGCCCAGCCGGATCACGTCACCGTCGGAGAGTCGTTCCACCTCGGTGATCCGCCGGTCGTTGAGCCAGGTGCCGTTGGTGGAGCCCAGGTCCCGCAGGGACGGGCCCTCCGGTGCCAGCCACACCTCGGCGTGGCGACGGCTCAGGTGCGGGTCGTTGATGACCACCTGACCGGTCGGCGCTCGGCCGATCACCTGTATCTCGGCTCGCATACGAAAGCTCGCGCCGCGCATCGGTCCACCCGCGACCGTCAACAGCGGCATCAGTTCCGGAAGTTCCTCCATGGACAGTCAGCCCTCCACCCCACACCGTCACTCCGCGCGTCAGCTTGCCATCAGACGGTAGTCGTCAATACCGACCGGCCGGTCAGCCTCTCGTCACCTCCCGGCCACCTGCCGTTCGACGATTCGGGCGGGCCGTATCCGTCACCAACGCCCTGACCTGCACTGATCAACGATCGGCCGGGTTGGTGCGACGCCGCTCCCCCGCCCCGAATCGGGGACCCTACCGGCGAGTAATCCTCGGGTCTAGACTTCCGCCATGACGGCAGTGCATATCCCGGGCGTTCCGGTCATCGACGCGGGCCACTTGGTTTCCACCAGCCCGGCGACCGGCGCCGAGGCCGGTCGCCTCCCGGTCGCCACCGACGCCGACGTGCGGCAGGCCGTCGACAGCGCCCGCGCCGCCGGCGAGTGGTGGGCGGGCCTCGGTTTCACCGGCCGCCGCCAGCGGATGCTGCGGTGGCGTGCGCTGCTCGCCAAGCGCATCGAGCAGTTGGCCGAGTTGGTGCACGTCGAGGGCGGCAAGCCGGTCGCCGACGCCATCGTCGAGATCGTCACGGCGATCGAGCACATCGACTGGGCCACCCGCAACGCCGGCCGCGTGCTCGGTCCACGCCGGGTGCGGTCCCGGCTCATCCTGGCCGAGTTCTCCGGGCACCTCGAATACCAGCCGTACGGGGTGGTCGGCGTGATCGGGCCGTGGAACTATCCGGTCTTCACGCCGATCGGCTCCGCCGCGTACGCCCTCGCCGCCGGCAACGCCGTGGTGCTCAAGCCGAGCGAGTACACGCCCGCCGTCGGCCAGTGGCTGGTGGACAGCTTCGCCGAGGTGGTGCCCGAGCAGCCGGTGTTCACCGCCGTGCACGGGCTGGGCGACGTGGGCGCGGCGCTGTGCCGCTCCGGCGTCAACAAGTTGGCCTTCACCGGCTCCACCGCCACCGCCCGAAAGGTGATGGCCGCCTGCGCCGAGACGCTGACCCCGGTGCTCATCGAGGGTGGCGGCAAGGACGCCATGATCGTGGACAGCGACGCCGACCTGGACGCGGCCGCCGAGGCGTGTGTCTGGGGCGGTATGACCAACGCTGGCCAGACCTGCATCGGCATCGAGCGGGTGTACGCGGTCGACGCCGTCTTCGACGCCTTCGTCGACAAGGTGGTGACCCGCGCCGGTCGGTTGACGGTCGGGCCGGAGGGCACCGACATCGGCCCGATCACCATGCCCAAGCAGATCGACGTGATCCGCCGACACATCGATGCCGCCATCACGTCCGGCGGGCGCGCCGTGCTCGGCGGCCCGAGCGCCGTGCAACCGCCGTACGTCCACCCCACAGTGCTGGTGGACGTACCGGAGGAGTCCGCTGCCGTCCGCGAGGAGACCTTCGGTCCCACGCTGACCATCAGCCGGGTCCGCGACGCCGACGAGGCCGTCACCCGCGCCAACGCCCTGTCGTACGGCCTCGGGGGTTCGGTCTTCGGCCGACGGCGTGCGGTGACCATCGCCCGGCGACTGCGCTCCGGGATGGCGTCGATCAACTCCACGCTGACCTTCGCCGGCATGTCCACCCTGCCGTTCGGCGGTGTCGGCGACTCCGGCTTCGGGCGGATCCACGGGGAGGACGGCCTGCGTGAGTTCGGTCGGTCCAAGGCGATCACCCGACGTCGTGCCCGGTCGCTGCTGCCGTCGATGACCTTCGAGCGCACCCCCGCCGACGTGGCCCGACTCGTCAAGGCCATCAAGGTCATGTACGGGAGGTAAGTGTCGGATAACCGATCATCAACAAGGATCGGCGTATCCACATGTTTATACACCGTGGTCACGGCGGTACATTGCGTTAAATGGGCCCCAATCGATTGCGTTACCGCCTTGTCGACAGTGACCAGTCGTGGAGCGCCCGACGGCGTCGGCACCGCTCGGACTGGCTGGCGCGCACCTTTCCCGACATCGGCGACATGCACGTGGTCGACCTCGGTGGCCGGCTCGGCACCTGGCACCGCGCCACCGTCCGACCGGCCCGGGTGACAGTCGTCAACCTGGAGCAGCCGCCCGCCGTCGTCCCGGATTGGGCCCACGTCGAGCAGGCCGATGCCTGCGACCTGCCCCCGCACCTCACCAAGGGCAGCTTCGACCTGGTCTTCTCGAACTCGGTGCTGGAGCATGTGGGCGGGCACGAACGCCGCATTCGCTTCGCTGCGGCCGCCCGCTCACTGGCCGACCGGCACTGGGTGCAGACGCCCTACCGCTACTTCCCCATCGAGCCACACTGGATCGCGCCCGGCATGCAGTTCCTGCCGGTACGACTGCGCACCGCGTTCGCCCGACGCTGGCCGCTGGGGCACAAGCCGACCCGCAGCCACGACGCCGCCATCCACCAGGTGCTCTGGACCGAGTTGTTGGACCGCTCGCAGATGCGTCACTACTTCCCCGACTCGACGATGCTGGTGGAGCGGGTGTTCGGTCTGCCGAAGTCACTGATCGCGGTGCGCACCGGGTAGGACGCCGGTCAGAAGAGGGTCAGCTCGTCCTTCACGATGCCGCGCAGCTTGTCGTAGTCCACCACCACACACCGGATGCCCCGGTCGGTGGCGAGCACCCGGGCCTGCGGCTTGATCTCCTGGGCGGCGAAGACCCCGACGACGGGGCTGAGCAGCGGGTCACGGTTCATCAGCTCGAGATAGCGGGTCAACTGCTCCACGCCGTCGATGTCGCCACGTCGCTTGACCTCGACGGCGACCGAGCCCGAGTTGGCATCCCGGCACAGCAGGTCGACCGGGCCGATCGCCGTCATGTACTCGCGGCGGACCAGCGTGAACCCCTCACCCAGGGCACCCGGGTTGGCGGCCAGCAACTCCTGGAGGTGCGCCTCCACCCCGTCCTTGCGCAGGCCCGGATCCACACCCAGCTCGTACGAGGTGTCCTGGAAGATCTCCTCCAGGGTGATCCGCAGCTCCTCGCCAGCCTTGTTGACGACCCGCCACACACCGGGGGCCTCCTCCAACCGGCACGGCGGGCTCATCCAGTTCAACGGCTTGTACGCCCGGTCGTCGGCGTGAATAGACACCGACCCGTCCGCCTTCACCATCAGCAACCGGGTGGCCAGCGGCAGGTGAGCCGAGAGCCGTCCGACATAGTCCACCGAGCACTTCGCAATGACCAACCGCACCCGACGAGGGTAGCCGAGCACCCACCGGTCGCCAGCGAGCGGCACTGGCGCGTCGGTGCGATGCTGAGACCGTGTTCGAAGTCCTCACCGGCACCGGTCTCGCCGCCTCGGCGGGGCTGAACGCCTACATACCCCTGCTCATCCTCGGCCTGCTCGGCCGTTACACCGACCTGATCGACCTGCCCAGCGGCTGGACCTGGCTCGGCAACGGCTGGGTCATCGCCATCATGGCCGTGCTGCTCGCCGTGGAGATGGTGGCGGACAAGGTGCCGGTGGTCGACCACATCAACGACGTGGTGCAGACAGTGGTCCGACCCACCGCCGGTGGCCTGGCCTTCGGCGCCGGCTCCTCGTCGGAGACGGTGACGGTCAGCGACCCAGGGAGCTTCTTCTCGTCCCACCAGTGGGTGCCGGTCGTCACCGGCGTACTGCTGGCGTTGGGCGTGCACCTGCTCAAGTCCGCGGCCCGCCCGGTGATCAACGCGACCACCGCCGGAATCGGCGCCCCGGTCGCCAGCACCGCCGAGGACGCCACCAGCGTGGTGGTCTCCCTGGTGGCGATCATCCTGCCGGTGCTGGTGCTCGTCGTCCTGGTCGGCCTGGCGTTCTTCACCTTCTGGTTCTTCCGTCGTCGATCCGAACGACGCCGCGAACGAGAGGCCGCCCGCGCCGCCGGCTTCCGCGTCTGACGCGGCGGATCGGCGGCCCGCGATACCGGGGCTCCACGGGTCGACAAAAGCCTAGTATCGGGGCAAGAGCCTAGAGGAGGTCGGCATGACCGCAGCGTTGGAGATGCCCCGAGTCCAGGAATGTGTGGTCGCCGCGTGCGCGTACAACCAGGCAGGTGACTGCCACGCCTTCGCGATCACCATCGGCAGCATGGATCACGCCCACTGCCACACCTTCGTCGAGTCGCCCGTCCGGGGCGGCGTGGAGAGCCTGATCGCGCAGGTGGGCGCCTGCCAGCGCGCCGACTGCCGGCACAACGAGCAGCTGGAGTGCCACGCGGCGTCGATCAGGGTCGGCCCGGACAACGACATGGCCGACTGCATGACCTACGCCGGCCGCTGACCCACACTGGCCGCTGACCCACGCCGGCCGGCGACCTGCCGGGACAGCGCTCGATCAGGGCAGGTCGTTGGCGTGACGGATGACCGTCACCAGGTCGTCGATGATGCCGGTGAGGGCGAAGTCCTTCGGGGTGAAGACCCGGGCGACCCCGGCCGCCCTGAGGGTGTCCGCGTCACTGGCCGGGATGATGCCGCCCACCACCACCGGCAGGTCGGCCCGGCCGGCGGCGCGCAGCCCGTCGAGCACCGCGGGCACGGCGGCCAGGTGCGACCCGGAGAGCACGGAGAGCCCGACCAGGTCGACGTCCTCCTCGACGGCGGCGGCGACGATCTGCCCCGCGGTCAACCGGATGCCCTGGTAGACGACCTCGAAGCCGGCGTCGCGGGCGCGTACCGCGATCTGCTCCGCGCCGTTGGAGTGCCCGTCCAGCCCGGGTTTGCCGACCAGCAGCCGCAGCCGGCCGCTGCCCAGCTCCCGCGCGGTGGCGGTGACCCGCTCGCGGACCGCCACGAGGCCCGGCTCCCCACCGCCGCCGGTGGCACCGGCCAGGCCGGTCGGTGCCCGGTACTCGCCGAAGACCTGGCGCAGCGCGCCGGCCCACTCGCCGGTGGTCACCCCGGCCCGCACACACTCCAGGGTGGCCGGCATCAGATTGGTGGTGGTCGCGGCGTCCGCGCGCAGCCGGGCCAGCGCCGCGTCGACGCCGGCCGCGTCCCGGTCGGCCCGCCACCGGCGTACGCCGTCCACGGCGGCCGCCTCGACCGCGGGATCGACCTGCTCGACCGCGTCCGCGCCTGCGGCGGTCAGCGGGGAGGGTTCGGTGGCGGTGTACCGGTTGACCCCGACCACCACGTCGGCACCGGACTCCATCCGGCGACGGCGCTCGGCCAGCGACGTGACAAGCGCGCTCTTGAGGTAGCCGGTCTCCACTGCGGCGACGACGCCGCCCAGCTCCAGCACCTTGTCCAGCTCGACCCGCGCCCCGGTGACGACCTCGTCGACGAGCGCGGTCATCACGTGCGAGCCGGCGAAGAGGTCGGGATATTCGAGCAGATCCGACTCGTACGCCAGGACCTGCTGCATCCGCAGCGACCACTGCTGGTCCCACGGACGGGGCAGGCCGAGCGCCTCGTTCCAGGCGGGCAGCTGGACCGCGCGGGCCCGGGCGTCGCGGGACATCGTCACGCCGAGCATCTCCAGCACGATGCGCTGGATGTTGTTCTCCGGCTGCGCCTCGGTGAGGCCGAGCGAGTTGACCTGCACCCCGTAGCGGAACCGCCGTTGTCTGGCGTCGGTGACCCCGTACCGGTTCCGGGTGATCTCGTCCCAGAGCACGCCGAACGCGCGCATCTTGGCGATCTCCTCGACGAAGCGCACCCCGGCGTTGACGAAGAACGAGATCCGCTGGACCACGTCACCCATCCGCTCGGCCGGGACCTGGCCGGAGTCCCGGACCGCGTCGAGCACGGCGACCGCTGTGGCCAGCGCGAAGCCGACCTCCTGCACGGGCGTGGCGCCGGCCTCCTGGAGGTGGTACGAGCAGATGTTGACCGGGTTCCACCGGGGCATCTCGCGCAGCGTGTACGCCACCACGTCGGCGGTGAGCCGCAGCGACGCCGCCGGCGGAAAGATGTAGGTGCCCCGGGACAGGTACTCCTTGATGATGTCGTTCTGGGTGGTGCCGGCGCAGCGGGCCAGGTCGGCGCCCTGCTCCAGCCCGACGGTGCCGTACAGGGCGAGCAGCCACATCGCCGGGGCGTTGATGGTCATCGAGGTGTTCGTGTCGGCGAGCGGGAGACCGTCGAAAAGCGCCCGCATGTCGCCGAGGTGGGCCACCGGCACGCCGACCCGCCCGACCTCGCCGGCGGCGAGTTCGTGGTCCGGGTCGTACCCGGTCTGGGTGGGCAGGTCGAAGGCGACCGACAGGCCGGTCTGCCCCTTCGCCAGGTTGCGGCGGAAGAGGGCGTTGGTCGCCGCGGCCGACGAGTGGCCGGCGTAGGTGCGCATCACCCACGGGCGGTCCCGCTCGGGCAGCCGCCCGGGGAATGCCGTCTCATCCATGGCCGGAGTCTAAGTTACCGTTCAGTAAAAGGAGCTGTGGAAAACCACACAGGTCCATGTCGGGGACGACCGGGTGGCAAGCGCCCGCAGTGGCGTGGACCGCCACACCCCGGGCACCACCCGGCCCAGGCCAGGACGCACACTGGACGGCATGGATGACGAGCTGGCCATCTCCGTCCGAGGGCTGCGCAAGGCGTACGGCGACAACGTGGCGGTGGCGGGCGTGGACCTGGACGTCCACCGGGGCGAGGTGTTCGCGTTGCTCGGCCCGAACGGCGCCGGCAAGACCACCACGGTGGAGATCCTGGAGGGCTACCGCCGCCGGGACGCCGGCGAGGTCACAGTCCTCGGCGTCGATCCGGCCCGACCGGATGCCGACTGGCGCTCCCGGGTCGGCATCGTGCTCCAGGGCACCGGCGAGTTCGACGAGCTGACAGTGGCCGAGGTGATCCGGCACTTCTCCGGCTTCTACCCCGACGCGGACGACCCGGACAAGGTGATCGAGCGGGTCGGGCTGGCCGACAAGGCGAAGGCCCGGACGCACACCCTCTCCGGCGGGCAGAAGCGCCGCCTGGACGTGGCCCTGGGCATCGTCGGCCGTCCCGAGCTGCTTTTCCTCGACGAGCCGACCACCGGTTTCGACCCGGAGGCCCGCCGCGAGTTCTGGGAGCTGATCCGCGATCTCGCCGCGGCCGGCACCACAATCGTGCTCACCACCCACTACCTGGACGAGGCCGAGGCCCTCGCCGACCGGGTCGGCGTGATCGCCGGCGGCCGGCTGGTCGAGGTCGCCGCCCCCAACCGGCTGGGCAATCGGCAGGAGGCCCTCGCGACGGTCTCCTGGCGTACCCCGGAAGGGACGCGGGAAAGCGCGCAGAGCGCGACGCCGACGGCCTTCGTGGCCGACCTCGCCGCGCGCTACGGCGGCGAGGTCCCCGGGCTCACGGTGACCCGGCCGACCCTGGAGGACGTCTACCTCACCATGATCGGACACGCGCGATGACGACCACGACGAAGCCGGCGACGCCGGTCACCGCGACTCGCGGCCGGCGGCCGGGTGCCGGCGCGCTCGCCCTGCGCCAGGGCCGACTGGAGATCACCCAGTTCCTGCGCAGCCGGGAGTCGGTCGTCTTCACGATGGGCTTCCCCATCATCATGATCCTGATCTTCGCGTCGATCTTCGACGGCACGATCGGCGGCGGGGTCAAGTTCACCCAGTACTTCATCACCGGCATGATCGCGACCGGCCTGATGACTGTGAGCTTCCAGAACCTCGGCATCTGGATCCCGATCGAGCGGGACCGGGGCGTGCTCAAGCGCTACCGGGGCACGCCGATGCCGAAGTGGGTCTGGTTCGCCGGCAAAGTGATCATGGTGGTGGCGATCGGCATCGCCGAGACGGTCCTGCTGTTGGCCGTCGCGGTGGCGCTGTTCGACCTCGACCTGCCGGGCACCGCCGCGAAGTGGTTCACCTTCGGCTGGGTCGCCGTGCTCGGGGTGACCGCGTGCACCCTGTGCGGCATCGCGATCTCGTCGCTGGCCCGCACCGCCCGCAGCGGCTCGGCGGTGGTCACCCCCGTCGCCCTGGTGCTCCAGTTCATCTCCGGGGTGTTCTTCGTCTTCACCGACCTGCCCACCTGGATGCAGCAGGTGGCGGCGCTGTTCCCGCTCAAGTGGATGTGCCAGGGGCTGCGGTCGGTGTTCCTGCCGGAGAGCTTCGGCGCCCAGGAGCCGGGCGGCTCGTTCGAGCTGGGCCGGGTGGCGGTGGTGCTGGCCCTGTGGTGCGTGATCGGTGTGGTGCTCTGCCTGACCACCTTCCGCTGGACCACCAAGCGCGACGGCTGAGCGGCCGACCGGGGCGGACGCCCGCCCCGGTCGCCACGACTCAGTACGTGTAGAAGCCCTTGCCGGTCTTGCGGCCCAGGTCGCCGGCGGTGACCATCCGCTGGAGCAGCTCCGGCGGGAAGAACTTCTCGTCGGCGGTGTCGGTGTAGATGTTCTTCGAGGCGTGCAGCAGCACGTCCACGCCGGTCAGGTCGGTGGTGGCCAGCGGGCCCATCGCGTGCCCGAAGCCCAGCCGGCAGGCGGTGTCCAGGTCCTCCGCGGACACCACCCCGGACTCGACCAGCTTGACCGCCTCCATCACCAGGGCGGAGATCAGCCGGGTGGTGACGAAGCCGGCGATGTCCCGGTTGACCACGACGACCGTCTTACCGATCTCCTCGGCGAAGGCCCGCGCGGTGTCCAGCGTGGCGTCGGTGGTCTTGTAACCGCGCACCAGCTCGCAGAGCTGCATCATCGGCACCGGGGAGAAGAAGTGGGTGCCGACCACCGCCTCGGGCCGCTCGGTCACCGCGGCGATCTGGGTGACCGGGATCGCCGAGGTGTTGGTGGCGAGCACCGCGTCCGACTTGCAGATCTTGTCCAGGGCGCGGAACACCTCGTGCTTGATCTCCAGGCGCTCGAAGACCGCCTCGACCACGATGTCCGCGTCGGCCGCCGCCTCCAGGTCGGTGGTCGGGGTGATCCGAGCCAGCGTCGGCTCGACCTCGGACGCCTCGATCTTGCCCTTCTCGGCGAACTTCTCCAGTGACTTCCGAATACCGCCGAGACCCCGGGTGGTGGCCGCGTCGTCCAGGTCGCGCAGCGTCACCTGCCAGCCCGCCTGCGCCGCCACCTGGGCGATGCCGGAGCCCATCAGCCCGGCCCCGACGACCGCGAGTCGACCCGCCATCTGCTTCTCCCTCGCTGCGATTGAGTGCCTGCCTGCACCCTAGTCGGCGAGCCTGAACGATGGCTAAGTGGCGGTCGGGCCGGGGTCGTGGGGGCCTCAGATCTCCAGTGCCGGCTCCTCCGGCGTGGTGCCCCGCTCGACCGCCACCCCGAGCGCACGCAGGTCGGCGACGAAGTCCGGGTAGCCCCGGTCGACGTGGTGCACGTGGGAGACCTCGGTGACCCCCTCCGCGCAGAGTCCGGCAATGATCAACCCTGCTCCGGCCCGGATGTCGGTGGCCCGCACCGGGGCACCGGAGAGCCGATCCCGGCCCCGGACCACAGCGTGGTGCCCGTCGGTCTTGATGTCCGCGCCGAGCCGCATCATCTCGTTGGCGAACATGAACCGGCCGTCGAAGATGTTCTCGGTGATCAGGGAGGCGCCGTCACTGACGGCCGCCAGCCCGATCGCCATCGGCAGCAGATCGGTGGCGAAGCCGGGGTACGGCAGCGTCACCACGTCCACCGCCCGGGGCCGCTCGTCCATCCGTACGCGGAAGCCGTCTGCCCGGGTCTCCACCAGCCCGCCGGCGGCCACCACCTTGTCCAGGGCGACCTCCAGGAAGGCCGGGTCCAGCCCGGTCACCGTCACGTCGCCCCGGGTCATCGCCGCGCCGAACGCCCAGGTGCCGGCGACGATCCGGTCCCCCACAGTGGCGTGGCGCACCGGACGCAGACCGGGCACACCGGTGATGCGCAACGTCGACGTGCCCGCGCCGACGATGCGCGCGCCCATCTGGTTGAGCATCGTGCAGATGTCGACGATCTCCGGCTCCCGGGCGGCGTTGTCGATCATCGTGGTGCCCTGGGCCAGCACCGCCGCCATCACCAGGTTCTCGGTCGCGCCGACGCTGGGGAAATCCAGCACGATGTCCGCGCCGCGCAGCCCGTGCGGGGCGGAGGCGATGACGAACCCGTGCTCACCGGAGATCTCCGCGCCCATCCGGGTCAGCCCGGAGATGTGCATGTCCAACCCCCGCGAGCCGATCGCGTCGCCGCCGGGATGGGCCACCCGCACGTACCCCCGGCGGGCCAGCAACGGGCCGAGCACGCAGATCGACGCACGCAACCGGCGGACCAGGTCGTAGTCGGCCTCCGCGCCCGGCTGCTCGGGTACGTCGATCGTCACCGACCGGGACCGGGCCACGCCGCCACGGGCGACCATCGGGTCGACCGGGTCGTCCGCGTCGAACTGGACGTCGCAGCCCAGCCGACGCAGCACCTCCCCCATGATCGCGATGTCGGTGATCCGGGGGACGTTGGTGATCACACTGCGGCCCGGCGCGAGCAGCGCGGCGGCCATCAGCTTCAACGCCGAGTTCTTGGCACCGACCACGTGCACGGTGCCGGACAGTCGGGCGTCACCGCGTACCCGGATGACGTCGACGTCGTTGACCGCCGAATCGCCGGCGTCGCCGGGGCCCACCACCACCGGCCAGCCGGCGGTGCTGTCCGGCCGCGCCGGGATCGTCAGGTCGGGAATCCGTAGGCTGTGCGTCATGGCCGTCCACCTCACGCGCATCTACACCAAGGCCGGCGACGCCGGCATGACCAGGCTGAGCAACAACGAGCAGGTGCCGAAGACCGATCCACGGATCGCCGCGTACGCGGATGTCGACGAGTGCAACGCGGCGATCGGCGTCGCGCTCGCGCTGGGAAACCTCGACGAGGAGCTTCGCGGCGTGCTGGGGTCGGTGCAGAACGACCTGTTCGACGTCGGCGCCGACCTGTCCACCCCGGTCGAGCCGGAGCCGAAGTACCCGCCGCTGCGGGTCACCGAGGAGTACGTCGAGCGCCTGGAGGGCTGGTGCGACGAGTACAACGCACGCCTGAGCAAGCTCGACTCCTTCATCCTCCCCGGCGGCACCGCGGGTGCGGCGCTGCTGCACGTGGCGCGGACCGTCGCCCGGCGTGCCGAACGGGCAGCGTGGGCGCTGGTCAGCCACGATCCGGAACGAACCAGCACGCTCCCGGCAAAGTATCTCAACCGGCTCTCCGATCTGCTCTTTATCCTGTCAAGAACGGCAAATCCGGCAGGAGACGTGCTATGGGTGCCGGGCGGCAAGCGCTGAACGTCGGGCGCTCCGCACCACGTCGAGGTCTGGTTTCCCACTCTGCCCGCCACCACGCGTAGCCAAGCGGGCCCATCCCAGCCACCAGAACACCCCGACATCAAGAAAACCGAGCCGATCACCAGCCCGGCGCGCTGCGCGGGGCCGGCTCGCTGCGCGCACCGAGGAGGCAGGACCCAGCCGCATCGGTAACGGCAGGTGATCAAAGCCCGCGCCGAGCCGGCGGACAGTGCCCAACGAAGGGTTTCCGGGGGAGCCCGCCCGGCGCAGGGATCAAGCCTGACCGCCCGGAGCCGGGCGGGCTCCCCCGGAAACCGAGAAGAGCAACCACAGAAAGAGCCGATCAGGCAGCCGGCCAGTCCTGGGAGGCCATACGCGGCGAGACCGCCCCCGGAGGGGCGGCCTCGAGCCAGGAGAGAAAACCAGTCACTGTCGATCGCGCCATGGCGATCTCCACCGGTGCGTGGTCACTGGTACAGCGGAGGATCACCCAGTCGGCCGGCATGGAGAAGCGTTCCTGACCTTCGGGCAACCGGCGGCGCTCCACAGCCAGCCCCTTGCGGGAGAGAACCCGCTTGGGCCGGATCGCGAAGCTGAACATCCGGTACCAGCGCAGCTCGTCACCCGCGAACCGGCCGAAGCCGGGCGACCAGCCGCGGCCGTCGAGCATGGTGGAGACCCGGACGCTGAGCCGGATGATGCCACCGCTGCGGGTGACCAGAGCTCGCCGGACGAAGAGGATCAGAAGCGCGCCGAGGATGACGACAACGCCGATTCCGAATCCTTCGACGATCTCCATCCCCGGTGTGGCTCAGCGGCTCTGCGCGGAGACCGGGGTTGCGCTCTCGGCCAGCACGGTGACCCCGTCGGCGCTCACCGAGAGGAAGCCGCCGGCCACCTCGTAGGCGACCTGCTCGCCGCCGGCGAGCTTGATGCGTACCTGGCCGGGCTCGGCGAGTTGGCCGAGCAGCGGCGCGTGCCCCGGCAGGACACCGAGCTCGCCTTCGGTCGTCCGGGCGACGACCATCTCGGCGTCACCGGACCAGACCTTCTCCTCGACGGCGACGAGCTCGACGTGAAGCTGCTGTGCCACGCTGTCTCCTTGCTGCGGCTACGGATTGCCGAAAGTCTAGCCTGACGACGCGGCGCGCCCAACGCGGGTGGGGACAACGCCGACCTGACTACTTGGCCTTGTTGACGAATTCCGGGTGCTCCAGCAGGAACGGGTCGAGTTGCTCGTTGTGCAGAGCGGTGAAGAAGTCCGGAACACCCTCCTGGAACTGCTCGCCCAGGTACTTACTGCCCTCGAAGACCCCGCCGCCGGGCAGCTTGATCATCTCGATGGTGTTCGGGCGGATGTCCTTCAGGGCTAGCCCGAAGTCGACAACGCTGTTGCCTCGACCGCTGAAGATCAACGACTGGCCGGCGGCGCGGAGCACCTTGTCCAGCTTGATCGGGTTGGACACCACGTCGGCGCTGAACGCCTGGCCCACCATGGCCTTGACGAACTGCTGCTGGTGGCGCTGCCGACCGTAGTCGGAATCCGGAACGCCGTTCTTCGGGTAGCGCTGCCGGACGTAGTCCAGCGCCTGCCACCCACTCAGGTGCCGGTTGCCCTTCTTGTAGATCGCCTGCGGGCCGACGTAGCCCTCACCACGGGTGTTGCCCGGCCGCGGCTTGCCGTCCGGCTGCTTGTGCTCGGACTTCACGTCGCGCTCGATGTACATGTCGACGCCGCCCATGGCGTCGACGATCTTCTGGAAACCGGTGAAGTTGATGATCGCGCCGGCGTCGAAGCGCTTGATGCCCGTGACGTTCTGCACTGTGGCGGCCAGCAACTCGAAGCCCCGCGCCGCGTCGGGGTTGGCCCCCGGCACCTTGCTGCCGAAGGACATCGCGGCGTTGATCTTCGTGGTCTCACCCGGGAAGTCGGCCTTCTTGAACGCCGGGATCCGCACGTAGAGGTCACGAGGCAGCGAGAACAGGTAGGCCCGGTCCATCGAGGCCGGCACGTGCAACACCATGATCGAGTCGGCCAGCGGCGCGGCCGTCGGCGTACGCGGGTCGATGCCGACGAGCAGGATGTTCAGCGGACCCTTGATGTCGCTCTTCTTCGCCTGGGCGCCCGCCGCCTGGTCGCCGAAGAGGTCGGCCTTGCCGACGGACCCCTCGTAGCGGGCCATGAGCACCTCGGTGCCGACCAGCACGGCGCCGCTGAGCACGGTCAGCACGGTGCCGAACACCGTGCAGATCCTGGCCCATCGCGGCACACCTCGCCAGATGGACGGCTTGCGGCCACTCTTGCCGGCCTTACCCACGAGCAGCTCCGTTCGTTACGCCCACGACGAGGAAGACGGGCGCACGTCGTCGAAAGGTTGCAGAGATCAACGCTCGTTCAGGTGAGCGCGGAACGAACCGTAGCTCGGGAGCCGCGGAAGTGACGACCACGAGTAACGGACCGCGACGATGGTAAGACGCGAACATGAACAAAAGACTGCCCCGGCATTGCCGGGGCAGTCTTTTTGCTACGAATCGGATGAGAGCTGGGTCAGCTCTTCATCAGCTCCTCAGCCTTGCGCTCCAGGTCCTCGAGACCGCCGCACATGAAGAACGCCTGCTCGGGGAAGTGGTCGTACTCACCCTCGCTGATCTTGCGGAACGCCTCGATGGTCTCCTTGATCGGGACCGTCGAGCCCGGCACGCCGGTGAACTGCTCCGCCGCGTAGGTGTTCTGCGAGAGGAAGCGCTCGATCCGCCGGGCGCGAGCCACGGTGATCTTGTCTTCCTCGGAGAGCTCCTCGATACCGAGGATGGCGATGATGTCCTGCAGGTCGCGGTAGCGCTGCAGGATCCGCTTCACCTCGGTGGCTACCTGGAAGTGCTCGGCGCCGACGAACTCCGGGGCGAGGATCCGGGACGAGGACGCCAGCGGGTCCACGGCCGGGTAGATGCCCTTGTCGGAGATCGACCGCTCCAGGTTGGTGGTCGCGTCCAGGTGGGCGAACGTGGTGGCCGGGGCGGGGTCGGTGTAGTCGTCCGCCGGCACGTAGATCGCCTGCATGGAGGTGATGGCCTGGCCCCGGACGGAGGTGATCCGCTCCTGGAGCTCGCCCATCTCGTCGGCCAGGGTCGGCTGGTAACCCACGGCGCTCGGCATACGGCCGAGCAGGGTGGACACCTCCGAACCGGCCTGCGTGAAGCGGAAGATGTTGTCGATGAAGAGCAGCACCTCCTGCTTCTTCACGTCCCGGAAGTACTCGGCCATGGTCAGCGCGGAGAGCGCCACCCGCAGCCGGGTGCCCGGCGGCTCGTCCATCTGGCCGTAGACCAGCGCGGTCTTGTCGATGACGCCGGACTCGGTCATCTCGGCGATGAGGTCGTTGCCCTCACGGGTGCGCTCACCCACGCCGGCGAACACCGAGGTGCCACCGAAGTTGCGGGCGACCCGGGTGATCATCTCCTGGATGAGCACCGTCTTGCCCACGCCCGCGCCGCCGAACAGGCCGATCTTGCCGCCCTTGACGTACGGGGCGAGCAGGTCGATGACCTTGATGCCGGTCTCCAGCATCTCGGTCTTCGGCTCGAGGTCCGCGAAGGCCGGGGCCTTGCGGTGGATGCCCCACCGGTCGTCGGCCTCGAACGTCTCGCCCTCTTTGAGGTTGAGCACCTCGCCGATCGCGTTGAACACCTTGCCCTTGACCGCGTCGCCCACCGGCACCGTGATCGGCTCGCCGCGGTCGCGCACCTCGGCGCCACGGACCAGGCCGTCGGTCGGCTGCATCGAGATGGCACGGACCAGGTTGTCACCCAGGTGCTGGGCAACCTCCAGGGTCAGCGTCTTCTCACCGCCGGACAGGTTCACCTTCACGTTCAAGGCGTTGAACAGGGGCGGCATGGCGTCGCGCGGGAACTCGGCGTCGACGACCGGGCCGATGACCCGGACCACGCGACCCGTGGCCGTCTTGGTCTCTACTGGTGCAGTCATCACACTTCACTTCCCGACGCGGCCAGCGCGTTGGCGCCGCCGACGATCTCGCTGATCTCCTGGGTGATCCCGGCCTGGCGAGCCGAGTTCATCTCGCGCGTGTACTTCTCGATCATCTCTTCGGCGTTGTCGGTGGCGCTCTTCATCGCCCGCCGCCGTGCCGCCGACTCACTCGCCGCCGACTCGATCAACGCCGCGTAGATCCGCGTGTTGATGTACCTCGGCAGGAGCGCGTCGAGCAGCGCCTCCGCCTCCGGCTCGAACTCGTACGCCGGCAGCAACCCCTCGGAGCGCGGCCGGTCCTCCACCTGCATCGGACCGATGACCTTGGTCACCGGGTTCTGCGTCATGAGCGAGTGGAACTCGGTGTAGACGATGTGCAACTCGTCGACCCCGAGCACCCCGTCCGCTCCGGCGCCGCCGTCGACGTCGTCCGCACCGGCAGTGAACGCCTTGATCAGCGTCTCACCAACGGTACGGGCGTCCTCGAACGACGGCTGCTCGCTGAAGCCGGTCCAGTTCGCCTCGATCGGCCGCTCGCGGAACCGGTAGAACCCGACGCCCTTACGCCCGATGACGTAGAGCACCGGCTCCTTGCCGTCCGCCTTGAGCCGCGCGATCAGCGACTCCGCCATCCTGATCGCGTTGGAGCTGTAGCCGCCGGCCAGGCCACGGTCGCTGGTGACCAACAGGACGCCGGCCCGCCGCACCCGCTCACGCGGGGTGAGCAGCGGGTGGTCGATCCGCGCGTTGGACGCCAGCGCCGTGAGCACACCGGTGATGGCCTGGGCGTACGGCAGGGACGCCTGCACCCGGGCCTGAGCCTTGGCGATCCGGCTCGTCGCCACGAGCTCCATCGCCTTGGTGATCTTCTTCATCGACTTCGCCGAGCGGATCCGTTGACGAAGAACGCGTACCTGGGCCGCCATGGGATCAGCTCTCGGCCGGGCGGTCGGTCGCGCCGTCGCGGAAGCGGGTCACCGTCTCGCGGTTCTCGTCGCCCTCAAGCGGCGCGGCCGGCGCGTCGTTGACCTTGCGCTCGTCCTCCTTGCCGAGGAAGACCTGCTTGAACTCGGCGATCGCGCTGTCCAGCGAGCCGATGATGTCATCGTTCCACTGGTTGTCGGCGATGCCGGCCAGCACACCCTGGTGCTTGTGCCGCAGGTACTGGAGGAACTCGGCCTCGAAGCGCCGAACCTCGCCCACCGGGATGTCGTCCAGCTTGCCCTCGGTGCCGGCCCAGACCGAGACGACCTGCTCCTGCACCGGGAACGGCGAGTAGTTCGGCTGCTTGAGCAGCTCGACCAGGCGCGAACCGCGGTCCAGCTGGGCCCGGGAGGCCCGGTCCAGGTCGGAGGCGAAGGCGGCGAACGCCTCCAGCTCGCGGTACTGGGCCAGGTTGAGCCGCAGCGAACCGGCGACCTTCTTCATCGGCTTCACCTGCGCGGCGCCACCGACTCGGGAGACCGAGGTACCGACGTTGATCGCCGGACGAACGCCCTGGTTGAACAGGTCGGTCTCCAGGAAGATCTGGCCGTCGGTGATCGAGATGACGTTGGTCGGGATGAAGGCCGAGATGTCGTTGGCCTTCGTCTCGATGATCGGCAGACCGGTCATCGAGCCGCCACCCAGCTCGTCGGAGAGCTTCGCGCAGCGCTCCAGCAGGCGGGAGTGCAGGTAGAAGACGTCACCCGGGTACGCCTCACGGCCCGGCGGGCGACGCAGCAGCAGCGACACGGCGCGGTACGCCTCGGCCTGCTTGCTCAGGTCGTCGAAGACGATCAGGACGTGCTTGCCGCCGTACATCCAGTGCTGCCCGATGGACGAGCCGGTGTACGGGGCGAGGTACTTGAAGCCGGCCGGGTCGGAGGCCGGGGAGGCGACGATGGTGGTGTACTCCATCGCGCCCGCCTCCTCGAGCTGCCCCTTGATGGAGGCGATCGTGGAGGCCTTCTGGCCGATGGCGACGTAGATGCAGCGAACCTGCTTCTTCGGGTCGCCGGTGCGCCAGTTGTCCCGCTGGTTGAGGATGGCGTCCAGGGCGACAGTGGTCTTACCGGTCTTCCGGTCACCGATGATCAGCTGCCGCTGGCCCCGACCGATCGGGGTCATCGCGTCGATGGCCTTGATGCCGGTCTGCAGCGGCTCGTCGACGGACTGCCGGGACATCACGTTCGGAGCCTGCAGCTCCAGCTCGCGGAAGCCCTCGTTGGCGATGTCGCCGAGCGCGTCGATCGGCTCACCGAGCGCGTTGACCACGCGGCCGAGGAAGGCGTCGCCGACCGGAACGGAGAGAACCCGCTCGGTGCGCTTGACGCGCTGCCCTTCCTCCAGCTTGGCGGAGTCACCGAGAACGACGACGCCGATCTCCCGGACGTCGAGGTTCAACGCCACGCCGAGCGTGCCGTCCTCGAACTCCAGGAGCTCGTTGGTCATGGTCGAGGGCAGGCCCTCGACGTGGGCGATACCGTCGCCGGTGTCGGCGACGGTGCCGACCTCCTCGCGGGAGACGTCGGACGAGTAGGAAGAGACGTAGCGCTCCAGGGCGCCGCGGATCTCCTCCGTCGAGATGGTCAGCTCGGCCATCCTCTGCTTCCTTAAAATTCAGGGGCCCGGGATACCTAGTACCGACCGGTCCGAATGGCGTCTGTCATTCCGGGCACTGAGCGATCCAGTCACCCCGATGCTGGGCGGCGGAGCCGCTCAGCGCCGGGGCGGCGAAGCCACCGCATTGCTGGGCGGCGGAGCCGCTCAGCGCTTCGCGAGCGCGTTGCGGGTCTCGTTGAGGCGGCGCAAAATGGTGCCGTCGTACAGGTCGGAGCCGACCCGCACGCTCACGCCACCCAGGACGTGGGGGTCCACCGTCTGCTTGACGGAGACCTCTCGACCGTATATCGCGCTGAGGCTCGCACCCAGCCGGCGCTCGTCCTCGTCACTCAACGGGGCCGCGACGGTCACGTACGCCACCTGCCGGTCGCGTCGCTCGGCGGCGAGTTCCACCAGCCGGGTGAGCGCGCCGGTGAAGGAGCGCCCGCCGTACCCGCCGAGTGCGACCTCGACGAGGCGGACGGTGACCGGACGGGCCTTGTCGGCGAGCAGCTCGCGAGCCAGGGTGGCCCGCTGCTCGACCGGGGCGACCGGGTCGGCGAGCGTGTTGCTCAGCGCCGACTGACCGGCCACTACCTGACCGAAGCGGAACAGCTCGTCCTCGACCTCGCCCAGCTCGCCGGCCTTGTCGGCGCTGGCCAGCAGCGCCTCCACGCCCAGCCGCTCGGCGCCGTCGAGCAGCTCCGACGGTGCCGACCATCGGCCGGCGACCAGCGACACGAGCAGGTCGAGCGCGTCCGCGCCGATCCGCCCGCCGAGCATGTCGCCGAGCAGAGCGCCGCGATCCTCGCCGGACCGGGACGGCTCGGAGAGCGCCCGGCGCAGCCGCGGCTCACGCCGCAGCAGGGTCGCCACGGAGAGGATGGCGTCGGCGGTGGAGGCCACCGCTGACGGCTCCGCGCCGCGGACGTACGCGTCGAGGCGCTCGGCCGCGACCTTGTACGACTCCCGGCTGGCGGCCTGCATCAGCGGGCCCCCGTGCTCTCGAGGCCGCTCAGGAACCGGTCGACGGTGCCCTTACGCCGCGCCTCGTCGGCCAGCGACTCGCCAACGATCTTGCTGGCCAGGTCCACCGCGATGGTGCCGACCTCCGCGCGCAGCTCGCGCACGATGGTGGCCCGCTCGGCGGCGAGCGCGTCCTTGCCCGCCTGGATGACCCGGTCGGACTCTTCTCGCGCCTTGGCGAGGATGTCCTGCCGGATGCCCTCGGCGTCGGCCCGCGCGTCGTCACGGATCTTGGCGGCGTCGGTCCGGGCCTCAGCGAGCTGGGCACGGTACTGCTCGAGCAGCTGGTTCGCCTCGGCCTGAGCAGCCTCGGCGCGCTTGATGCCGCCCTCGATCGCGTCGACCCGAGCCTGGAACGTCTGCTCCATGCGCGGGAAGACGAACTTCATCAGCACGAAGCAGAGCACGGCGAAGGCCACCGAACCGACCACGATCTCCTGCCAGAGCGGGATGATCGGGTTGTGGGCGGACTCACCACCCTCGGCGGCGAGGAAGTACATGGAAGACCTCCCGGTCGAAAGGGCTGGATCAGGCGGCGGAGCCGGCCCAGATGAAGCCGAACGCGATGCCCAGCAGCGCGAGCGCCTCGATGACGGCGAAGCCGATCCAGACGTACGGCAGGGTCATCCGGGACGACTCCGGCTGGCGGGCGGTCGACTGGATGTAGGCAGCGAAGACCAGGCCAACGCCGATGCCCGGGCCGATGGCGGCGAGACCGTAGCCGATGGCAGCGGTGCTACCGGTGACCTCGGCGAGAACGCTAGCGTCCATTGGTGTGGTTCCTCCTGGTTATCACACGTGACTCTCACGCGGGACGACAACGGATGGTGCGGGTGGATCAGTGCTCTTCGGCGAGCGCGCCCTGCACGTAGCTGGCGGTGAGGACGGTGAAGACGTATGCCTGCAGGCAGATCACCAGGAACTCGAGGAAGGTGAGCGCGATGGTCATCACCCAGGAGAGCACCGAGACCGGGGCCAGCCAGGCGTTGGCGCTCAGCATCGCGAAGCCGCCGAGCGTGAAGACCAGCAGGAGCATGTGGCCGGCGAACATGTTCGCGAAGAGACGCACCGCGAGCGAGAACGGCCGGACGATGAAGGTCGAGAAGAGCTCGATCGGGATCAGCAGCGGCAGGATGTACCAGGGTGCCGGCGGGATCAGCGAGTTCTTGAAGTACTTGACGAAGCCGTGCTTCTTGATGCCGATGTAGTTGAACAGCACGTAGCTGATGATCGCGAGAATCGCCGGGAAGGCGATGTGCGAGTTCGGCGAGATCTGGAAGAGCGGGATGATCGCGAACGCGTTCGTCAGCAACACGAAGCAGAACAGCGTCGTGAAGTAGGGAGCGAACCGCACACCCGCGTGCCCGATCATGTCGACCGCGATGTTGTTACGCACGAAGCCGTAGATCGACTCGGCGAACCACTGCTTCTTGGTCGGCACCAACTGCGGGTTCCGGTAGCTCGCCAGGAAGAAGATGATCAGGACGCCGACCGCGATCCAGACCATCGCCGTGATCTTGGTGAACCAGTACGAGTTCTCCGCACCCCAGGGCAGGATGCTGGGCAGGTAGAAGTCGTCCACACTGGGTGGGAATCCCGCCTGGCCCGCTGCCAGAACGTTCGCCTGTCCGAACACCGCGTCCCTTCCTAAGTAGGCGTGCCGAGTCGGCGGATGACCAGGATGATGCCCCCAGCCATACCGAGCACGACGCCGATCCCGGTGGCGACGCCGCCGGTGTCGAGCCACTGGTCAACAACCCAACCGATGAAACCCCACACGAGCATGCCTCCGATGAGGTAGCTGAGCGCGGTCCAACCCTGACCGGCACCGGACGGATAATCGTCCGGTTCACCGGCGGGACGGGGGGTTTGGTCACCAGCCATGACGGGGCGAACGATATCAGCCGGGAAGACGAGGCTGTGCCTCACCCCCCGCACAACCGTGGTTGTGTGGGCTTCTCGTGGGCGCCGTCGTCTGTGGGCACGCTACTCCCCTTCCGCCCGTCGGAAAATGACCGGAGGCCGACACATTGCCGCGCGTCCGAAAGGTGGGACGACCGTCAGGTCAACTCTGCGCCCGACGAGCGTGCACCGTGGTCAGCCACCAGATGTGCACCGCAGTCCACACTGCCACCCCGGCGACGATGCCGAGGCAGAGAGGGATCAACCCGGGCCAACCGGTCGACGCCACCGCCACCATCACCACACCCAGCAGGCTGAACTTCAGCACGTACAGCCCCAGGCCGAGCGGCAGCAGCAACTGCGGGTTGATCTGGTCGGCCCGGGCCAGCACCACAGTGGTGAGGGTGTAGCTGAGCACCGTGACGCCCACGCCGGCCGCCGCGCCGAGCGCTGCCGTCACGCCGCCGGTCAACCCCCCCACCACGGCGGCGACCGCCGCGAGCGCCGCCGACGCGCCCAACAGCACCGGCAGGTGCCGCAGCCGCCACCGCCGGTCGGTGTCCGGCCCGACCACCCCGGGCTCAGCCACGGGGGTACGCCGGGAACGCCGCGACCAGCTCGGACACCTCGGCACCGAGCCGGGTCAACTCGTCGGCCCCGCCCGGAACAGCGGGATCGGTGCGCACCGCACGGGCGATCAGCGTCGCCACCTGGCGCAGCTCCCCCTCGCGCATCCCCTGCGTGGTGACGCTCGGCGTGCCCACCCGGATGCCGGAGGCCACCATCGGGGGCTGCGGGTCGTACGGGATGGCGTTCTTGTTCAGGGTGATCGACGCGGCGTCGCAGCGGCGCTCGGCCTCGGCGCCGGTCACCCCCAGCTCCCGCAGGTCGATCAGGGCGAGGTGGGTGTCGGTGCCACCGGACACCGGGCGCATCCCCTCGTCGGCCAGCCCGGCGGCGAGCGCCTGGGCGTTGCTGACCACCTGCCGGGCGTACGTCTGGAACTCCGGCTGGGCGGCCTCGCGCAGCGCGACCGCCTTGGCCGCTACCGCGTGCATCAGCGGGCCGCCCTGGGTGAACGGGAAGACCGCCTTGTCGATCCGCTGGGCCAGCGACTCGCGGCACAGGATCATGCCGCCGCGCGGCCCGCGCAGCACCTTGTGGGTGGTGGCGCAGACGACATCGGCGTACGGCACCGGAGACGGGATCGCCCGGCCGGCGACCAGGCCGATGAAGTGCGCCGCGTCCACCATCAGGTACGCGCCGACCTCGTCGGCGATCTCCCGGAACCGCGCGAAGTCGATCAGGCGCGGGTACGCGGTGGCCCCACAGATGATCAGCTTGGGTCGGTGCGCCCGCGCCAGGTCCCGTACCTCGTCGTAGTCGATCTGCTCGGTGTCCGGCCGGACCGGGTAGCCGACCGGGTGGAACCACTTGCCGGAGAAGTTCACCCGACTGCCGTGGGTGAGGTGCCCGCCGTGCGGCAGGTCCATCGCCAGCACCGTGTCCCCCGGCTGCACCAACGCGGCGTACGCGGCCAGGTTGGCGCTCGCCCCGGAGTGCGGCTGGAGGTTGGCGTGCTCGGCCCCGAACAGCTCCTTGGCCCGGGCGATGCCGATCTCCTCGGCCCGGTCCACCTCGGCGCAGCCGCCGTAGTAGCGCCGACCCGGGTAACCCTCGGCGTACTTGTTGGTCAGCGTCGAACCGAGCGCGGCCAGCACCGCCGGCGAGGTCAGGTTCTCGCTGGCGATGAGCTGCAGGCCACCCCGCAACCGGTCCAGCTCGCCGAGGACCACCCCGGCGATCTCCGGGTCGGTGGCCCTGAGCTGCGCGAAATCCGGCCCCCAGAAGGTGCTCGTCTCGGTCTCCACAGCGAACGAGTCTAGGGGGCCGCAGACTGGGACCTGTGAGATGCCTCGTCACCGGAGCGACCGGCTACATCGGCGGGCGGCTGACGCCGCTGCTGCTCGCCGACGGGCACACAGTGCGCTGCCTCGCCCGCAAGGCGGTGCGGCTGCGCGACGTGCCCTGGGCCTCGGCGGCCGAAATCGTGGAAGGAGACCTCAGTCGACCGGAGACGCTGGCCGCCGCGTTCGCCGACGTGGACGTCGCTTACTTCCTGGTGCACTCGTTGGGCCGGTCCGACTTCGAGGCGGTCGACCGAACGGCGGCGACCAACTTCGCGGCGGCGGCGCGCGCGGCCGGCGTACGTCGAATCGTCTACCTGGGCGGTCCGTTGCCGGCGACCGACGCGGTCCCCTCGCCGCACCTGCGGTCCCGTGCCGAGGTGGGCCGGATCCTGCTGGGCAGCGGGGTGCCCACGGCGGTGCTGCGCGCCGCGGTGATCATCGGGTCCGGCTCGGCGTCGTTCGAGATGCTGCGGTACCTGACCGAGCGGCTACCGGCCATGATCACGCCACGCTGGGTGCGCAACCGGATCCAACCGATCGCGGTCCGCGACGTGCTGAGGTACCTGGTCGGCTGCACCGCCCTGCCAAAGGAGGTCAACCGGGGCTTCGACATCGGCGGGCCGGACGTGCTCACCTTCCGCGAGATGATGCAGCGCTACGCCCGGGTGGCCGGGCTGCGCCGGCGGATCATCGTGCCGGTCCGGGTGCTCACCCCGTCGCTCTCCTCGCACTGGGTCGGTCTGATCACCCCGGTGCCGAACAAGATCGCCCGCCCGCTGGTGGAGAGCCTGATCCAGGAGGCGGTCGCGGACGAACACGACATCGCCCGCTACGTCCCGGACCCGCCCGGCGGGCTGACCGGCTTCGACGACGCGGTGGCGCTGGCGCTGGTTAAGGTGCGCGACGCCCAGGTGGAAACCCGCTGGTCCACCGCGAGCGGCCCGGACGCGCCCGCCGAGCCACTGCCCACCGACCCGGTGTGGTCCGGTGGCACCGCCTACACCGACGTCCGGGAACGGGCGGTGGACGCAACACCAGCGGCGCTCTGGCGGGTCGTCGAGGGCGTCGGCGGCGAACACGGCTGGTACTCGTTTCCCCTCGCCTGGTCGATCCGGGGCTGGCTGGACCGGCTGATCGGCGGGGTCGGGCTGCGCCGGGGTCGACGCGACCCGCACCGCCTCCAGGTCGGTGAGGCGCTGGACTTCTGGCGGGTCGAGGAGATCGTCCCGGGCGAGCTGCTGCGACTGCGCGCCGAGATGCGGCTGCCCGGCCGGGCCTGGCTGGAGATGCGGGTGGTGCCGGCCGACGACGGTCGCAGCCGCTACCAGCAACGCGCCGTCTTCCTGCCGCGCGGCCTGCCGGGGCACGCGTACTGGAAGTCGGTGGCCCCGTTCCACGCGGTGGTCTTCGGCGGGATGGCCCGCAACATAGCCCGCAACGCCGAGCAAACCCCCTAACCGCCCCCCGCACCCCGCACCCGCACCCGCACCCGCACCCGCACCCGCACCCGCGATCTTGCACTTCGTGTTGCTGATTTGCGGGCTTCGGCACCTTTTGTCGCGACAGAAAGTGCAAGACGCTTCTATGTCGGTGGTGATCGGTTCGGCTGGTTGCCGCTAGGTTCGGCGTCGGTGACCGCTTGGGTGGCTCATTGCCGATCCGGCC
>NZ_JBEYUF010000022.1:0-106628 GCF_040643355.1 Micromonospora sp. NPDC047187
CCGCGCCGACCGGCCTGCCGCCACGCGGGCGGGCCGCCACGCGGGCGGGCCGCCACGGGGGCTGGCCGCCACGCGGGCTGGCCGCCACGCGGGCCGGGCGGTGCGCGGGCCGGGCGGTGCGCGGGCCGGGCGGTGCGCGGGCCGGGCGGTGCGTGATCAGCGGGAGACCGCCCAGGCCAGCACTCCCGCCAGGATCAGACCGTTGAGCCCGGCCAGGGCCAGGTACGCAGCGGGTGGGATCTTCTTGCCCCGGCGGACGAAGTAGACCAGGACGGCGGCGTAGCCGAGCAGCAGGACGGCGATGACGACGAGGAAGTAGAACACCCGACGACCTTAACGACACCTTCGTCGGGCTGACCCTGCGCCCGGCCTGCTCGCGCTCCGCGATCTTGCACTTGCTGTCCCGACGAATGGGGCATCCCACTCATGTCGACAACCGAAACTGCAAGATCGGCGCGGCGGGGGATGCCGCAGGGGCGTGCCGGCGGACGGGGACCTTAGCGGCCCCGGCCGCGTAGGCCGAGTTGGCGCAGCTCCAGGGCGGCCAGGGCGTCGACTGTCGCGTCGTCGCCGCGCCGCCACGCCTCGGCGACATCCGGACCGATTCGGGTCAGTTTGCCCAGTGGCTGGGTGGCCAGCGCGCGCAGGGCGAGCAGGTCCCGGCCGGCTGGCCCGGCGGCCAGCTTCGTCGCCGATCCGGCCCGGCGCATCCAGCGGACCCGCAGCGGCAGCCAGCCGAACAGCACGATGCCGAGCGGGAAGATCAGCACCGCGATGGCGAGGGCCAGGGCGAGCTGGTCGACCAGCTGCTGCTGGTCGCGGCCGGCGTCGGCGAGCGACCGGGCGGCGTCGGCGGCGCGCTGGAACGGTGCGGTGAGTTCGTCGCCGACCAGTGGCACCCGGCCGACCTTGCTGCCGGCGTCGCCCAGGTTGTCGGCGAGCCCGCTGCCGGCGCCCTCCAACTTCTGCCCCGGCACGGCGAGCTTCTGCACCAGGTCGTGCAGCCACAGCGCGCCGCGGATCGCCGCGTACACCCAGGCGACGACGAGCAGGTCGGTGAGCAACTGACGGGCGGCGGTCGGAAACCGATCGGCATAGATTTTCACGCCGGCCAGCGTGCCACGAACGCCTGGCCCGGTGTAGCCGTGAAGTGAGCCCGGATCGCGACCGACAGGGCGCTGGTGGTCAGCGCGGGCAGGTCGGGCAGGTGCCGAAGATTTCCAGGGTGTGGCTGACGTCGGCGTAGCCGTGCTGGGCGGCCACCCGATCGGCCCAGCTCTCCACGGCCGGGCCGGCCACCTCGACCGTGCGCCCGCACACCCGGCAGACCAGGTGGTGGTGGTGCCCCTCGCTGCACCGGCGGTAGAGGTGCTCGCCGCCCGGCGGACGCATCACGTCGATCTCACCGGCGTCGGCGAGCCCCTGGAGGGTGCGGTAGACGGTGGTCAGGCCGACCCGCTCGCCGCGCTGCCGCAGCATGGCGTGCAGGTCCTGGGCGCTGTGGAAGCCCTCCATCTCGCCCAGCAGCGCGCTCACCGCCGAACGCTGCCGGGTGTTGCGTACCGCGGCGCTGCTCTCGCTCATGATCCCTCCCCGGCGTGGCTGACCGCGTCCGCCACGATGTGCGCGACGTGCTCGTCGACCAGGCTGTAGGCGATCTCCCGGCCTCGGCGGGAGCCGCGCACCACGCCCGCTCCGCGCAACACCCGCAGGTGCTGCGAGACCAGTGGTTGCGCCGCGCCGAGCTTCTCCACCAACTCGTGCACGCACCGCTCGCCGCCGGCCAGCTCACTGACGATGGCCAGTCGAATGGGAGCGGACAGGGCGCGGAGCAGCTCGCTGGCCCCGTCGAACCCGTCGTAGCCCGTCGCGCTGGTCATCCTGCAACGGTAACCAATACCACCGAGGTCGCGCTGAGCAGGCTCAGCTCAGCACGACCTCGTGAGGTTCCGGTGTCGGTGCGGCGGTCGGCGTCGTCCGACGGCGCACGGCCCGCCAGACGGCGCCGGCCACGGCCACCACCAGGAACGACGCGATCGCCACCAGCACCACCGAGGCGCCCGGTGCGGTGTCCGCCGTGGCCGCCACCCAGACACCCGAGCCGGCAGCGAAGAGCCCGAGCGCCATCGCGGCGGCCATCGTGCTGCGGAAACCCCGGGTGACCTGCTGGGCGGTGGCGACCGGCACCACCATCAACGCGCTGATCAGCAGCACGCCGACGGCCCGCATGGCGATGGTCACGGTGACCGCTGTGGCGACCGCGATCAGCAGGTTCAGGGTGCGGACCGGCAGGCCGGAGACCCGGGCGTACTCCTCGTCGTGGCTGACCGCGAAGAGTGCCGGCCGCAACCCGATCATCGTGACCAGGATCGCCGCGCCGAGCACCGCGATGGTGGTCAGGTCGGCGGGCGAGATGGTGGTCAGCGACCCGAACAGGTAGGCGTTGAGGTTCGCGCTGGTCGCGTCGGAAAGGCCAACCAGGAGTACGCCGCCCGCGATGCCGCCGTAGAAGAGCAGGGCCAGAGCCAGGTCACCGGAGGTACGCCCACGGGCCCGGACGATCTCGATGGCGATCGCGCCGATGGTGGCGGCGATCACCGCGACCAGCACCGGCGAGCGGTTGAGCAGCAGCCCCGCGCCGACGCCGGTCAGCGCCACGTGCCCCACACCATCGCCGATCAGCGCCAGCCGGCGCTGCACCAGGTAGATGCCGAGCGCCGGCGCGGCCAGGCCGATCACCAGCGCGCCGATCAGGGCGCGCTGCATGTAGGGGTACTGGAAGAGTTCCATCTGTCAGTTGCTCCACAGCCCGGCGGGCTCGTCGTAGCAGTGCGGGTGCACGTGGTCGTGGTCCGGCTCCGCGTGATGGCCGGCCGGGTCCGGCACCGCGCCGTCGTGGGCGATGCGACCCTCGTGGACGACGACGGCCCGGCTGATCACCGGTCGCAGCGGGCCCAGCTCGTGGGCGACGAGAAGCACAGTTCCGCCGTCGCCGACGAAGTCGCGCAGCGCGCCGGCGAACGCCTCCTGGCTGGCCGCGTCCACCCCGGCGGTGGGCTCGTCGAGAACCAGCAGCTCCGGCTGGCCGGCCAGGGCGCGGGCGATCAGGGTGCGCTGCTGCTGGCCGCCGGAGAGCGTGGACACCGGGTCACCGGCCCGGTCGGCGAGCCCGACCGCGCCCAGCGCGGCGTCGACGGCGGACCGGTCGGCTCGACCCGGCGGACGCAGCACCCCGCGACGGGCCAGCCGGCCGGAGGCCACCACCTCGCGGACGGTCGCCGGTACGCCGCCGCCGGCTCCCAGGCGTTGCGGGACGTACCCGATGCGTGCCCACTGCCGGAACCGGCGCAACGGCCGGTCGAAGAGGGTGACCGAGCCGGCGCTGATCGGCACCAGCCCGAGCACGGCGCGGATCAGGGTGGACTTGCCCGAGCCGTTGGCGCCGAGGATCGCGACCACCTCGCCGGCGGTCACCGTGAGCGAGATGTCCCGGAGCACGGGGCGGCCGTCGTAGCCGACCACCCCGTGCTCGACGGTGATGACAGGTGAGGTCACGAGCAGCTCAAGGCCGTCTGCAGGGTCCGCAGGTTGGTGCGCATCACCGAAAGGTAGTCCCCGTTGCTGCCGGCGGCGAGCCCTTCGATCGGGTCGAGGACCGCGGTCTTCGCGCCGACCTGACCGGCGATGGTCTCGGCCACCTTCGGGCTGACCAGGGTCTCGAAGAAGATCGTGGTGGCCTGGTGCTCCTTCGCCTCCTCGATCACGTGCGCGAGGCGCTGCGGCGAGGGCTCGACGTCCGGGCTCAGCCCGGTGATGCCGACCTGGTCCAGCTGGTAGCGGTCGGCGAGGTAGCCGAACGCGGCGTGGCTGGTCACGATCTCCCGCCGCTGACAGGTCGCCAGACCGTGCTTGAACTCGCCGTCCAGGGTCGTCAGGTCGGCGCGCAGGGCGACCGCCCGGGCGGTGTAGTCGGCGGCGTGGTCCGGGTCGGCCTTGCCGAGCCGCTGGGCGAGTTGGTCGCCGATGCCGGCCAGTCGGGTCGGGTCGAGCCAGACGTGCGGGTCCTTGCCGCCGCTCTCCTCGGCGTGCCCCTCCTCGCCCTCGTGGTCGTGCCCGCCGGCGGACGCGTCCAACAGCGGCTGGACGCTGGTCACGTCGAACGCCCGGTCGCCGCCGTTCTGGGCCACGGCGTCGTCCACCGCCGGCTGGAACCCCTTGAGGTAGACGATCAGCTCCGCCTCGCTGACCTCACCGACCTGGCTCGGGTTGAGTTCCAGGTCGTGCGGCTCGGCGCCGGGCTTGGCCAGGTTGGTGACCCGGACCGCGTCGCCGCCGATCCGTTCGGCCAGGAACTGGAGGGGGTAGAACGCGGCCACCACGTCGACTCGCTGGGGGTCGGCGCCGGCGGCGCCGCCGGTGGAGCAGCCGGCCCCGGCGCCCAGGGCGAGGAGGGCGGTCGCGGCGGCCAGGACACGGTACGTGGCGCGGTTGGTCATGTCGTCAACTGTCCGTGGCAACGATAATGATTGTCAAAAACGCATGATTGCATGTCAGAGGAGCTTCGCGAGGCCCACAGTCACCAGCAGGGCGAGCATCACCAGTCGGATCAGCCGGGTCTGTGGCGCCTGAACCGCCCAGGTCGTCGCCAACAGGGCGATCAGGACCCCGGCGAGCGCGAGCGTGAGCAGCCCGCCGATCACCCCGGGCGTGAAGAACGCCACCAGCACCACCACCAGGGTGAGCAGGAACACCGACGTCGGGTTCGCCCCGGCCAACCGGGCGAGCAGAGGGCGCTGCGTACGCTGCATCCCACAGACTCTACGAGGAGGAACCCCCGGTGCTGGTGACCAACCGGTTCGTGGTCGACGTCGATGCCGCCGACGGCTTCACCGAACGGGCGCACGCCGCCCTCACCGCGCTGGCCGCCCGGCCCGGCTACCTGCGCGGCCAACTGGTCCGGGCGCTGGACGACCCCCGGTACTGGTCACTGGTCACCGAGTGGGAGTCGGTCGGCACGTACCGGCGGGCGCTGGGCGCCTTCGAGGTCAAGGTCAGCGCCGTGCCGCTGCTCGCCGAGTCCGTCGACGAGCCCTCCGCCTACGAGGCGCTGGCCACCGCCGCCCCCGGCGGGGCCGTGGTCGTCGCCGAGAGTGATCGGGCTGCGGGTCCTTACCGCTGAGCCGCCGGACACTACGCTGCTCCTATGACCGCACCCGCCCCGCCACCCGGTCCCGGGGTGGCTCCGCCGTTCGCCGCGCCGCCCACCGAGGGCCGCCGGACCCGGCTCTGGATCGGCCTCGGCGTCGGCGCGCTCGCCGTGGTGCTCTGCTGTGGCGGGGGTGGCACCGCCGTCGTCGGCCTGGCCGTCAGCGGAGTCCAGGCGATCCGGGAACAGGCCCGCACCGTGACCGGCGACTACTACCAGGCGCTGGTCGAGCGAAACTACGGGCGGGCGTACGACCAGCTCTGCGACGACGCGCAGCGGCGGGAGTCCCGGCCGGAGTTCGAGCGACGGGCCGCCGCCGAACCGCAGGTGACCGCGTTCCGGGTGGGTGAGGTGGACACCACCTACCTGACCGTGCCGGTCGACGTGACCCTCGACGGTGGCGACCGGGAGCGGCAACAGGTCAGCCTCGGCCAGGACGGGCAGAGCGGCGGCGTGGAGGTCTGCGAGGTCAGCTGACCCGTCCCCGGTATTCTGCTGGGCTCGGGGGGACGGTGGTCGTACCGTTGTCCCGAACCGACCGTTCCATCCACATCTCGCCCCCGCCGACCGCCAGCCGGCGTAGGAGGAAACATGCCAGCCGACCGTATCGATGCCGTCGTCAGCCTCGCCAAGCGCCGAGGCTTCGTCTTCCCCTCCAGTGAGATCTACGGAGGCACCCGATCGGCGTGGGACTACGGTCCGCTCGGCGTGGAACTCAAGGAGAACGTCCGCCGGCAGTGGTGGAAGACAATGGTCCAGCAGCGCGACGACGTCGTCGGCCTGGACTCCGCGGTGATCCTGTCCCGCAAGGTGTGGGAGGCGTCCGGCCACATCGCCGAGTTCGTCGACCCGCTCACCGAGTGCCAGTTCTGCCACAAGCGGTTCCGGGCGGACCATCTGGAAGAGGCGTACGCCGAGAAGCACGGCAAGCCGCTCACCTCACTGGCCGAGCTGAACTGCCCCAACTGCGGCAACAAGGGCACCTTCACCGAGCCGAAGATGTTCAACGGCCTGATGAAGACCTACCTGGGTCCGGTGGAGAGCGACGAAGGGCTGCACTACCTGCGCCCGGAGACCGCGCAGGGCATCTTCGTCAACTACAAGAACGTCGAGACGGTCGCCCGCAAGAAGCCCCCGTTCGGCATCGCGCAGACCGGCAAGTCGTTCCGCAACGAGATCACCCCGGGCAACTTCATCTTCCGGACCCGCGAGTTCGAGCAGATGGAGATGGAGTTCTTCGTCGAGCCGGGCACCGACGAGCAGTGGCACGAGTACTGGCTCCAGGAGCGCTGGAACTGGTACCTCGACCTTGGCCTCTCGGCGGACAATCTGCGTCTGTTCGAGCACCCCAAGGAGAAGCTGTCGCACTACTCGAAGCGGACGGTGGACATCGAGTACCGCTTCCAGTTCGGTGGCACCGAGTTCGCCGAGCTGGAGGGTGTCGCCAACCGCACCGACTTCGACCTCTCCACGCACAGCAAGCACTCCGGCGTCGACCTGTCGTACTTCGACCAGAGCAAGAGTGAGCGCTGGATGCCGTACGTCATCGAGCCGGCCGCGGGTCTGACCCGCGCGGTGCTGGCCTTCCTGTTGGAGGCGTACGACGAGGACGAGGCGCCGAACACCAAGGGCGGCGTGGACAAGCGCACAGTGATGCGGTTCGACCCGAGGCTCGCCCCGGTCAAGGTGGCGGTGCTGCCGCTGTCCCGCAACGAGGCGCTGTCGCCCAAGGCCAAGGACCTCGCGACCCTGCTGCGCAAGCGCTGGGTGGTGGAGTTCGACGACTCGCAGGCGATCGGGCGTCGCTACCGCCGGCAGGACGAGATCGGCACCCCGTTCTGTGTGACCGTCGACTTCGACACCCTGGACGACAACGCGGTGACGGTGCGCAACCGGGACACCATGGCCCAGGAGCGCGTCTCCCTGGACCAGGTCGAGCGCTACCTGATCGAGCGTCTCCCCGGCTGCTGAGACTCTGCGCACGGGGCCTCGGCCGACGCGATAAGCGCCGGTCGGGGCCCCGTACACTTGTCCGGTGACTGCCTCGACCGTGCCCGCGCTGCGCCCGCTGACTCTCGGCCAGCACCAGGTGTGGCCGCCGGTGGTGCTCGCGCCGATGGCCGGGATCACCAACATCGGGTTCCGTCGGCTCTGTCGCGAGCAGGGTGGCGGCATCTACGTCTGCGAGATGATCACCACCCGGGCGCTGGTCGAGCGCAACCCGAAGACGCTGCGCATGATCGCGTTCGGCGACGACGAGAAGCCCCGCAGTCTCCAGCTCTACGGCACCGATCCGGAGATCACCGCCGCCGCCGTGCGGATCGTCGTCGAGCGCAACCTGGCCGATCACATCGACCTCAACTTCGGCTGCCCGGTCCCCAAGGTCACCCGACGTGGGGGCGGCGCGGCGCTACCGTGGCGGCGCCGGCTCTTCGCACGACTCGTGCGGGCCGCGGTGGCTGCCGCGTCACCGTCCGGCGTGCCGGTCACTGTCAAGATGCGCAAGGGCATCGACGACGACCACCTGACGTACGTCGAAGCCGGGCTCGCCGCCCAGGAAGCCGGCGTGGCAGCGGTGGCCCTGCACGGGCGCACGGCGTCGCAGCGCTACTCGGGCACCGCCGACTGGGACGCGATCGCCACCCTGAAGCAGGCCCTCGACGTGCCGGTGCTCGGCAACGGCGATATCTGGGAAGCCGACGACGCGCTGCGCATGGTGGCCCACACCGGCGTGGACGGCGTGGTCATCGGGCGCGGCTGTCTGGGCCGACCGTGGCTCTTCGCCGACCTGGAGGCCGCCTTCAACGGTCGGCCGGAGCGGCGGCTGCCCACCCTCGGCGAGGTGGCGGTGACCATGCGCCGGCACGCCGAGCTGCTTGTCGACCAGTTCACGGCCGGTGCCCGCAACCCGGCCCGAGGTGAACGGGACGGCTGCACCGACTTCCGCAAGCACGTCGCCTGGTACCTCAAGGGCTTCCCGGTCGGCGGTGAGCTGCGGCGCTCGCTGGCGATGATCGAAAGCTTGGCGCAGCTCGACGACCTGCTCGGCAAGCTCGACCCGGCCGAGCCGTTCCCGGTCACCGCCCTGGGTCAGCCGCGCGGGCGTACCAACTCGCCCGGCAAGGTCTTCCTGCCCGAGGGCTGGCTGGCCAGTCGAGACGACGACACGGTCCCCGAGGGCGCCGAGATGGACGACTCCGGCGGCTGAGCCCTTGGCCGGTCGGCCGGAGGTGCCCCGCGACCATCCCTCCGGAACGCAGGCTCGCCGCGGAGTCGTGCCGGCGCGCCGGTCACCCTCGAGCCCTCGGGTCGTGGCACTTGGTCTTCCTCGCCACTCCGTGCGGGCTGGGCAGATGAGTTCGGCGCCCTATCGAGCTGATGTCGTGAACGAATCACCAGTTCGGCTCGGGCGGGCGGCCCTGCCTCTGATTCGTCTACGGCATCAGCTCCAAAGGACCCGTGGGCGCGGTCAGTGGGGTTGCCCGCTGTGGGGTTGCCCGCTGTGGGTAGGCGCGGCTTGGTCCGGTGGGCGGCGTGCCGGGGTGAGTGGCTGGGGTTGCCCGCTGTGGGGTGGCCCGCTGTGGGTCGGCGCGGCTCGGTCCGGTGGGCGGCTTGCCGGGGTGAATGGCTCGGTCGGCTCGGATGCCCGTCGACTTCGTTCGCGCCTGACGGCGGGCGCGTGGACTTGGCTCGTCGCGCTGCCCGTGCTGCCCGTGCTCGGCCGGCGGGGCTAGTGGCCCGGGCATGCCGAAGGGCCGGACCCTGGTGGGGGTCCGGCCCTTCGGTGTGTGCTGGGTGTGTGTGGTGCGGGGGGTCAGCTGGTGGCGTAGCCGCGGGTGGCGATCCAGTCCGCGAGGTGCTCCACGCTGATCCAGTAGGAGGCGGTGTTCGCATCGGCGGAGTCGGCGATCTTGACGGTGTTGCCGTTGTCGCGGTAGCCGACGACGCTGATGTAGTGCCCGCCTTCGTAGGAGTGGGTGACGCCGTCGGTGTCGGTGCTGGTGCCGGCGATGTTGGCGACCACGGCGCGGCCGTCGTCGACGGTGCGGACGATGTCGGCGCGCAGGGTGTCGGTCTGCTTGGTGTCGGCGGCGGGGGTGCTGATCTCGACGGACCGGTAGGCGTCGTTCTTACCGGTTTCCTTGTTCAGCACGGGGGTGATGTCGTTGATGGAGTTGGTGCCGGCCTCGGTGGTGCCCATCTCCTTGGCCATGTCGTCGACGTTGATGTTCTTGCCCTGCACGGACAGGGCGTTACGGGTCGCGGCGGGCCCGCAGTAGTAGAAGTTCGGCTGGGCCTCGTAGCGCACGCCCAGTTCCCGTTCGCCGTGGCCCTTGCGGTCGGTCTGGGTTTGCGCGGCCGGGGTGCTGGTGGTGGGTGCGGCGAACGCGGTGGTGACGGGGCCGGCGATGGCGCCACCGGTGAACGCGAGACCAGCGGCGGTCAGGGCGGTCTTACGGATCAGATCGGTACGCATGATGGCGTGCTCCTCTGCATCGGGGGTGCCCGCACCACACCCGGGGGTGGGTGGTGCGGGAAAGTTCGTGGCGACGCCGGCGATCCGGGGGGACCTGCTCGGGCGTTGCGGGGGATGTAACCGGGGCGGCCTGCCGGGTGTTCCCGGGCGGCTGCCGCGCCCCACGACCGGGACAGTCGCGGTGGTCTGCCAGGTATAACGACCCGGCCCGGCCCACGATTCCGCCACGGGGGTGCCCCCGACTACCCGACACCAGCGGTCAAACCGGACAACCCGAACGCCGGGGTCAGGGCTTGGCGGTGTCGGTTTGGGGTGTGGTGCGTTGTGTCGGGATGGTCGGTGCGGTGGGCCAGGGGATCTCGGGCGCGCGGTGGAAGGTGATCCCGGCCGTCGTCCAGCGCGGGCCCTGGCTGGCCAGGCGGTCGCGGAAGCCGGCCCAGTCGTGGCTTGCCCGGGGTGACCAGCCCAACTCGGCGATGGCCGGGAGGCGGGGCAGGAGCAGAAGTTCGATGTCGGCCAGCGAGGTGACCGATTCGGTCCAGAGTGGGGCCTCCACACCGAGAACCGCCTCGGCGGGTACGCCGGCGACGTGCATGCCCGGATCCCAGTCGTACGCCTTTCGCACGTCGATGAGGCCGGCCCAGTCGTGCCCGATCGGGGTGTCCGGGGCGTACTTCATGTCCAGGTAGGCGTGGTTGCCGGGGGAGACGATCAGCCGGGCACCCCTGCGTACGGCGTCGACGGTGGTGGGGTCTTCGCCGTTCGTGCCCCACCACTGCAGGACCCGCCCGTCGAGGTGGGCGGCCGGCGCGAGCTGGTGCCAGCCGACGACTGTCTTGCCGAGGTCGGCCACGATGCGCTGGACCCGCTCGACGAAACCGGTGTAGACCTCGCCCTTCACCTTGAACGCCTCGTCGCCGCCGATGTGCAGCCAGGGGCCGGGGGTGAGCGCGGCCACCTCGCCCAGCACGTCGGCGACGAAGTCGTACGTCCGCTCGTCGGCCGGGTCGACGTAGCTGAAGCCGACCTCGGTGCCGGTGTACGGCGGCGGCGCGGTCTTGTCCGGTGCCAGCTCCGGGTACGCGACCAGCGCCGAGTTGGTGTGCCCCGGGAGGTCGATCTCCGGGACGACGGTGATGTGGCGGGCGGCCGCGTAGGAGACGATCCGCTGGTAGTCGGCCTTCGTGTAGTGCCCGCCGGGGCCGCCGCCGACCTCGGTCGTCCCGCCGACGGTGGTCAGCTTCGGCCAGGAGTCCACGGCGATCCGCCAGCCCTGGTCATCGGTGAGGTGCAGGTGCAGGTGGTTGAGCTTGTAGCGGGCCAGGTGGTCGACCACCCGCAGCACGTCCTCCACGGCGAAGAAGTGCCGCGCGACGTCGAGCATCGCGCCCCGGTAGGGGAACCGGGGTGCGTCGGTGATGGTCCCGCCGGGCAACGCCCAGCGTTCGGTGACCGGGCTGGGGCTCTCGATGGCCGCCGGCAACAGTTGGCGCAGCGTCTGTACGCCGTAGAAGAGGCCG
The DNA here is from genome assembly GCF_040643355.1 of Micromonospora sp. NPDC047187. NCBI lineage: Bacteria > Bacillati > Actinomycetota > Actinomycetes > Micromonosporales > Micromonosporaceae > Micromonospora > Micromonospora sp. NPDC047187. The sequence continues at coordinate 11,204 of NZ_JBEYUF010000022.1, forward strand.
GTGCCGGTGGCGGCGGTGACGCGTACCCCGTCGGTGGCGATGTCGAGGCGGTAGCCCTCCGCGCCGAGGTCGGCGGTGTCGTCGAGCACCAGCGCGATGCCACCGGCGGGCTCCGGCGTGGTGGCGTCGGTGACCGGCAGCGGGTAGCCGGTGGCCGGACGCAGGAGCTGGGCGAGCTGCTCGGCGACCGCGAACGCGGCGGGGTCGGCGCTGGACACGATGACCGCTTCGGCCGGGAGCGCCCAGTCGGCGGTCGGGTCGGGCCGGGCCTGCTGTGGGGCGGGCACGACGTCGGTCAGCCGGTGCGGGGCCGCCGGGGCGAGCAACATGCCCGCGGTCTGCTCGGCCGTGCGGGCCAGCGTGGCCGCGTCCGGTTCCTCCGCCGACAGCGGCGCGGGGACGGCGGTGGGGCCGGGGGAGGGGGTGGTCGACACGGCGGCGACTCCGGGGGTGTATTCGCGTCGGTTATGGCAAAAGTGAGGTTCACCGGCTGGCGTGGCGTCAAGCGTACGACGCTCGGCCGGGATGCGTGATGGTGCGCATGGAAGCGTTCCCAAAAACCGGTACGAACACGGATAGTCGTGATGGCTGTGCCAATTGTCACCGAACGGTCCCAGGTCACTCGATGTTCGCTTAACCTTCGCCCACCGATCGACGTTGACCCCGGGATTACCGGTGGTCCGTCCCGGGGAAGAAGAAAACTGAACCTTCGTTAAGTGTCAATCCGGCGCGTGTGTTGTGGAGGCTCTGGTGGCAGCGCAAGAGACCGTCGATCACAAGTACGTCTACGACTTCTCCGAAGGCAACAAGGAACTCAAGGAGCTGCTCGGCGGCAAGGGGGCAAACCTCGCCGAGATGACCAACCTGGGCCTGCCCGTTCCGCCCGGCTTCACCATCACCACCGAGGCGTGCCAGGTGTACCTCGCGACGGGACGGGAGCCGGACGGGCTCGCCGGTCAGATCGAGGCACACCTGGAATCGCTGGAGCGCGCGATGGGCAAGCGCCTCGGTGACCCACAGGACCCACTGTTGGTCTCCGTCCGCTCCGGTGCCAAGTTCTCCATGCCCGGCATGATGGAGACGGTCCTCAACGTCGGTCTCAACGACCAGAGCGTGGTGGGGCTCTCTGCCCAGGCGGGACAGAACGACAGGTTCGCCTGGGACTCCTACCGGCGACTCATCCAGATGTTCGGCAAGACCGTCTGCGAGGTGCCGGGCGAGGAGTTCGAGCACGCGCTCGACGAGGCCAAGCACGCCAGGGGCACCCACAACGACCTGGATCTGGACGCCGACGACCTGCGTGGGCTGGTCGACGCGTACAAGAAGATCTTCTTGAAGCACACCGGTCGGGAGTTCCCGCAGCAGCCACGCGAACAGCTCGACCTGGCCATCCGGGCGGTCTTCGAGTCGTGGAACGCCGAGCGCGCGGTGCTCTACCGCCGCCAGGAGCGCATCCCGGCCGACCTCGGCACCGCGGTCAACGTGGTGACGATGGTCTTCGGCAACCTCGGCCCGGATTCCGGCACCGGGGTCGCGTTCACCCGTGACCCGGCCAGCGGGGCGCAGGGCATCTACGGCGACTACCTGGCCAACGCCCAGGGCGAGGACGTGGTCGCCGGCATCCGCAACACAGTGCCGTTGCAGGAGTTGGAGCAGCTCGACAAGGCCTCCTACGACGAGCTGCTCGGCATCATGGCCCGGCTTGAGGAGCACTACAAGGACCTCTGCGACATCGAGTTCACCATCGAACGCGGCAAGCTGTGGATGTTGCAGACCCGGGTCGGCAAGCGCACCGCCGCCGCCGCGTTCGTCATCGCCGGGCAACTCGTCGACGAGGGTCTGATCGACCTGGACGAGGCGCTGCACCGGGTCAACGGCGCGCAACTGGCCCAGCTGATGTTCCCGCGCTTCCAGCTCGACCACGAGTTCCAGCCGGTCGCCAAGGGCATCGGCGCATCGCCCGGCGCGGCGTCCGGCACCGTGGTCTTCACCTCCGCGCGGGCCGTCGAGCTGGCCGCCGAGGGGGAGTCGGTGATCCTGGTGCGCCGGGAGACCAACCCGGACGACCTGAACGGCATGATCGCCGCGAAGGGCATCCTCACCTCGCGCGGCGGTAAGACCAGCCACGCCGCGGTGGTGGCCCGGGGCATGGGCAAGACCTGCGTCTCCGGTGCCGACGAGATCGAGGTGAACGTGCCGGCGAAGCGGTTCACAGTGGCCGGGCAGACCGTCACCGAGGGCGACGTCGTGTCCATCGACGGCACCACCGGCAAGGTCTACCTCGGCGAGGTGCCGGTCATGCCCTCCGAGGTGGTGCAGTACTTCGAGGGCAGCCTCGACCCCGAGCACATCGACAACGCGCTGGTCCGGGCCGTACACCGGATCATGACGCACGCCGACGGGAAGCGGCGGCTGGCGGTCCGCACGAACGCCGACACCGGCGCGGACGCCGCTCGGGCCCGGCGCTTCGGCGCCGAGGGCATCGGGCTGTGCCGCACCGAGCACATGTTCCTCGGTGAGCGGCGGGAGCTGGTCGAGCGGCTGATCCTGGCCCGGGCCCCGGGCGAGCGGGAGTCGGCGCTGGCGGCGCTGCTGCCGTTGCAGCGGGCCGACTTCGAGGAGATCTTCCGCGAGATGGACGGCCTGCCGGTCACCGTCCGGCTCATCGACCCGCCGTTGCACGAGTTCCTTCCGCCGTTGGAGCAGCTCGCCGTCAACGTGGCGGTCGCCCAGGAACGCGGCGAGGACGTGGCCAAGGAGGAGGCGCTGCTCGCCGCCGTCCGGCGGATGCACGAGGAGAACCCGATGCTGGGGCTGCGGGGCGTACGCCTCGGCCTGGTCATCCCCGGCCTGTTCGCGATGCAGGTCCGGGCCATCGCCGAGGCGGCGGTCAGTTGCGCCCGCGACGGGGGCGTGGCCAAGCCGGAGATCATGGTGCCGCTGGTCGGTGCCGTGCAGGAGTTGGAGACGGTCCGCGCCGAGGCCGAGAAGATCATCGCCGAGGTGGTCGGGGACAGCGGCGTCGAGGTGCTGATCGGCACCATGATCGAGGTGCCCCGGGCGGCGCTGACCGCCGGGCAGATCGCCGAGGCCGCCGAGTTCTTCTCCTTCGGCACCAACGACCTGACCCAGATGGGCTGGGGCTTCTCCCGCGACGACGTCGAGGGCGCGTTCTTCTGGCGCTACCTGGAGTTGGGCATCTTCGGCATCTCGCCGTTCGAGTCGATCGACCGCGACGGCGTCGGTCGGCTGGTGCGGATCGCCGCCGAGGAGGGTCGGGCCGCCCGCCCCGGGCTGAAGCTCGGTGTCTGCGGTGAGCACGGCGGCGACCCGGACTCGGTGCACTTCTTCCACGAGGTCGGCCTGGACTACGTGTCCTGTTCGCCGTTCCGGGTGCCGGTGGCCCGGCTGGAGGCAGGTCGGGCGGTAGTGGAGACCGGCGGGTCGGACAGCCGCTGACGCACGTCGGCGGCGGCCTGGTCACCCGGCCGCCGCCGGCGCTCAGATCGGCGGACGACGCCAGGTGGGTCGGGACGAGCGGCGCAACTGCGCCGGCAGGGTCGCCATCGGGGTACGCGTGGCCAGCGGGGCGTGCGCGTCCGGTACGGAGGTCGCGCCGATGCCTCCGCCACGAACGTCCAGGAACGACCCGGCGCGGCGGGCCACCGCTCGCGCCTCCTCGTGCAGCGCCTCCAGGTCCCCGGCCGCCGAGATGGTGACGAGGGTCAGCAGGGCGCTGCGCCCGGCCGGATAGGTGACCACGCAGCCTGCTGTGGTGCAGACGAACGACTCCCGGAACTCACCCTGCCGGACGGTGTCGGCCACCCGGTGCCCGAGCCCGAAACTCGCGGCGGCGAGCGCGGCGAGATGGGTGGCGTCGGTGCTGGGTAGGTCGCTGGAGATGAGCAGGCCGTCCGTGCCCGCGAGCACCGTGCCGGCGATGTCGGGTCGGCGCTGGCGCAGCAGGCGTAGCTCCGTTCCCATCACCGTGTCTGCGTCCACGAGCGTTACCCCTCACCGGTCGGCTCTGCGTGTCAGTCGGCTGGCTACGTTCCGCGCTGGGAAGGCTACCGGTGGCGACTTCCGGCCGCGAGCCCGTAACCCTCGGCGATCGGTCGGCAACTGGGGGCCAATCGGTGGTTGTGCGCCCTTCATCGATGCGTCGTGAGCCTGTCGAGCAGTGCTGGCGGGCGTAATCTTGGCTCGCTCGCACACGGCCGATTGGGCGCCGCGTCGAACGGGAAGAGGTGACTGCATGACCAGTGTCTGGGAGAGCCTGACTGTCGACGCCCGCGATCCGGCCCGACTGGCTCGTTGGTGGGCCGAGGCGCTCGGCTATCAGGTCGTCACCGAGACACCGAGCGGAGTGGAGATCCGCCAGTCCCCGGACCAGTTGCCCGCCCTGTTCTTCGGCCCCGTGGCCGAGGGCAAGGAGCGCAAGAACCGGCTGCACCTCGACCTGCGCCCCGCCAATCAGGAGGCTGAGGTCGAGCGCCTGGTCGACATGGGCGCCCGGCACGTCGACATCGGTCAGGGCGACGTCGAGTGGACGGTGCTGTCCGACCCGGAAGGCAACGAGTTCTGCGTTCTCCGTGAACGCGAGGAGTGAGCCGGTCTTGCGAGCCCCGCAGTCGCGAACTATGGCGGCTCCGTGAACGCGAGGAGTGAGCCGGACGCGCGGTTGGTCGAGGAGCCGCCCAAGGACACCGGACATCGCCGGTCGCCGTACGAGCGCGACCGGGCCCGGGTGCTGCACTCGGCGGCGTTTCGCCGACTTGCCACCAAGACCCAGGTGCACACCGCCGGCACCGACGACTTCCTGCGTACGCGGCTGACCCACTCGTTGGAGGTGGCCCAGATCGCCCGGGAGATGGGTGCCCGGCTGGGCTGCGACCCGGACGTGGTGGACGTCGCGGGGCTCGCGCACGACCTCGGGCACCCGCCGTTCGGGCACAACGGTGAGGCTGCGCTGGATCTGCTCGCCACGCCGTGCGGTGGCTTCGAGGGCAACGCGCAGACCCTGCGGGTGTTGACCCGTCTGGAGGCGAAGGTGCTCGCCCCGGACGGCTCGTCCGCCGGGCTGAACCTGACCCGGGCGTCGCTGGACGCGATCGGCAAGTATCCCTGGCCGCGCCGGCCGGGGGAGCGCAAGTTCGGGGTGTACGCCGACGACGCGGCCGTCTTCGACTGGATCCGCGCCGGTGCGCCCGGCGACCGGCGCTGCCTGGAGGCCCAGGTGATGGACTGGGCCGACGACGTCGCGTACTCGGTGCACGACGTGGAGGACGGCATCCACGGTGGCTACGTCACGTTGCACCCGCTGCTCACCGACGCCGACGAGCGGGCCGCGCTCTGCGCCGACGTGGCCGCCGCCTACTCCGGGGAGTCCGCCGCGGACCTGGCCGAGGTGCTCGTCGATCTGCTGGCCGGTCCGCTGCTCGCCCCGTTCGCCGGGTACGACGGCAGCCATCGCGCGCAGGTCGCGTTGAAGGCCACCACCAGCGGGGTGACCGGGCTGTTCGTGTCCGCGGCGGTGGCGGCCACGGAGGAGCGCTTCGGTCCGGGCCCGCACCGCCGCTACGCCGCCGACCTGGTGGTGCCCCGCCTGGTACGGGCGCAGTGCGCGCTGCTCAAGGGCATCGCGCTGCGCTACGTGATGCGTCGCAGTGGCTTCCGGGGCCGCTACGAGCGGCAGCGGACGATGCTGGCGGAGTTGGTCGCCGCGCTGGTCCGGCGTGCCCCGGACGGGCTGGACCCGATCTTCGCCCCGCTGTGGCGGGCTGCCCCGGACGACCGGGCCAGGCTGCGGGTGGTGATCGACCAGGTCGCCTCGCTCACCGACCCGGCGGCGGTGACCTGGCACACCCGGCTGGTCGGCAAAGGGACACCCCCGGGTGATCACGAGCCAGCTTAGGCTAACCTAACTGACATGACGGAACGCTCCAGGAACGTCACCTCGGTCCGGGTGCTGCGCACCGAGCGGCCCACCCCGCACCTGATCCGGCTCGTCCTCGGTGGGGACGAACTGATCGGCCTGCCGGTGGGCGAGTTCACCGACCACTACATCAAGGTGGTGTTCCCGCAGTCGGGGGTCGCGTACCCGCAGCCGTTGGACCTCGCCGCGATCCGCCGGGACCTGCCCCGGGAGCAGTGGCCCCGGCTGCGCGCGTACACGGTGCGGCGCTGGGATCCGCTGTCCGGCGAGCTGACCGTCGACGTGGTGCACCACGGCGACGAGGGGTTGGCCGGCCCGTGGGCCGCCGCGCTGTGCCCCGGCGATCCGGTGCACTTCGTCGGCCCCGGCGGCGCGTACGCCCCGAGCCCGGACGCGGACTGGCATCTGCTGGTCGGTGACGAGAGCGCCCTGCCGGCGATCGCCGCCGCGTGCGAGCGCCTACCGCTGGGCACCCCGGCCCACGTCTTCGTGGAGATCGCCGACCCGGCGGAGGAGCAGAAGCTGCTCAGCCCGGGGGCCGTGGAGCTGACCTGGTTGCATCGCGGCGACCGCCCGGTGGGCCAGGCGCTGATCGAGGCGGTGCGGGCGTTGGAGTTCCCGGCCGGCCAGGTGCACGCGTTCGTGCACGGCGAGGCCGCCTTCGTCCGGGAGCTGCGCCGGCTGCTGCGCGGCGAGCGGGGCGTGCCCCTCGACCGGCTCTCCATCTCCGGCTACTGGCGGCGCGGCATGGACGACGAGGGCTGGCGCTCCACCAAGGCCGACTGGAACCAGCAGGTGGCGGCCGAGGAGACGGCCATCCCTCAGCCCGCCGCGGCGGCCTGAGCGCCGCTCACCCCTCGGGGGTGTTCATCTCCCTGCCGGCCCGGGCAAGGCGCCGGCTGAGCAGGACGGCGTACCCGACGACGGCCAGGGAGAGCAGCGACAGCATCACCTTCGGCTGGTGCACCGTCGCGGTGATCAGGCTGACCGAGAGCACCCCGTAGGCGGCGATCGCCAACCGGGCGGCGCTCGGTCGGGTCCACAGCCAGTACAGGGCGAGCCCGCAGGCCGTCCACACCACCATCGAGGCGCCCAGCAGCAGCCGCAGCTCCAGCGGCAGCCGGCTCGCGTTGTCGTCGACCAGCCGCACCACCTGCCCGAGCGACCAGCCGAGCAGCAGCAGCGCGCCGCCCAGCGGAATGTGCAGGTAGCTGTACGCCTGCCCGCCGCGCAGCCGGCTCTGGAGCAGCCGGGTGGTCACGAAGGTGGTGTAGACCCACCAGACCGCCGCCGGGATGAGGAAGGCCATCGCGGCGGTGAGGATCATGTGTGGCGGGGGGTGGTCCGGCACGGCGAAGAGCAGGCTGGCCAGCGCGCTACCCAGGACGATGATGGTGAACTGGCCGATCCGTTCCGGCAGGTGCCTGTTGTCCACCGGCCAGCGGTTGAGCCAGCGCACCCCCGCCCAGGGTGTGGCCAGTTCGATGACCATCGCGACGATCCACAGGACCGGGCGCAGCTCGGTGGGCACTGTCAGCGACACCAGCCAGATCAACCAGCCCGACCCGAAGCCGATCAGGTAGACAGTCGTCACCATTCGGGCCTTCGCGCTGGTCGGCCAGGCGCGCAGGTACAGCAGGAGCAGCACGCCCCGCACGATCAGGTACCCGACCGGCAGCAGCACGCTCTCCGGGACCTCGTCGACGCCGAGGGTCATCGCGCCCGCGCCGACCAACGCGACAAGCACCAGCAGTCGGTGCAACGCGTCGTCCGGATCGAACCGGGTGTCGTAGTACACCTGCCCCATCCAGGCCCACTGGATCACCACGAAGAGCCCGATCACGGCCAGCACGGCCCTCGGCGACGGGGACGGTTCGTTGCCCAGCCGGGCCACCACCGCCGCCAGCGCGTACACGAAGATGAGGTCGAGGAAGAGCTCCAGCCAGGTGGCGTGCCGGTGGCCGGCCTCGTCCGTCTGCGGGGTCTGCCCGGGTAGCCCCATCCGAGCGGCCAGCCATCTCGGCAGGCGGGGGGCTTCGGTCCGTACCCGGCGCATCTGGTCATGGTCCCCGTGCGGACCCGGCCTGCGGGCCGGAACCGCCCAGCCGGCAGCGGCCGCCGCCACACCGGCGTCCCCCGGCCGGCGTGTCGTCGGTCCGGCAGGGCAGGATGTACGGCGAGGGGGTGGCACATGGCTGGGCGGATCCGGGACGAGGACATCGCACTGGTCCGGGAACGCACCTCGATCGGGGATGTGATCTCCGAGACGGTCACCCTGAAGTCCGCCGGCGGCGGCAACCTCAAGGGCCTGTGCCCGTTCCACGACGAGAAGAGTCCGTCGTTCAACGTGTCCCCGGCCCGCAACGTCTGGTACTGCTTCGGCTGCGGGGCCGGCGGGGACGCGATCAAGTTCCTGATGGACGCCGACCACCTCAGCTTCGTGGAGTCCGTCGAGCGGCTGGCCGGCCGCGCCGGCATCCAACTGCGCTACATCGAGGACGACAAGGGCACCCCGCGCCCCCGCCCGCAGCAGGGTCAGCGGCAGCGCCTGGTCGCCGCGCACGCCGCCGCCGTCGAGTTCTACTGCGCGCAACTGAGCACCGCCGGCGCCCGGCCGGCACGGGAGTTCCTGGCGCGACGGGGCTTCGACAGGGCCGCCGCCGAGCGCTACGGCTGTGGCTTCGCGCCGGAGGGTTGGGACCCGCTCACCAAGCACCTGCGCCAGCAGGGCTTCACCCACCAGGAGTTGGTCACCGCCGGGCTGTCCCGGGAGTCCCGTTCCGGCACCCTGATCGACAGGTTCCGTCGCCGGTTGCTCTGGCCGATCCGCGATCTCGCCGGCGACGTGATCGGCTTCGGCGCGCGCAAGCTCTTCGATGACGACGACGGCCCGAAGTACCTGAACACCCCCGAGACGCCGATCTACAAGAAGTCGCACGTGCTCTACGGCATCGACCAGGCCAAGCGGGAGATCGCCAAGCAGGGTCGGGCGGTCATCGTCGAGGGTTACACCGACGTGATGGCCTGTCACCTGGCCGGGGTGACCACGGCGGTGGCGACCTGCGGCACCGCCTTCGCCGCTGACCACATCTCCGTCCTGCGTCGGCTCCTGTTCGACAGCGACGAGGTGGCCGGCGAGATCATCTTCACCTTCGACGGCGACGCCGCCGGGCAGAAGGCCGCGCTGCGCGCCTTCGAGGACGACCAGCGCTTCGTCGGGCGCACGTTCATCGCGGTCAGCCCGGACAACATGGACCCGTGCGACCTGCGGTTGGCCAAGGGCGACCTGGCGGTGCGTGACCTGGTCGCCCGCCGCGAGCCGCTGGTCGACTTCGCGCTGCGGCACGTGATCAGCCGCTTCGACCTGGACACCGTCGACGGCCGGGTCGAGGCGATGCGTCACGCCGCGCCGCTGGTCGCGCGCCTGAAGGACCGGGAGAAGCGCCCGGAGTACGTCCGTAAGCTCGCCATGGACCTCGGCATGGAGATCGAGCCGGTGCAGCGGGCGGTGCTCGCCGCCGGCAACACTCCGCCGTCCAGCGCCCGCGACGCGGCCCCCGCCGCCCGGCCCACCTCGGCCCGCCCCGAGCCGGCGGTGGACAGCCCGCAGTCGATGGTCGAGCGGGAGGCGCTCAAACTCGCCCTCCAGCAACCGGTCCTCGCCGGGCCGATGTTCGACGCGGTCGAGGCCACCGAATACCGCCACCCGGTGCACATCGCGGTCCGTACGGCCATCACCGCGGCCGGTGGTGCCGCGTCGGCGACCGGCGGCGCGGTCTGGATCGAGTCGGTCCGCGACGCCTGCGAGGACCTGGCGGCCGCGGCGCTGGTCGGTGAGTTGGCAGTCGAACCACTGCGGATCGACGGCGAACCGGACCCGCGCTACGTGTCGATCACGATGGCCCGGGTGCAGTTCGGGTCGGTGACCGCCCGGGTCCGGGACCTCAAGTCACGCATCCAGCGGATCAACCCGGTCAACAACAAGGACGAGTACTTCGCCGCCTTCGGTGAGCTGCTGTCCCTGGAGCAGCACGCCCGGGCGTTGCGCGAGCAGGCCGCGGGAGGCCTCTAGATGGGACTGTTCAGCCGCAAGCCGAAGCTGCCGCCGGCCGACCGGCCGCCGCTGACCGCCGACGAGCGGGTGCTGGCCTGGGCCGCCGCCGGCAACGGCGAGGGCGACGGGGTGGTGGTCGCCACCAACCTCGGGCTGTGGTTGCCCGGTCGAGGGCACCGGTTCGGTTGGCACACCATCCTCAAGGCGGTCTGGTCCGGCCGGGAGCTGACAGTCACCCCCGCCGAGCCGCTCGTCGAGCGGGACGGCTACACGGTGGTCGCTGACGGCCCGGCCGAGACGTACCTGCTGCTCGACCCGGGGGAGTTGCCGCACCAGGTGCGGGCCCGGGTGACCCGTTCGGTCGCGTACACCGAGCACCAGCCGGTGCCCGGCGGCGCGGCGCGGGTCGCGGCCCGGCGCGTGGCCGGAGTCGACGGTCTGACCTGGACGGTCCGACTCGACCCCGGCACTCCGACGGGCGACGAGGCAGTGCTCGCCGAGGCCGACCGGCTGGTCGGCGTGGCCCGCGCCGCCACCGCGCCGGCCGACGTCTGACCGGCCGGGTCAGTTCGCGCCCAGGTCCTTCAGCGCCTTCTCGGCGCCGCGGTGCAGCGGCACCGGCTCGGTCCTGCGGGCGGTCTCCAGCGAGATGCCCCGGGCCGCCGGGTTCGCCTGGGCCAGCGTGTCCCGCTTGTCGAAGACCGTCCGGGTGATCGCGCAGGCGACGTTGGCGTCCAGGTCCTTACGGACCAACAACACGTTGGGTACGACGATGGTCGGGGTGTCGGTCGCCGTCCGGTACGCGTCCCGGCCGATCGTCCCGGCCTGGTAGGCGGGGCTCAACGCGGTCATCTTCGGCAGCAACGGCGAGATGTCGACGAACTTCACCGAGTCGCCGGCAGTGGTGAACAGGTCGGTGAGGCCCCCGGTGGGCAGACCACCGGACCAGAAGAAGCCGTCGACGCTGCCGTCCTTGATCCCCTCGACGGTCTTGGTCAGGTCCAGTCGCTGCGCCCGGATATCCTTTGCCGGGTCGAGGCCGGCGGCCTCCAACAGCCGGTTGGCGATCACCTCCGTGCCGGACTTCGGTGAGCCGGTGGAGATCCGCTTGCCCCGCATGTCGGCCACCGAGGTGATCCCGGAGTCGTTGCGGACCACCACCTGGGTGTAGTTGTCGTAGATGCGGGTCAGCGCCTGCACCGGCTGCGGCGCGGTGAAGCTGCCCTTGCCCTCGACCGCGTTGACCGCCGTGTCGAACAGCGAGAACGCCACGTCGTACTGGCCGCCGACCAGTTGCTCGACGTTCTGCACCGAGGCGCCGGTCTCGGCGGCGGTGCCGGTGAGCTTGCCACCGGTCGCCCCGGACAACTGCCCGGCCAGGGCGTTGCCGACCACGTAGTAGACGCCTGTCGCGTTGCCGGTGGCGATGCCGACGCGGGTCTCCTTCGTCACCTCGCAGGTGACCTCGCTGGCAGTGTCGTCAGTGGCCGCGCCGCCCTGCTGACCTCCGCAACCCGCGGCACCGACCGTGACGAGGGCGAGCACGCTCAGGCCCGCCGCGAGCCGTACGTCGATTCGTCTCACAGTTGTTCCTCCACAGGATTGGCTGGTGATCCGGACGATGACCGGTTGGCGGCGCCGCGTCGGACGAACACGCCCGCCGCCGCGACGACGGCCAGCGCCGCGCCGACAGTGACCGGGACGGGTTCGAGCCAGAGCAGTGTGACGCCGGCGAGGGCGCCCAAGACCCGTTCCGGGGCGCCGGCCGGGCCAACGCCGGGCAGCCAGCCACCGGCGGCGACGGCGAGCACCGCCACGCTGAGCGCTGTGACTGCGGCGGCGAAGGCGATCCGCTGGACGCCACCGATGCCGAGCAGACCGAGCCCGGCCGGCGTGATGACGAACGCGATCGGGGTCAGGTACGCCGGCAATGCGTACCGCAGGGTCTGCCACATGGTCGGCACCAGCCGGCCGCCGGTGACCGCGGCGGCGGCCACCGCGGCGAGCGCTGTCGGTGGGGACACCTCGGACAGCACCGCGAAGTAGAAGACGAACATCGCCGCCGCCGGCGCGGCGACGCCCAGGTCGAGCAGGGCCGGACCGACGATCACCCAACCGATCACGAACGACGCGGTGACCGGCACGGCCAGGCCCAGCAGGCTGAGCGCGACGGCGGCGAGCAGCGCGGTGAGCACCAGCACCAGCGTCGGGTCCGAGGTGGCCGCCTGCGCCCCGCCGATCAGCAGCGCCGCCGCCTGCGGCCCGAGGCCGGTCTTCGTGGTGGTCGCCGTGATGATGCCGGCGGCGGCGCAGACAGCGGTGACGGCGAGGACGCCGCGTACGCCGGTGACGAGCGCGGTCACCAGCCGGCCCGGGGCGAGCCGGTGCGCGCGCTCCTCGTTCCTGGGGGCCAGGAACGACAACGCGACGGTGAGCACGACGGCGAAGACGACGGCTCTCGTCGCGGACACACCGATCGCGAGGAACACGATGATGGCGATCAGCGAGGCGAAGTGGTAACCGAACCGGGCCAGCAGCCGCCAGGGCGAGTCGACGTCGATCACCACGGGGCGCACGCCGGAACGGCGAGCGTCGATCTCCACGGCGAGCAGGATGCCGAGGTAGTAGAGCACCGTCGGTACCGTCGCCCAGCCCAGCACCTGGAGGTACGAGACGCCCAGGTACTCGGCGATGATGAACGCCGCCGCACCCAGAGTGGGCGGGGAGAGGATGGCGCCCACCCCGGCCGCGGCCAACATGCCGCCGGCCCGCTCCGGCGGGTAGCCGGCGCGGCGCAGCAGCGGCCAGGTGACCGCGCCGATGCTCACGGTCGTCGCCGCGCCGGAGCCGGAGACGGTGCCGAGCAGGAAACCCGAGGCCACCGCCGTCCGGCCGGCGGCGGTACGGGAACGTCGGAACGCCGCGGCCGACAACTCGACGAAGAACCGCCCGGCCCCGGACAACTCCAGCACCGCGCCGTAGATGGTGAACAGCACGATGTACGAGGCGGCCACGTCGAGTGGCGTGCCGTAGAAGCCGCTGTCGGAGTTGTAGAACGCGTCGACCAGCTGACTGAAGTCGAGGCCGGCGTGCGCGACGGGCCAGGACTGCGGCAGCAGGCCACCGTAGTAGCCGTAGCCGAGGAACAGCAGGCAGACCGCGGGCAGGATCCAACCGGTGGTACGTCGACACGCCTCGAGCAGCAGGAGCAGCAGGACGGTGCCCAGCACCAGATCCGTCGGCGCCAGCAGGCCCTGCCGGTCGAGGAACGCGTTGTAGCCGCCGCCACCGCTGCCGATCCGGATCGGCAGGACGGGGTAGAGACAGGCCGCGACGGCCAGGGCGCCCAGAGCCCAGTCGGTCACTGTGGGCCCCGACGACGCGAGTGCCGGGACGCGCCTGTCGCTCTCGGTGGTCTCGGCGTGGTTGGCGCGTCGTCGCCGGGCGCGGAGGCGGGCCGGTAGCCGCAGGTCGGCCGGGTAGGCGAGGAAGACCAGCGGGAGTACGCCGGCCAGGAAGATGATCAAGTAGTACTTGCTGCCCTGCGACAGCGGGCGGAACACCTGCCACAGGGCGAGAGCGCCGACCGCCAGCGCCGCCGTGGTGAGGAGCAGACCCGCCGGCCCGGAGAGCACCCGTCCCGGTTTCTCGTCCTCGAACTGGGCGGCCAGGTCCCGAGTCGTCCGCTCGGCCACGCCCGTCCCGCTCGCGTCTGGCCTGCTCGCGCCGGGCTCTGTCGGCTCGGCTTCCGGTCGTGGTCGGGGTGGCCCGCCGCCGGGGCTCGCTGCGGGCCCATCAACGGGAGAGTTGGCTGGTCGGGCAGGTGACGGCGAACCATCGGGCGAGCTGATGGGCGACACAAAAGGACGATACACGTCGATTGGCTGACGGGTGGGGCATCGATCGGCGTTTCGCCGCCGGTGGTACGGACACAGTGGCGGCCGACTGGTCGCCGGCGAATATTTGCGTGGAGGGCTGTCGGACCCGGCGGTTAGGGTCGGGCGGTGACTTCGGGGCGACCACTGATTCAGGCTCGCGGGCTGGTGAAGCGGTTCGGCGATTTCACCGCCGTGGCCGGCATCGACGTCGAGGTTCGCCCGGGTGAGGCGTTCGGCTTCCTCGGGCCCAACGGCGCGGGCAAGTCGTCCACCATGCGGATGATCGGCTGCATCTCCCCACCCAGCGGGGGTGAGCTGCGCATCCTCGACATGGATCCGGTGGCTGATGGGCCGGCGATCCGGGCGCGCCTCGGGGTGTGCCCCCAACTGGACAATCTCGATCCGGAGTTGACCGTCCGGGAAAACCTGACCGTCTACGCCCGCTACTTCGGCATCTCCCGCCGGGCGGCCCGGGAGCGCGCCGCCGAGCTGCTCGACTTCGTCCAGCTCACCGAGCGGGCCGACAGCAAGGTCGAGCCGCTCTCCGGTGGCATGAAGCGTCGGCTGACCATCGCCCGCGCGCTGGTGAACGATCCGGAGATCGTGCTGCTCGACGAGCCGACCACCGGGCTCGACCCGCAGGCCCGGCACCTGGTGTGGGAGCGGCTGTTCCGGCTCAAGCAGCAGGGCGTCACGTTGGTGCTCACCACGCATTACATGGACGAGGCCGAGCAGCTCTGTGACCGCCTGGTGGTGATGGACGGCGGCCGGATCGTCGCGGAGGGCTCGCCCCGCGCGCTGATCGAGCAGCACTCGACCCGTGAGGTGGTCGAGCTGCGCTTCGCCGCCGAGTCGCAGGAACCGTTCGCCGGCAAGCTCGACGGGTTGGGGGAGCGGGTCGAGGTGTTGCCCGACCGGGTCCTGCTCTACGTGCCCGACGGCGACGCGGCGGTCGCCGAGGTCACCGCGTTGGGGCTCCAGCCGGCGAACGTGCTGGTCCGGCGCAGCGGCCTGGAGGACGTCTTCCTGCACCTGACCGGCCGCACCCTGGTCGACTGACCGGCGCCCGGCCGTTCCTTGGCTGCGGCGTAGGCGGTTTTCCGGGTCGGCCCCAACGTGCCCGTGCCTGAGCCCACCGCTCGATTCTGCCCATGCGGCCACGGCACCCCTAAGACGCCGGAATTGGGCGACTTTGGGCGCGGTCGCACCGCTGACCTGCCGGCGGTCGCCGCTCAACGGGCTCTGGCCCAGGTGATGAATCGGTCGGTCAGTCGGTCGTGACCGGCCTGGCCGGCGAGGTCTCCGGCCGCCTCGTACAGCAACGCGGCGAGGTAGATGAGCAGGCCGATCCGGTCCTCGCGGTACTCGCCGAGCAGCGCCAGGCGGGCCGGCGAGCAGGGCCACGCCGCGCCGCAGACCCGGCAGCGCCAGGACGGGCGTGCCGCTACGTGTGGGCGGTACCGCGGCATCAGCGCCCGCCGCCGTCATGAGCCGACCAGGTGAGTCGCACGAGGGAACCTCCGTCGGGTGGGAGGGAGCG
The DNA here is from genome assembly GCF_040643355.1 of Micromonospora sp. NPDC047187. Classification (NCBI taxonomy): domain Bacteria; kingdom Bacillati; phylum Actinomycetota; class Actinomycetes; order Micromonosporales; family Micromonosporaceae; genus Micromonospora; species Micromonospora sp. NPDC047187. Next base: position 26,611 of record NZ_JBEYUF010000022.1, read on the forward strand.
CCCCGGATCGGGGGTCACGGGGCGCTCCCGGCCTGGTTCCGCCCGCCGTCTGGATCCCGTGAGCGGTTCCGCTGCGTGACAGTCTGGTGAAGACCCGACTACGGTGGGAGGTTCCGCACGCCGACGACCAGCGCGTACGGCAATCGGCCCGGCACGGTACGGGAATGTACGGAGGGTGTCCGTGGAGAGTTCGTCCATGCTGGAGCACTTCGCCGAGGAGTTGCGACTGGCCCGGGCCGCCAACGGGATGTCGCAGACGGCGCTGGCCGAGGCGTTGAGCTATTCCGGGGCGCTTGTCGCCAAGGTGGAGACATCCGAGCGCCGGCCAAGTCTGGACTTCGCCCGCCGGTGCGACGCCGTGTTCTCAGCCGACGGTCGGTTCGAACGCATCCAGCGGCGGATCAGCCGGGAGGCAGTGGTGCCGTGGTTCCGCGATTGGGCCGGCGTCGAGCAGGAAACCACAGCGCTGCGCTGGTTCGAGCCGCTCTACGTGCCAGGTCTGGTGCAGACCGAGGGTTACGCCCGCGCCATCCTGGCCGGTGCAGGGCTTTTCGCGGCGGACGAGGTCGAGCAGCAGGTGACCGCCCGGCTCGACCGGCAGGGCGTGCTCACCCGGAACCGGCCGCCGCTGCTCAGCGTGGTCGTCGACGAGTACGTGCTGCGCCGCCACATCGGCGGGCCGGAGGTGATGCGCGAGCAGTTGCGTCACCTGGTGAAGCTCGGCTCGGCCCTGCCCCGGGTCCGAATCCAGGTCGTGCCGCTGTCGGCCGGTGCGTACGCTGGGCTCGATGGTCCCTTCGTGATCGCCACCGCCGCCACCGGTGAGGATGTCGTCTACCTGGACGGGCAGCGCCACGGGCAGGTGATCGACCGGTCCGAGTACGTCCGGCAGATGGTCGAGGTGTGGGAGTCGATCCGGGGTGAGGCACTATCGCAGCAGCAGTCCCTCGACCTGATCGCGGAAGTGGCGGAGACATGGAGCTGACCGGCGCCCGGTGGCGCAAGAGCACCCGCAGCAACGGCAGCGGCGGCGCGTGCGTGGAGGTTGCCGGCAACCTGCCCGGGCTGGTGGCCGTCCGCGACTCCAAGGACCCGACCGGTCCCGTGCTGGTCTTCCCGCCTGACGCGTGGCGGGCGTTCGTCGGTGCCGACTCCTTCCGCCGGTAGTTAGCGCTCAGTCTCCGGCTGCTTGATCGGCCGCCCTTACCCATCGGCTCATATGCTGATCGATGACCTCCCGTACCTGGCGACGGAGGCCCGTGCCGCTCGTATCGCCCATCCCCTCGGCCGCGAAGACCGCATCGGTAAAGCTGTCCGCGTCGTTGGGAGAGGACTCGCGGAGCCGAAGGTTCTCTGCAGGGGGCAGGCAGAAGCCCAGCTTGACGCACAGCTCTTCGAGGAGTCGTTGGACTTCAGAATTCCTGTCATGAGGGTGGCCCATGGTGGACAGCGTGGTGACTCCTGCCGCGAGTCGCCAACCCTGACGCGCACAAATCCGGGCGACACGTCGGCGGGGTCGTCGTAGGGTGACCGCGGTCTGTCGTACCCCGGGGGTAGACAGGTCGTGGTGGTCGGCGCGGTGGGCGGGGTGGTCGGGTGAGTGCGGCGGGATCGGCGCGGTTCCCATGGGTGCCGGCGTACGCGGTGTTCGAGCACTACCTGGTGGGGCTTCGGCGCACCTGGCGGGCCGGGGTGTTCTCCTCGTTCCTGCTGCCGGTGCTGACGGTCCTCGGGTTCGGGGTGGGCGTCGGCGCCTACATCGACCAGGGCGTCGGCGGGGTGCGTTACCTCGACTGGCTGGTCCCCGGGCTGATCGCCTCGACAGCGCTCCAGGTGACCGTCGGTGACTCGACCTGGCCGGTGTTCAGCAACTTCCAATGGGTCAAGACCTACTTCGCGCAGGGCGCGTCGCCGCTGCGGGTGGGTGACATCGTGGCCGGGCACCTGGCCTTCGTGCTGTTCCGCGTGCTCACCACGATTGTGGCGTTCCTACTGGTCACCGGGCTGTTCGGGGCGTTGCGGTCGCCGTGGGCGGTGGCCACCCTGCCGGTGGTGGCGTTGCTCGGGCTGGCCGTCGCCGCACCGACCTTCGCGTACGCCGCATCGGTGTCGAGCGACAGTTGGCTGGCGATGCTGTTCCGGTTCGCGGTCATCCCGATGACGCTCTTCGCCGGGGTGTTCTTTCCGGTCGAGTCGTTGCCCGAGGCGCTGCGCTGGCTGGCGTACGCGACACCGTTGTGGCACGCCGTGGACCTGTGCCGCGCGGCCACGCTCGGCGTCGCCCCACAGTGGTCGATCGTCGGGCACCTGCTCTACCTGGCCGCCTGGGCGGTCGCCGGCTGGTTGCTGGCGGTGCGCGCGTTCCGTCGCAAGCTCGTCGTCTGAACAGCAACCCGAAGAGCAAGCAGAGAGGATGCCGTGGTCACGCTGATCCTGCCCCGGCTGGTCGACGTCTCCGCCGCGTCCCGGCGGTCGGCGTCGGTGGTCGGGCGCAACGTCGCGGCGCTGAAGTCGGCCTACTGGCTGCTGCTGCTCTCCGGCTTCGTGGAGCCGCTGCTCTACCTGCTCTCCATCGGGGTGGGCGTCGGCGCGCTGGTCGGCGACCTGCCGCTGCCCGACGGGCGGCTGGTCTCGTACGCCGAGTTCGTGGCCCCGGCGATGCTCGCCTCCTCGGCGATGACCGGTGCGCTCGCGGAGACCACCTTCAACTTCTTCGGCAAGATGAAGTACATGAAGCTGTACGACGGGATGATCGCCACCCCGGTACGGCCGTTCGAGATCGCCGTGGGCGAGTTGGGTTGGGCGATGCTGCGGGGCAGCGCCTACTCGGCGGCGTTCCTCGGCGTGATGGTCGCGCTGGAGTTGACGAGCGTCACCCGCGCGTTGACCGCTCTCCCGGCCGCGGTGCTTGTCGGGTTCGCGTTCGGGGCGCTCGGCATGGCGATCTCCACCTTCATGCGCAGCTGGCAGGATTTCGACCTGATGGCCTCCGCGCAGTTCACCCTCTTCCTCTTCTCCGGCACCTTCGTGCCGGCGCAGGCCTACCCGACAGTGCTGCACTGGCTCGTCGAGATCACCCCGCTGTACCGGTCGGTGCACCTGCTCCGCGGGGTCGCGCTGGGCAGTGGTGGTTGGCTCTGGCTGCTCGACGTGCTCTACCTGCTGGCGATGATGGCGATCGGTCTGCTGGTGGCTTCCCGCCGAATGGCGAGGTTGCTCTACAAGTAGGGGTTATCCGCGCCCGTCCACGGGGCATGTCCGGAGGTGACACCGCCGACCAGGAGGAGGGGCGATGACCTCGGACGAGTCTTCCGCCCAGCGTGAGCGCGAGGGTGATCCGGCCACCACGCCGGTCGGGCCCGACGCGGGCCCGGACAGCCCCACCGACCTGCCCGGCAGCGGCTGGAAGGCGGCGATGCGCCGGACGATCACCGAATTCCAGGACGACAGCCTCACCGACTGGGCCGCCGCGCTTACCTACTACGGGGTGCTGTCAATCTTCCCCGGCCTGCTGGTGCTGATCTCCCTACTCGGGCTGCTCGGCGAGAGTGCCACCCAGGGCGTCAAGGACACCGTCAACCAGGCGGTGCCGAACGACAGCGTGCAGGAGATCATCGAGGGCGCGATCAACACCGCCCAGCAGAACGGCGGCCTGGCCAGCGTCGCGGCGATCATCGGTCTGGTGGCCGCGTTCTGGTCCGCGTCCGGCTACATCGGTGCTTTCATGCGTGCGTCGAACACGATCTACGACGTGCCGGAGGGTCGGCCGATCTGGAAGACGCTGCCGATCCGGGCCGGTGTGACAGCGGTGATCGGCGTGCTGCTGCTGGTGTGCGCGGTGATCGTGGTCTTCACCGGCCGCCTCGCCGAGTCGGTCGGTGACGTGATCGGGCTCGGTTCGACGGCGGTCGCGGTGTGGGACGTCGCGAAGTGGCCGGTGCTGCTGATCCTGGTCAGCCTGATGTTCGCGATCCTCTACTGGGCCTCACCGAACGCGCGGCACGGCGGCTTCCGCTGGATCAGCCCCGGCGGGGTGCTGGCCGTGGTGATCTGGCTGGTGATCTCCGGCCTGTTCGCCTTCTACGTGAGCAACTTCGGCTCGTACGACAAGACGTACGGGACGCTGGCCGGGGTCATCATCTTCCTGGTGTGGCTCTGGCTGAGCAACATCGCGATCCTGCTGGGGGCGGAGTTCGACGCCGAGTTGGAGCGGGGTCGCGCCATCTCGGCCGGGCACTCGGTCGACGACGAGCCGTACGTCGAGCTGCGCGACGACCGCAAGCTCCGCAAGAAGCGAAATTCTGCCGGCCGCCGCTGACGGCTCAGCCCTGATCGCCCTGCGGCCACCGCCCCGCGCCAAATTGCCCCGCCACCGAGGATCGGCTGGCGGGGCGTTTGCGTGTCCGTCGATGGAACTGCGGGCGAGGGGACGCGGGCCGTCCGTGATCCTTTCCATGATCGACTAGTAGCTTTTGTTCTTTCGGACAAAAGTTGGTCTCGGAACGGTTGAAGCTCTGGACAGGCGGCGTGGAACGCTCTTACTGTGTCGGACACAACACATCGGCATTGCGTCGATGTGAACGCTGCCAAAGAAGAGGGGGCCCCGGGTGCGCACCGTCGACCCCCTACACGTGCGCCTGTTGCGGCTGCTCCGCGACGAGGGTGCCGTGTCCCGGGCCGAGCTGGGCGACCGGCTCCAGATGCCGCGTCCGCGCATGCTGGCCGAGCTTGATCGCCTGGTGACGCTGGGCTATGTGGCCGAGGCCGGGCTCGCCGCATCCCGAGGCGGGCGTCGCTCGACTCTCGTCGAGCTGAACCCGAAGCTGCGCTTCGCCGCCGTCGACCTCGGCGCCAGCTCGATGGACGTCGAGGTGGTCAACGGCCGCCTCGAACCGGTGGCCCACTACGCCGAGGCGGCCGACATCCGCAACGGCCCGAAGGTGACCCTGCAACGGGTCAACGAACTGCTGCACAAGGCCCGGGTCGACGGCGCGTACGAGCGACTGGACGCGGTCGGCATCGGCGTACCCGGCCCGGTCAGCTTCCGCGACGGCGTTCCGGTCTCACCACCGATCATGCCGGGCTGGGACCGGTTCCCGGTGCGTGAGCTGCTCAGCCGGGAGCACGGCTGCCCGGCGGTGGTCGACAACGACGTCAACATCATGGCGATCGGCGAGCGGCACGGTGGTGTCGCCCACTCGGTGGACGACTTCCTCTTCGTGAAGATCGGCACCGGCATCGGGTGCGGCATCTACCTCACCGGCGAGGTCTACCGGGGCACCGACGGCTGTGCCGGCGACATAGGCCACATCCAGGTCGACTCGCACGGTCCGATGTGCTCCTGCGGCAACATCGGCTGCCTGGAGGCGCTGTTCAGCGGCGCCGCGCTCGCCAAGGACGCCGCAGCCGCCGCCCGCAGTGGCACGTCGCCGGCGCTGGCCGAGCGACTGGCGCTGCGGGGTGTCGTCACCGCGCTGGACGTCGCCGAGGGCGCCGTCGAGGGCGACGTGACCTGCATCCAGTTGATCCGGGACGGCGGACGGCGGGTCGGCGGAGTGCTCGCCGGTCTGGTCAGCTTCACCAACCCGTCCATGATCGTGATCGGTGGAGGGCTGGCCCAGCTGGGCCACATCCTGCTCGCCGAGATCCGCAGTGTGGTCTACCGCCGGTCACTGCCACTGGCCACCGGCAACCTTCCCGTCGTCCTGTCCGAGCTGGGCGGCCGTGCCGGTGTCACCGGCGCGGCGGTGCTCGCGAGCGACGTCGCCTTCGGGGAAGCCGCATGAAGCTGTTCGAGATTCCGTCGTGAGCGAGGAGGAGACTGTGGCTCTGCCCGAGGATGACCCCGCCACCGCGTCGGCCGAGGCCGTCGCCGAGGCGCCGCTGGTCGAGGCTCCCGCCGACACCGTCGCGGGCGAGGTGGTCCTGCGCCTCACCGATCTGGTGAAGACCTTCCCCGGCGTACGCGCGCTCGACGGCGTGCAGCTGGAGGTGCGTGCCGGCGAGGTGCACTGCCTGCTCGGGCAGAACGGCGCCGGCAAGTCCACCCTCATCAAGGTGCTCGCCGGGGTGCACCAACCGGATTCCGGGCAGGTGGAGTGGCGCGGTGAGCCGGCCACGTTCGCCAACCCGCAGGCCGCCATGAAGGCGGGCATCGCCACCATCTACCAGGAGCTCGACCTCGTCGAGGATCTGTCGGTGGCGGAGAACGCGTTCCTCGGACACGAGTACCGCAACTTCGGTTTCGTCCGGCGCGGTCGGATGGCCCGGCACACCCGGCAGATCCTCAGCCGGCTCGGCCACGGTGAGATCCCGCCGGGGCGGATGGTCCGGTCACTGCCGGCGGCCGGCAAACAGATCGTCAGCATGGCGCGGGCGCTGTCGCACGAGGCCCGACTGATCATCATGGACGAGCCGAGCGCGGTGCTGGCCCACGACGAGGTCGGCAACCTGTTCCGAATCATCCGAGAGCTGACCGCGCAGGGCATCGCCGTCATCTACATCTCCCACCGGTTGGAGGAGATCCGCGAGATCGGCGACCGGGTCACCGTACTCAAGGACGGCCGGACCACGGCGGCGAACCTGCCGGCGCGCGACACCCCGACCCGCGACCTGGTGAGCCGGATGACCGGCCGCACCATCGAGTACGTCTTCCCGGACCGGCCGACCGACGACCCCGCTGGCGCCGACCTGCTCCAGGTGCAGGGGTTGACCCGCACCGGCGAGTTCGCCGACGTGTCGCTGAACGTGCGTGCCGGGGAGATCGTGGGCATCGCGGGGCTGGTCGGCTCCGGTCGTTCCGAACTGCTGGAGACGATCTACGGCGCCCGCCTCCCGGAGGCCGGCACGGTGCAGATGGACGGCAAGGTCCTGCGGCCCGGCGTCGGCGCGGCGGTTCGCGCCGGCATGGGAATGGCCCCGGAGGAACGCAAGAGCCAGGCGCTGCTGCTCGGCGAGCCGATCTACCGCAACGTCACGCTGGCCACCTTCGGCCGGTACGCGCGGCTCGGCTTCACCAACGCCGCCAAGGAACGCGCCGAGGCGGACCGGATCGCGGAGACCCTGGAGCTGCGGCCCCGGGACGTCGACCGGCCGGTACGCACGCTGTCCGGCGGCAACCAGCAGAAGGTGGTGGTCGGGCGTTGGCTGCTCGGCGGCACCAAGTTGCTGCTTCTCGACGAGCCGACCCGGGGCGTGGACGTGGGCGCCCGGGCCGAGCTCTACCAGGTCATCCGGGGATTGGCCGCACAGGGCGTTGGGGTGCTGCTGGTCTCCAGCGAGGTGCCCGAAGTGCTGGGTCTGGCCGACCGGGTGCTGGTGATGCGGGAAGGGCGGGTCGTCCGCGAAGCCGCGGCCGGCGAACTCGACGAGAACACTGTGCTTGACCTCGTGATGGCGGGGTCCTTGATGGAAGGCGCACCGGCATGAGCGACGCGACTCCCACTCCCACCGCGACACCGGAGCGCCCGCAGCTTCCGGCGCAGTCGCCGCCGGTGGACCCGGCGGAGACGGCGGTGGCAAATAACAAGGCAGGATCCGGGGGCAAGCTCTCCTGGTGGCGGGGTGACGGTGGCGACGGCGCCAAGCGCAACCTCGGCCTGATCGGGGTGCTGGCCGCGCTCATCGTGGTCGGCGCGGTCACCAAGCCCGACCTGTACGGCGACCCGAACTGGGTCTGGAACAACGTCCTGGCCATTCTCCAGTTGGCCTCGGTCGTCGGCGTGGTCACTGTCGGGATGACCTTCGTGATCATCGGTGGTGGCATCGACCTGTCGGTCGGCGCGATCGTCGCGCTGGCCGGGGTCTGGTGCACCACTGTGGCCACCCAGAGCTACGGCGCCGGCGGCATGATCTTCACCGCCCTCGCGGTCGGCATCTGCGTCGGTCTCGTCAACGGTGTGCTCATCTCGTACGGGCGGCTGGTCCCCTTCATCGCGACGCTCGCGATGCTGGTGGCCGCGCGAGGGCTCGCGGCGTCGATCTCCAACAAGCAGACCCAGGTGTCGAGCAGCACCTTCATCAACGACATCGCCGCGCGCAAGGTGATCGGGATCCCGATCCTGGTTTACATCCTCGGCGCTGTCGTGCTGGCCGGTTGGGTGGTGCTCAACCGCACGACCTTCGGCCGGCGGACCATCGCCGTCGGTGGTAACCCGGAGGCGGCGCGGCTGGCCGGCATCAACGTCCGGCGGCACACCATGCTGCTCTACGCGCTCTCCGGTCTCTGCTGCGGTATCGCCGCCATCATGCTCACCTCGCAGGCGACCTCGGCGCAGGCGGCGATGGCCAACCTGTACGAGTTGGACGCGATCGCCGCGGCGATCATCGGCGGGACTCTGCTCAGCGGCGGCCGGGGCACGATCGTCGGCTCGCTGCTCGGCGTCATCATCTTCGCCACCATCACGAACCTCTTCGCCATCAACGGCCTCTCCATCGAGGCGCAGAACATGGTCAAGGGCGGCATCATCGTCGCCGCCGTCCTGGTCCAGCAGTTCCAGTTCAAGTCAGTCACTCGGCTCCTCGCGCGGAACAGGGTCACCACCGCAACCTGACGCACCGCACCGTTGTCCTGGCGACGTCGAGAAAGTTCGACGGTGGCCGGGCCCCGCACACCCTCAATAAGTCAAATCCCGCTCCCAGGAGGTCATTAATGACCCAGCACAGTCGCGACCTGTCGCGCCGCCGGTTGCTCTTCGGTGGAGCCGCAGTGGGCGCTGCCACCCTCCTCACCGCCTGCACCAGCAACGAGACCCCGGCCGCCAGCACCCAGACCAAGGCCGCCGGAAACAGTGAAGGCAACAACGCCCCGGGCAAGAAGGTCGTCATCGGCTTCTCCGCCCCGGCCGCCGACCACGGCTGGATGGGCGCGATCCACGCCAACGCCAAGGCGCAGGCCGCCGCCTACTCGGACGTGGAGTTCAAGGAGGTCGACGGTGGGTCGAACTCCGAGGCCCAGCGCTCCACGCTCGGCACGCTGATCGCCCAGAAGCCGGACATCATCGTCGTGCTGCCGCACGACGGCAAGGAGGTCAACGCCGTTGCCCTCCAGGCGATGCAGGCGGGCATCCCGATCGTGAACCTCGACCGGGCGTTCCCCGACGCGCTGGCCTCGCGGCTGGTCATCAAGGGCGACAACTACGGCATGGGCGTCTCGGCCGGGCACTACATCGGCAAGATGCTCAAGGACAAGGGCGTCGCCAACCCGGTCATCGGTGAGATCGCCGGTCTGGAGATCCCGCTGACCGTCGAGCGCAGCGAGGGCTTCAAGGCCGCCCTGGCGACCTACGGGTTCACGGTACGGAACCGTCGTTCGGCCGAGTTCACCTCGGACAGCGGTCAGCGCGAGGCGTCCCAGCTGCTCCAGGCGCTGCCGAAGATCGACGCCATCTGGAACCACGACGACGACCAGGGCATCGGTGTGCTCGCGGCCATCAAGCAGGCCAACCGGTCGGAGTTCTTCATGGTCGGCGGCGCGGGCTCCAAGCTCGCGATCGACGCGATCAAGGCCGACAACACCGTGCTCAAGGCCACTGTCACCTACAACCCGTCGATGGCCTCCTCGGCGGTCTCGCTCGCGCGGCTCATCGCGCAGGGTCGGGGCCTGGGCGACCTGACGGAGCTGCAGGTGCCCAAGGAAGTGACCCTGGCCTCGGAGACGATCACCAAGGAGAACGCGAGCAGCTACGACAAGCTCGGGTTCTGACATACCGGGGGGAGACCCACCTTGTCCACGACAGACAAAGAACTGCGGGTCGGCATGGTCGGCTACGCGTTCATGGGCGCCGCGCACTCACAGGCGTGGCGCACCGTGAACCGCGTCTTCGACCTGCCGGCGCGGGCCCGGATGGCGTTGATCTGCGGCCGAGACACAGCGAAGGTGGCTGACGCCGCCGACACACTCGGCTGGGACGCGTACACCACCGACTGGCGTGACCTGATCAACCGGGACGACATCGACGTCGTCGACATCTGCACCCCGGGCGACAGTCACGCCGAGATCGCTCTCGCCGCGTTGGCCGCAGGCAAGCACGTTCTGTGCGAGAAGCCGTTGGCCAACTCGGTGGAGGAGGCACGGGCGATGACCGCTGCGGCGGACGTCGCCCGGGCCTCCGGAGTGCGGTCGATGTGCGGGTTCAACTACCGCCGGGTCCCCGCGGTCACGATGATGCGCCAGTTGGTCGCCGACGGACGGCTCGGGGTGATTCGACACGTCCGTGCGACGTACCTGCAGGACTGGATCGTGGACCCGCAGTTCCCGCTGGTCTGGCGGTTGCAGAAGGACAGGGCGGGCTCCGGCGCGCTCGGTGACATCGGTGCGCACATCATCGACCTGACCCAGTTCGTCACGGGTCAGCGGATCAGCGGCGTCAGCGCGGTCACCGAGACCTTCGTCAAGGAGCGGCCGTTGCCGGCCGAGTCGAGCGGTCTGGCGGCCTCGGTGGACGGCCACACGGCGCCCACCGGGACTGTCACCGTCGACGACGCCGCGGTCTTCGTGGCGCGACTCGACGGTGGCGCCCTGGCCACGTACGAGGCGAGCCGGTTCGCGACCGGCCGTAAGAACGCGCTGCGCGTCGAGATCAACGGCTCGCTGGGCAGTGTGGTCTTCGACCTGGAGCGCCTCAACGAGCTGGAGTTCTACGACGCGACCCGCCCGGCCGTGGAGCAGGGCTTCAGCCGCATCCTGGTGACCGAGGGCGAGCACCCGTACATGTCGGCGTGGTGGCCGCCGGGCCACATCATCGGCTACGAGCACTCGTTCACGCACGAGATGCGCGATTTCATCGAGGCGGTCGCCACCGGTGTCGACCCGACTCCCTCCTTCGCCGACGCGTTGCAGGTCCAGCTGGTGCTGGACGCGGTGGCCCGCTCGGCGGAGCTCGGCTCCTCCTGGGCCGAGGTGGAACCGACGCTGACCGCGGCGACCGTCTGACCATTGACCATCCGCGACGGCGGTGTTCGCACCGCCATCGCCCGACCGGCTTTCCGAAGCCGACCGGCGAGGGACCAGCCACGGATTGCGCCCCGTGGCCGGGACAGAGGTCGGCTTCGGAGAGCGTGCGGCCGGGCTTTTACGGCCCGGTGGCGCACGAGCAGGACGGTCGTCCGGTGCGACCGGACCGGGATTCCCCGGTCGCACCGGAGGACCGCCACCACCGGTGACCTCCGGAGGACCTGATGACACCGCCCGCCGCCGCCCCCACCCGTACCGCATCCGCTCGCCGGTTCCCGGCGGGTAGTGGTTCGGTCGGTGTTCCGGTGGGCGCGGCGGCCTGAGACGCCCGGCCGAGGCATGCCAATGCCTCGACCGGCCGGATGCGGGGGAGGCAGGGTCGAGACGCCGACCCGACCCTGCCTACCAGCCCCGTCTGCTCGCACCTGCCGGGATCCGGTCCGGCGTCGTCGCCGCCGACGCCGACGTCGGAAGCCGGTGCTGTTCCGGTGCGGGGCGAGCGGACGGGGCCCATCCACCCCGGCCCGAAACTTTCCGAAACTGGCCCGTATCTTTCCGAAACATATTCTGATATTCCTATATTTAGCGGTACCGACGGTTCCTCGTGAAGGGGAAGGAGCACCATGCGAACAGGTGTCTGGCTGGTAGGAGCGCGCGGTTCGGTCGCGACCACCAGCATCGTCGGGGGGCTCGCGCTGCGGGCCGGCCTGGCCGGGCCGACCGGCTGCGTCACCGAGCTTCCCGAGCTGCGCGGCCCGGCCCTGCCGGCCTTCACCGATCTGGTCTTCGGCGGACACGATCTGGCCACCACTCCGCTGTGCAAGCGCGCCGAGGCCCTCGCCGACGCCGGTGTCATCCCCTGGCGACTGGTCGCCGCGCTCCGCGACGAGCTGGGCGTGGTCGAGCAGGAACTGCGCCCAGCACCGGTCGGCGACACCCAGGCCGACCGGGCCGAGGCAGTGGTCCGCGACCTGACCAGCTTCCGCGAGCGGCACGAACTGGACCGGGTGGTGGTGGTCAACGTCTCCGCCACCGAGCCGGCCCCCGAACCGCACCCCGCGCACGCCGACCCGGCCGCGCTACGCGCCGCCCTCGACGGCCCGGACGAGGTGCTGCCGGTCAGCTCCCTCTACGCGTACGCCGCAGTGCTCGCCGGCTGCCCGTACGTCGACTTCACCCCGTCCACCGGGCTGCGGTTGCCGGCGCTGGCCGCGCTGGCCGAGGAGGCCCGACTGCCGTACGCCGGGCACGACGGCAAGACCGGGGAAACCCTTGTCAAGTCGGTGCTCGCGCCGATGTTCGCGATGCGCAACCTGGCCGTGGGCTCCTGGTCCGGGGTCAACCTGCTCGGCGGTGGCGACGGCGCCACCCTCGCCGACCCGGCCGCGAACGCGGCGAAGGTGCAGAGCAAGCAGCGGGTGCTCGGCGAGACGCTGGGCTACGTCCCGCAGGGCGGCACCCGCATCGAGTACGTCGAGGAGCTGGGCGACTTCAAGACCGCCTGGGATCTGATCACCTTCAGCGGCTTCCTCGGCACCGGCATGCGGATGGAGTTCACCTGGCACGGCTGCGACTCCGCGTTGGCCGCGCCGCTGGTGCTCGACCTGGCCCGGCTCACCGCCGCCGCGCACGCCGCCGGGCAGGTGGGGCCGCTGGCCGACCTGGGCTTCTTCTTCAAGGACCCGCTGGGCGCGCCCACCCACTCGCTGGGTGAGCAGTGGGCCCGGCTGACCGCCTTCACCCGGCAACTGCACGACGGCGGAGACGGTGACCATGACAACGTTGGCTGATCTCGCCGAGCTGGTCCGGGCGCCGGCCGCGCTCTCGGTGCCCGGCGACGTGATCGCCGGGGCCGCGGCGGCCGGCGCGTTGAGCCCGCGTACCCCGGCCCTGGCCGGCGCATCGGTGCTGCTCTACTGGGCCGGCATGGCCGCCAACGACTGGGCCGACCGACGCCTGGACGCCGAGGAACGGCCCGAGCGGCCGATCCCGAGCGGGCGGATCACCCCGGCCGCCGCTGTCGGCCTCGCGGCGGGCCTCACGGCCGCCGGCGTGGGCCTGGCCGCCGCCGCGGGCGGTCGCCGCGCCGCCGCGCTCGCCGTGCCGCTGGCCGCCACCATCTGGGGGTACGACCTGCTGGCCAAGAACACCGCGGCCGGCCCGGCCGTGATGGCCGCCTGCCGAGGGCTGGACGTGCTGCTCGGCGCGTCCGGCGGCCGGATCACCCGGGCGTTGCCGGCGGCGGCCACCGTCGCCGCGCACACCTGGACGGTCACCGCGCTGTCCCGCCGGGAGGTCACCGGCGCCGACGCCACCCTGCCGATGCGCACCCTCGCCGGCACCGCGTTGGTCGCCGCCAGTGCCGCCGTCGCCGTGCCGGGCGCCCGACGCGCAGCCCACCGATCGACGAACCAGCCCGGGGCCACCGACCGGGCCGACACCGTCGACGAGACCGGCGTGCGCGCGGGTCGCAGCCGGTCGGCCACGATCGCGGCGCTGCTGCCCGCGGTGCTGGCCGGCTGGTACGCCGCCCGGTACGGCGCGGCCCAGGCCGAGGTGGTCCGGGACCCGTCGGCCGGGCGGGTCCGCGCGGCCGTCGGCGCCGGGATCACCGGGTTGCCGGCCCTCCAGGGAGCCCTCACCGCACGGGGTGGGGCGGGTCTGCTCGGGGTGGCCGTCGCGGCGGCCGCGCCGCTGGGTCGACGGCTGGCCCGGAAGGTCTCCCCGACATGAGCGTCCCCGAGCCCCGGCCCGGTGCGTCGGCCGCCGACGCCACCACGCTGCGCCTCGGGTACGGCACGAACGGCTTCGCCAACCACCGCCTCGACGACGCGCTCGCCGTCATCGCCGACCTCGGTTACGACGGGGTGGCGCTCACCCTGGACCACGACCACCTGGACCCGTTCGCGCCCGGGCTCACCCGCCGGGTCGCCGCTGTCGGTCGACGGTTGGAGTCGCTGGGCCTGGCGGTGGTCATCGAGACCGGTGCCCGCTACCTGCTCGACCCGTGGCAGAAGCACGCCCCGACGTTGCTGCACGACGACCCGACCCGACGGATCGAGTTCCTGCGCCGGGCCGTGCGGATCGGCGCCGACCTGGGCGCGGAGGCGGTCTCGTTCTGGGCCGGTGTCCGACCCGAGGCGGTGTCACAGCAGTGCGCCTGGGACCGGCTGGTGTCCGGCTGCGCCACAGTGGTCGACGCGGCCGACACCGCTGGCGTCACACTCGGCTTCGAACCGGAGCCGGGCATGCTGGTGCAGGACATCGCCGACTGGCGTCGGCTGCACGCGGCACTCGACAACCCGGCTCGTTTCGGCATCACCCTCGACATCGGCCACTGCCGGTGCCTGGAGCCCTGGCCGGTGCCGCAGTGCGTCGCCGAGGTGGCCGATCACCTGGTCAACGTGCAGATCGACGACATGCGCCGAGGTGTGCACGAGCACCTGGAGTTCGGCGTCGGCGAGATCGACTTCCCGCCGGTGCTGGCCGCGCTGCGCGACGCCGGCTACCGCGGCCTGGTCGCCGTCGAATTGCCCCGCGACTCGCACGCCGCGCCCGCCGTGGCCGCCCGGTCGATCGAGTTCCTGCGGGCCGCCGCGGCTACCGAATACGACCCTGCCCACACCCTTTGCTCTGCACCCGCCGAAGCGACACCCGCCGAGGCGACACCCGCCGAGGCGACACCCGCCGAGGCGACACCCGCCGAAGCGACACCCGCCGAGGCGACACCCGCCGAGGCGACACCCGCCGGGGCGACACCTGCCGAGGCGCGACCTGCCGAAGAGGCCCCGGTGCATATATAGGTGCAGAGCAAAGGGTGGTGGCGGGGCACCGGGGAGCAGCACAAGGGAGGAGACGGGATGACACCGGATTCACTGCGGGCCGCGCTGGGAGGCGTACCCGATCCCGATTGGCTGGACACGGCGCTGCGCCGGGTCAGCACCGAGCCCACCGCGATCACCCGGCTGTTTCCCGCCGTCGGCCGACGCTGCGGGCGGGCCGCACTGCCCGACGCACCCGGCTGGACCGCCGACGACGCGGCCCGGGTGCTGCTGCTCACCAGCCTGCAAGGCGAGCACGCGACGTACGCCGAGCGCCTCTACCAACACGGTGACGCGGCCGAACGACGAGCCGTGCTGCGCGCCCTGCCGCTGCTGCCGATCGGCGCCGACGCGGTTCCGTTGCTGCACGACGCGATCCGGACCAACGACACCCGGCTGGTCGCCGCCGCGCTCGGCCCGTACGCCCGGCACCTCGACCAGGCCGCCTGGCGGCAGGCGGTGCTCAAGTGCGTGTTCAGCGGCGTTCCCCTGGCCAACGTGGCGGACCTGGACACCCGGGCCGACGGCGAGCTGACCGCGATGCTGGCCGCGCTGGCCGCCGAACGGCACGCCGCCGGCCGGGAGTTGCCCGCCGACGCCAACGACCTGCTCCACCGGCTCACCGCCGCACTGCCCCGGGAGGCGTGAATGCGCATCTTCGACCCCCACATCCACATGACCTCGCGCACCACCGACGACTACGAACGGATGGCCGCCGCCGGAGTGCGCGCGGTGGTGGAGCCGGCGTTCTGGCTGGGTCAGCCGCGCACCAGCGCCGCCTCGTTCACCGACTACTTCGACTCGTTGATCGGCTGGGAGCCGTTCCGGGCCGGGCAGTTCGGGGTGCGCCACTTCGCCACCATCGCGCTGAACCCCAAGGAGGCCAACGACCCGCGCTGCCGGCCGGTCCTCGACCTGCTGCCCCGCTACCTGGACAAGGACGCGGTGGTGGCGGTCGGCGAGATCGGGTACGACTCGATGACGCCCGAGGAGGACGAGGCGTTCGCGGCGCAGCTCGCCCTCGCGGTGGCGTACGACCTGCCGGCGCTGGTGCACACCCCGCACCGGGACAAGGCGCGCGGCTGCGAGCGGACCCTCGCCGTGGTCGCCGAGTCCGGCATCGACGCGGGTCGGGTGGTCGTCGACCACCTCAACGAGGTGACGGTGAAGCTGGTCCGCGACAGCGGCTGCTGGCTGGGTTTCTCCATCTACCCGGACACCAAGATGACCCCGCAGCGGATGGTGGAGTTGCTGCGGGAGTACGGCACGGAACGGATGCTGGTCAACTCGGCAGCCGACTGGGGGCGCTCCGACCCGCTGCTGACCAGGGCCACCGGCGAGGCGATGCTCGCGGCCGGCTTCAGCGACGACGACGTCGACAAGGTGCTGTGGCGAAACCCGGTGGAGTTCTACGGTCAGTCGGGGCGGCTCGACCTCAGCGACCTGGACACCGCCGCCGCGGTGGACCCGCAGACCGGCAACTCGATCCTGCGCGGCGGCAGCTGATGCGGCTGCGACATGCCGGCGGCGAGACCGTCCACCTGGGCTACTGCACCAACGTGCACCCGGCCGAGGACCTCGCCGGAATCCTCGGTCAACTGGACACCTACGCGGTGCCGGTCCGCGAGACGCTCGGCAGCGACCTGCTCGGGCTCGGACTGTGGCTGGCCGCCCCGGTCGCCGCCGAGCTGGCCGCCGACCCGACGCTCCGCCGCCGGTTGCGCACCGAGCTGGACGCGCGCGGCCTGGAGGTGGTCACCCTCAACGGCTTCCCGTACGCGGCCTTCCAGGCCCCGGTGGTCAAGCAGGACGTGTACCACCCGGACTGGACCACCGAGCAGCGCCTGACGTACACACTGAATTTGGCCAGGGTGCTCGCCGACCTGCTGCCCGACGACGCCGCCCGGGGCTCGATCTCCACGCTGCCGCTGGCCTGGCGTCGACCGTGGGACACCGACCGGGCCGACGCGGCCCGACGCCGCCTGGACCAACTGGCCGCCGGCCTGGCCGACGTGCAGCGGGACACCGGCCGTGAGGTGCGCGTCGCCTTCGAGCCGGAGCCCGGCTGTGTGGTGGAGAGCACCGGTCAGGCGGCCGAGCTGCTGTCCGGAATGGACACCGACCGGTTGGGTGTCTGCCTCGACCTGGCCCACCTGGCCTGTGCCTGGGAGGAGCCGGCCGAAGCACTGCAACGACTGCGGGCGGCCGGACTGCCGGTGGTGAAGGTGCAGGTCTCGGCCGCTGTCGAGGCCGCCGACCCGGAGGGCGGGGCCGAGGCGTTGCGCCGCTGGGTGGAGCCGCGCTTCCTGCACCAGACCCGGGGCGCCGGTTGCGCCGGTCTGGCCGACCCGGCCGACCCGACGTACGCGGCCGACGACCTGGACGAGGCGCTGGACCGGGCGCTGCCCGGCCCGTGGCGGGTGCACTACCACGTGCCGCTGCACGCCCCA
This sequence comes from Micromonospora sp. NPDC047187, assembly GCF_040643355.1. Classification (NCBI taxonomy): domain Bacteria; kingdom Bacillati; phylum Actinomycetota; class Actinomycetes; order Micromonosporales; family Micromonosporaceae; genus Micromonospora; species Micromonospora sp. NPDC047187. Next base: position 43,836 of record NZ_JBEYUF010000022.1, read on the forward strand.
CCCGAGGAGCCGCTCGGCTCGACCCTGCCGGTGCTCCGCGCGGCCCTGAGAGCGCTCTTCGACGGCCCGACCGCCGGCTGCGACCACCTCGACGTCGAGACGTACACCTGGGGGGTGCTGCCGGCCGCCCGACGGCCCGGCACCGACGCGGAGCTGGCCGCCGGCATCGCCGCGGAGCTGGCCTTCGCCCGGGACGAACTGGTCGGCCTCGGCCTGACCGCAGAACGAACCGTGAGCATGGGGGTGACGCGATGAGCCGACGACTGGTGGTCCTCGACGTGGTGGGGTTGACGCCCCGACTACTGGCGCACATGCCTCGACTGCGGGGGGTGGCCGACGGCGGCTTCCGGGCCGAGCTGGGCACCGTGCTGCCCGCCGTGACCTGCTCGGTGCAGTCCACCTTCCTCACCGGCGAGCAGCCCAGCGGGCACGGGATCGTCGGGAACGGGTGGTATTTCCGGGAGCTGGGCGAGGTGCTGCTGTGGCGGCAGCACAACGCGCTGGTCGGCGGGGACAAGCTCTGGCAGGCCGCCCGTCGGGCCGAACCCGGCTACACGGTGGCCAACGTCTGCTGGTGGTACGCCATGGGCGCCGACGTCAACTGGACGGTGACGCCCCGCCCGGTCTACTACGCCGACGGGCGCAAGGAACCGGACTGCTACACCGACCCGCCGGAGCTGCACGACGCGCTCACCGGGCGGTTGGGCACCTTCCCGCTCTTCACCTACTGGGGGCCGACGGCCGGGTTGCCGTCGTCGCGGTGGATCTGCCAGGCGGCCGAGCAGATCCTCGCCGACGTGTCACCCGACCTGACCCTGGTCTACGTTCCGCACCTGGACTACGACCTGCAACGCTTCGGTCCCTCGTCGGCCCAGGCCGCCGCGGCGGCAGCCGAGCTGGACGCGGTGCTCGGCCCGCTCCTTGACGCCGCCCGGGCCCGGGACGTCACTGTGGTGGTGCTGTCGGAGTACGGCATCACCGACGTGTCCCGCCCGGTGGACGTCAACCGGTTGCTGCGCGCCGAGGGCCTGTTGCGGGTGCACACCCAGGCGGGCATGGAGTACCTCGACCCGTGGACGTCGAAGGCGTTCGCGGTCGCCGACCACCAGATCGCGCACGTCTACGTCAAGGATCCGGCCGACGTGCCGGCGGTGGCGAAGCTCTGCGCCGGCCTGCCCGGGGTGGCCGAGGTGCTCGACGCCGAGGGCAAGGCCGCACACGGGCTGGACCATCCGCGCGCCGGTGAGCTGGTGCTGGTGGCCGAGCCGGACGCCTGGTTCACCTACTACTACTGGCTGGACGACGCCCAGGCACCCGACTTCGCCCGGCTCGTGGAAATTCACCGGAAGCCGGGCTACGACCCGGCGGAGCTGTTCTTCGACCCGGCCAACCCCGGTGCCGCGAAGGCCCGGGCCGGGGTCGCCCTGGCCCGCAAGAAGCTCGGCATGCGGTACCTGATGAGCGCCGTCGGCCTCGATGCCGGCGCGCGGGCGGTGCGCGGCTCGCACGGGCGGCTGCCGGACGACCCGGCGGACGGCCCGGTGCTGCTCTGCTCCGACCCGACGGCGGCCCGGGACAAGATCGCGGCGACCGAGGTCAAGGCGCTGCTGCTGGAGCTGGCCGGGCTGAGCCCCGGCGGTGCGGGCGGGTCGGGGGAGGGCTCATGACGGTCACCGTCGCGCCCACCGACGCCAGCGAGCTGCGGGCGCGCTTCGACGCGGAGCTGGCCGGGTTTCTCAGCCGGCAGGGCCCGGACTGGCCGGACGGGGCGCCGCGGGGCGTGTTCACCGCGCTGCAGCGGTTCGTGCTGGCCGGTGGCAAGCGGTTACGACCGCTCTTCTGCTACTGGGGTTGGCGCGGCGCGGGGGCGGCCGACGGCACCCCGATCGTGGTGGCCGCGGCGGCCCTGGAGCTGTTCCACGCGTTCGCGCTGATCCACGACGACATCCTGGACGGCAGCGACCGCCGCCGGGGTGAGCCGTCGGTGCACCGGCTCTTCGCCGACCTGCACGCCCGCTCGTCGTGGCGCGGTGACCCCGAGGCGTACGGCCGCAACACCGCGCTGCTCTGCGGGGACCTCTGCGCGGCCTGGTCGGATCAGATGTTCCACGAGTGCGGGCTGAGCACCGAGCAGGTGCACCGGGGGTACGGCGTGTTCGCGCTGATGCGTACCGAGGTGATCGCGGGGGAGTACCTGGACCTGGTCTCGGGCGTGGGTGACGGCTCGGTGGCCAGCGCGCTCACAGTGATCCGGATGAAGGCCGCCCGGTACACGGTCACCAGGCCGTTGCAGATCGGTGCTGCCCTGGCCGGCGCGGAGCCGGAGCTGATCGCCGCGCTGGGCGAGTTCGGTGACCCGCTGGGTGACGCGTTCCAGCTCCGCGACGACGTCCTGGGCGTGTTCGGTGACCCGGCGGTCACCGGGAAGTCGGTCCTGGACGACCTGCGTGAGGGCAAGCCCACAGTCATGATGGCGCTGGCCCGCAGCGCCGCCGACCGGCCGCAGACCATCCGGTTGCGGGAGCTGTTCGGCAACCCGGCGTTGGACGCCGAGGGCGCGGCGGAGCTGCGCGACATCATCGAGGCGACCGGCGCGCGGGAGCGGATCGAGCAGATGATCCGGGTCCGGACCGAGGCCGCGCTCTCCGCCCTGCAGAACGCCGTGGTGGCCGATGACGCCCGCGCGGCCCTGGTTGCGCTGGCCGGGCAGGCGATCGACCGACGCGCCTGACCGGCGACTTTCGATCAAATCGACGAAAGTTGATGCTGAACCGCCGGAAGGTATGGACACATCGACACGTGCGACTTAGTGTCGTGACCAACACGACAATGTTTCGTCGAGGTGAACCGGCGGCGCGGTAACCCATCGACCCCCCCACCACCGCTACGGCATCCGGCGCGACGGCGCGCGCCCGGCCTGGCAGTCACACGTCAGGAAGGGACAGCACAGATGTCCATGAAGGACGCTCCCAGACAACGGTCCCGACGATGGTTCTCCGCCGGATCCGCGCTGCTCCTGGCGGTCGCCGCCGGCACTGTCACCTTCGCCGCCGGCTCGGCCCCCGCCCAGGCACACACGATCGTCGCCAGCGACTTCCAGCAGGTCGAGCTGGCTCGCGGCGTGACCGACATGGGTGAGCCGATGTCGCTGGCGGTGCTGCCGGACCGCTCGGTCCTGCACACCGCCCGCAACGGCACCCTGCGCCGCACCGACGCCAACGGCACCACCTCCGTGATCGGCACCCTGTCGGTCTACAGTCACGACGAGGAGGGGTTGCAGGGCGTCGGGATCGACCCGGGCTTCGCCAGCAACCGCTACATCTACCTCTACTACGCCCCGCCGCTCTCCACCCCCGGCGGGGACGCGCCGGCCACCGGCACCGACTTCTCGGCCTGGAACGGCGTCAACCGGCTCTCCCGGTTCACCCTCAACTCGGACTTCACGCTCAACCAGTCCAGCAAGGTCGACGTGCTCGACGTCCCGGCCAGCCGGGGCGTGTGCTGCCACGTCGGTGGGGACATCGACTTCGACGCCGCCGGCAACCTCTACCTGTCCACCGGCGACGACACCAACCCGTTCGAGTCGTCCGGCTACTCACCACTGGACGAGCGGACCAACCGCAACCCCGCGTACGACGCGCAGCGCAGCGCCGGCAACACCAACGACCTGCGCGGCAAGATCCTGCGGATCAAGGTGAACGCCAACGGCACGTACTCCATCCCGTCGGGCAACATGTTCGCCCCCGGCACGGCCAGGACCCGGCCGGAGATCTACGCGATGGGGTTCCGCAACCCGTTCCGGATCAGCGTGGACAAGGCCACCGGCGTGGTCTACGTCGGTGACTACGGGCCGGACGCCGGCTCCACCAGCTCCACCCGCGGGCCGTCCGGCCAGGTGGAGTTCAACCGGGTCGCGGCACCGGGCAACTACGGCTGGCCGTACTGCACCGGCACCAACACCAGCACCGAGACGTACAACGAGTTCGACTTCGCGACCAGCGCCAGCGGCGCGAAGTACAACTGCACCGGCGGGCCGACGAACAACTCGTTCCGCAACACCGGCCTGACCACTCTGCCGCCGGCCCAGCCGGCCTGGATCCGGTACGCCGGTGACGCCGGCACCCCGACCGAGTTCGGCGGCGGCTCCGAGTCGCCGATGGGCGGCCCGGTCTACCGGTACAACGCCTCGTCGACCTCCACCACCAAGTTCCCGCAGTCGTTCGACGGGCAGTTCTTCGCCACCGAGTTCGGCCGGGGCTGGATCAAGCCGATCCACGTCAACTCCGATGGCTCCCGGGGCACCATCGACACCTTCCCCTGGGTCGGCAAGCAGGTGATGGACTCGGCGTTCGGCCCGGACGGCGCGTACTACGTGCTCGACTACGGCACCGGCTACTTCAACGGTGACGCCAACTCGGCGCTCTACCGCTTCGACTACGTCGGCGGCGGCAACCGGGCGCCCACCGCGAAGGCCAGCGCCAACCGCACCTCCGGCGCGGCCCCGCTCGCTGTGACGTTCTCCTCGGCCGGCTCGGCCGACCCTGAGGGCGGCGCGTTGACCTACTCGTGGGCGTTCGGTGACGGGACCACCTCGACCGCCGCCAACCCGACGAAGACCTACAGCGCCAACGGCACCTACACCGCCACGCTGACGGTGCGCGACCCGCAGGGCGCCACCGGCAGCAGCAGCGTGCAGATCAGCGTCGGCAACACCGCGCCCACCGTCACGATCAACAACCCGGGCAACGGTCAGCTGTTCGGCTTCGGGGACACGGTGCCCTACAGCATCACCGTGACCGACCCGGAGGACGGCACCATCGACTGCACGAAGGTCAAGATGACCTACGTGCTCGGGCACGACCAGCACGGGCACCAGATCACCTCGAAGACCGGCTGCTCGGGCTCGATCACCATCCCGGTCGACGGTGAGCACGACGACGCGGCCAACATCTTCGCGATCTTCGACGCCGAGTACACCGACGCCGGTGGGCTGACCACGCACACCCAGCACACGCTGCCGCCGCGGCACCGCCAGGCCGAGTTCTACGGCACCTCGTCGGGGATCAACGTGTTCAGCAAGACCCCGGCCGAGGGTGGCAAGACCGTCGGCGACATCAACAACGGCGACTGGATCGCGTTCCAGCCGTACCGGCTGGGCAACGTCACCTCGTTCAACGCCCGGGTCTCCTCGGCGGGCGCCGGCGGCACCCTCCAGGTCCGAGCCGGCTCGGCCACCGGCACCGTGCTCGGCTCGGCCACGGTCCCGGTGACCGGCGGCTGGGAAACCTTCACCACCGTCACCGGGACGATCAGCAACCCGCCGACCGGCACGACCACGCTCTACCTGACCTTCGCCGGGTCGGGCACCGGGGCGCTCTACGACCTGGACGCCTTCACCTTCGTCACCGGGACGCCCCCGGCCGGTGGGCCCGGGGCGATCAAGGGCCTCGGTGGCAAGTGCCTGGACGTGCGCAACGCCGCCACCGCCGACGGCACGCAGATCCAGATCTACACCTGCAACGGCAGTGCCGCGCAGACCTGGGCGGTCACCCCCAACTCCACGATCAAGTCGTTGGGCAAGTGCCTGGACGTGTCGGGCGGCGCCACCGCCGACGGCACCAAGATCCAGCTCTGGACCTGCAACGGGACGGCCGCGCAGAACTGGGCCGCCCAGGCCGACGGCACGCTCCGCAACACGTCGTCGGGCAAGTGCCTCGACGTCTCCGCCAACAGCTCCGCTGACAGCACGGTGGTCCACCTCTGGACCTGCACCGCCGCCGCCAACCAAAAGTGGACCCTGCCCTGAGCTGGCGGGAGGGGCCCTTCGACAACGCCTAGTGTGAGGCGAGGGGCCCCTCCTAACCGCAATTAGGAGAGCGATATGCGCAGACGCCTGCGACCCGTCCTCGGTGCGGCCATGGCCGCACTCGCCGTCATCGCCTGCACCACCCCGGCCACCCCGGCCAGCGCCGCCGACGCCCCCTACGACGTGCTGGTCTTCTCCAAGACCGCTGGTTTCCGGCACGACGCGATCCCGGTCGGCATCCAGACCATCCGCGACCTGGGTGCGGGCAACAACTTCACGGTCACCGCGACCGAGGACGCCGCCGCGTTCACCACGAGCAACCTCAACCAGTACGAGGCGGTCGTCTTCCTCAACACCACCGGCGACGTACTCAACGCCAGCCAGCAGACCGCCTTCGAGTCGTACATCGGCTCCGGCCGCGGATACGTGGGTGTGCACGCCGCAGCCGACACCGAGTACGACTGGCCGTTCTACGGCAACCTCGTGGGGGCGTGGTTCGCCTCGCACCCCGCGATCCAGCAGGCCAACATGAAGGTGGAGGACCGGGGCCACGCGGCCACCGCTCACCTGCCGCAGACCTGGACCCGCACCGACGAGTGGTACAACTACCGCACCAACGCCCGGTCGAGCGCCCACGTGCTGGCCACCCTCGACGAGTCGTCGTACTCCGGCGGCGGGATGGGCGCCGACCACCCGCTGAGCTGGTGCAAGAGCTACAGCGGCGGCCGGTCCTTCTACACCGGCGCGGGGCACACCCAGGCGTCGTACGCGGAGGCGGGGTTCCGGAACCACCTGCTCGGCGGCATCCGGTACGCCTCCGGTCGGAGCAAGGCCGACTGTCGGCCCGAGACCGGCTACACCCCGCTGTTCAACGGTTCGACGGCCGGTTGGTCACAGGCCGGCCCGGGCAGCTTCACCAACACCGACGCCACCCTGACCTCGGTGGGCGGCATGGGGCTGTACTGGTACAACGCCAAGCAGTTCACCAACTACTCGCTGAAGATGGACTGGAAGCTGGCCGGTGACGACAACTCCGGCGTCTTCATCGGCTTCCCGCCGTCGAGTGACCCGTATTCGGCGATCAACAACGGCTACGAGGTCCAGATCGACGCCACCGACGCGGTCGACCGCACCACCGGCGCGATCTACACGTACAAGGCCGCCGACATCGCCGCCCGCGACGCGGCGCTCAACGCGCCGGGGGAGTGGAACACCTACGAGCTGCTGGTCGAGGGGGAACGGCTGCAGGTCTTCCTCAACGGAGTGAAGATCAACGACTTCACCAACACCGACCCGGTCCGCTCGCTCGCCGGACACATCGGCATCCAGAACCACGGCACCGGTGACGACACCTCCTTCCGCAACATCCGGATCAAGGAGTTGGGCACGACCCCGCCGCCCACCGGCACGATCCAGGCCGAGACCTTCAGCTCGGCCAACGGCGTCTCCGCGTTCACCAAGGAGGGCGCCAACGGTGGGCAGACCCTCGGCTACATCGAACCGGGTGACTGGGCCGCCTACAACGGGGTCAACCTGACCGGGGTCACCTCGTTCACGGCCCGGGTCGTCTCCGGCGGCGCGGGTGGCGCCATCCAGGTGCGCACCGGTTCGGCCACCGGCCCGGTGCTCGGCACCGTCGCGGTGCCGAACACCGGCAGTTGGACGACCTACGCCAACGTCTCCACGGCGCTGACCAACGTCCCGTCCAGCACCCAGAACCTCTACCTCACCTTCACCGGTAGCGGCACGGGGCTCTTCGACCTGGACGACTTCACACTGGTCAAGGGCGGCGGCGGCACTCCCGGGGTAGGCCCGGTCAAGGGTCTCGCCGGCAAGTGCCTGGACGTGCGCAACGCCGGCACCGCCGACGGCACCCAGATCCAGATCTACACCTGCAACGGCAGCACCGCGCAGACCTGGACCGTGGCCGGCTCGACGATCAAGGCGCTGGGCAAGTGTCTGGACGTCTCCGGTGGTGGCTCTGCCAACGGCACCAAGATCCAGCTCTGGACCTGCAACGGCAGCGGAGCGCAGAACTGGGCTGCCGCGTCAGACGGCACCCTGCGCAACCCGTCGTCGGGCAAGTGCCTGGACGTCTCCGGCAACAACTCCGCCGACAGCACCATCGTGCACCTCTGGACCTGCCTCAACGCGGCCAACCAGAAGTGGACCCTGCCCTGACCGACTGACCCCGGAGGGGCCACGGCTCACGTCGTCGGCCCCTCCGGCCCAGCCGGCCTTACCGCCGCCGACCGGCTCACAGCGGGCTGCCGTACCTTGACCTGCATGGGGTTGTTCGCGCAGTGGCGTGGGACGGTGCTGGCGCGAGGCCATCAGCTGCTCGGTGCGCTGGGCCGGGCCGACGAGCCCGACGACCCGTCCGAGCCGGCGCCCAGCCTGAACCGCCTCGACGCGCTGGTGGAGGGCTTCACCGCCGGTCAACCGGTGCGCTGGACCATGGCCGGGCAACCCCGACCGCTGCCCGGCCCGGTCGACGTGGTGGCGTACCGGATCATCGAGGAAGCGCTGACGAACGCGTGCCGGCACGCGCCGGGCGCTCCGGTCGGGGTCCGCCTGCGCTACGACGCCGCGGGCATCACCATCGAGGTCCGCGACGAGGGCGCCGGTCCCGCTCCGTCCGGCGGCGGCAGCCAGGGCGTCGGTCGGGGTCTGCTCGGGGTACGCAGGCGCGCCGAACGGCTCGGCGGCACGTTCTCCGCCGGCCCACGCGTCGGTGGTGGCTTCACCGTACGGGCTGTCCTGCCCGCGCCCGAGGAAATGATCGGATGATCGGCCGACCGCGGGGCTTCCCCGATGGGGTGCTGCGGAAATAGGGTGGGGGTCGGCGACCGTGCTGGTGGCCGGTGACCCGGTGGGAGGCGCAACCCGCCGGGCTCAGGTGTGTTCCGCACCCACCGGTGACCGCTCGGGTGCCGCGCACGTCCGGTCACCCTCGCCCCGGTCCGCACAAGGAATCCCCATCACACTAGGGGAGAAGGACAATGGCGCGACCCATCACGCTCTTCACCGGCCAGTGGGCCGATCTTCCGTTCGAGGAGGTCTGCCGGCTCGCCTCCGAGTGGGGCTACGACGGTCTGGAGATCGCCTGCTGGGGCGACCACTTCGAGGTCGACAAGGCGCTCGCCGACGACTCGTACGTCGAGCGCAAGCGGGAGACCCTCGCGAAGCACAACCTTGAGGTCTTCACGATCTCCAACCACCTGGTTGGTCAGGCGGTCTGCGACCACCCGATCGACGAGCGGCACCAGGACATCCTGCCCGGCCGCATCTGGGGCGACGGGGAGCCCGAGGGGGTTCGTCAGCGGGCCGCCGAGGAGATCAAGGACACCGCGCGGGCGGCGGCGAAGCTCGGGGTGAAGACGGTCGTCGGCTTCACCGGTTCGTCGATCTGGCACACCCTCGCGATGTTCCCGCCGGTGCCGCCGTCGATGATCGAGCGCGGCTACCAGGACTTCGCCGACCGGTGGAACCCCATCCTCGACGTGTTCGACGAGGTGGGAGTGCGGTTCGCGCACGAGGTACACCCCAGCGAGATCGCGTACGACTACTGGACGACGAAGCGCACGCTGGAGGCGATCGGCAACCGGCCCGCGTTCGGGCTGAACTGGGACCCGTCGCACTTCGTCTGGCAGGAACTCGACCCGGTGAACTTCATCTTCGACTTCGCCGACCGGATCTACCACGTGGACTGCAAGGACGCGAAGGTGCGTACCGGCGATGGCCGGCGTGGCCGGCTCGCCTCGCACCTGCCCTGGGCCGACCTGCGGCGCGGTTGGGACTTCGTCTCCACCGGCCACGGCGACGTGCCCTGGGAGGACTGCTTCCGCGCGTTGAACGCGATCGGCTACACCGGCCCGATCTCGGTCGAGTGGGAAGACGCCGGAATGGACCGGCTGGTCGGCGCCCCGGAGGCGTTGCAGTTCGTCCGCCGGCTCGCCTTCGACGCACCGAGCGCCGCCTTCGACGCGGCGTTCAGCAGCAAGGACTGACCGCACGTCGGACAGACCACGGGCCGGTCGCCCTGCGGCGACCGGCCCGTCGACGTGCGATTGGTCAGAGCGTGCTGGCGTTCGTGCCCGAGCCGGACGGCTTGGTGCGGGGGTTCGTGGACGACGGCGACCCGGAGGTCGTGCCGACCGTGCTGGTGCCCGCCTTGGCGCCCACTGTGGCGGGCGTGCCGGCGAACGCGTCGTCGGCGGCGGTCAGCTCCTGCTTGCCGGTGCTGCCGTTGGTGGTGCCCAGCTTCTCGCCCAGTTTGGTCTGGCCGAGCTTGTCCTTGCCCTCGCTGTAGAGCTTGTTGGCCTGGGCCTGCGCGACCCCGGCCGCCTCCTGGACGGTCGGGTGGTCGAGCACCTTGCGGCCCTTGACCACAAGCTCCTCGTACTTTTCCCGGCCGGCACGGGCGCCCAGGACGAATCCCGCAGCCAGCCCGCCAAGAAACATGATCTTTCCGCGCATGGCGGCTCCTTCCGTACCTGACGCGCCGTCACCCCGGCGAGTTGCCCCGTCGGAAGGCGACCTGTTCGCGCCTGCGTCCTCTGTCCGCAGCTAACTACCCATCCTGCTCTCCGCTCAAGCATTGTTGTGCCGGGATGGCGATTTACCCCTATTGTCAATGCGACGGCGGGGAGGCAACCCACTGGACCACCACCGGGGGATGTCCTGTACTCTTGTCCCGTCGCAAGGCGTCGGGGAGATCCGAAGTCGGGCGGAGCACGATCCCCTGTAGCTCAATTGGCAGAGCAGCCGGCTGTTAACCGGCAGGTTATTGGTTCGAGTCCAATCGGGGGAGCTTTTCCACGTACGCCCGTCAGCCACCGGCCGACGGGCGTTTTCGTGTGTGTGACCCGGTTTCACCCACCCTCGACCTGCTTGCCCGGCAGGATGGGGTGAGTGCGGATGTCCGGACGAGGCGGCAAGGCCACGCTGATCGCGGTGGCGGTCGTGCTGGCCTGGTTGGTGATCGGCGGCGTGTCCGGCCCGTACGCGGGGCGCCTCAGCGAGGTCGCCACCAACGACAACGCCGCCTTCCTGCCCACCGACGCCGAGGCGACCCGTGCCCAGGACCTCGCCGGCAAATTCGTCGACCGGCAGACCATCCCGGCTCTGGTCGTCTACGAGCGGCCCTCCGGGATCACCGACGCGGACCGGCAACGGGTCAGCGCCGACGCCGCCCGGTTCGCCCAGATACCCGGCGTGGTCACCCCACTGCCCCCGCCCATCCCGAGCGACGACGGCCAGGCACTCCAGGTCGTCGTACCGGTGGACGACGCCCAGGGCGAGGAGATCGGCACTGTCGTCGAGCGACTGCGCGACATCACCGGCGGTGACCGCGACGGCCTCACCGTTGACGTCTCCGGCCCGGCCGGTCTGCTCGCCGACCTGATCGAGGTCTTCTCCGCCATCGACGGACCACTGCTGCTGGTCACCCTGGTCGTGGTGCTGGTCATCCTGCTGATCGTCTACCGCAGCCCGGTCCTCTGGATCTTCCCGCTGCTCGCCGCCGGGATGTCGTACGCCCTCGCCTCGGTCTTCGTCTACCTGCTCGCCGACGCCGACGTGGTCAAGCTCAACGGGCAGGCCCAGGGCATCCTCACCGTGCTGGTCTTCGGCGCCGGCACCGACTACGCGTTGCTGCTGATCGCCCGCTACCGGGAGGAGCTGCACCGGCACGACGGCCCGTGGGACGCCATGAAGACCGCCTGGAAGGGCGCCGCGCCAGCCATCATCGCGTCCGGCGGCACCGTCATCGTCAGCCTGCTCTGCCTGCTGCTGTCCAGCCTCAACTCCAACCGGGCACTCGGCCCGGTCGCCGCCATCGGCATCGCCGCCACCCTGCTGGTGATGCTCACCTTCCTACCCGCGCTGCTGGTGCTCGGCGGACGGTGGGCGTTCTGGCCCCGACGGCCCCGAGCAGACCAGGCCGACCCGCGCGCCGAACACGGCATCTGGAGCCGGGTCGCCGGCTTCGTGGCCCGGCACGCCCGCCCGATCTGGCTGACCACCGCAGTCGTGCTGGCCCTGCTGACGCTCGGCCTCACCCAGCTCGGCGCCACCACCCTCGGCCAGTCCGACCTGTTCACCCAGCGCACCGACTCGGTCGACGGCCAGGAGGTGATCTCCCGGCACTACCCGGCCGGCACCGGCAGCCCGGCCACCATCTTCACCACCGAGCAGACCGCCCGACAGGTCGCCCAGGTGGCGAAGGACGTGCCCGGGGTCGCCGACGTCCGCCCCCTTCCGGCCGGCCCGCAGACCGGCCCACCCGAGGAGAACGCCGCCCCGAAGGTCGTCGACGGGCGGGTGCAACTGGAGGCGACCCTGGCCGACCCACCCGACAGCGACGGCGCCGAGCGGACCATCCGCGAGCTGCGGGTGGCCGTACACCAGGTGCCCGACGCCGACGCGGTGGTCGGCGGCTTCACCGCGATCAACGTGGACACGTCGGACGCCGCGAAGCGCGACCAGAACGTCATCATCCCGGTGGTGCTGGTGGTCATCGCTGTCATCCTGGCCCTGCTGCTGCGCGCGCTGCTCGCCCCGCTGCTGCTGATCGCCACAGTGCTGCTCAGCTTCGCGGCGACCCTCGGCCTCTGCGCGCTGCTGTTCCGCCACGTCTTCGACTTCCCCGGCGTGGACTCGTCGTTCCCGCTGTTCGCGTTCGTCTTCCTGGTCGCGCTCGGCATCGACTACAACATCTTCCTGATGAGCCGCGTCCGCGAGGAATCGGTCAAGCGCGGCACCCGCGCCGGAGTGCTCGCCGGCCTCGCCGTCACCGGCGGGGTGATCACCTCCGCCGGAATCGTGCTCGCCGCGACGTTCTCCGCCCTCGCCGTCCTGCCACTGGTGGTGCTCGTCGAGTTGGGTACGGCGGTCGCGATCGGGGTACTGATCGACACCATCATCGTCCGGTCGCTGCTGGTGCCCGCACTCGCGTACGACATCGGGCCGAAGATCTGGTGGCCGGACCGGTTGTCCCGGGCGAACGGTGAGCGGGAGGCGCGCGGTGCTGGCTGAAACCGATGTGGTCATCGTCGGCGGCGGCCTGGCCGGCCTCGCCGCCGCCCGCCGGCTGCACCGCGCCGGCGTGCCCTGGCTGCTGGTGGAGGCCGAGGGCCGGCTCGGCGGCCGGGTCGCCACCGACGTGGTCGACGGTCACCTCATCGACCGGGGCTTCCAGGTGCTCAACACCGCCTACCCCCGGCTCGGCACGCTGCTCGACACCGACCAGCTCAACCTCGGCCACTTCACCTCCGGCGTGCTGGTCCGCAAGGGCGACAAGCTGCTGCGCCTGGTCAACCCGCTGCGCGAACCGACCGGCGGTCCCGGCACCGCGCTCGCCGGGGTCGGCTCCCTGCTCGACCGGCTGCGCTTCGCCGCGCTCGCCACCGGGTGCGCCACCCTCCCCGCGTCCCGGCTGCTCGACGCGCCGGAGACCAGCACCGAGACGGCGCTGCGCCGCGCCGGCCTCTCCGACGCCATCATCGAGGAACTGCTGCGACCGTTCCTGTCCGGTGTGTTCATCGACCGGGAACTCTCCACCTCAAGTCACGTGCTGGCGATGGTGCTGCGCTCCTTCGCCCGCGGCCGGATCGGCCTGCCCGCCGAAGGGATGGCCGCGCTGCCCCGGGCCATCGCCGCGCCGCTGCCGGCCGACCTGCTCGACCTGGACACCCCGGTCGCCGAGGTCACCCCCGGCCGGGTCCGCACCCAGGCCGGCGACATCCGCTGCCGGGCCGTCGTGGTCGCCGTCGACCCGCCCGCCGCGGCCGCGCTGCTGCCAGCCCTGGCGACGGTACGCATGCACAGCTACACCACCTACTACCACAGCGCTCCCGAGCCGCCGCTCACCGAACCGATCCTGCTCGTCGACGGCGACCGACGCGAACTCGTCGCCAACACCGCGGTGCTCAGCAACGCCGCCGCGACGTACGCGCCCGCCGGACGGCACCTGATCGCCACCTCGGTGGTCGGCCCCACGGCCCCACCCGAGCCGACCATCCGGGCCGAGTTGACCCGGTTGTACGGCCGCTCCACCGCCGACTGGACCCACCTCACCACGGTGGCCGTCCCCGAGGCGCTACCCGCCGCGCCACCGCCACAGGGACGGCTGCGCAAGCCGGTGGCGCTGGGGGAGGGCCTGTTCGTGGCCGGTGACCACCGCGACAGCCCATCGATCCAGGGCGCCCTCACCAGCGGCTGGCGCGCCGCCGGCGCCGTACTGGACGAGCTGCGCGCCGGCTGACAGGCGTACCCGAGCACGCTGTTATATTCCTGTTGCCCATCGTGCTGGCGCAGGCGTGGGCGCCGGCCGGCTCGGTGCTGGCTGCTGACCGCCGAGCGGGATAAGATCCGGCGCGGTGTTCGGGGCGGTAGCTCAGCCGGTTAGAGCAGGGGACTCATAATCCCTCGGTCGCGGGTTCGAGTCCCGCCCGCCCCACCAACTTCCTGACCTCTGGCTCTTGACTGAGCTGCGATCGCCATGGGATCCGTTGACCGAGGGATCGAGCCCTTCCAGGGCAGCGAGGCGCTGATGCATGCATAATGAATGCATGGTTGCTATCCAGATTCGGGACGTCCCGGAAGAAGTACGAGACGCCTTGGCTGCCCAGGCCAAGGCGCGCGGGCAGTCCCTTCAGGCGTACCTGCTGGAGTTGGTGGAGACGCAGGCTCGACGTCTGCGCAACACGGCGACCCTCGATCGCTTCGCCGGCCGGTCTGATGGCACTCGCGCCCTTCCGGGGGAAAGTGCCGCCGAGCTGGCAGACCAGCGGGAGCAGCGGGGGCCGTGGGGTAGCGCCGCATGATTGTCGTGGACGCCTCAGTCCTGGCTGATGCGTTGGTCGACGACGGGCCGGTAGGCGACGCGGCGCGGGCGGAACTGACCGGAGATCCGCACTGGGCGGCGCCAGGCCATCTTCTGGTGGAAGTCATGTCGGTGATCAGGGGCAAGGTCCTCGGTGGCAAGCTCGGCCCTGCCCGCGCTCAAGAGGCCGTCGACGCTCTGCCCTCACTGGTCATCGACGAGGTTGAAATCCCGGGTTTGCTCGACCGAATGTGGCAGTTGCGGAGCAATGTTACGGCGTACGACGCAGCCTATGTCGCGGCGGCGGAGTTGATGACCTGTCCACTTGTGACCGGAGATGGTCGGCTCGCCAAGGCCAGCGGTGTCCGCTGCGAAATCCGACTGCTTGCACCGTCCTGACGACGGCTGCCACGGATCATCGGCCCGTGCCTGGACGCGGTGGTACGAGAACGCCACAGTGTCGCCGAGGTCGCGTACGAGCGTTGCCTTGCGTCCGAGGGGTAACGGAGAGAGGGCTGATGGGCGACTTCCATGACTGGAACGACATCCGCGCAGAGCTACACGACGGGGACAACGACGCGCTCGATGTGGAACGTGCCCGCACCGAGGCGTGGGTCAGCGCGTTTCACCTCGCTGAGGAGCGTAAGCGTCTCGGTCCGCCAGCAGTAGGTGGCCGAACTGATGGGGCCACACCCGCCAGGCGGGTCAGATCGAGAACGGCGATCTTGAGGCTAACGAGATGGCGCCCGACTCTGAGCCGGGTATGCATGAGCCTGGACGAGTAAGTCCTAACCTGGCTGGGGCTGTGGGTGCAGCCGGCGGTCGGCGGTGACCGTCGGTCGCCTCCGTCGGGGCGGACACGGTATTGAGCGGTATACCTCAGAGGTATAAATATGACTTTGAGGTATACCGCTCAACAGCACATCGACATGCCGGGTCAGCCAACGCGCATGCTAAAGGTTGGGCGTAGGCGATCAGGGCGTCAGATCGCTTAACCTCAGCCACATCGAACGACACCCGCGTCCGACCACACCGGGGCGCAGAATCACGGCATGCCTCGATTTACGCCCGCTTCATCGCGCTCCGGGCCGGAGGCTACGCAGCTCCGCGAAGCGAAGGGCCTGACCGGTGAGGGAGTGGCGGAGACCGTCGCCTGCTCACCGTCTCGATCGCGTACGGCGTCCAGATCGATGAGGAGCCGGGAACCTCGCTGCTCGATCAGGCGTGCGGTCTGCGGGAGGACGGCTGGTGGTAGCGGCTTGGTAGCAAGTACGCCACCTACATCGCGTACGAGATCGAGGCCGTGGAACTCAAGAACTTCGAGCCGATGCTCGTGCCCGGTCTACTGCAGACCGAGAGCTATGCCCGCGAGGTCAACGTCATCGGCCGGGAGACCGACCAGGAGACCATCGACCAGCGGGTTTCCGCCCGGATGACCCGACAGGAGGCCGAACGTGACGATCCAGGTGCTGCGCTTCGAGGCCGGCGCTCACCTGGCGGACAGCAGCGGCTTCGCCCTGCTCAGCTTCGAGCGGGACGAGCCGCCACTGGGCTACATCGAAACCCTGGCTGGCGAGCTGTTCCTTGAGTCGAGCCGCGACCTGGCGCGGCTGTCGGCGGCGTACGACAATCTGAAGACGCTGGCGCGGTCACCTGTCGAGTCGATCAGGTTCATCAAGGAGCTGAGCAAGCATGGAACGTAACGCCTGGCGCAAATCGAGCCGTTCCGGCAGCAACGGCCAGTGCGTGGAGGTGCGCGACCGGCGCGTCCAGGTCGACGTCCGCGACTCCAAGGCGCCCGATGCCGGGACGCTGAGCTTCGCGCCCGCCGCCTGGGACGCGTTCGTCGACACGATCAAAACGAACGCCGGCCGCCCCTGAGTGGGAGGGGAGGGCATTGACGGCTGCCGTAGACAGGATGGTGCCGCCAGCCTCTCCGGCTGGGCTCTGGCCTGCTGGCGATATCGGCCTAGCCACCCGGCAACACTGGCCGAAGGCAGGCCTCACGTCTTAGCTGGGCTTGATGGCGTGCGAACTGCACGAGCAGCTGAATCAGCCGGTGGGCATCGCCGAGGTCAGTGGCCTGGAAGGCGACGTCCGACCGCCGTCGACGCGGGCCACACCCGGCGCCAGAACGTCGAGGTCGACCATGTAGGGCCGTACAGATCGACCTCGACGTCTAACCGCCCGGCCATCTTCGCCGGGGACCGATGCGTGACGGGTGATCGCATCGACGGCACCGTGGCGCGGCCGCGTTGGCTCACGTCTCTGGCTCCTACTCAGCCCATGGCGGTCTGCTGCGGCGGGAGCCGCAGTTCGAGTTCGATCGTCCGCACCGGCTTCTCGGGGCTCACCGCGATCGGTTCGGGTCGTCCGGTCTTGTAGCCCTGGGCGAAGTCGACTCCACTCCTCTTCAGAAACTCGAGCGTCTCCTCGTCCTGGACATATTCAGCAGCAACACGGATGCCGAGCGTGTGGCACAGCTCCACCAGCTTCGAGACGACGGCCTGGTCGGCAGGCGACCGGCAGAGATCGACGATGAAAACCCCATCGATCTTGACCAGATCCACCGGAAGGTATTTCAGGTGAGCGAGGGCGCCGTATCCCGTACCGAAGTCGTCCAACGCGAGGTGGCAGCCGATCTCTCTGATACCCGTTGCGAAGGCGAGGGCCTCGTTGCGGTTCTCGATGAGGGTGGTTTCGGTGATTTCGAAGGTCAGGCATTCCGGCTTCACCCCGTGTCGGCGGATCGCCTCCGTCACGTAGGTGAGCAGCCCTGGGTCGGCGAGGGACTTGCCGGAGATGTTGACCTGATAGTGGGAGGTCTGGGCCCCGCGGCCGATCAGTTCGAGGGCATGGTCGATGACCCACTTGTCCACGGTGAGGATTTCGCCGACGCGCTCCGCCATGTCGAGGAATGCCCACGGTGCCACGGACTCGCCGGTATCGTTCCGAACCCGCAGAAGGATCTCGTGGCGAGTGACCTCGTTGAGGCGGAGGTCGACGATGGGCTGGGCGTAGAGGGCGAACCTGTTGGCAGACACTGCCTGTCGTACCTGCGAACGGCATTTGTCTATCCGGTCCCTGGGCGCCACCGGCTTGTTGAGTACGGTCGTCGGGATGCCGCTGCGGCGCGCGTCGCGGGCTGCGTGTTCGCCGTCGATGAGCAGGTCGAATCCGGTGGCGACGACCCCGGTCCCGAAGAGCACCAGACCAGCCCACGTGTTGAGGCGCAAGGTCTTGTGCTGAACGCTGAACAAGTGGCGGCGGAATGTGTCGACGATCCGAGCCGTCAGCGCCTCCGGAGCTTCCGCGTGCTCTTCCGCCGGAGCGAGGAGTACGCCCCACAGGCCGGGTCCGACCAGACCGCAGGTCACCTCGTCGCCAACGATCGTTCGCAGGTGCTGTGCGACCTCTGCCGTCAGCTGGTCGTGGTTCTCGTCGGTGAGCGCATCGGGTAGCCGGGTGGTGGGTTCGGTTGCTACGACGATGAGTGCACCGCCGGTGGTGCGGCGGGCTCGGTCGACCTCGTCGGTCAGGTAACTGCGGGTCGGCAGCCCGGTGACAATGTCCAGCGCGGCCAGGTCGGCACAGAGCATTTCGTTTCGAGTGGCGAGCCGGCGACGCTCTTGCCGGGCGAGTTCGAGTGCGGTGGCATCTGCGCCGGTGGCGATGATCCCTGATGGTGCGCCGTCGGTGGTGAGTATCTCGATGTGGCAGTGAACGTGGCGAACGGCGCCACCCGGCTGGATCACCCTGAACGTGACCTCGTCGGGGCGGCGGCGGTCCCATGCCGTCCGCACAACCTTACGAACCGTCCCCACGTCTGCGGGATGAACGAGGTTGGCGAGCCTTTCGGGCGTGAGGCGCAGCGTTCCCGGAGCATGCCCGAAGATCATCGCCATCTCATCCGACCAGGTGAGGTGCCCGAAACCACCGGACTTCCCTCCACCGGTCGTCCAGGTGACCGTGCCGAGCTTCGCCAGTTGCGCGGCACGGGCGACCCTGGTCGCCTCATCGACAACCGCGGTCAACGGGTCGACGAGGTCGGCATCGACAATGATCTCGTACCCGTCGACGACGGACAGGTCGTACTGGCCCTGCGCCGCCCGCGCCACGCGGCGTGCCCGGGCGAGTTCCAGAGGACTGGGTTGGCCTGTCTCGGCCAACGTGAGAATGTCATCGAGGTCCACGGCTGCCTCCCTGCCGCCGGCGGCTCTCCGAGTCCGTATAGCCGGCCTCCTCGGCCAGCTCACGCAGGCGCTTCTTGGCAGCGAGCTTGTAGGAGCGGATGCTGGTTTCGGCCAACCCGAGGATGCGCGCGATCTCCTGGTTGGAGAATCCCTCGCGAGACATCTGGAACACTTCGGCATGCCGCGACGGCAGGTGGTGCAACCAGGTCCTCAGCGTCTCCTGCGCTTCCCATGCGTCGGCGAGGTCCGTGTGCGGTGCCGGGGGCAGATCTTCCGGCGCTACCGCGGCTTCGCGCTGACGTCGGTGCAGCTCCTTGCGAATCTTGTTTCGAGCCGTGATGATCACCCAGCCGATCGGCTCGGTGTAGGTACGGATCTTGAACCACTGGACCCGCCCGTGCAGGTACGCCTCGTTGAGAGCGTCCTGAACCACCTCGCGGTCCCAGCACGCCGCCCGGAGAATCCGCTCCACAGTGTGGTAGCTGACCTCGGCGAAAGCGGCGAACTCCTTGTCGTGCTCTGCTTTGAGGCGCGCGGCCTCCGCCCTGCGCGCCGCTTCACTGTCGACCGGCTCTGGTGTCAGGGCGGCGGTGCCCTCCACCCCCATCACGCGGCCTCCCTGGTGCCATCGCGCCGCGCCGTGTCGCGGCTGCCCAGCTCCACCTCGCGATGCCCGTCCCGATCACGCTCCACGATCCGCACGACGTCGTGATCAGCCTCCGCCAGCCTGATCAGCCAGGTCGCCCGGGCGGCAGTTCGTGTCGACGCCTCACGCTCCTCGTGCAGACGTGTTCGGTGCGCAACGTATGCGCGTACCAACCCTGCCGCCGTTCCGGCGATGGCTAGAGCCAAGGCCAACGCTCCGTGATCGGAGACGGCCGTCGCCAGCGTTTCGTTCATCATTTCCCCTCGTCATCCCCGGTTAGCTAATTACTATCCGTGGCGAGGGGCGAATGTAGATGTCTAACCGTCCACAATATTCTGCTTGATCAATGATCAAGTGCTTGAGCTGCTAAAACTTCCCAAAGTCATGCTACCGGCACGTCGAGCGAGGGGATCTCGCTCCGCCCCCACGCCCCACGGTATGGCCCCTCGACTACTGTGGGTGAAATTGGGATCACCTGGGCCCGGTGCTTGAGGGCGGATCCCGCAGGACCGGACTCAGGACTGAGAGCTACCAGCGCGGTCCTTGGGTCGACAGCCGCTCCGTGTGCCGCGCCTACGGGTGGTCCAAAGGAGGGTGGTCCACATACTCGCCGAACGGCTCGATGGACCCATCCCAACCATTCCAACCCTGTTGACTGATCTGCCGATCGGCGTAGGTGTACGACCAGCGGGCGCCGTCCTCGCCCTCGATCTGGACGGTTCCCGAGCGAACGAACGGCGCGATCGCGACGTAGAAGGCCGTTGTCTGGTTCGACCACTTGGGGTCGCCCTCGTCGTCGTACCCGAACTCGATCCAGTCTCCGTCGCGGACGATTGTGGCCCTGGCCGGATCGGCCAGGTCGACCAGCGTGCCATTCGACGGAAACTCATCCGGCCCGTACCAGCCGCCTCGTCCTGCCAGGGCGGCCTGAACAGCGGCGACCGCAGCGGCGTCGTCCGACTCCGGGAGGTGCAGACGGCCTGAGGGCATCACCGTGTATCCCACGGCACGCACCCTACAACGGTCGATGTCCACCACGCCCCAGCCAGGATCCGGTGGGGCGGCTGTCGCATAGGTGGAACTGGCCAGGGGAGGTCGCAGCAGCCTTCGGCGTGGAGGTCGAGGGCGGGGGCGTTGAGGGTGGACGGCGCGAAGTAGGACGGGTCGGGGTGATAGTCAGTTTGGTGCCGGTGCCACCTGGTGCGTCGAAATCGTGGACTGGACCGGCGGGGCGTAAGCCGGCGAGGTCCTGATGCTGGGCGTGGCCTGCCTGCCAGGTCTCGATCACGGAGTGGGTGCTCACAGCGGCGGCTGCGGCCTGGACCCAGCGGTAGGAGGTCAGGAGGGATCCGTAGTAGCCGGCGGTTGAGCCGTCCGGGCCGGTCGGCCAGTTGTCGATTATCGACAAGGCGAGGTCGTCGAGGATCTCCGCGGTGACCTCGGGTGGACCGGTGGGCGCGACTCTCGGGCCCGGGTGGAGTGAGGCTATGACGACTGCGGTCAAGACGCTGGTCGCCAGGTGCGCATCGGCCCCGAAGTACATGCCTGGCCGACGGCGGACCGACTCGTCGAAGTCCAGGACCGTGATGTTCGCTGCGGTGTACTCACTCACGGGCTAACGGTGCCCGAACCGGCAGGGAAAGAGAAGGTCGGTCTACGAGCCACCCTGACTCTGCGCGCGGGTGCGTTGAATGCTGCCGACCTCGCCTTTGATCGGCAGCCAGTAGAAGGGGATGAACGCGATGACCACTACGAGGCCCACGACCGGATGAAGTGCGCCCAGTGCGGTCCCGACGGCGATCCATAACGGCGCGGGGCGGAAGCGTCTGCTGATCGCCCGGGCGGTGTCGTTGTCGGTGGTGGAGGTCAGCAGGCGACGGCCGTGCCTGGCGTACTCCCAGATCACGTTGAAGAGGATGGCGGCCACCACGTAGGTGGCCCCGTAGAAGATGAGCGCGGTGCGCTTGCCGTGGCCGGACTCGAACGCGTGGGCCAGGAGGGACGAGGCGAACGGCAGGAACGCGATCACCATCAGCAGCAGGGTGTTGAGCAGGAGCAGCATGCGGTCGGCGGAGCGGATGTGGTCGAACATGACGTGGTGGTTCACCCACATCTGCCCGATCAGCAGAAAGGTGATGGCGTACGCCACGTATGAGGGCCACAGTTCGATGAGACCGCGGAGCAGGTGCTCGGTGTCCTCCGGCGGCTGGATCTCCAGGACGAGCAGGGTGACGGCGATGGCAATGACCGCGTCGCTGAAGGTGACTGCCCGCTTCGGATCTCGTTCCGCACCGATCGGGTTGCTGGATCTGGTCGCGCTCGTCGTGGAGGCGCCGCGCGCCGCGCGGAACCAGCGCATGAGCCTCCCCCACTGTGAGAGCACCCGGTCACGCACCGCGGGCAGGGCTGCCCACGGTGGTCATCCACGAGCCTTCCGGTGCCGCGGCCGTCACCGTTCCCTGATCCGTTGCCGCCACCACGCCTGCGCGTGCCACGGACTCGGCTCGGCAGCTCGGGGGTCGGGCAGCGTCTTCCGGAGAAACTCGTCGTCCAACGGGTCGACGACACGCCGCAACTCGCGGGAGGCGGCCGTTGGCAGTCGGCGCATCGCGTCGCCCAGGACGTCTCGCTGGTACAACACATCGCAACCCGGACAGGGACAGTCATCCCCTAGATCCAGCCACCGTCCCGAGCGTCGAATGGCGCGACGGTAACCGGCCAGCGCTGTCGCTACTGGAACGAAACCCGGATGGGTGCCTTCGAGCCTGGCGATCGCCGCGTTCGCGCCGTTCGACAGACCATCGATGGGGCGGAGCTTGCCCGCATTCCGCCCGGCCGACTTGAACAGTGCGCGCAGCGCACCGGGTGACCTACGCGCCATGGACCTTTCGGGGCTGAGTCATGACGAGCACCTTGCCACACCACGGCCAGGCCCCGCCAACCGATTCGCGCTGTGGTGACGCCGCCTGGATGAGTCGGCCTCAGCCGATGTTGAGCAGCAACACCTGGTCGTCGCGGATTTCGGTGACGGTGTCGCGCAACAGCCTCAGCGTGTCCAGACCGGCCGCGCCGCTTTCCTCGAAGTCCACCCCCATCTCCTCGAAGTGGGCGACCAGGTCCTCCGCGCGGTGCGCGCCGGGATCGAGCTGATCCAGTAACCCCGGTGCTGGAGTGATGAGCGTGGTCAAGCCGTACGCGCTGTTGATGGCCTCCGACTCGGCATTGAACTCCGACTGGTCCAGGTCGATGCCGCGCTCCTCCAGATAGGTCAGGACGTAGAGCATGCAGTAGCCGGACCAGTCGTACTCCTGCCGCGTCTTGCTCCCGTGTTCGGCCAGGTACGTGCGGAACGACGACGGCGATGTGCGGGCCAGGCGGGCCAGCTCGGTGATGCTGTCCCTGGGGACCACTGTCAGTGAGGCGATAGCAGACAACGCATCCTCCGTCGTACGACTCTGCCGCTACGGCTTTCCGCCGGCTCGTCGGGCAGGCTACCGAGAGGGAGTGACGAGCACGCGGTAGGTGACGTGCAGGACCGTGCTAGCCGCCCGCGCCGTCATCTGTTCGAGGTTCAGCGGTGGGACGCCGTCGAACAGCCGCACACCGTCGCCGAGGGTGAGCGGCACTATGTGCAGCCGCAGTTCGTCGACCAGACCGGCGGCGAGGTACTGGTTGATGGTGGTCGAGCCGCCGTGGATCAAGATGTCGCCGCCACCGGCGGCCGCGCGGGCCCGCGCGAGTGCCGACTCGATCCCGTCGGTGACGAAGTGGAAGGTGGTGCCGCCCTCCATCGGCTGCGGCTCCCGCGCGTGGTGGGTGAGCACGAACACCGGCTTGTGGAACGGTGGGTCGTCACCCCACCAGCCGTTCCACTGCCGATCCCACTCGCCACGCACCGGGCCGAACATGTTGCGGCCCATGATAACCGCTGAGGCGGCGTCGCTCAGGGCGAGTTCGGCCTGGTTCTCCTCGGCGGCGTCGAACATCCAGGCGTGCAGCCCACGGCCCCAGCCGTCACCGCCGTCGTCGCCGAACGGGCGATCCTCGCTCTGGTTGAGCCCGGCCGAGTACCCGTCGGCGGAGATGGTCTGGTCGGCGATCACCCTGCCGTTACGTGTGTTCATTGCGGATTCTCCATTGGCGTCGGTGTGTGCCGGGTAGTCAGCCTATGGCCGCGATGATCAGTGCGATGCCCACGCCGACGTCGACGATCGCGCAGAATTGCGCCCACGAGCGAGTCACCACGAGGTTGACGCGGTAGTGGTAGGCGTCCCAGATGCCGTGTGCCAGGAACCCGACACCCGCCACGGCGGTCCCCACCTGCGGTTGCGTCGTCGCGGTCAGCAGAGTGATCGCGCCGAACACCATCATGCCGGCGGTCTGCACCGAGAACGTCCGGGTCGGGCTGGACCGACGTCGAGTTGCCGCCCAGACCCACAAAGGCACCAGCAGCAGCGTCATCCCGACCGCCGGATCGACCGGCAGCGCGAGCAGCCGTGCCAGCAGGTGCAGGCCGGTAACCACGACGCTCAGGATGACGAATGCCAGCCACGCGGTCCACGGCCGGCCGAGGGCGTACGCCATGAGGTAGATGCCAGCCATGGTGGCCACCGCCGGCCCGAACAGTTCCGCCTGCTCGTTCACCAGGCCGATCACCGTGACCGCGCCCGCGACGACGGCGAGTGCGACCGCGATCGGCCACCGGTCGGCCAGTCCCGGCCGGCGCCTTGACGACTGCTCGGTCATGACCAGGATCATGCCGACGTCGCCACGGTCGGCGCCGCTTCGGGATCGATCGTGTCCGAATCGCTGGGACGCTGGGCCGAAGCCCTGGCATCAACCCGTGGGCGCCGCCTGCGCCGCCCGGTAGCGGGCGGGGGGCATCGCGTACCGGTCGACGATCGCCTGCCGCAGTGACTCCGGCGAGCCGAATCCGCACCGTCGTGCCACGGCCACCAGCGGTAGAGCGGTCGAGGCCAGCAGTTGCGCGGCGGCCTCGGTTCGTACCCGGCGCACGTAGCGCCCCGGCGTCTGCCCCAGATGCTCGACGAACAGTCGGGACAGGTGACGCTCGCTGACGCCGGTGAGCCGGGCCAACGCCGCAGTGCTCAGGTCGTCGGCGAGGTGGCTGACGATGTGGTCGCTGATGTCGCGGACCATGACGTCGTCGGTGGTCCGGCGGGCCAGGAACATGCTCATCTGGGCCTGCCCGCCGGGCCGGTGCAGGTACGCCACGGTGCCCATCGCCACGCCCCTGGCCAGGGCAGCGCCGTGATCCTCCTCGATGAAGGCGAGGGTCAGGTCCAGGGCGCTCGTCATGCCACCCGAGGTCGCGAGGTGGCCGTCCCGGACGTAGATCGGTTCGGCGTCGACCCGTACGTCGGGAAACCGCTCCGCCAGCTTGTGGGCGTACATCCAGTGTGTGGTGGCCCGCCGGCCGTTGAGCAGGCCGGCCTCGGCCAGCACAGTCGACCCGGTGCAGACCGACGCGACCCGTTCCGCGAGACCGGCCAGCCGCCGGACGTGGCCGACGAGGTGCGGGCTCGCCGCCGCCTGCTCATGCCCACGGCCGCCGGTCACCAGCAGCGTGTGCACGGGCCCGGTGAACCGTTCCAGGCTCGCCTCGCCCGCCAGCCGCAGGCCGGAGTCGCAGGTGATCTCCCGCTGACCGGGGGTGGCCAGGACGATCCGGTACGGCGGCGCGGCGCCGATCCGGTTGGCGATGTCGAGACTGGACGTGACGCAGGCGATGTCGAGCAGCTCCGCCCCGTCGTATCCGACGACGAGGATCACCCGTTCGCGCATGGCCACAGCGTAGCTACCCCCTGGGGGTATTGAAAGTGCCGACAGCCCCATTGGGCCGCTGGATCTTGTCCAGTGCGCGACGAACAGAACGAGCATGCCGGGCTGGAGATTTAGCCTGATTCGGTGATTTCGATGGTTGGTACGGGAGTGCGCGTCAGGCTGCTCGGGCCGGTGGAGGTGGTCGTCGCCGGCAGTCCACAGGCGGTGAACGGCGTGCGCCGCAAGGCGGTTCTGGCCACGTTGGCGCTGCACGCGGGGCGTGTCGTCAGTGTCGACCGGCTCATCGACGTGGTCTGGGGCGACCAGCTACCAGCCACCGCGGCGAACACGTTGCAACGCCACGTCTCCTACCTACGCGGGGTGCTCGGCGAGCCCGGGTCGATCGTGGCGCGCCAGCCCGGATATCTGCTCGACACCGGGCCGGACTCCACCGACGTACAGGCCGCCGAGCGCCTCATCGAGCTGGCCCGGCGCTCGACGGACCGCAACGAGCAGGTGCGGCACCTGACGGCCGCGGTCGCACTGTGGCGAGGTCCACCGCTGGCCGACGTGGCCGGGTCGGCCTGGCTCGAGGAGCAGGCGGAACACCTGGCACGCCTACGGTTGGAGGCCGAACGATCGCTCGCCGAGGCCCGGCTGTCCGTCGGTGAGCACGCCGGCCTCGTCCCCGGGTTGGAACGGCTCGTCCGACAGCACCCCTTCGACGAGCACCTGCACGCGCAGCTGATGCTCGCCCTGTACCGCGACGGCCGACAGGGGGAGGCGGTCGCCACGTACCGGCGGCTGCGCGACAACCTGCGGGAGAACCTCGGCCTCGACCCGGGTCCGCGGCTACGCGACCTGGAGTGCGCCATCCTGCGCCAGGACACCGCTATCGCCGCACCGGCCGCGGCGGCACCAACGCGGGTCGCGGCGCAGCTGCCTCCCCCCGTACCCACGTTCACCGGACGCGACGCGGAGCTGGCGGCCCTCGACGCGCTGGTCGACCGGGGCGGCGCCGTCGTGGTGTCCGGGACCGCCGGCGTCGGCAAGACCGCCCTCGCCGTGCACTGGGCGCACCGCGCGGCCGAACGCTTCCCCGACGGGCAGCTCTACGTCAACCTGCGCGGCTTCGACCCGGCGGCCACACCGACCGAACCGGCGCGAGCGCTGCACGGCTTCCTGGAGGCGCTCGGCGTTCCGGTCGCCCGGATGCCCCGCGACCCGGACGCGATGGTGAGCTTGTACCGCACGACGGTGGCGGGCAAGAAACTGCTGGTGGTGCTGGACAACGCCCGCGACGCGGAACAGGTCCGGCCGCTGCTGCCCGGCTCACCGGACTGCCTCGCCATCGTCACCAGCCGCGACCAGCTCATTCCGCTGGTCGTCACCGAAAGCGCCCAACCGGTGGCCCTCGACCTGCTGAGCCCCGGCGAAGCCCGCGACATGCTGGTCCGCCGGCTCGGGGGGCGCCAGGTCGCCGCCGAACCCGCCGCAGCCGACACCATCGCCGAGCGGTGCGCGCGGCTACCCATCGCCCTGGCCATCGTTGCCGCCAGAGCCGCCACCAACCGGCACTTCTCGTTGGCGGCCGTCGCCGGCGAACTGGGCGACCTGAACGCCTTCCGCGCAGGCGACGAGGCCACCGACGTACGAGCGGTCTTCTCCTGGTCGTGTCGGACGCTCAGCCCACCCGCGGCCCGGCTGTTCCGGCTGCTGAGCCTGCATCCCGGCCCGGACGTCTCCGCCCCGGCCGTGGCCAGCCTGGCCGGCGTCGACGGGCCGGCGACCGGCCCCCTGCTCACCGAGCTGACCCGGGCGAACCTCTTCACCGAGCACACGTACGGGCGCTACGCGTTCCACGACCTGCTGCGCGCGTACGCCGCCAGCCTCGCCGACGAGGCCGAGCCGCCGGCCGAGCGTCGGGACGCCGTGCACCGGCTGCTCGACCACTGCCTGCACACCGCCCACGCCGCCGACCTGGCGCTGCACCCGCACTTCAGCGCGATCAGCCTCCCGCCACCCCGGGCGGGCGTGACGCCGGAGCGCCCCAGGAGCCGGTCTGCCGCCGCGGCGTGGTTCACCACCGAGGTCCCCGTCCTGCTCGCCGCGGTACCGCTCGCGGCACGGTCCGGGTTCGAGGGACACGCCTGGCGGCTCGCCTGGGCCATGGCCGGCTTCCTGCACCGGCAGGGGCACTGGCAGGACTGGCTCGGCACGCAACAGATCG
Source organism: Micromonospora sp. NPDC047187 (assembly GCF_040643355.1). Classification (NCBI taxonomy): domain Bacteria; kingdom Bacillati; phylum Actinomycetota; class Actinomycetes; order Micromonosporales; family Micromonosporaceae; genus Micromonospora; species Micromonospora sp. NPDC047187. The sequence continues at coordinate 71,322 of NZ_JBEYUF010000022.1, forward strand.
CTCTGGCCGCCGCGTCCCGCATCGGGGATCAGGCGGGGCAGGGCCACGCGCACCGCAGCCTCGGTCTCGCCTGCTCCCGGCTCCGACGGTACGACGAGGCCGACGACCACCTGCGGCGCGCACTCGACCTGTTCACCGACGTCGGTGACGACGCCGGACGGGCGCACACCTGCCTCAACCTTGGTCAACTGGCCGAGCGGCAGGGGCAGCACCAGCAGGCGCTGCGCCATTCCCGGCAGGCGCTGACCCTGTTCCGGGGGACCGGGAACCGGGCCGGGCAGGGGTACACCCTCAACGCGGTCGGTTGGCAGGAGGCGCTGCTCGGCAACTACCACCACGCGCTTGAATCGTGCGGCGAGGCGCTGCGGATGTTGCAGGAGGTGGACGACGTCCAGGGGCAGGCCGACACCTGGGACAGCCTCGGCCACGCCCACCACCAGCTCGGGGACGACCGGCGCGCCATCGCCTGCTACGAGCACGCCCTCGAACTCTTCACGCAGGTCAACGACCGGTACGCCGAAGCCAGCACGTACGTCAACCTCGGCGGCAGCCACCGGGCGCTCGGCGACATCCCCGCCACCCGTGCCACGTGGCACCGAGCCCTGACCATCCTCGACGAGCTCGGCGACACCGACGCCGACTCGATCCGCGCCGACCTCGACCAGCTCGACGCCACGCGGCTGCACTGACGTACCCCGCTTTCAGCGCCGTTTCCGGGCCGCTTCAGCGCGCCAAGCCACTCTTCGGACATCAGTTTCTTCCGCACCAGGAATGGAGCGTTCGATGAGTCGTTTGGCACACCGCCTCGCGGTGATCGGGGTGGTCAGCGGGACGGTGCTGGCCATGTCCTCCGCCGCCGTGGCCCACACCGACAAGCCGCCGCAGAAGGGCGCCGACTGCGTGGTCCAGCACGTCGACGAGCGCGGCAAGATACTCCGCACCGAGACCGCGTCCGAGGGCCGGGAGTACGGCCAGTTCCGCTGCGTCGCCGGGCAGTGGACGTTCGCCTGGGCGCCGTTCGGAGCGGACGACCTGATCACGGCCGACGAGATCCGGATCGACCCGGCGGGTGACGCCTCGGTCCGGCGGTTCACCGGCCCCGCGCTCGGCAACGACCTCACGGTCGGCGAGATGACAGGCATCGCCCAAGCCATCAGCGGCAGCCGTGAGGTGCTGATCGACCGCGCGATCGTGGCCGTCGACGACGGCAAGGAGCGGACCCCGGAGCAGGTCGAGGCGCTGCTCGCCGGCAAGGACGACACCGGGGTACGGGTGCTGGACATCATCGAGAAGCCGAATGCCGCCATGTCGACGAAGGACGTCATCGACGAGGCTGGCGGAACCCCTGAGACGACAGTCGTCTACTTCAGCCTCTGGGGCGCGATTAAGTCGTTCTTTGCCTGGATCGTGGACACGATCGGCGAGATCGGTGAGTGGATCGACGACCACTGTGACGTGGGGTCCCCCAACGACTTCGGCGACATCGTCACGTGTCGCTGGTAGCCCGTCCCACCCCGCCGACACCGATCACGAGATGAGGACAGGATGACAACTCTGCGGGACATCACCAGGCGCGCCGCCATCGTCACGACCGCCCTGATCGTCGGGCTGACCGCTTCGTACGCCCCGTCGCAGGCCGCCGAGGGGGAGGCCCGGACGACGATCACCGACCACCCCGGTGCCCCGGGCACGATGCTTCAACAGTTCGAGGACCTGACCGGCCGACCCGTCGGCGACCTGGACAGGGTGCTGGCCGTCGACACCGGCGGGCGGAACCTCACCGGCGACCAACTCGCAGCGCTCGCCGCAGGTAAGGAGGTCGACGGTGTCAAGGTCGTCGGCACGATTCCGGGCAGCCGGGACGTCCTCGGCACGACCATGGCCGACCTCGCCGACGGCACGTACGACGGCAGCGGCGACAGCGGGACGGCCACGTCCCTGCTCTTCGCCTCGTCCACCCCCGACGGCCGGGAGTGGTGCCTGACCATGTGCGTCGCGTCGGGCAAGACGATCTGGGAATGCCTGTTGTCGCGCCGAACGGGCGAACTGGTCCTCACCCTCGACCTTGATGGCGGCACCACGGTGGGCGAAACGAAGGCTGCCTTCGAGAAGGCCAATGGCGTCGCCGTCGACGGCCCGTACACGGTGGAGACGCTGATCGGCGAGCGTGAGCCCTCGGCGGACGAGATCAAGACGCTCCTCGACGGCAGGGACATCGAGTCGATGCGCCGGGTGGCGACACTGGACGGACCGGACCCCGGGTGGGCGCTGGCCGACATCGCCGAGAAGTCCGGCGTTGTGTACGCGAAGACCAAGGGCCACCTCTTCAGCCTCAACCTTCCGATCCTCGGCAAGATCCTCGTCTTCTGCGTCTCGCAGGATGGTGGGAAGACCTGGAAATGCTCGGCCAAAAAATGGGGCGGGTTCTGACGGGTAGCCGCGTCGACGGTCCCGCTCCGCATCGACCTCCCCGGTCGAGCGGAGCGGGATCCCGCGCTTGAGCGAGCCGGTTCATACTCGGCAGGTGATCAGCAATGAGCCTCGCGTTCCGTGGTCGACTCGCGCGCCTCACCCGGCAGACAGTTCAACCCTGCCGCTCTACATGGTCATCTTCTTCTTCCTCGGCCTCGTTGGCTTCGCGGCGCGCGGAATGGCCGACGGCGGGGAAGGGTTCGTTCTCGCGAGCATCGTCTCGGGAGTGTTCTTCGCCTGCTTCCTGATCCTCTTCGCGATCTACTGGATCGGATACCTGCTCAAGGGGCACGCCGTCTGGCAGGCCGAGCGCCAGGCCGGGTCCGACGGGTCGCCCGTGGAGACCGACAGCAGCGCGGGAGGTCTGCCCGGCGACAGCCCGGCCACCCGGGTGACACCCTGACGCAGCGGCAGGCGGGCCGAGCCGTCCGAGGACGGCTTCGGCCCACGTCGGCCTCTAGGATCGACAGCCGTGACGGCGAAGACGGCCTGCGGGAGCGCATGGTGACGAGCGAGGCAGAACGGCCACTCGACCGGCTCGCCGAGCGGGCCGATGTCGTACTCGTCGACTTCGACGGTCCGATCTGCCGCCTCTTCGGCAGCAGGGCCGCGCCGCGTATCGCGGCCGACCTCCGTCAGCTGATCCTCAGCCGGGGTGTCGTCCTGCCCGACGAGCTGCGCGACGGGGACGATCCGCTGGAGCTGTTCCGCGCGACCGCCGTGTTCGCGCCCGAGTTGGTGGGTGTCGTCGGTGCGGCCCTGGCAGCGGCGGAGGTCGAGGCGGCGGCGTCCGCGGAGACCACGATCGGAGCCTTCGACCTGGTCGCGGCATGCCTGGCGACCGGGCGCCCCCTCGCCATCGTCAGCAACAACTCCGCAGCCGCCATCGGCGCCTACCTCGGGCGCCGCGACCGGGCCCGCTACTTCGCCGCCGTCATCGGCCGAGGCGAGCACCCCGATCTGCTGAAGCCCAACCCGGCGCCCGTTGTGCAGGCCCTGCAAGAGCTGAAGGTCGCAGCCGATGCCGCTGTTCTGGTCGGTGACTCGGTCACCGACGTCACAGCCGCCCGAGCAGCCGGTGTCGCCTGTATCGGGTACGCCAACAAACCCGGCAAGGCCGAACGTCTCGCCGCCGCCGGTGCCGACGCGATAGTGACCGACATGACCGACCTGGCCGGCGTCCTTGCTCGTACGCGCACGCCGGTCAGCCTGCTGCAGTGGGTCGATTCGGGCGGCGGGCCGCTCATCGTCGTGCCGACGACGGCACTCGGCGAGTGGAAGGGCGCGTCGGTCGACGACGATGATTCCTGGGGTGACTACGACCGGGCCTGCCGGGTCGACGGTTACGTGGGCGTGCTCGACGTCGGCACCGGCCAGGCGCTCGTTCTGGCCGACGAGCCGGCTTCCACCACGTACCTCCCGGACCGGCGGATCTTCGTGCGGTGGCTCTACGCCGCCTCCGAGGCGGACGTCGTCCGCCTCATCCCCCGAGCGGTCAAGATCGCCCGCTGGGAAGACGCGGGTACGTGGACGACCAGCGGGCCAGCCGAGTTGTTCGACTCCGGCTACACCGGCGACGGGCTGGAGCACACCACCCATCTCACGGTGGACCTGGCTCGTGGCACGTACCTGATCCGCACCGCTCTCGTGCAGCCCGACAAGGTAACGGCGCTGATGCTGGTCCACCTGGTCGAGCAGACGCAGACAGCGTGAGCGCCGCGCGGGCGGACTTCTGCCGCCTCGCTCGTCTGTGTCGAGCAAGAGGACCGCGCCGATCTTGCAGCTTCTGTTGTTGACTTAGGTGTATATGCACCTTAGATCGGGACAGAAACTGCAAGATCGCGGGAGCGGGGTCAGATCGACGAGGCAGTGCTGGCTGACGAACAGCCGTCCCGCCTACACGCCACTCAGGAAGCGGCCGCGCGGACCGCCGTTCGGGTCGGGACGATGCGGTGGCGGCGGACCGGGTACAGGATCGGGTGCGCGATGTTCCAGGCCCCGCCCGCGCAGGCGAGCTCCTTGTAGCGGGCCGCCAACTTCCCGGTGAGGAGGGACGGCTTGGCCCGGTCGTCGGCGGTCACGTACTGGATGATGCCGTCACGGCGGCCGAGGCTGATGCACTGGTTGAAGTAGCGCAGCGGGGCCTTGGGGAACTTCGCCCGACCGGTCAGGCGTGCGGCGATGGCGTCGGCGGCCTGCCAGGCCATCGGGATGCCCGAGGCGCAGGACATCCGCAGTGGCTTGCCGCCCGGTCCTGCGGCGATCGCGGCGTCGCCCACCGCGTACACCTCGGGGTGTGAGACCGCCCGCATGCTGGCGTCGACGATGATCTGTCCGGTGTCCGCGACCGCCAGGGTCGTGGCGGCGGCGATGGGGTGGACGGCGAAGCCGGTCGTCCACACGGTCACCTGGGCCGGGATCTCCCGACCGTCACGGGTGACCGCACCGGCCGCCTCGACCCGCGCGATGTCGGTGTGCTCGTGGACGGTGATGCCGAGCCGATCACAGACGCCGCGCAGGTGCTGCTGCGCCTTGACGTTGAGCCAGTCGCCGAGACCGCCGCGGGCGGCGAGCGCGACATCGAGGTCCGGCCGGGCCTCCGCGATCTCGGTGACCGCTTCGAGGCCGGTGAGGCCCCCGCCGACGACGAGCACGGTCCCGCCGGCCGCGAGGTGGGCGAGGCGGTCGCGCAACCGCAGCGCCGTCGACCTGCCGGCGATGTCGTACGCGTGCTCGGCTACCCCGGGAACGCCCTGGTCCGCGGTAGCGCTGCCGAGGGCGTAGACGAGCGTGTCGTAGGCGATCTCGTCGGTGCCGTTGTCGTCGGCGAGCGCGACGGTCCTGAGATCGGCGTCGACGGCGGTGACCCGCGCCAGCCGAGGCTTGACGCCGGTGCCGGCGTAGACGTCGCTCAGCGGGAGGCGTTTGAGGTCCTGCCCGACGGCGAGTTGGTGCATGCGGACCCGCTCGACGAAATCGGCCTCGGCGTTGACGACGGTGATCTCGGTGTCGTCCGGGTGCAGCCGCCTGGCGAGGCGCCCGGCGACGATGGCGCCTGCGTAGCCGGCTCCGAGGACGACGATGCGGTGCTTCATGGTGGCACTCCTGTCTCGGTGGTGGTCGCTTCCTGAACCGGACAGCGACGCGATTCCTGACAGGAGCCGGCTATGAGCTGGATCACCAGACGTGGAGGGTGGGCTCCTCGTGCTCCGAGGCGGACCACTGCCGGGTGGCGCGGACGAGCTTGTCGGGGTTGACCTGGTTGTGGATGGCCGTGACACCCTCGGGCGTCACCTCCACTGACATCACGCCGATGACCCGGTCGTCGATCACGACCACCACCGCCGGAGCGCCGTTGGCGGTGGTGACGTGCATGGCTGGGCTGCCACCGACCAGGTCCCGTTTGACGTCGGTGGGCTTGAACAGGCTACGCAGGAACTTCGCCACCGCCAGTGCGCCGACGATGGGCGCGGACCGGGCCGGGATCTTGCCGCCGCCGTCGGCGGTGCTCGTCGCGTCGTCGGTCAGCAACTGCACGAGCCGCTGAATCTCGCCGTTGTTGGCGGCCGTGAGGAACTCGGCGACGATCTTCCGGGCGGTGGTCAGGTCAACCTCCGCGCGGGCCCGTTCGGCGGTGACGTGCTGCTTGGCACGCCGGTAGGTCTGCTGGCAGTTCGACTCGGTGAGGCCGAGGATCTCGGCGATCTCACCGTGCGAGTAGCCGAAGGCCTCCCGCAGCACGTACACCGCGCGTTCGTTGGGCGACAACCGCTCCAGCAGGGTGAGCACCGCCATCGAGACCGACTCGCGCTGCTCGGCGGTGTCGAGCGGGCCGAGCATCCGGTCCCCGGCGAGGACCGGCTCGGGCAGCCACGTGCCCACATAGGTCTCCCGCCGGGCCCGCGCGGAGGTCAGCTGGTTGAGGCACACGTTGGTGAGGACCTTCGTCAGCCACGCCTCGGGCGTCTCGACGTGCTCCCGGTCGGCGCCCTGCCAGCGGAGGAAGGTGTCCTGGACGGCGTCCTCCGCGTCGCTGGCCGAGCCCAGCAGGCGATAGGCGATTGCCTCCAGGCGCGCCCTGGAGTGCTCGAACACCTCGACTTCGTCCGGACTGAGCGGCATGACTAGACAGTATCCAGGCGGACGGTTCAGGGTTGGCTCGTGCTTGGGCCGGAAACCCGGCTCGGCTCCCGCCGACCCACGTAGAAGATCAGCCCGGCCAGCAGCAGCACGAGCGCCAGCGGCACCAGTACGGGAGCGAGGGCCGCCCAGATCGGCCACGCGGGCTCCGCCAACCCGTTTGCCATCAGGCCCTGCCAGGTGAGGACGACACCCGGGAGGAGAACGATCGTCACCAGCGTGCCAACCAGTCGGGGTACGGGCGGACGTTGCCGTCCCGCCAGCCAGAACAGCGCCGCCCCGGCCGCGGCACCCAGGACGGCGGCAGCGAGGGTGACAGTGACGTAGCCGTCGGGCGCGGCTGGCGCAAACCTCAGGACCGCCCCGCGGTCCACCTGCGTGAACGTGGCCGTCAGCCCATCCCGTTCGGCCCGCCAGCCATCGCATGGCGTGCCCGTGACCCGATGGCTGCCCTGCCAACCCAGTGCGGTGGCGTTGCGCTGTACCGACTCGGAGTGCGTGCAGTCGGCAGCCTCGTCGTAGTGGAATTCCACGAACGGCGAGCCGAAGTCGTCGGGGGCCAGGACACCGTAGAGGTAGTTGCGGCCGACGCTCGAGCCGAATGGTTCGGTGCCGGGAAGCAACTCCGCCGCCATGGTCTGTGCCTGGTCGGAGTTGACTGGCGCGGTGCCGCGGCCGGCGTACCAGGAGCCGAGGCTCAGGCCGGCCGTGCCGAACAGCGCCGCGCCGAGCAGGATCATCGCGACCTGCCGTCGTCGAATTCTCACCGGTGGACCCCTTCGCTGGTGTGGGGGAGCGTAGCCAAGGCGAACCAGCTCTGGATGCCCCGCGAGAGGGACCGGGCGCGCGCGGTGGTCGTACCCTTGCCGCGGTGACGTCCAATTCGTTGCGCCGCGCCCTCACCGCACCCGCGCGGGTGAACCCGGTCAGCGGCTCGGCGGACCCGTTCCCGCCGTTCGGAGCGGCGAGAGTGCGGTCGGCGTCTCGTCGTACGGCGTCGGCCGGCGGCGGAACGTGGCCACCACCACGGCGGTCAGGCAGATCGCCGCGGCTGCCATGAGCGGCGGGCGGGCGCCGAGGTGGACGGCCGCGGAGCCGAGCGGGATCGCGACGACGAGCGGTCCGAACATCGCGGTGTTGGCCGTCGCGGAGACCCGTCCCAGCAGCGCCGACGGCGTGTGGGTCTGCACGGCGGTCACCGCCGCGACCAGGGTCCAGGGCAGCCCGATGCCGGCCACCACCGCCCCGACGACAGTCGCCGGCCACCACGGCAGGCAGCGCGCCAGGCAGCCGACCGTGAACAGCGCCGTTCCGGCGACACCGACGGCAACGGGACCTCGCGCCGCGATGAGCCGGCCGACGATCAGGCCACCGAGAATGGAGCCGGCGCCCTGCGCGCTGGCCAGCACACCCAGGAACGTCGTCGGCAGGCGCAGCTCGGTCACGACGATCGCGTAGATTCCCGCCGTCGTGAAGCCGGACATGGCGATCGACACCGCAGCGAGCACGACCGGCAGACGTGTCGCTGGCCGTCCGAACAGGACCACCGATCCGGTACGCGGGCCGTCGTCGCGTTCGGTGGGCCGGTCGGTCGGCGTCCGGTTCAGGCGAAGGAGCGCGTACAGGGTGGCGACCAGCACCGGCATGGCCGCACTGAGGACGGCGACCGCGTGGCCGCCCCGCCAAACGTAGAGGCCGGCCCCGGCCAGGGGAGCGACGAGCTTCATCCCTTCCTGTGCGCTCGAGCGCCACCCGTTGACGTCGCCGAGTTCGGTCGGCGCGAGTGCCGACGGCAGCAGCGCCGTCTCGCCGGCGTCGATCAGCACGTAGCTGACGCCGTAGGCGCACGAGACGGCGAAAATGAGCCAGGTCTGTCCCGGCCCGCGCACCGCGAGCAGCGCCAGCAGGGCGGCTGCCAGCGTGAGGTTGACGGCGATGACCAGCGGCCGCCGGGGTGCCCGGTCGAGCAGACCGCCCAGCCATGGGCCGGCGAGCACCGGGGCGTAGACGCAGAGCCCGGCGAGGGCGGCGAGGCTGGTGGAGCCGGTGAGGTCCAGGATCCAGATGCCGGCGACCAGGGACATGGTGCTGCTGCCGAAGCCGGACAGCAGGGAGATCGCCACGAACAGGCCCGCGTTGCGACGCATGAGCACTCCGAGTTGAGTCGATGTGACTCATATCCTCAAGCTTGAGCGATGTGCAGGCAATGCCGCTGCAATCTGTCAACGGTTCATTGACAAGGCGGCGTCGATCTTCGTGGCTGCCGTCCGAGCGGGCGCGGGCAGTCGCTCACCCGCTTCGGCGAGATCGGTGGCGAGGAGCCCTGCCAACGCGTGCAACGAGCCCGGGGTGGCATCCAACACGGCGTCCACAGTGCTCCGCACGAGCGCCGCTCGACGAAATCGGCTGTCCCACCGCTGATCGGCGCCGATCCACCGGGCGAGGTCGGCCACCGCCGCCCGCAGCGCCGCGATCTGCGGAGGCATCCGGAGGTCGAGCTGCCGCCGCCGCGACCACCGCGCCGCCGCCAGCCGTTGCCGACGCTGCTCGGCGGCCTGCCGGCTGCCGAGGCCGAGTGCCGTCGCGATCTCGGCCCACGTCGCACCGTCGTGGCGCGCGCGGTCGATGATCTCCAGCTCCTGCTCGTCCAGGCGGGCGCGGGTAGCGCGGACCTCCGTCAACCGGGCCAGCTCCGACGTCATCTGTCAACGTTACATTGACACTGTCGGGACCTCGGCGGTGATTGACCCGGGTGCGCGCTCCCAGTCCGCCATGATCAACAAACTATCGCGGCCCGCCGCCCTGGTGGTGGCGCAGCCCCGCGACGAGGAGTTCGACCATGCGACGCGCGTCGTAGCGGGGTGCGCCGGCTCCGATGCAGAGATTGCCGACCCCGCGCAGCAACTCGAAGGCCGTCACGTCGGTGCGGATCTCGCCGGCCGCGGCAGCGGCGTCGAGTAGTTGGGCGCACACCGGCACGAGGCGGTCCAGGAAGTAGGCGTGCAGCGTCTCGAAGGCCGCGTTGTCGGACTGTAGCGCCTCGGCGAGGCCGTGCTTGGTGACCAGGAAGTCGACGAAGAGGTTGATCCACTGGGCGAGGGCGGCGTGCGGTGTGCTGCTGTCGGCCAGCAGCGTCGGGCCCGCCTGCGCGCACGCCTCGACCTGGTGCCGGTAGACGGCGACGATGAGGTCGGCGCGGGTCGGGAAGTGGCGGTAGATGGTGCCGACGCCGACGCCGGCCCGGGCGGCGATGTCGCGTACGGGCGCGTCCACGCCCGAGATGACGAAGGCCGTGGCGGCGGCGTCCAGCAGTGTCGCCTCGTTGCGCCGGGCGTCGGCCCGCTTCCGCGGGGTCGACCTCCCCGATTCGCTGTCGATGTCGGCCATCGCGCCGTTACCTCCGTCACTTGGCAAACGGAACGCTGTTCCGTATCGTTCTTAGCGGAACGTGGTTCCACTTACTCAGGATGCCAGAGCGAGTGGGCCAGTGTCACCTCACCCTTCCCGTGGAGGAACAGCCATGCAGTACCGCACCCTGGGGCGCACCGGCGTCCAGGTCAGCACCCTCGTGCTCGGCGCGATGAACTTCGGCAAGCTGGGGCACACCACCCAGGGCGAGGCGACGGCGATCGTCGACGCCGCGCTGGAGGCCGGAATCAACCTGATCGACACCGCCGACATGTACAGCCAGGGCGAGTCGGAGCAACTGGTCGGCAAGGCCATCGCCGGCCGTCGCGACGACATCGTGCTGGCCACGAAGGCCGGCATGCCGATGGGCGACGAGCGCAATCAGCGGGGCGCCTCGCGCCGCTGGCTGGTCACCGAGTTGGACAACAGCCTGCGCCGCCTCGGCGTCGACCACGTCGACCTCTACCAGATCCACCGGTGGGACCCGACCACCAGCGACGAGGAGACCCTGTCGGCGCTGACCGACCTGCAACGGGCCGGAAAGATCCGCTACTTCGGCTCCTCGACCTTCCCCGCGTACCGCATCGTGCAGGCCGAGTGGGCCGCGTGGGAGCACCACCTGAGCCGCTACGTCACCGAGCAGCCCAGCTACTCGATCCTGCAACGGGGGATCGAGGCCCACGTCCTGCCCGTGACCGAGCAGTACGGGCTCGGCGTGCTCGCCTGGAGCCCGCTCGCCTCGGGCTGGCTCTCCGGTGCGATCCGCGCCGGCCGGGAGATCACCACCAGCCGCTCGGCGCTCCTGCCCGCCCGCTTCGACCTCAGCGTCCCGGCCAACCAGGCGCGGCTCGACGCCGTCGAGCAACTCGCCACCGTCGCCGACGAGGCGGGGCTCACCCTGATCCAGCTCGCCCTCGGGTTCGTCACCGCGCACCCGGCCGTGACCAGCGCGATCATCGGCCCCCGCACCATCGAGCACCTGCACGCCCAACTCGCCGCCGCGGACACCGTGCTCCCGGCTGACGTGCTCGACGCGATCGACGCGATCGTCGCACCGGGGGTCGACCTCGCCGCAGCCGAGAAGTTCGACACCCCGCCCGCCCTGCTCGACCCGGCGCGGCGGCGTCGCTGAGCCTTCGGGTGCGGTGGTCAATCCGACCGGGCCGCGCTGCGGGAGTTGCTGGCCACCCGGCTGCCGGTCGATCCGGACCTGTCGATCCGGCTCACCGCGCGGGCCTGGGCCGTACCTGGCACGCCGTCCGAGTAACCGTCGCGCCGAGCCCTTCCGGGCCCTTGTCGCAATTCGGACAAGACGGTAAAGCCCCTGGTAGAGCACCCTAGGGACAGGTGGAGGCAGACGGGTGGCGGGCCACATCCCGATCCTCCGGCCCGGTGGGGACAACATCGTCCCCACCGGTGCCGGCCTCACCCAGCCCGGCCTCGAAGCCGTGGCGGTCACGGCACAGCCGCCGTGCCGATCGCGCGTACGACAGGCCATGGCTGCCACCGACACCCCTGCGGGCGCCCGCAGCGGTGCCTCCGCCCATCGGGACAAGGACGTCAGCACCACCGGCAGTCAGGCAGCAAGGTCCGCCGGTCGTGCCTGCCGTCCCCGTGCCCCGCCGGCCTTTCGCACTGTGGACCCCGCCGGTCCGACGTCGCTGAACCGCGCGCCGAGGCCCGGCGACCGAGCAAGAAAGGGCCCGACATGGCCGCTCCCACTGCAACCGCAGCCCTGAACGCATCCGTCTTCGCGCCGGGTGACCAGATGCTGCTGACCATCACCTACTCAGACGCCGACACCAAACCGCTGACCGTCACCATCGTGGTCACCGACGCGCAGGGCAACAGCAGCGCGCCGGTCAAGGTCACGGCGGTCATCGACCCGCTCACAGTGACCGTCAACGACAACTCCGGACGTACCTGGACCCGGGTTTCCGACAACGGCTCCGTGGCCGTGTATCGGTCGGTGGCGTGATGCCCCGGGTAACCGTCCAGGTCCGCGACGCCGCCGGCCACACCGCGACGGCCGTCGCCGACTACAGCCTGGGCCAACCCGTGCTCGGCGGCTACTACCTCTCCGGCGGTGCCGACCCGACCGCCGACATGGCCGGCGGCAACTTCCGGTCCCTCACCCAGTACCGCAGCTTCGCCGACGGCTACATCTTCCCCGGCTACAACCGACCCTGGCTGGTCAGCCTGGGCAAGGCTGGGGTGCAGATGAACATGGTCCTGGAGCTGAAGCACTACGGCGCACCGAACTACGGGCCGCAGAGCTTCGCTGTGGACGGCACCAGCTACACAGTGCCGGCGCCGACGATGACCATCCAGCAGCGTCCCGGCGCGACCTGGCCGAAGGCGTACGGGTACGGCCAGGTGCTCAAGGGGCAGTGTGACGGGTTGTTCGCCCGTGCCCTGTCGCAGTACCGGACGCTCGGCTTCGGGGTGAACATCCAGCTCGCCTCGGAACTGGACACCGATCACGAGTTCGGCACCACCGAGGACGGCAAGGCGTACACCTGGGCCGAGTCGGACGCTCGGGCGGTGCAGGCGATGAACTACATCCTGACGTGGTTCAAGGCGCGGACGCTGCCGGCCGGGACGACCTTCTCGGTGGGGCTGGGCGGCTTCGACCGGGCCTGCTTCCAGCGCACCCACCCGGAGTCGCTGATGTCCCGCCTCGACTATCTCCAGTGGAACGCGTACGGCACCAACGCCAGCCACACCGCGCTGGCCCGGTTTCGTCGGACGAAGGACTGGGCGGTCGCGGATCTCGGCCCGGTGGCGCTGTCCCGACCGGTGATCATCGCCGAGTGGGGGGTCAGGTCGGCCGAGATCCCGGACCAGGCGGCCTGGATCGCCACAGTGCCGGCGGCGATCGCCCAGCTCAACGCCGAGCGTGGGCCACGGATCGTGCGCACCAACTACTTCAACTCCGGGTGGGGCACCCTGACGCCGAAGTCGGTCGGGTTGGCCGCGCTCCGCGAGGCGTACGCCAAGCGGCCGTACGTCTGACCGGGTTCCGGCGGCTCCGGGCTCCGGGGCCGCCGGGACCGCACCGGTCAGCCCTCACCGAGCCGTTCGGCGTACGCGTCGCGCAGCTCGGGCCAGCCGTGGTCCTTGGCCTCCGCGCCGCGGATCGGGCCGACCGGGTCGCCGTCGAGCAACCGGTCGGCCACGTCGAGACAGAGGTGCCAGCCGGCCGCGACCATCGGCAGAATGCCCGGGTCGGCGACGGTGTGCCGCAGGGTGAGCCGGGTGCCGCTGCCCAGCGGGCTCAGCTCCCAGCGCAGCAGGTCGTCGCCCCAGGTGTACTCCAGCAGGTGCGGCGGCTCGGCCCGGCGTACCGTCGCCGGGTCCTCCTGGGTGGTCTCACCGTCGACGAGGGTGAGCACGGCGACGCCGGCGTGGCCGAGGTCGCGGTCGGCGAGGAACGGCGCCCACTGCGCGAGCTGGGCCGGGTCGGTCAGTGCCGCCCAGACGGTGGCTGGCGGATGCCGCAGGTCGCGGACGAAGACGAGTGTCGCGCCGACGTCGGTGGGCTCGGCGCGCACGTCGGCGGGTGGGCTCGGGCGGAACGCGTCGCGGTCCATTCACTGCTCCTGACTGTCGAGGTGCCGTTCCAGGGCGTCCAGGTGCCGGGCCCAGAGTCGCCGGTACGGGTCGAGCCAGCCGTCGACGTCCCGCAGCGGGCCGGGGTCGAGGCGGTAGATCCGCTGTCGGGCGGCCGTCCGGCAGGTGACGAAGCCGGCGTCGCGAAGCACCCGCAGGTGTTTGGAGACGGCCGGCTGGCTGACCCCGAGCCCGTCGACCAGCTCGCCGACGCTGCGTTCGGCGTCGCGGAGCTGGTCGAGGATCCGGCGCCGGGTGGGCTCGGCGAGGACGGTGAAGGCGTCGGTGGACACCTTCCCAATATGCCTTCTCCGTCATATGACTGTCAAAGCATACGACGAGAGCAGCCGTCCCGACGCGGCACCGCCGATCGGCTCCCTATGCTCGGATCATGGAACTTCGGATCTTCACCGAGCCCCAGCAGGGTGCCAGCTACGACCAGTTGCTCGCCGTCGCCCGCTGCGCGGAGGACGCCGGCTACGGCGCGTTCTTCCGGTCCGACCACTACCTGATGATGGGTGACGTGAGCGGCGAACCCGGCCCCACCGACGCGTGGACCACGCTCGCCGGCCTGGCCCGGGACACCAGCCGCATCCGGCTCGGCACGCTGATGACCGCCGCCACCTTCCGGCTGCCCGGCCCGCTGGCGATCACCGTGGCGCAGGTCGACCAGATGAGCGGCGGCCGGGTGGAGCTGGGCATCGGCACCGGCTGGTACGCCGAGGAGCACAGCGCGTACGGCATCCCGTTCCCGCCGCTGGCCGAGCGGTTCGACCGGCTGGAGGAACAGCTCGCCGTCATCACCGGGCTCTGGACCACGCCGGCGGGGGAGCGGTTCGACCACGACGGCAGGTACTACCCGGTCCGGGACTCGCCCGCCCTGCCCAAGCCCGTGCAGCAGCCGCGTCCTCCGATCCTGCTCGGCGGGACGGGCCCGAAGCGCACCCCTCGGCTGGCCGCCCGCTACGCGGACGAGTTCAACCTGCCGTTCGCCTCGGTGCCGGACACCGCGGCGCAGTTCGACCGGGTCCGCGCGGCCTGCGTCGAGATCGGCCGGGACCCGGCCGAGATGGTCTGGTCCAACGCGCTGGTGCTCTGCTGCGGGCGCGACGACGCCGAGGTGGCCCGCCGGGCCGCCGCCATCGGCCGCGAACCGGACGAGCTGCGGGCCAACGGTCTGGCCGGGACGCCCGCCGAGGTGCTGGACACCATCGGCCGGTACGCGGAGATCGGCAGCGAGCGGCTCTACCTCCAGGTGCTGGACCTCAGCGACCTGGAGCACCTCGAGCTGGTCGCCAGCGAGGTGATGACGAAGCTCTGAGTCGACCACGCCTCCGGGTCAGGCCCGGTGGGCGCCGGTCTCGACCGCGTTCGGGTCACCCAGCACGGTGTCCAGCCGCCCGTCGCGGTCACTGTCCACGTAGGTGATGTCCGGGATCCCGTCACCGTCCACGTCGATCTGGACGACGTCGGCGATGCCGTCACCGTCGAGGTCGGTGACCACCTCCACCGAGCCGTCCAGGTGACGGGTCACGATCGACTGCGCGCCACTGGCGCGCGGCGGCGGGCCGGGTGCCGGCACCGGCGTCGGGGCGGGCGCGGGCGTTGGTGTCGGCCGAGGACCGGGAGTGGGCGACGGGTGGCTCGGAAACCCGCCGGTCGGCGGCGCGCTGGCCTGCTCGACCCCGGTGCCGGTGGGGTCCATTTCCTCCTCGGAGGGGAAGACGTCACCTCGTGCGGCCGGATCGCGGTAGCTGCTCATGGGCGTAGGGTTCCCCGACGACGACGAGAACAACCGTGCCCGATCGACCGGTGTCCTCGGTGCCCGGTCTGGCGGAAGATGTCGGGACCGACGCCACGGTCATGAAACGGGGGTCCGAGCGTGGAACTGCGCCGGAATCGGGGGGCCCGTGCGCTCGCCCTGGTCTGCGTACTCGGTGGAGTGCTCCTGTTGGTCTATCCCAGCGACGGCGCCCTGCTACGGACGATCATCGCGGTGGGCGCGATAGCGCTCGGAGCGGTGGCGCTGGTCAGCGCGATGCGGCCGTTCCGGTTCGGGATCCACGCGGACGGGCTCACCGTCCGGCGGCCCGGCCTGCGCCGGGATGTCCGGTGGGCGGAGGTCGACGCGCTGGTCCTCGACGAGCCGCCCCGGCGCGACGGCCATCCGGAGCCGCCGCGACTGCTGTTGGTGCCCGTGCCGGGAGTGACGATTGAGCCGGTGACCGCCCGTCACCCGCTCGACGGCCGACCCGCCGTCGAGTTGCTCGTTCTCGACCAGGTCCGCGAGCAGCCCGAGCAGGTCTCCGCCGCGCTCACCCAGTATGCCGGCGGCCGTTTCGTCGACCTGCTCGCGCTGCGTCGCGCCGCCTTCGAGACCCCGGAACTCCCGGTCGGCCTGCGTGGCTACCAGATGGACCGGGTCGACCGGTTGATCCGACGCGGCCAGGACGCGCTGATGTCCGGAGACGCATCGGCCCGGCAGGCGACCCGGGGAGAGATCGAACGCGCCACCACTGCCGGCCTGCCGATCGCCCAACGTGGTTACAGCACCTTCCAGACGGATACGGTTCTGGACGCCCTCGTCACCGCGTTGGCCGACCACCAGAGCACCGATCGGGAGACCGCCACATGACCGCGCAGGGATCGCACGCCGCGTCGACCACTGACGTTCCGCGCCGCAACTGGGCCGGCAACGTGCGGTACGCCGCGAAGGCGTTCCACCGCCCGACCTCCGTCGACGAACTGCGCCGGCTCGTCGCCGGCAGCAGCCGGATCCGGGCGGTGGGCAGCGGGCACTCCTTCAACCGTCTCGGCGACACCGACGGTGACCTGGTCAGCCTCGCCGGGCTGCCACCGGTCGTCGAGGTGGACCGCGAGCGGGGGCAGGCCACAGTGAGCGGCGCGCTGCGCTACGGCGACGTCGCCCGACAGCTACACACCCAGGGGTACGCGCTGGCGAACCTCGCCTCACTGCCGCACATCTCGGTGGCCGGCGCGGTGGCCACCGCCACCCACGGCTCCGGCCAGACCCACGGCAACCTGGCCAGCGCCGTCGCCGGCCTGGAGCTGGTCACCGCCGACGGCGATCTGCTCCGGGTCGACCGCGACACCGACACGTTCGCCGGCATGGTGGTCGGGCTCGGCGCGCTCGGCCTGGTCACCCGCGTCACGGTGGACATCGTGCCGACCTTCGCGCTGCGCCAGTACGTACGCCTCGACCTGGACCGGACGGCGTTGGACGAGGCGCTCGGCTCGGCGTACAGCGTGAGTGTCTTCACCGACTTCCGTACGCCCCGGCTGCGCGAGGTGTGGCGCAAGCAGGTGGCCGACCAGCCGCCACCCTCGGCGGAGTGGCTGGGCACCACCGCGGCCGACCAGCCCCGGCACCCGGTGCTCGGGATGCCGGCGGAGAACTGCACCCCGCAGCTCGGCGAGCCGGGCCCGTGGCACGAGCGGCTGCCGCACTTCAAGCTCGGCTTCACCCCGAGCAGCGGCGACGAACTGCAGTCCGAGTACCACGTCGCCCGTACGGCGGCGGCTGACGCGCTCGCCGCGCTGGACGACCTGGCGGACCTGATCGCCCCGGTGCTGCTGGTGTCCGAGCTGCGGACGGTGGCGGCCGACGAGCTGTGGCTCAGCCCGAACTACCGGCGGGACAGCTTCGTGCTGCACTTCACCTGGGTCGACGACACCGCGGCGGTGCTGCCCGTGGTGGCCGCCGTGGAGGAGCGGCTGGCGCCCTTCGCGCCCCGCCCACACTGGGGCAAGGTCTTCGTCACCGACCCGGCCGAGCTGTCCGCCCGCTACCCGAGGTACGCCGACTTCGCCGCGCTCCTGACCAACCTGGACCCGAAGGGCACCTTCCGCACCGACGCCCTCGACCGCCACTTCCCCCGCTGACCGTCCCCCTGCTGTCTGCGTTGATCATGAAGTTATTGCCACCCGGCGCGGCGTGTCGGGGCAAAACTTCATGATCAACGGGAGGGGGTGGGGGTGCGGAGGGTGCTGCGTTGGACGGCGCGGCTGATGTCGCTGGGGGAGACTATGCCGGTCAGGTGGCCGTCTTCGGTGATCACCAGGGCGCGGCCGTCGGCGCACTCGGAGAGCCGGGGGAGCAGGTCGTTGAGCTGTTCACCGGGCTTGGCCAACACCAGTTGGTCGGCTCGACAGGCCACCTCGGCCAGCGTTGTCGACGCCCGCCGTTCCGGCGGCACGCCCCGCACCCGATCGACGGTGACCAGGCCGGTCGGCCGGCCGTCCTCGGTCAGCGGCAGTGCCGAATGCCGGTACGCGAACAGGTAGTGATCGACGAAGTCAGCGACAGTCATCTGCGCCGAGGCGGTCTGCGGCTGTGGGGTCATCACATCGCCCACCCGAATCCCGCGCAGCGCGGTGCCGGTGCGGGCCTGCCGCTCCTCCATCCCGGCCGCGCCGATCAGGAACCAGCCGATCAGCGCCAACCAGAGCCCACCGAAACCGACCCCGGACAGGAACTGCCACAACCCCAGGCCGATCAGCAGCACACCCAGCACCCAGCCGGCCCGGGCGGCGACCACCGACGCTCGGGTCCGGTCACCGGTGGCCTTCCAGACCGCGGCACGCAGCAACCGGCCACCGTCCAGGGGCGCGGCCGGCAGCACGTTGAAGACGGCCAGCAGCACGTTGATCCCCGCCAGCCAGGCCACCGCCCCGAACAGCAGCCCGCCCTGCCCGGCCAGCGCGACCAGCGCCGCGATGGCACCGAAGAACGCCCCG
The DNA here is from genome assembly GCF_040643355.1 of Micromonospora sp. NPDC047187. Classification (NCBI taxonomy): domain Bacteria; kingdom Bacillati; phylum Actinomycetota; class Actinomycetes; order Micromonosporales; family Micromonosporaceae; genus Micromonospora; species Micromonospora sp. NPDC047187. Next base: position 89,712 of record NZ_JBEYUF010000022.1, read on the forward strand.
ATCAGCAGGCTGACCAGCGGGCCGACGCCCGCGATGCGCAACTCCGCACCGGGGTCACGCGGCTCGCCCCGCAACTCGGCCACGCCGCCGAACAGCCACAGCGTGATGCCGTCGACCTCCAGCCCGTTGCGTTTGGCCACCACCGCGTGCGACACCTCGTGGGCGAGCAGGCCGACGAAGAACACCACCGCCGCGGCGAGCCCGGCGATCAGGTACGCCACTGGCGACCGGTCGGGGTACGAACGGGGGAACTGGTTCGCGGCCAACCCCCACGCGATCAACGCGAAGATGACCAGCACGCTCCAGTTGACGCCGACCGGCACTCCCGCGACCCGGCCAAGCCGGAAACTGGCCCTCATCCCACCGAGATACCCCAGGCGGGCCTGCCTATGCCAGACCCGGCTGAGCCGGACACGCGGCACTGTCATCCTCTCCGCCTGAGTATGCAGCGGGTAGGCTCAGAGTATGACTCGCCGCATCACCATCAGCCTGCCCGATGATGTCGCCGCGTACGTGGAGCGCACGCAGGGCAACACGTCCGGCTTCATCACCGGGATCCTGCGCCGAAAGATGCGCGCCGACAGCCTTCGTGCCCGTTGGGCGCAACTCGGCTACGTGGTGACCGACGAGGATATCGAGCGGACCCGTTCGCACCTCGCGGCACGAGCGCCGATCACCGACGAACAGCACGCCCGTAACGCCGAATGGCTGCGCCAGTTCGACCAGGACGGGTCGGCTGCCGCGTGAACGGTCTCGTCCTGGACACGTCCGCCCTGCTCGCCTATGCGTCCGGCACGAGCATCGAGCCGGGGGCGATCCTGACCCTCGCCGAGGAGGACCCGGCGCAGGAGGTGTGGATTCCGGCACTCTGCCTGGGGCAGGCCCAACTGGAGGTGGCTGGCACACCAGCGGCCCACCTGCTCGACCTGCTCCTCACTGAGGAGCGGGACATCAGGGTCGCGGTGTACGACGCGCCGACCAGCCGGCGGGTGGCCCGGATTGCAGCGCGGTTCGACGTGCCTCTGGACGTCGCCCACGCCGTGGCGACCGCTGTCCTGTACCGCTGCTACCTGGTTTCCCGTGATCCCAAGCGGGTCGCCCCGGCCGCGCCACCCGATCTGGAGATCCTCGACATCTCCCTGGGCTGGGGCTGAGCCAGCGTCTTGGACGGTGGTGAACTCGCTTCCGCGCAGTTCACCGCCGCCGACATCACGAGCTGGGTGCTGCCCCGCGTCGATCGTGATGGCTCGCTCACTCTGCGCGCCGAAGGTCGACCACAACTCCATGATCGCCGGACCCGGACTCCTCTGCTCATGATCTTGCACTTTCTGTCGCGACACAACGGGCGTTCCACCCATATTGACGACCGAAACTGCAAGATCCGCGCGATCTTCTCGCTCGTGAGACCGGTCAGCGGCGGGGGGTTTCGCTGGCGATGGTCGCCTCCCGGGGCAGGGCCGCCGCGCGCAATGCCCAGTCCAGCGCGTAGTCGGCGATCTGCTCCCAGCCGTCCTGGCCGACGGTGAAGTGTGATCGGCCGGCGAACTGCTCGTACGCGGTGAGGGCCCGGGACTTCTGGTAGAGCCCGGCGTTGGCGCGGACGACCGACGCCGGCACCACGTGGTCGACCTCGCCGGCCATCAGCAGCAGCGGCGCCCGGTCGGTACGCCCGACGTCGACCCGGGCCGGCGAGCGGGGGTCGAGGTTGGCGAACGCGCCCTCGAAGAAGACCCGCCCGGCACCGGGGACGGCGTAGCGCCGCCAGGCCCGGTCGGAGTCCTCGCGACTCATCGTGTTGCCGAAGGTGTAGGCGAAGTCGTCGGGGGTGAACGGGACGGCTTTGCCGCGGTTGGCGGGGCTGCGCAGGATCGGAAAGCCCGAGCGCAGCTGACTCAGCGGCACCTTGAGCACGCCCTTCACCGCAGCGGGGTGCACTCCCACCACTGCCGCCCCGAGACCCCGGTCGGCGAGGATCTGGGCGAACAGGCCACCGAACGAGTGCCCCATGATGATCGGCGGTCGGGGTAGCGCCCGGATGATCCGGTCGTAGTGCGCCACGATCGTGGCCATGCTCTGCTCGGCGATCGGGGCCGGATCGTCGCGCAGTTCCTCCACGGACCGGTCCATGCCGGGCCAGGCGGGGGCGATGACGTGCATGCCGCGCTCGGTGTACCGCCGGGACCACCCCTCCCAGCTACGAGGCGTCATCCAGAGCCCGTGGATCAGCACGACCGTGTCGACCTGACCCTGCGGCGTGGCACCCATCGCGTCCTCCCGGTGTCGCGGTTCGGCCCGGCGGTTACCCGCTGTGCCCGTCCGGAATCCGGCCGCCCTGACAAATGTCACGGTCGGGGCGTGACGACCGCTCCGGGCATCGGGGTACGCCCGGCCGGAGCATCAGTGGCATGATCAGTACGCATCCGGCTGTCGAGGTGGACGGCCTCACCAAGAGCTTCGGCGAGGTCACCGCTGTCGATGGTTGTGCCTACGAGCGCAGCCGGGCCGCCCTGCTCTCGCTGGAGGAGGACCTACAGTGGTCGCCGAGGTCGGCTGGGCCGACGCGATCCGGGTCGCCGAGCAGAACGGCTGGCTGCTCGGCGAGTGACAGTGCGCTCAGGCGCTCAGGCGGTCGGCGGTGGGGCGGCCAGTTGGTCGACCACGACGACGCTGCTGCCGGGACGGACCTCGGCGAGCAGTTCCCGCTGACCGCTGCGGGTCAGCCGGATACATCCATTGGTGGTGTTCTCGCCCAGCTCGCCGTCGTGCTGCCAGGTGTGCACCCCGATGTGCGCGCCGCGCAGCCCGGACGGCACCGACTCCGGGTCGTCGGGCACCGAACCGAGGGCGTAGATGTCCACCCCGCCGTAGACCTCTTCCGGGGGTGGGGTGCGGCCCAGGATGAAGGTCCGCCCCAGTGGAGTCTCCTGGCCGGACTGGCCGAGGCTGACCTCCCAGGAGCGCACCGCCCTGCCGGCCCGGTACCAGGTGAGCCGGTGGACCTTGCGTTCCACCACGATCTGGTCGCGCAGCGGCACCGTCTCGAACCCGCCCGGCGGCAGCCAGGCGAGCCGTCGGTTGGCCGAGGGCAGCAGGACGGCCGTCCAGCCGGCGCGCCGCTGGGCGATCGGCATGGTCAGCTCGACACCGCGGATGGTCGGTTCGAGGAAGGCACGCGGCCGACCGCCGGGCGCGTCGTAGGCGGCGATCCGCCGGGTCGGGTGCACGCCGTCGGTCAGCGGTGTGACGTCCATGGTGTTCGGGTCGGCGGGGAACCCTCCGGGTGCGGGGTCGTAGTCGACCACCGGCAGCCCGTCCGGGGCAGGCGCGGCCGGGGGGATCGACTCCTCCGGGCTCTGCTCCACACTGCTCGGTGTCGGGTCGGCCGCCACCACGTTGCGGTCGTCGGGGGCCGTCGAGCTGGGGGTGAGAGCCTGGCCGACCAGCAGCGCGGTCACCAGCAGCGCGGGTACGCCGATCGCGGCGGCCACCCAGACGCCGCGACGGCGGTACGGAGTCTTTCGGTCAAACGGCACGAAACCACTCTATGGTGGCGGATGCGTCGGGGCCCCCGGTTCGGCGAGACCCGCCGTCCGGAGGCCCCTGTCGAATCAAATCCGTGCGCCGATGTGGATGGCCACGGCGTCGTGCGCCGGCACGTTCGCCGCGAACCAGCCGCTACCGTCCACCGTGATCACCGGTCCGCTGCACGTGCCGCCCGCGTAGGTGCCGTGGATGACGTCGCAGTATCGACCGGCGGGCAGCCCTGTGTAGTAGGAGCGGCCGTTCACAGCGGCGTCCTCGTCGTTGACGGTGAGGAAGCCCTTGCCGCTGCGGCTGAACGCGATGTGGTTGTTGCCGTTGTCGTACCAGTTGGCCACGCCGGCGCCCTCGGTGGCGTTGCGGAAGCCGACCATGTTGGCGATCACCGGCCAGCGGTGTTCGCACTCCCAGCCGGAGTAGCAGGTGGTGTTGAGCGTCTTGTTGGCGCCGTCCGACGGTGGGCCGGCGTCCCGGTTGCTGAAGGTGTAGCTGGACATGACGGTCGGGGAGCCGTACGGCCAGGCCAGCATGAAGGCGTTCGCCAGCGCGTAGATGCCCCGGTCGCGGTAGGTCAGCACCCCACCGGAATCGCGTTGGGTGTCGTGGTTGTCCACGAACACCGAGGCCGGGCCGGTCGGCAGGTGCCCCCAGCCCTCGCCGAAGTTGCGCAGGTACGCCAACCGCTCGGAGCGGAACACCCGGGCCAGGTCCTTGCCGTAGCGGAACTCGTGCACGTCACCGTTGCCGGTGTACTCGGTCGGCTGCACCGGCTCGCCGGCGCCGTGGATGACCTCCTGCACGATGTACGCGGAGCGGGACAGCTTGCCCCTGATGGCGGCGATGTCGGCGGCCGGCATGTGCTTGCTGGCGTCCATCCGGAAGCCGTCGACGCCGAGCGAGAGCAGGTCGTTGAGGTATGAGGCGATCTTCGTGCGGACGTAGTCCGACTCGGTCCTCAGGTCCGACAGGTTGACCAGCTCGCAGTTCTGCACCTCGTACCGGTCGTTGTAGTTGGCGATGTCGTCGCCGCCGTTGCGCCCACAGTGGTGGAAGTCCTGGGTCTGGTAGATGCCCGGATAGTCGTAGTGCGAGTAGGACGAGCCGGCCCAGCCGGTGCCGCCGTTGTCCTGACCGGACATGTGGTTGATCACCGCGTCGACGATCACCTTGACCCCGGCCGCGTGGCAGGTGTTCACCATCGACTGGAACTGGGCCCGGGTGCCCTTGCGGGACTCGATCCGATAGCTGACCGGCTGGTACGCCAGCCACCACTGGTTGCCCCGCACGTGCTCCTGCGGGGGTGAGACCTGCACGAAGCCGTAACCCTTCGGGCCGAGGGTGCTCTGGCACTCGCTGGCCACCGAGGGCCAGTTCCACTCGAAGAGCTGGACGATGACCTTCTTGCCGCCGGACGGGGCGGCGACGGCCGGGGGTGCCGTCACTGCGGTGGGGACGAGCAGGCTGGCGATCAGGCCGAGGGCGAGGAGTGCCGAGCCGCGTCGACGTCGGTGCATGGGGACTCCTGACGGGAGCGGGAGGTGGTGGTGCGGTGGGGGATTGCCGGCTTGCCGGAATCTTGCAAGCCTGGCTGAAATTTGCTGAAAGGTTACAAGCGTGTTGCGGCGACTGTCAATGCATGGACGTTTGTCACTGTCCGGATCGGTGGTGGAAGCGGGGACAACGCACGGCCGCGCCCCTCGGTTCGATTTCGGCCCAGAAATTTCCGTCGACGAGTGATCCGCGCGCCCCGCCGGTCCGTACTGGATGGGGGAGCAGGGGTCGGCCGGTGGTACGCCGCCGCGAGACGATCGAGGAGCAGATGGCCCGGGCACAGCAGGACAAGAAGGCGGCGACGGTCCGGACCAGCGCCAGCAGTCGGGGGGTGCGGACCCCGTCGCGGTCGGCGAGCGCCCTGCTGATCGCGTCGGTGCTCGCCGCGCTCTGGGCGGCGATCATGCTGACCGGCGCCGGTCAGACGGCGTACGCGTACGGCTTCTTCTTCACCGAGTTCTTCGCCGGGGTGGTCTCCCTGGTGGCGTTGAGCCTCACCGTGATGCTCGGCCTGCTCGCCACCGACCGGCTGGTGCTGCGCATCTCGCACCGGGTGCTGATGCAGTCGGCGCACCGGGCCACCGGCGTGCTGGGCGTGGCCGGGCTCGGCTTCCACGTCCTCACCAAGATCGCCACCGGGCGGGCGGCGGCGACCGACGCGCTGGTGCCGTTCGTCGGCGGCCGAGGGCTCTACGTCGGGCTCGGCACTGTGGCCGCGCTGCTGATGGTCAGCGTGATCTGGACCGGCATCATCCGGGCCCGCTTCGCCGGCGTCGGTCCGAAGTGGCTGTGGCGCACGCTGCACTCCACCGCGTACCTGGCCTGGCCGTTCGCCGTCTTTCACGGCCTCAACGCCGGTCGGGCCGCAGCGCCCTGGGTGATGTTCAGCTACCTCGGCTGCATTTTGCTGGTGGTGCTGGCCCTGCTGGTCCGGTTCTCGGTCACCATCGGTCGGCGCAGCCGCGAGCAGCACCAGGCAGCGGTGCGCAACGCGGTGATGGCGGGCCGGGCCGAGGAGGCGAAGACCGCCAGATCGCTGCTGGCCGGGTTGGGTCGGCGCAGCAAGGCGGCGGACAAGCGTCCCGCCTGGGCGGACACCACCACCGCCACCTGGGCCGCCCCTGCCGCGCGGCGCGACCCCGAACGGTTCACCGTCCCCGTGGTGCCCGAGCCCGGCTCCCTCGTCGAGCCGGCCCGGCCGAGCCGACGTCGCCGGGAGGAGGAGCCGGCCGCCCGCCGCGACACCGAACGGTCCTCGCGCAGCCGGCGGGCCGAGGAGACCACTACCAGCCGATCGGCCCGCCGCAGCGTGGAGGACACCGGCACGTTCCGACGCGACGAGGAGGAGCTGGAGCCGGTGACCCGGCGGCGCGGCTCCCGCACCCGGGACGAGGCCGTGCCGACCAGCCGGCGACGCGCTGAGGAACCGGCCCCCGAGCGGTCCCGTCGCCGGTCCCGTAGCGAGGACGACGGCAGCCGCTACTCGGCGCCGCCGCAGTCGACCTTCGACGAGGCCGAGGAGCCGTGGGACAGCCCACGCCGGTGGCAGGCCGACGAGCCCATCTCCGCCGGCCCGATCTCCGTCGAGCCCATCTCGGCCGGCCCGATCTCCAGCAGCCCGATCTCGTCGGCGCCGCGCAGCGGCAGCGGCCGGCACAGCGCCGAGGACGACCTGCCCGAGGAGCCGGACTACTGGCGGCCGCCGGCCCGGTACGTGCCGGACGAGGTGGCGCCGCCCGTCGACGACACCCCGACCCTTGTCGACCTGGCGTCCCGCCGTGCTCGACGGGCAGCCGGCGAGGGCAAGTCCAAGCGCCGCAAGGCCAGCCCCGACGCGGTGGACGGGGCGTACTGGGCCGGGCTGCGGGGTGAGGCGAAGTGATGCGGACCGCCGTGCCACCGGTCGCCTGTGTGGGCGAACCCCGGCTCACCGCCGGCTTCGCCGAGTACGGCCGGCTCGACCTGCTCGCGCACGAGGAGGTGCACGGACCGATCGGCCCGATGGAGCCGGCGCAGCTGCTCCAGCTCGCCGAGGGCATGCAGCTCAAGGGCAAGGGCGGAGCGGGTTTCCCGTTCGCCCGCAAACTGCGCGCGGTGCTGGAGTCCTGCGAGCGGCAGGACCTCGCCGCCGTGGTGGTCGTCAACGCCACCGAGGGGGAGCCGGCCAGCTGGAAGGACAAGGTGCTGCTGACCCGCGCCCCGCACCTGATCCTGGACGGCGCGGCGCTGGCCGCGTACGCGCTGGACGCCGACGAGATCGTGATCGGCGTGGCGGACGACGGGGTCGGCCGGGACTCGCTGATGGAGGCCCTCGACGAGCGCCGGATGCCGGTGCAGACCACGATCGTCACGGTGCCGCACCGGTTCATCTCCGGCGAGGGCGGCGCACTGGTCAACGGGATCAACGGGCTGCCGCACATCCCGCCGGGCACCAAGAAGCGCTCCAGCGACTCCGGGGTCAGCGGCCTGCCCACCCTGCTGTCCAACGCCGAGACGTACGCCCAGCTCGCCGTCGGCGCCCGACTGGGCCCGTACGAGTACGCGGCGCTCGGCACCGACGACGAGCCGGGCACCGTGCTGCTCACAGTGACCGGCGCGGCGGGCCGGCCGGCGGTGGTGGAGTGCACCGCCGGTATGCCGCTGCGCGACGTCCTCGACCTGTGCGAGGTGCCGGCCACCCAGGGCATCCTGATGGGCGGCTACCACGGCAAGTGGATCACCCCGGAGGCGGCGGAGACGGCCGAGGTCTCCCGCAAGGGCCTGGCCGCCGTCGGCGGCACCCTCGGCGCCGGCATCATCGTCCCGCTCGGTGTCGACACCTGCCCGCTCGGTGAGGCCGCCCAGGTGGTGCGCTACCTGGCCGGCGAGTCCGCCGGCCAGTGCGGGCCGTGCAAGATGGGCCTGCCGGACCTGGCCCGCGCCGTGGACCTGGCCGTCGCCGGCAGCCAACCGGCCGACGTGGTGCGCGCCGCCGCCGGCGAGGTGAAGGGCCGAGGCGCGTGCAGCCACCCGGACGGCACCGCCCGGTTCGCGCTCTCCGCGATCGAGGTCTTCGCCGAGGACCTGCGGCTGCACAGCACCGGCGACGGCTGTGGCCGACGGGTCAAGGGCGTGATGGGGCTGCCGGGCGCACCCGACGCGAACCCGCAGAAGCTCACACTGGACTGGTCGCGCTGCGACGGGCACGGCCTCTGCGCGCACGTCGTACCGGACTTCATCCGGCTCGACGCGAACGGTTATCCCGCCTTCCCGGCCACCCCCGTGCCGACCTGGCTGCGCGAGGGTGCGCTGAAGGCGGTCAAGGTCTGCCCGGAGCTGGCTCTCCGACTCGCCAAGGCCGAATAGCGAAGCCTCAGGCCCAGCAGGGGTCCCTTCCGGACCCGGAACGGAGAAGCGGATGCCGATCAGCAGGGCGTGGACAGGGGCCGGGCAGCTTCGCCGTGCCGCCACCGCCGGGGCGCTCGTGGTGGCGCTGCTCGGCGTTGCCGCCTGTACCGGCACCGCGCCGGGTGGGCCCGCCGCGGCCGGATCGGCCCCGGCCTCGACCGGCGCGCCGCCCACGTCGACCAGCGTCCCGCCCACGCCGACCGGCGTCGCGACCGGCGTTCCACCTGCGGCGCAGGTCCCGGACGTGCTGCGCTTCACCGGGACCACCCTCGGTGGGGCCGCGTTCGACGCGGCACAGCTGGCCGGCAAACCGGTGGTGCTGTGGTTCTGGGCGCCGTGGTGCGCCACCTGCGCCAGCCAGGCCTGGACGGTGGCCGAGATCGAACCCCGGTACCGGGACACAGTGCCGATCGTGGGCGTCGCCGGGCTGGGCGAGCGGAAGGCCATGAAGGAGTTCGTCACCGAGTTCGACCTCGGCGCGACGCCGCAGATCGAGGACACCAAGGGTGCGCTCTGGAAGCGGTTCAAGGTGACCGAGCAGAGCATCTTCGTGATCATCGACCGGAACGGCACTGTCGTCCACCACGGTTTCCTCGACGGTGAGGCGCTCACCGCCAAGGTCGCCGCACTGGCCGGGGCGTGACCGCCACACTGCTGCTCGCGCTGACCGCCGGCATGCTCGGCGCGGTCAACCCGTGCGGCTTCGCGTTGCTGCCCGCGTACCTCTCGCTGTTGGTCGCCGGGAAGTCGGACACCCGCGGCGCGGTCGGCCGCGCGCTCACCGCGGCGGCCGGGCTGACAGTGGGGTACGTGCTGGTGTTCGGCGCGTTCGGCCTGGCGCTCGCGCCGCTGGCCGGCTGGCTGCGGCCCCGGCTGCCGTGGCTGACAGTGGCGCTCGGCGTGCTGCTGGTGGTGGCCGGCTGCTGGCTGCTCGCCGGTCGGCGGCTGCCCGCCCCCGGCTGGTCCGCCCGGGCACCCCGGCTGACCCGGTCCTGGCCGTCGATGGCGCTGTTCGGCGCGGCGTACGCGCTGGCGTCACTCGGCTGCGCCATCGCGCCGTTCCTGGCGATCGTGGTGACCAGCCTCCAGGCCGGCTCGACCGGTCAGGGGTTGGCGCTGTTCGGCGCGTACGCCCTCGGGATGGGTCTGGTGGTAGCGGTCGCCGCGCTCGGCGTGGCGCTGCTGCGCGACGGCCTGGTGGCCCGGCTGCGCGTCGCCGGTGCGCTGGTGCCCCGCCTCAGTGGCCTGGTGCTGCTGATCGCCGGCGGCTACGTCGCCTGGTACGGCCGCTACGAGCTACGCCTGGCCGCCGGCCACCGCGAAGCCCTCAACGACCCGCTAATCCAGGCGGCGTCCCACCTGCAACAAACCCTGTCCAAAACCCTGGACACCCTAGGCCCAACCCTGCTCGTAGCCGCCCTAGCGGCCCTCCTCCTAACCGCAGCCCTGGTGAAGCGCTCCCGCCCCCGCCCTGTTGATCATGAAGTTATTGCCATGACACGCCGAGGCGAGCGGCAATAACTTCATGATCAACGCCGGGAAGGGCGGGGGTGAGGGCTGGGCTGGGTTTAGCGGGGGGTTAGGCGGTCGGTGCCTAGGCGGTCTTGGAGGACCTTGGGGACCAGGACGCTGCCGTCGGCCTGCTGGTACTGCTCCAGGATGGCCGGGAAGAGCCGGCTGGTGGCCAGCGCCGACCCGTTGAGGGTGTGCACGAAGCGGGTCTGCTTGCCGCCCGGCTCGCGGTAACGGATGGCCGCCCGACGAGCCTGGTAGTCGCCGGCCCAGGAGACCGACGACACCTCCTTGTACTTGCCGGTGCTCGGCATCCACACCTCGATGTCGAGGGTCTTCTTCATCGAGGCGCTGGCGTCACCGGCCGAGAGCAACGTGCGCTGGTAGTGCAGACCCAGCCCCTCGACCAGGCTCTCGGCGTGGGCGAGCATCTCCTCCAGCGCCGCGTCGGCCTGCTCCGGCAGGGTGAACTGGAAGATCTCCACCTTGTTGAACTGGTGCCCCCGCACCGTGCCGCGCTCGTCCGAGTGCGAGCCGGCCGACTCCCGCCGGTAGCAGGGGGTGTACGCGAACGCCTTCAGCGGCAGCTTCGGGGTCTCCAGGATCTCGTCCTGGTACGCGCCGAGGATCGCCGTCTCCGACGTGGGCAGCAGGAACTGGCCACGCGGAGCGGACGCCGAGTCCAGGTGGTAGACGTCGTCGTAGAACTTGGGGAACTGCCCGGCGGCGAAACCGGCCGAATCCAGCAGCAGGTGCGGCGGGAGCAGGAACTCGTAGCCGGCCTTGATGTGCTGGTCGACGAAGTAGTTGAGCAGCGCCCACTCCAGCCGGGCGCCGACCCCGGTGTAGATCCAGAAACCGGACCCGCCGAGCTTGACCCCGCGCTCGTAGTCGACAAGGCCCAACGCGCGGCTCAGCTCCACGTGGTCGCGGACCTTCTCGATCACCGGCGGCTCACCGAAGGTCTTCACCACCCGGTTGGCTTCCTTGCCGCCGGCCACGACGTCGTCGCTGGGCAGGTTGGGCAGCTCACTCATCGCGTCGCGCAGCCGGGCCTGCACCTCGTCGAGCTGGGACTCCAGCTCGGCGAGCTGCTTACGCTCCGCCTCCGGCGCGACGGCCTGCGGCTCCTCGCCGGCCCGCTTCGCCTGCGCGTACGCCCGGGCCTCGGCCTTGCGGCGCTGCCGCTCGGCGTCGATCTCCGTGATCAGGGCGCGGCGTTCCTGGTCGAGCCGCTGGATCTCGTCCAGGGCACGGGTGACCTCGGCGGGATCCAGACGCTTCGCCAGCGCGGTCGCCACCGCCTCGCGATCCTTCCGGATCAACTCCATGTCGAGCATGCTGCTCCGTACGCCTCCGTCCGGGGTTCACAGGTGAACCAGCAGATGCTACCGTCGCGGGCTTTTCCTCCCGGGACGGGGAGTGCTGGCCGCCGGCTCAGAGCCGGATCGGCATGAGTACCGAGTAGGTGTCCGCGTCGTCCGGTCGGCGTACCGCCAGCGGGGCGATCGGCCCGTCCAGCTCCAGCACCAGTTGCGGCGCGCCGGCCGCGTTCAGCGCGTCCAGCAGGTAACCACCGTCCACCCCGACCCGCAGCGCGTCGGTGCCCAGGTCGGCGGCGGGAAGCAGCCGCAGCCGGCCCTGGTCGTCGACGCCGAGCACCGTGACCTCCCGGGTCGTGCCGTCGTGGTCGAGGGCGACGGTGGGGGCCGCGGGGTCGGCCAGCGCGGCGCGCAGCGCGGCCACGTCCACCGGGATCCGGCGCGCGGTCGGCCGCTCACCGACGGACCTGCGCAGCAGCCGGTGGTAGTCCGGGAAGTCGTACGGCAGGGCGGCGCCGGTCAGCGTGCGGTCGGCCACCCGCACCCGCAGGTCAGCGCCCGCCACTGTCAGCCGTACCGGCCAGGTGTCGGCGGTGTCGAGCAGTGGCCGGAGCTGGTCGACGAGGGCCACCGGCACGAACACCCGCACCGGCGGCCCGTCGACGTCGACCCCGGCCCGAGCCAGCGCGAGCCGGTACCGGTCGGTGGCGACGAGCCGGACACCGTCGGACTCCACGTCGAACAGCACACCGGCGAGCATCGGCAGCTCCCTGTCGACGCCGACGGCGAAGCGCACCGCGTCGAGCGCGGCGGCCAGGGCGGCGGGCGCGACCAGGAGGGTGGTGGCGGTCGGCGGGGCCGGGTCGACCAGCGCCCGGAGCCGGTCGGCCTCGCGGCGGGCGTCGCTGAGCCCGTCGGCCAGCCGGCGCAGGTGCGCGTCGAGCAGTTGGTGCACCACGGCCGGCTCGGCGCGCACCGCGGCGGCGATCTCCGGCACCGGCATGCCGATCCGGCGCAGCCCGGCCACCAGCCGGGCCGGGGCGATCTGCTCCCCGGCATACCAGCGGTAGCCGGTCACCGGGTCGACCACTGTCGGCTCCAGCACCCCCGCCGAGTCGTAGAAGCGCAGTGCGCTGACGGTCAGGCCGCTGGCCCGGGCCAGCTCGCCGATGCTGTGCAGGTCGCTCACGCTGGGCATCCTGCCCCCTCGACCCGGTTGAGGGTCAAGCCGCGGGCTCCAGAGTCTCCTGCTTGAGCACCCGGAAGGTGAGCCCGGCCCGGACGAGCCGGTCGAGCAGCGCGTCACCCATCGCGGCGACCGGGGTGAGCTGGCCGGCGGTCGACGGCAGCTCGTCGAGCGCCAGGCACAGCGCCGACTCGGCGAGCATCTTCGCCGTCTCGTCGTAGCCGGGGTCACCGCCGGCGACCTCGGTGACCACCCGCTGCCCGCCGCCGGTGCCGACGAACCGGACCCGGAACCAGGACGACGCTCGCTGCTCCGCTGTGGGCCCCTGCCCGGACGCGAGCCGGCCGAGCAGCCAGCGTCGGCTGGGCGGCAGCTTCACCAGCCCGATCAGCGCGCCGAGCCCGGCCGCGCCGGCCAGCACTGTGGGCAGCCGCTTCACGGCGGCGAAGTGCCGGTAGCGGAAGTCCGGGCCGTACTCCGGGCGGGCCGCGGCCGAGCGGCGGACCACCTGCGGGTCGAGGGTCGGCAGCGGCACCGTCCAGATGCCCAGCTCCGCCGAGCGGGCCAGCCGGCCGGGCACCGCCCGGACCCGCCGGTCGGTGGGGCGCGGCTCGACCGCCCGACGGGCCCGGGCGGCCTGGCTGGCCTGCCCGGTACGGGAGAACGCGGTGAGCGCCGAGTGGTAGGTGCCGGCGGAGAACCGGCCGCCGGCGCACACGTACCCGTCCACTGTGATCGGGACGTCGGCGGGCAGCTGCTTGACTGTGAACCAGACGCCCAGGTCGTGCGGGACGGAGTCGAAGCCGCAGGCGTGCACCAGCCGCGCGCCGGTGCCTGTCGCCTCGGCGTGGTGACGCACGTACATGAGGTCGACGAACTCCGGCTCGCCGGCGATGTCCAGGTAGTCGGTGCCGGCCCGGGCGCAGGCCGCGACCAGCGGCTCCCCGTGGTGGATGTACGGGCCGACCGTGCTGGCCACCACCCGGGCGCTTCCCGCCACCGCCCGCAGGGAGTCGGCGTCGGTCACGTCGGCGGTGAGCAGCGGCAGCTCGGCCAGGCTCGGGTCGACAGCGGCCAGCCGATCCCGTACGGCGGCGAGGCGCTGCGGGTTGCGCCCGGCCAGCGCCCAGCGCAGCTCGGCCGGCGCGTGCCGGGCCAGGTATTCGGCGGTCAGGCCGCCGGTGAACCCGGTCGCCCCGAACAACACCACGTCGTACGTTCGGTCCTCTGCCATCCCCGGAGTCTGCCATCCACCGCCGACGATGACGTGATCACGAGTGGGAGGTCAGGGCGTGAACACGGCGCGTACGCAGCCGTCGGCCCGGTCCCGGAACAGCGCGTAACCCTCGGGGCCCTGCGCCAACGGCAGCCGGTGGGTGGCCAGATGTTCGGTCCGCAGCTCGTCGCGGGCCATCCGGTCCAGCAGCATCGGCACGTCCCGCAGATCCGGCCGACCGGCGCCGCGCAGCGTGAGTCGCCGCTCGGTCAGCGCACCCAGCGGGAACGCGTCGACGAACCCGTCCGTCCCGCCGAGCACCACCACCACGCCGCTCTTGCGACACGCGTGCACGGCCTCCCGCAGCGCGTCCGGTCGGTCGGCGTGCTGGCCACCGAACCGGTCGGCCCTCGACCGGGCCGGCGGCGTGCCGACCGCCACCACGCACACGTCCGGCCCACGCCCACCGCTACGGTCGCGCAGCTCGGCCGCGACGTCGGTGCGGCGGTAGTCGAGCGGCTCGGCGTCGGAGTGCCGCTCGGCCATCCGCAACCGCTCCTCGTACCGGTCCACGACCAGCACCCGGGCGGCGCCGCGCAGCACCGCCGACCGGGCGGTCAACTGACCCACCGCCCCGGCGCCCCAGATCGCCACCACGTCGCCGGGGCGCACCGCACCCAACTCGGTGGCGAGCCACCCGGTCGGCGCCACGTCCGCGGCGAACACCGCCCGGTCGTCGTCGACGGCGTCCGGCACCCGGAAGGCGCTCACGTCGGCGTACGGCACCCGCACGTACTCGGCGTGGCCGCCCGCGAATCCGCCCGCCGCCCGGGGCCTGCCGAAACAGCCGGCGTCGGAGCGGGCCCAGTCGGGGTCGGCGCTGGGCAGGTCGGCGCTGGCGTTGTCACAGCAGGAGTGCAGGCCCTGGCGGCAGTACCAGCAGCCGCCGCAGGCCACGCTCGCGCCGACGACCACCCGATCCCCGGCGCGGTGTCGGCGGACCCCGGGGCCGACCTCCACCACCTCGCCGAGGAACTCCGCACCGAGCACGTCGCCGGGCCGCAGCAGCGGGTGCCGGCCGGCCAGCAGCGGCAGGTCACCCCCGCCGGTGGCGCTGCGCCGAACCCGGACGATGACGTCCCGCTCGTTGCGCAGCTCCGGGTCGGCGACCTCTCGTACGGCCAGTTCGCCTGCGCCCACCCAACACAGCGCTCTCACCCGTGGACCTCGGGGCGGTCCAGCGCGGAGCGGTCCGCGCGGAGCACCTCACCGGCCTCCACCCGTTGCTTGATCTGGCGCAGGGTCCGGCGCACCAGCAGGCCCGGGTCGTCGCCGACCAGATGCGCGGCCAGCCCGGTGGGCGGGGTGACGCCGGCCAGCGGCCGGGCGGCCAGCTCGGTGCCCCGTTCACCGGGCGCCGGGCGCACCCGCACCTCGACCGCCCCGTCCAGGCGGCGCAGCGGCTCCGGCCAGCGGCCCTCCGGCAGCACCTGCTCCGGCGGCCGGTCGACGGTCACCACCTCCCACCGGGCCGGCGCCGCAGCGTCGCCGTCCGCGCCGGGCCGGGCACCCCAACGGGGTACGCGCAGCAGCCGCGCCGCCCCGGCCAGCGCCGCGCCGCCCAGGGCGGGTCCCGCCCGCGCCAGCCGTCCCATCGGTACCACCCGTCCTCCCGGTTCACGTCCCCCGATCGTCTGTCGCACCCGGGTGAAGCGCGCTCGCCCGGAAGGGGTGAACCGGCCCGTGCCGGGTAACCGCTCGCCGACCGGGGGCGGAGCGCGTGGTGGGGGGTGGGGCTGGGTGCCGGAACAGGATCACGTACGGGTCGAGCCGGCACCGGGGCCACCGCTGTTGGCGTCCCGGCTGACGCCGGCCGTGCCGCCGGAGCCGGTGGTCGCCCGGCCCCGGCTGCTGCGCCGGTTGGACGAGGGCAGCACGGGACCGGTCACCCTGGTGGCCGCCCCCGCCGGCTGGGGCAAGACCACGCTGCTCGCCTCCTGGACGCGGCTGGGCGGTGCGCCACCCGACGTGGAGCCGGGGGCGATCGTGCCGGACTCCGGCGACCTGTCGGTCTCCTCGGCTGACGAGCCGGTCTCGGCGTGGATGTCGGTGGAGGCCGGCGACGACTCCGACCGGCTCTGGGCGTACCTCGCCGCGGCGCTGCGCTCGGCGACCGGTGCGACGGAGGGCGGCCCGGTGCCCGACCGGCCGCCGCGCCCCGACCAGCTGGAGGCGCTGGCCGCCACGCTCGCCGCCGCCGACCGGCCGGTGCTGCTGATCCTGGACGACCTGCACCGGGTCGCCGACCCGGCGGCGTTGACCGGCCTGGAGTTCCTGCTACGGCATGCCGGGGGGCGGCTCCGTCTGGTGATCGGCGCGCGGGCCGGACTGCACCTGCCACTGCACCGGCTCCGCCTCGCCGGGGAGCTGACCGAGATCGGCCCGGACGAGCTGGCGTTCACCGACGACGAGGTGGCCGACCTGCTCACCGCCCACGCCGCCGCGCTGCCGGCGACCGCCGTGCACCGGCTGCGGGAGCGCACCGGCGGCTGGCCGGCCGCGCTGCGCATCGCCGCCCTGGCGGTACGCGGACAGCCCGACCCGGAACGCTGGGTGGGGCAGTTCGGCGGAGACCAGCCGGAGATCGCCGGCTACCTGCGCGAGGAGGTGCTGGCGACGCTCGACCCGGCCGAGGAGGATCTGCTGCGGCGCACCGCCGTCGTCGACAGCGTCTGCGCCGATCTGGCAGGGGCGTTGACCGGCCGCGCCGACGCCGGGCAGGTGCTGGCCGACCTGGCCGGGACCGGTGGTCTGCTGCACCGGGAGGACACCCGGCCGCCCTGGTACCGGTACGAAGTGCTGCTCGCCGACCTGCTCCGCGCCGACCTCGCCCGGTTGCCCGCCGAGGAGCTACGCGAGCTGCACGTCCGCGCCGCAGACTGGTACGCGGGTGACGGCCGGCCCGCCGACGCCCTGCGGCACGCCCTGGCCGCCGGCCGCTGGGACCTGGCCGGTGACCTGTTCGTCGCGCACTGGCCGGAGCTGACCCGCTACGACCGGGACCCGGTGCACGCCCCGGCCCCCACGCCGCCGCCGGCGGAGGTGATCCGCGCCGACCCGGAGGTGGCGTTGGCCTGCGCCGCCGAGCGCGCTCACGCCGGTGACCTGCCGGCCGCCACCGGTCACCTGCGGGCCGCCGCCGG
>NZ_JBEYUF010000023.1:0-103925 GCF_040643355.1 Micromonospora sp. NPDC047187
GACCTACAACCCACTGCGCCCCACCCCTCATGTGTGCCCGGGGGCGGCGCTGGTGTCGGTGTGCAGGTCGCCTCTCGGCGAGTGGCACTACGCGGCTCCAGCCGGACGGTATTCCGCGAAGGCTATTTAGGTGAGGCCCGGGGACACTGGACACACCGACACCCCTGTCAACGAGCCGACCCCCGCTCGTGTTCCGTGCGCTGAGGTGTTGGCGGTCACACCGTCGTCGGCAGGGTGGCCCGCCGGGCCCGCACGGCCGAGGCGAGGTGGTCGAGCACCTCGGCGGTGTCGTCCCAGCCCAGGCACGCGTCGGTGACCGACCGGCCGTACTCCAACTCCCGAGTCGGGTCGAGCTCCTGCCGGCCGGGCAGCAGGAACGACTCCAGCATCACGCCGGTGATCCCACGCTGGCCGGCGGCCAGCTGGGCGGCCACGTCCGCGGCGACCAGCGGCTGGTTGCGGTGGTCCTTGCCGCTGTTGGCGTGACTGGCGTCGATCACCAGCCGCTCCGGCAGATCGGCGGCGCGGAGCAGGTCGAGTGCCCCGGCGACCGACTGGGCGTCGTAGTTGGGTCGGCCGCCCCCACCGCGCAGCACCAGGTGCCCGTCGGTGTTGCCCCGGGTGTGCATGATCGCCGGGGTGCCGGAGAAGTCGATGCCGGGGAAGACGTGCGGCACACCGGCGGCGCGGATCGCGTCCACGGCCGTGCCGATGCTGCCGTCCGGGCGGTTCTTCATGCCGATCGGCATGGACAGGCCGGAGGCGAGCTGGCGGTGCACCTGGCTCTCCACGGTGCGGGCACCGATCGCGCCCCAGCCCACCGTGTCCGCGATGTACTGCGGGGTGATCGGGTCGAGGAACTCGCAACCCACCGGCAGGCCCAGGCGGAGCACGTCGAGCAGCAGCGCCCGAGCCAGCCGCAGGCCGGTGTTGACGTCCCCGCTGCCGTCCAGACCCGGGTCGTTGATCAGGCCCTTCCAGCCGACCGTCGAGCGGGGCTTCTCGAAGTAGACCCGCATGACGATCAGCAGGTCGTCGGCCAGCCGGTCGGCTGCCGTCCGCAGCCGCTGCGCGTAGTCGAGGGCGGCGGCCGGATCATGCACCGAGCAGGGGCCGACCACCACCAGCAGGCGGTCGTCCTCGCGGTCCAGTACGCGACTGACCGCGCGACGGCCGGTCAGCACGGCCGCCGCGAGCGGGGCGTCCAGGGGCAACTCGTGGTGCAGCAGGGCGGGCGTGGTCAGCGGCACGACACGGTCGATCCGCTGATCGCTGACCCGATCGGTCTCCGGGGTCGTCACGGTGGGCATCCTTCCGCCGACCGTGCCCGGGGCCGGTGCCCGGGACGAGCCGGCTGCTCGTACGCAAAAGGGCAGGAACGACAGCTCCTGCCCAGCCGGCTCGGTCCGTGGTGACGTCAGTTCATGGGGAAGTCACCGGCGTGCGAGCCGGCCGCCTAAACCATCGATAGGAACGCGTCACCGGGCCAGCGTACCCGACCGGAGGCGGTCACCCGGACTGTCGTCCCAAGATGCGGGGCGGACATCGCGTGCCGGGGGCGCGGTCGGGGTAACAGGGGTGCCATGACACACGAGCAGAGCGATCAGGAGCGGGTGGAGTCCCGCGCGCACCACCTCCTGCCTGAGGAGAAGGCGGTGGGCAGCGACGACCCGGAGGCGCAGGCGGAGGCCATCCTCGCCGAGTCGGACATCCGCGAGGCGGACCAGAACGCAGCCCCGGACACGGTGCTGGAGCGCCGTACCTCGGATCAGACAGTGGTGGCGGTCGAACCGCCGGACTGAGCGGTTGCTCCACGGGCCCGACGAGATCCCCGGTAGGTCTGGTCGCGCAGCCAGGCAAGCGGGCCTGCCACCCGCAGTTCGGGTGGCAGGTTGCGCACCGGGTCGAACGCGAGCGCCGCGTCCTCGTCGGCGCTGAGCTGAGCATCGAGGCTGACCTGCCCGACCAGCCGCCAGGGCCCCACGGCTGACGCGACCGCGAGCACCAGGCGCGGGGTGTCCGTCCGGGTCGCGGCGGCCGCCGAGGCCAGGCTGCGACCGAGGTCGGCCGAGTCGGGGTCGGCCAGCGCGGCCAGCCAGAGCCGACGCCGACCCGCGCGGTAGCAGGTGATCGTGCTGTACGTGCCGGTGAAGCGGCGTCGGGGCAGCGGCAGGTTCCGCAGCACCGGGGCCGCGCCGCTGGAGCTGACCAGCAGGTCGAACGGTCGGCCGCCGTCGCGGTGCAGGCGCAGTGCGAGGCCCAGAACGTCGGGCCAACTGCCGGGCGTGGGCGTCCCCTTGGAGAGCCGGATGATGGTCCGGTACCGGCCGGGGTGGTCCAGCAGGGCGACCCCGGTCGGCGGTCCGGGCGTACCCCAGATCACCGTCTCGCCGACGAACGAGCGACCGGCCGGATGCAGCAACCGGCCGCGGCGCAGCCGGCCGAGTGCGGTGCTGGCGCGTTCGACGGCGGTGGCGGCCCGGGACGGAGGCGGGGTGACGGTCATTGCTCACCGGTACCCCGCGCGGCGGCTCCGATGCGGCCCGGGTCGGCTCGCCGACCGACCGCACGTCACCTTTCCGCCTCCGAGATCGGATAGCGTCGGGGGCATGCCCGACAGCGGTTACCCCTGGCCCATTCAGACGTCCCGACTGGACAACGGCCTGCGCGTGGTGGTGAGTGAGGATCGCACCGCGCCCGCCGTGGCCGTCAACCTCTGGTACGACGTCGGCTCCCGGCACGAGCCGGCCGGGCAGACCGGTTTCGCCCACCTCTTCGAGCACCTGATGTTCGAGGGCTCGGTGAACGTGGCGAAGACCGAGCACATGAAGCTGATCCAGGGCTCGGGCGGCTCGCTCAACGCCACGACCAACCCGGACCGGACCAACTACTTCGAGACGGTCCCGGCCGAGCACCTGGAGCTGGCGCTCTGGTTGGAGGCCGACCGGATGGGCGGCCTGGTCCCCGCCCTCACCCAGGAGACGCTGGACAACCAGCGGGACGTGGTGAAGAACGAGCGCCGGCAGCGCTACGAGAACGTGCCGTACGGCGACGCCTGGCTGCGGTTGCTGCCGCTGCTCTACCCGCCGGGGCACCCCTACCACCACGCCACGATCGGTTCGATGGCCGACCTGAACGCCGCCGACCTGGGCACCTTCCAGGCGTTCCACCAGACCTACTACGCGCCGAACAACGCGGTGCTGACCGTGGTCGGCGACGCCACCGCCTCCGACGTGTTCGCGCTCGCCGACAAGTATTTCGGCGCGTTGCCAGCCCGCGACGACATCCCGCCGGCACCGGACGGCCGCAACGTCCCCGCCACCGGGCAGACGGCCGTCGAGTCGGTGAGCGCCGACGTGCCGGCGCCACGGGTCTACATCGCCCACCGCAGCTACCCGTTCGGCAGCGCGGGATACAACGTGATCACCGTGCTCGCCACCATCCTGGGCAGCGGCCGGGGCAGCCGGCTCTACCAGCGCCTCGCCGACGGCGAGCGGATCGCGCAACCGGACCTGGTCGGGGCGTACGGGGTGGACCTCGCACACGCCCCGGCACCGCTGATCGCCACCGCCACCGCCCGCCCCGGAGTGAGCGCCGAGCGGCTGGCCGAAGGGCTGGCCGAGGTCGTCGACGAGTTGGCCACGGTGCCGGTCACCGCCGCCGAGCTGGATCGCGCCAAGGCGTTGCTCAGCACCGGGTGGTGGCGTCAGCTGTCCACCGTCGACGGCCGCGCGGACCTGCTCGGCCGGTACACCACGCAGTTCGGTGACCCGGCCCGCATCGCCGAGCAGTTGCCGGCCCTGCTCGCGGTCACCGCCGAGCAGATCGCCGAGGCCGCCGCCGAGGTGCTCGCCACCGACCGGGTGACCCTGACCTACCTGCCCGAGGAGACCTCATGACGCTGATCGCCGACCGTCCCGGCCCGGGTGCCGCCCGCCCGTACCGGTTCCCGCCGGTGGTCCGCCGCGCCGCCGCCGGTGGTCAGGTCGTCGCCGCGCACCTGCCGGGGCAGAACCTCGCCGTGGCCCTGCTGCTGCTCGACGTGGGCGCGGGCCAGGAGCCGGTCGGCAAGGAGGGTCTGTCCGGCGTGCTGGCCAAGGCGTTGGAGGAGGGGACCGCGCAGCGGGACGCCGCCGCGTATGCGCTCGCCGTCGAAGGGCTCGGCACCGCGTTGTCGACCGGTCTGGACTGGGACTCGTTCCAGGCCAGCGTGGTGATCCCGGTGGACCGGCTGAGCGCGGCGGTGGAACTGCTCGCCGAGGCGGTCCGGACGCCCAGGCTCGACCCCGTCGACGTACGCCGGGTCCGCGACGACGAGGCGACCGCACTCCGGATGGACTGGGCCAACCCCGGCCCTCGCGCCGACGCCGCGCTGCGCGCCGACCTGTTCGGCGCCCAGAACCGCTGGGGACGGCCGATGCACGGCGACCCGGAGTCGGTCGCCGGGTTGGACGTGGAGGACGTGACGGTCTTCCACTCGGAGTGGTTCCTGCGCCCCGGCACCCTGATCGTCGCCGGTGACCTGGACCGGATCGACCTGGACGCGCTGGCCGCCGCGGCGTTTGCCGGCACCGGTGGTGGCCCCGCCGAGCGGGGCGGTCCCATCGAGGTGCCGCTGCACAGCGGTCGGCGGATCATCCTGGTGGACCGGCCCGGCTCGGTGCAGTCCACGCTGCGGCTGGGCCACCCGTCACCACACCGGGCGCACCCCGACCACGTGCCGATGACGCTCGCCGGCACTGTGCTCGGCGGGGCGTTCACCTCCCGACTCAACCACCTGCTGCGGGAGGTGCACGGCTACACCTACGGCATCCGGGGCGACTTCGCCGCGTCGCGGCGGTTCGGGCGGTTCGCTGTCAGTTCCGGCGTGCAGACGGCGGTCACCGCACCGGCCCTGGTCGAGGCGGTGGGCGAGATCACCCGTACCCAGGCCACCGGGGTGACCGAGGAGGAGCTGGAGGTGGCCCGCTCCTGGCGGGCCGGGCAGCTCTCGGTCGAGTTGCAGAGCCCTCGGGCGATCGCCTCCGCGCTGACCACTCTGGTGGTGCACGACCTGCCGGACGACTACCACGCGCGGTTGCGCGAGTCGTTGCTCTCCGCCGACGTGGACCAGGTCTCCGCGGCGGCAGCCACCCACCTGCACCCGGAAGCTCTCACCCTGGTCATCGAGGGCGACGCCGCAGTGATCCGCGACGACCTGGAGGCCACCGCCCTAGGAGATCTCCTCCCCTAACCCGCGCCGGACGAACGTCGTTGATCAAGAGGTTTGCGTCATCCGGAGCACGGTTTCTGACGCGAATCTCTTGATCGACAGATGTAGGGCGGGTGTGAGGTGGGACCCGGGGGGTGGGAAAGGGGTCCCGGTTTCGGGGGTGGGGTCGGTAGCCTCGCGGGCATGAGGATCGGCATTGTGGGGGCCACCGGCCAGGTCGGTGGCGTGATGCGGCAGGTGCTGGCGGAGCGGGAGTTCCCAGCGGAGCAGGTGCGGTTGTTCGCCTCGGCGCGGTCCGCCGGGCGTACGCTGCCGTGGCGCGACGGCGAGGTGACAGTCGAGGACGCCGCTACCGCTGACTATTCCGAGCTGGACATCGTGCTGTTCTCGGCCGGTAAGGGCACCGCTCGCGAGTTGGCGCCCCGGGTCGCCGAGGCCGGCGCCGTGGTGATCGACAACTCGTCGGCGTTCCGGATGGACCCGCAGGTGCCGCTGGTGGTCGCCGAGGTCAACCCGCACGCCGCCCTGGACCGACCCAAGGGCATCATCGCCAACCCGAACTGCACCACGATGGCCGCGATGCCGGTGCTGCGTCCGTTGCACGCCGAGGCCGACCTGGTCGGCCTGGTCGTCTCCACCTACCAGGCGGTCTCCGGTGCCGGGCTGGCCGGCGTCGCCGAACTGGACGAACAGGTCCGCAAGGTGGCCGAGCACGCCGCCGGGCTGGCCTTCGACGGGTCGGCAGTGGAGTTCCCCGCGCCCCGCTCGTTCACCCAGCCCATCGCCTTCAACGTTCTCCCGCTGGCCGGTTCGATCGTCGACGACGGCTCGTTCGAGACCGACGAGGAGCAGAAGCTCCGCAACGAGAGCCGCAAGATCCTGGAGATCCCCGACCTGTTGGTCTCCGGCACCTGTGTCCGGGTGCCGGTCTTCACCGGGCACTCGCTCCAGATCAACGCCCGGTTCGCCCGGCCGCTCACCCCGCAGCGCGCCCACGAACTGCTGGCCGACGCGCCCGGGGTGGCACTGACCGACGTCCCGACGCCGTTGCAGGCCGCCGGCCAGGACCCGACCTACGTGGGCCGGATCCGCGTTGACGAGACCGTCGAGTACGGGCTGGCGCTGTTCTGCTCCAACGACAACCTGCGCAAGGGCGCCGCGCTGAACGCGGTGCAACTCGCCGAGCTGGTCGCCGCCGAGCGCCGCTGACCGGCACGGTCGCCGAAACACCGAACTCTCACCGAGCCCTCGCCGTCCGTCGGCGAGGGCTCGGTGCCGTTCCGGGTGGTCGCCCCGCCGTTCCGGGTGGTCGCCAGCGGCGGCCGGCAGGTCGTGCTTGGATGGGTTCGAGACGATCGTCCAACCTGGAGGACACCATGCCGGATGACCACACCCAGCAGGCGTTGACCGATCTGGTGGCCGGCCGCTCGATGGGCGTGCTCGCCACCATCAAGCGGGACGGGCGTCCGCAGCTGTCCACGGTGCTCTACTCCTTCGACCGGGACGCGGGCCTGATCCGGGTCTCGGTCACCGACGGCCGCGCCAAGACCGCCAACCTGCGCCGTGACCCGCGTGCCAGCTTCCACGTGAGCAGCGAGGACGGCTGGGCGTACGCGGTCGTCGAGGGTCGCGCCGAACTGACCCCGCCGGCCACCGAACTCGGCGACGAGACTGTCGAGGAGTTGGTGGCGCTCTACCGGGGGCTGAGCGGCGAACACCCCGACTGGGACGAGTACCGCCAGGCCATGGTCGACGAGGGACGGATCGTGCTACGCCTGCACGTCGAGCGGCTCTACGGGATGCCGCCCCGGGGCTGACCCGCCCACAGCCGATCAGCCCGGCTCGATCACTGTCACGCCGGGCCAACGTTGCGCCGGCCGGTGCCGGGCCAACCGCTCCCGCGACCGGGCCACGTCCACCCGGGCCGAGTTGTGCCGCCACACCCCTGCCAGCAGATCCGTCAGGCCGTACGGGGCGCAGACCCGGAGTCGGCCGGCCGGGTCCAGGCTGACGGCCACCGCTGTCGCGTACTCCGGCCAGGTGGCGACCGCCTCGGCCACGCTGCGGTACGGCGCGATCGGGTCGCCCCCGAACTTGGCCGCGTACCAGGTGTGCACCGCCGCCTGGTTGCGCGCCTGCCATGGCGGCTGCGGCCACATCTCCGCCAGCCGGGCGGTGGCCCGGTCGTCGTCGACGCGGGTCAGCCGCACCGGGTCGAAGAAGACCACGTCGACGTCGCGGACCCGCGCCGGGTCGAACCCCTCGCCGTACCGCTCGCCCCAGACCAGGTCGCGCAGGGCGCCCGCGCCGATCCAGGCGTCCGGCAACCCGGAGTCACGCACCACCGTCAGCGCCCGGGTCAGCCAGTTGCTGCCGGCGACCAGTTCCCGCAGCTCATCCTCGCCCGTCATCATCCGCCCACCGTAGGCAGCCCGACCCTGCGGCGGGAAACCTCCCGGTTGCTGTCGTTCAGCGACGGGGTCCTCGCAATCACGAACTGCGACACCCGCGCGGATAGGCCGGGGCCGTCGGCGTTACCCCCTCCCGGGCGGCGGGTAGACGGGCCGTGCCGACACCGAGAGGGGAGCACCATGACAACGGTCGGAGAGTTCATGACGACCCGGTTGGTGACGATGGACGGCAACGACACGCTCATCGCCGCCGCGCAGGAGATGCGTGACAGCGCGATAGGCGACGTGGTGGTGACCGACGGCGACAGTGTGGTCGGCATCGTCACGGACCGGGACATCACGGTCCGAGGCGTCGCGGAGAACATGGACCCGGGCTCGACCCGGTTGAGCCAGATCACCACTCGCGACGTGATCACGGTGAGTCAGTACGACGATGCCGTGGCCGCCGCGGACCTGATGCGGACGTACGCCGTACGCCGACTTCCGGTGATCGACGACGGGCGCCTGATCGGCCTGGTGTCGATGGGTGACCTCGCGGTCGAGCGCGAACCGCAGTCGGTCCTGGCCGACATCAGCGCCGACGACCCGAACAACTGACCCGTCCGCCGCGGCGCGCGCCGGCTCTCCCTTCCGGGAGGGCCGGCGCTGTGGCGTCTCCACCGGGGCGGGGCGGGCTCACCCGATTTGGGCGAGGTTGACCAGGGGAGCGGCGGGGACCCGTGCGGGGACGTGCAACGCCGGCCGTCCGTGCGACGCGAGCGCGGTGGGTGGGATCCCCGGCCCGGCAACTGGGAGGAGTGGACCCGATGGTGGACGCGACCACGAGGTTCTTCGAGGACCTGGACCGGCGGGGGTACGAACCCCTGCTGGCCAAGACCTCCGGGACGCTGCGGATCGACCTGCACGAGGGGGCGCAGACCCGGCACTGGCTGCTGAGGATCGACCACGGCCGGCTGAACGTCAGTCAGGAGGACCAGGAGGCCGACACGGTGATCGGCGCGAGCCCTGTCCTCTTCGACGACATCGCCTCGGGGCGCGAGCACGGCCTGGCCGCGCTGTTGCGGGGGGACATGACGGTCTCCGGTGACGCTCGGCTCGTCGTACAGGTGGAGCGGATCTTTCCGGGTGCCCCGGACGCCCGTGGGCCGCGTCGGCGATTCGCCGGGGAGGTGCACTGATGGGGCAGAGCAACACGATCCGGATCCTGGACGGCAACACGTTCGTCGTCTGCGAGGACACCGGTGACATCGAGGCGACGCCGAGCGAGCCCACCGGGCTCTTCTCCATCGACACCCGGTTCCTGTCGACCTGGGTGCTGACCGTCAACGGTGAGCGACTCAACTCGCTCTCCTACGACGACCTGCAGTACTTCGAGTCGCGATTCTTCCTGGTCCCGGGAATGGCAACGCACTACGTGGACGCCAAGCTGTCGATCATCCGGGAGCGCACCGTGGGCGGCAGCTTCTGTGAGCAGCTGACCATCCTCAACCACGACGAGAAGCCGGTCGACCTGGAAGTCCGGATGGACGCCGCGTCGGACTTCGCCGACCTGTTCCAGGTCAAGGACGAGATCCTGAACAAGAAGGGCGAGATCTACACCGAGGTGGAGTCGGACCGGCTGCGGCTGGGGTACCGGCGGGGCAACTTCCGGCGGGAGACGGTCATCTCGTCGTCGATGTCGGCCCGGTACGACAGCAAGGGCTTCGCGTACACCGTGCACCTGGAGCCCAACGAGCAGTGGGACGCCTCGATCGACGTCCAGACCCACGCGGTGGGGCCCGGCGGCCGGGACCTGCGGTTCGGGCTGCGCAAACACGGCACCGAGCGGCTCGCTCTCCAGCACGACCTGGAGAAGTGGATCGCCGACGCACCGAAGGTCAACAGTGAGCACGGCCGGGTGGCCAGCACGTATCGGCGCAGTCTGATCGACCTGGCGGCGCTGCGCTTCTCGCCGCTGTCGCTTGGCGGCGCCACCCTGCCCGCCGCCGGTCTGCCCTGGTTCATGACCATGTTCGGCCGGGACAGCATCCTCACCTGTCTGCAGACGCTGCCGTTCACCCCGCAGTTGTCGAAGACGACGCTGCGCATCCTGGCGTCCCTTCAGGGCAGCCGGTTCGACGACTTCCGGGACGAGGATCCGGGGCGCATCCTGCACGAGATGCGCTACGGCGAGACCGCGGCCTTCGAGGAGCAGCCACACTCGCCGTACTACGGCTCGGTCGACGCGACGCCGCTGTTCATCGTGCTGCTCGACGAGTACGAGCGGTGGAGCGGGGACGTCGCGCTGGTCAAGGAGTTGGAGCAGGAGTCCCGGGCGGCGCTGAGGTGGATCGACAACTACGCCGACCTGGTCGGCACCGGCTACATCTGGTACGAGCGACGCAACACCGACACCGGCCTGGAGAACCAGTGCTGGAAGGACTCCTGGGACTCGATCTCCTACTCCGACGGCACGCTGCCGCCGTTCCCACGGGCCACCTGCGAGGTGCAGGGGTACGCGTACGACGCGAAGGTCCGCGCGGCGCGGTTGGCGCGCGAGTTCTGGGGTGACCCGGAGTTCGCCGACCAGTTGGAGCGGGAGGCGGCAGAGCTGAAGGAGCGGTTCAACCGGGACTGGTGGGTGGACGACGGCGAGTACTTCGCCCTGGCCCTGGACCCGGACGGCCGGCAGTGCGACATCCTCAGCTCCAACATCGGCCACCTGCTGTGGAGCGGGATCGTCGAACCGGAGCGGGCGGAGAAGCTCGCCGCGCACCTGGTCGGGCCGCGGCTCTTCTCCGGCTGGGGGGTGCGCACCCTCGCCGAGGGGGAGGCCCGCTACAACCCCATCGGCTATCACAACGGCACGATCTGGCCGTTCGACAACTCGTTCATCGCCTGGGGCCTGCGCCGCTACGGCTTCGCCGACGAGGCCGCGACCATCGCCAACGGCATCCTGGACGCGGCCACGTACTTCGACGGCCGGTTGCCGGAGGCGTTCGGCGGCTACCCGCGGGAGCTGACCAAGTTCCCGGTCGAGTACCCGACGGCGTGCAGTCCGCAGGCATGGTCGACAGGCACGCCGCTGCTGCTGCTGCGCACCATGCTCGGTCTGGAGCCGCACGAGGGTCACCTGGCGGTCGAGCCACGGCTGCCGGTGGGGATGGGTCGCATCGAGGTGCTGGACATCCCCGGTCGTTGGGGCCGGGTGGACGCGTTCGCCAGGGGTCGACTGGACCTGGACAAGCTCTCCGACTGACCGATCCGGCCGCCGAACCGGCGGTGGCGCGCCGCCCGCGTCGCCGCCGGTTCGCCACCCAGCCGATCCCCAGCCGGTCAGGGTAGATTCTGCGAATGCCGGAGCTCGTGTACCCGCCCGTTATCGCCGCCGCCAAGACGTTGTTCCGGGTCCTCGACCTGAAGATCACGATCGAGGGCGCCCACCACGTACCCCGCACGGGCGGGGCGGTGTTGGCCAGCAACCACGTCAGCTACCTCGACTTCATCTTCGCCGGTCTGGGCGCGAACGCGTCGGGCCGGCTGGTCCGCTTCATGGCCAAGGATTCGGTCTTCACACACAAGATCTCCGGCCCGCTGATGCGTGGGATGCGGCACATTCCGGTGGACCGGCAGGCCGGCGCGGCCTCGTTCCGCGCCGCCGTGGGGGCGCTCAAGAAGGGCGAGGTCGTCGGCGTCTTCCCCGAGGCGACGATCAGCCGGTCGTTCACCGTCAAGGAGCTCAAGAGCGGCACGGTCCGGATGGCCCGCTCGGCGAAGGTGCCGGTGCTGCCTGTCGCGTTGTGGGGCACCCAGCGCCTCTGGACCAAGGGCCGCCCGCGCACTCTGACCCGCCGGCACACGCCGATCACCATCCTGATCGGCGAGCCGATCAACCCGGCGGACTTCCCGGACCCGAACGTGCTGGCCGCCGAGCTGACCACCCGGCTCAGCGCCCTCGTCGACCGGGCGCAGCGGGACTATCCGGACACCCCCGCAGGCCCGGACGACACCTGGTGGCAGCCCGCGCACCTGGGCGGCAGCGCGCCGACACCGGAGGAGGCCGCCGCTCTGGACGCCGCCGCCGAACACCGCGCCCCCACGCCCTAGTTGGCCGGATCGTTCCGCACCCGGGCAGAATGGTGTCTGCCGGCGCGAACGCCGTCCGACCAGGATCGACGTCATGAGCAGAGCAGCACTCGTCGTGATCGACGTGCAAGAGTCCTTCCGTCAGCGCCCGATCTGGGCGTACGGCTCCAACCCCAACGTGATCCGCCAGGTCGACCGGCTGGTGACTGCCGCCCGGCAGCGCGGCGACCTGGTGGTCTGGGTCCTGCACTCGGAGCCCGGCACGGGCGGGTTGTTCGACCCTGCTCTCGGGTACGTCCGGCTGATCGACGGGCTGGTCCCCGCCGAGGGTGAGGCGACGCTGGTCAAGACCGCGCACAACGCGTTCACCACAACGAACCTCCAGCAGCGGCTCACCCAGGCGGGCATCACCGACATCACCGTCTGCGGCATCCGCACCGAGCAGTGCGTGGAAACCACCACCCGGGTCGGCGCGGACCTCGGCTACCGGATGACCTTCGTCACCGACGCCACGCTGACCTTCCCCATCCCACACCGGGACCTGCCGGAGACCGCCACGGTCGCGGAGATCCTCGCCGACCCGCGCACCCTGACGAACGAGGAGATCGTGACCCGGACCGAGTACGCGCTGGCTGGCCGCTTCGCGACCATCCGCACCGTGGACGAGGTCACCGGCGCGACCCTCGCCGGCAGCCGGGGCTGACGTCGTGACCCGGGTCGTCTTCCTGCTGGTCCCACAGCTGCACCTGCTGGACCTCGCCGGGCCGGCCCAGGTCTTCTCCAGCGCCGCCGACCTCGGGTACGACTATCAGCTGCACTACGTCGCGGAGCGCGAGCAGGTGCCCACCGTGCAGGGCGTACCACTGGTCGCCGACACCCGGTGGCCCGAGCTAGCCCCGGACGACCTGCTGATCGTGCCCGGTTGGCGGCCGGCGGCACACGGGCCGCAGGGACCGGTGTCGCCCGGCGACCTGCGGCGGCTCGCCGAGCACCACGCGGCCGGTGGCACCGTGGCCAGTGTCTGCGCCGGGGCGTACGCGCTCGGGCGGGCCGGACTGCTCGACGGCCGACGCTGCACCACCCACCACGAGGTACAGGACGACCTGGCCCGCCGGCACCCGGCGGCCCAGGTCGTCCGCGACGTGCTGTACGTGGTGGACGACCGGGTGGTCACCTCGGCGGGCATCGCCAGTGGCATCGACGTGGCGCTGCATCTGGTGGCTACCCGGCACGGCCCGGCGACCGCCGCGAAGATCGCCCGCACGCTGGTCGTCTACGCGCGCCGCAACGGCCACGAGCCGCAGGCCAGCGCGTTGATGCGGCACCGCTCACACCTGTCCGACTCGGTGCACCGGGTGCAGGATCTGATCGACAGCCGGTACGCCGAGCCCCTGCCGCTTGCCGAACTGGCCGCCGCGGGTGGCGTGGCCGAACGAACCCTGACCCGGCTCTTCCGGGCGAGCACCGGCCTCACCCCGCTCGGCTACCAGCAGCTGCTCCGGGTGGAACGGGCCGAACACCTGATCGGGCACGGCACCACTGTGGAAGCCGCCGCCCGGGCTGTCGGTTTCACCGATGCCCGGATGCTGCGCCGCCTGCGAGCCCGCCCCACTCTGTCGGATCCGGTCTCGAGCGGTAGTAGTCGTCCCGGGAGTGGAACTCCACAGGCAACGAGCCGGGCAGCGTGATCCGGGTGTCGCCGGCGAGCAGACCGGGGCCGGCCCGCACCAGCAGCACGTCGCGCTCCTGGGCCGAGAGGTCGACCAGTTGTGGACGGTTGAGCCGGAACATGGCCACCGCCCGGCGGACCTGCCGGGCCAGCGCCACGACCTCGGCGGTCGTTCCGCTGAGGGCCAGCGCCGGCTGCTGAATGGTGCGCAGCGCGTCGCAGACGATCAGCAACTGCGCCGGGGCGTCCGGCGCGCTCGCCGGAAGCTCCAACCGGGACGGCCACTGCCAGCGGACCTGACCGCTCATCAGGCCGTTCAGTCGAGCCGGCGGTCGGGCCCGGTGCGTGCCGTCGGCGACCAGCGACAGCTGCGAGCCACTGCCCACCCAGCAGATCCGCTGGTCGGTGACGGTCACCGCGACCGGCTCGGGCATCTGCCAACGGCGTCGTACCTCGCTGGGCCCGAGCAGGTAGCCCGCGACCAGCAGCCGGTGTCGCCGGAGCAGCCGCTCGCCGGGAATCGGTCGCAGGTTGTAGCGGCGGTCCAGGGTCGGGCCCACGTCGTCGTCGGGGGCGTCGAACCGGTGGGGACCGATGAAGAAGGGGGACGCGTCGGCGTGCATCGTCACGACCTTCCGGTCAGCTGGCTGTGTACTGAAGCCTTCCGGACCGCAGCGCCCCTGTCATGACGCCTGTTAGGGGGTCGGCCGGTCGTGTGTCGCCTGTGACCGGTAGATGCCGATCTCCTCCGGGCGGACGAGACCGTCCTCGATCGCACGGGCGAGCAGTGCCGCCTTTGTGGCGGCTGGTCGCCCCGCCCGGGTGTACTTGATCCGCGCCCGGTCGACGTACTGCTTCACTGTGTGCTCGCTGATCTGCATCCGCCGGGCCACCGACGCCTTGGACATCGACTGGAACCAGAGCAGCAGTGCCTCACGTTCCTTGTCGGACAACATCGGCCGGTCCGGCCGTGGGTCGCCGACCATCGCACCGGCCAGCGCCGGCGGCACGTACGGGCGGTCGCTCGCGGCGGCCAGCACCGTTTCCACGCAGTGTTCCCGGCCCTCGTGCTTGGCCAGGAACGCCACCGCCCCGGCGTCCAGCGCGGCGAGCATCGTCTGCGGGTCGGTGTGCTCCGAATAGACCACCACCCGCCGGCCGGCGGCGCTCAGCTCGGCCAACTTGTCCAACGCCATCCGCCCGTGCAGTCGCAGATCGAGCAGGACGACGTCGGCGTCCGGCGCGGCCCGCAGCACCGCGTCCGGGTCGTCGCCGGTGGCGAGCACCGTCAGGCGAGGCTCGGTGGCGAGCCAGGCGCGGACCCCCTCGACCACCACCGGATGGTCGTCGACGATCGCCACCCCGACCGGCCGATCGCCGCTCACCGCCGCCACCGGGTCTGCGCCCATCTGATGTTCCCGTCCCGTTCGTAGAGGTACTGCACCGGCCCGTCGTCGTGCTCCCCGGGGGGCGGGCCGGTCGACTCCGGCCCCTCCCGATCCGGGGTGACCAGGCTGACCACCACCTCGTCCGAGCCGGAGACCACCGTCAGACGCGCCCATCCCCGGGCGTCGGCGAGGGTGCCGGTGAGCGGGTCGGCCAGCCGGCGGCGGACCTCCACCGGCAGTGGCGGCGGGGTGCCGATGGTGACCAGGTCGATCGGAAGGCCGTTGCGTTCCGCCAGGTCGGCGGCGGCTCGCAACTCGTGCAACAGCGGGTCGGGCACGTCGTCGGACTCGGCGATCAGCCGGCGCAGCCGGGCGGCGGCCAGCATGCACCGGCGCTGCACCTCCGGGTCGTCCGGGTCGGCCTGGCCGCCGGCCAGGTCCCCGAGGACCCGCCCGGCCGCCGAACTGACCAGAGCGAGCCGGTCCCGGCGTTCCCGACGGCCCCGCTCGGCGGCATCCCGCTCTGCGGCCATCGCGTGACCGGTGGCCGAGACGGCGGCCCGTTCCCGAGCCAGGCCGACGATGACAGTGCTGCCCACGAAGACCGCCACCGGCAGGGAGAACGTGCCGTAGACGTACATCACGTAGCGTGCGACGTCGGCCGGATCGGGGCCGTGCACGAGCACGGCGACCAGGGCGATCAACGCGTGCGTGCTGAGGAGCGCGATCAGCCCCATGACGCGCCGGCCCCACACCGCGAGCACGAAGAACCAGCCCAGCGTGCCCCACACCCAGTTGGCGGCGGTGAACAACTGCCGCTCACCGGCCGCGGCGAAGACTGCCGCGTCGACGACCAGCAGCAGCCCGGCCAGCGGCCACGGCGGCAGTGGCGAACCTTGCAGTAGCCGTACCCCGGCCACCGCGCCGGTCACGGCGACCAGTATCCAGGCGCCGAGCACCACCGCTGGCGCGGCGAACTCCGCGCGGGCGGAGAGCACCGCCGGCAGCGCGATCGCGACGTGCCAGGCCAACGCGATGGCGACGGCGGCGATCCGGGCACCCCGGTCGGACGCGTGCGCCACGGCGGCCGGCGCGGCGAGCGCTGCGGGGGAGTCCGGCTCCCGGGGCGTCGGAACGCTGGTCCGGTCCGGTGCCTCCGGCGCGTCGGTGGGGTGTGCCGCGGCGTTCAGGTCAGCCGACACCGGGCCACTCCAGTCGGATCCGGGTGCCCGCGCCCATGGCCGAGTGCACGTCGGCCCGGCCACCGACCGTCGCCATCCGGCCGCGGATCGACTCGCGCAACCCGTACCGGTGCGGTGGGACGGTGGCCAGGTCGAAGCCGGGGCCGTCGTCGGCGACCTCGACCACGACGCCGATCGCGTCGCGGGTCAGTCGCAGGGTGGCCCCGGCGCCCGGCGCGTGGCGGACCACGTTGGACAGCGCCGCGTAGGCGCTCTCGCTGATCGCGTCGGCCACCCCGACCGGGACGGCGCAGGACGCCAGGTCCAGCCGTACCGCAAGCTCGGGCAGCCGGCCGACCACCAACCGCAACCGCCCGTCGAGCGGCACCGGGCCGTCGCCGGCCACCGGGCCGACGTCGGTGAGCGTGACGAGGGTACGCAGGTCGGCCGCGCACCGGTCCCGGAAGACGGCCGAGGGCCCAGCCACCGCGCCCAGCCCCACCATGGTCAGCGTCCCGAGCACCGTGTCGTGCAGGTCGCGGTTCTGCTGGCGTTCGGCCTCGCGGGCGGCGCGCGCGACCAACGCCTCCCGGGTCAGCCGCTGGTGCTCGACGAAGGCGCGGTCCGCCCGGCCGATGCGTCGGCGCATGACCGCCGCCATCATCGCCGTGCAGGCGGTCTGCGCCAGTAGCGTGGCCGCGTGCGCCCGAGCTTCGGTGGGGTTGCCGGCGGCCTGCGCCCCGGTCACGTAGGTGGCTATCACGAGCAGCCCGGCCGGGATCGACCAGCGGGCCGAGGTCGTGGCCTGTGTGTTGATCACCGTGGTGCTGGCCAGCACGGCGATCCAACTGCCCTCGCCGGGCAGCACCTCGGGCGCCACCAGCACCGGGATGAGCAGGCAGGTCAGCGCGGTGACCGCCACGTCACCGGCGACGAGGCCGGGGCCGATGCCGTGGCGCAACGCGCGGTGCGCGTACCAGAGGGACCAGCCGGTCAGCACGGCCACGGCGGGCAGCAACACCGCCTGCTGCACCGGCGGGGTCTGCACCGACACGGCCACCGCCGCGCCGAACAGCCCGCAGCTCAGCCGCAGCAGCGCTGGCAACGTGGTGAAGATGAGGCCCAGAGCCCCGCCGGCCGGATTGTCGAGCGTGGGCGGCGGCACGGTTGGGGTGGCAACGGCCGGCATCGGGAAGTGTCCTTCCGACAACGACCCGGTCCGGGTCCACGCGGCGTAGATCGACATCGGACAATAGCATGGTGGACCGTGACGGGGTGATCCTTTGTGTGCGGAGTGTCGCTAATGTGTCACTCTGTGCTGCGGGGCTGAAGGAGGTCCCAGCGGTTGCCGTAAATATCGACGAACACCGCTACCGAACCGTACGCCTCGTGCCGCGGTTCCTCCAGAAAACGCACCCCGGCCGCCACCATCCGGGCATGGTCCCGGGCGAAATCCTCCGTGTAGAGAAACAGCCCGACCCGGCCGCCGGTCTGGTCGCCGATCCGAGCCTGCTGCTCGGCGCTGCTCGGCCGGGCCAGCAGCAGTGCGGTCTCCCGGGCCCCCGCCGGGCGGACCACCACCCAGCGTGAACCGTCGGGTCGGGCGGTGTCCTCCACCAGTTCGAAACCGAGGTCGCCGACGTAGAAGTCGATCGCCTCGTCGTACTCCCTGACCAGCAGCGCGACAAGTCCCAGATGTGCCATTCGGCCATTCTGCCGGCGGACGCCCCGGGCCAGCCGGCGACGCCCCCACCGGTCGCCCACGTCACGCCTCGGGCTGGCCGGCCGGAACCGGACGCGTCTGTCGTCCGTCTCATCCTCGGGTGGAAGGGTGGTGAGCCGGATGCGCTCGTCCCGGACGGTACTGGCGGTGGCACTGCTCGGCATGGCGATGGGTGGCTGCGGTGGCACGGTGGTCGGGCCGGGCGATCCGAGGGAGCCCGGTCCGGCCCAGATCGTCGACGGGTGGACCTCCTGCGCCGAGGCGGCACCCCGGGCCGGCGAGATGATCACGGTGCCGACCACGGAGACGTCGCCACCGGCCGGGACAGAGCCGACGATCGGTCGCATCGACCCGGCGTTCACCCCGGTCGCGGCCGTGATCTGCGGGCGTGAGATTCGGCCGGGCCCCAACGGCGGCCAGGAGCAGATCGCCACCGAGCGACGCGCCGAGCAGATCGCACCGCTGCTCACCGCACTTCGCCTGCCCAGCGAGCAGACCGGCGGGGAGGTCGCCTGCACCCTCGAGATGGTCATCCCGCCGTGGTTGGCCCTGGTGGACGACCGGGGGCGCTGGCTGCGGCCCCACATCCCAACAGACTCCTGCGGCAAGCCTCGCGCCGAGGTGATCGCCGCGTTGGCCGGGCCGCGGTGGACCACTGTGGACACCCGTACCATCCGGCAGATCGAATCCGCGGCGGCCGAGGCCGCCGGATGCGCGCAGCAGTGGACGGACATGGTGTGGGTGGAGACCCGGAACGGTAGCCCCAGGCCGCCCGGGCCGGGGCTACCGCCGGCCGCCGGGCCGCTGCGCCTCTGCGTCTACCAGGTGCCCGCGTCGCTTCAGGAAGGCGAGAAACCCGCGGGCGACTTCGTGTACGGCGGTCCGCTGCCAACCGAGCGCCAGGCGGGCGTGCTCCGGGCGCTGTCCAACCGCCGGGCCGTGACCGACTGTGCCACCCCGGCGACCCGCTTCGCGGTGCTACGCCCGCTCGAAGGTGCAGGCCCCGACCGGTACGTGGAACTCGATGGCTGCCGCCGTTTCCTGGTCGCGCCGGCGAGCGGCGCTGCGCAGCTCGGCCAGGGCGACGACACGCTGGTCGCCCTGCTGAAGCCCGTCTGAGCCGACTCGGCAGGTCCAGGACGCCCGCCGTGTCGGGGCGGGCAACGCGGCTGCTACTTCGACAGGGCACGCTCCAATTCGCTCTTCGACATCGAGGAGCGGCCCTTGATGCCGCGTTGCTTCGCCTCGTTGTACAGCTGCTCCTTGGTGCGACCCTGGGCGCCGCTGTGGGAGCGCTTACCGCCACGGTGCCCTGACGACACGTCGTTCCGGGAGGACCGGCTCGCCGTTCGGGACTCACCGGAGCGGGCCCGTTCCTTGTTGACGGTGCGGGCCGCGATCTCCTTGGCCCGCCCCGAGGAGGCGCCCCGCTGTTGCGCGCTCTCCTTGATGTGCTCGTACTGTCGTTCTCTCTTCGGGCTTGATCCTGCTGGCATCGGTGCCTCCCACCTCCGCTGTCGGGTGCGGTCGAGGCCCGGCTCGTGCGCTGCTGAGCTGACGTCGGCACATTCCGAGCCGGGGCATGGTGTTCACGCTGTCTGAGCACGATGCCCCGCCGTCCGGGGGGTCAAACGGGTGCGCCCGAACCGATCCGGCTGCTTCGGGGACGTTCCACTCCGCGTCGTATAGTTGTCGCCGCAGCCGACGCCTGTGCGTCGGTCAGTCAGCGTCCAGCAGCGGGCGCCCGGGCTCGGTTGGCGAGTCCGTGCGGCGCCCCGTGCTCGCGGTGCGCCATCACCACGCGCGCTGCCGTCGCCTTCCTGCAACCGGTACGCGCCCCGGGCACGAGGACCTTGAAGTCATGGCACAGCAGCCCATTGACCCCAATGCGGCGATCTCCGAACTCGGTCAGATCAAGCTCGGCGAAACCGACCTGTCTGGAGTGTTGACCCAGGTCTCCGAGTTGGCACGGCGAACGGTCCCCGGCGCCGAGGAGGTGTCGGTGACGTTGCTGAAGCAGGAGGGTGCGCACACCGCAGCGTTCAGCGGTGAGATGGCGCTGCAGCTCGACGAACTGCAGTACGAGCATGGTGAGGGTCCCTGTCTGGAGGCGGCCAGAGACTCCGCCGTCGTGTCCGTCCCCGACATGTCCGAGGAGATCCGCTGGCCGCAGTGGGCGGCCGAAGCCGTGCAGGGCGGAGCGCACAGCTCACTGTCGATCGGGTTCCCGATCCAGGAGTCCGTGCTCGGTGCGCTGAACATCTACGGGGTCGAGGCGGGTGCCTTCGACGACGACGCGGTCGCCCTCGCAGAGACGTTCGCGGGGTACGCCGCTGTCGCCCTCGCCAACGCCCACCTCTACGACACCACCGCCACCATGGCCGCGCAGATGCAGTCGGCCATGCAGAGCCGGGCCGTCATCGAGCAGGCCAAAGGCATCATCATGGGCGAACGCCGCTGCACCCCCGACGAGGCGTTCGCCGTCCTGGCGAAGGTTTCCCAGGACTCCAACCGCAAGCTGCGGGAGGTCGCTGCCGCCCTGGTGGAACGGACCACCCGACCGCCGGGTCTCAAGCGTGACCGCGGTGCGTCCGGCAACCTACCGTAGGCTTCCGGCAACCGACTGCTGTTCTCCGGAAGTGGCGGCCCGCCAGCGCAGCACCGACTGAGGTCGGCCGGGAGCGGACGCGCGGAGTGGCGGACGACTGCCCAGGCGGTTATCGTCGAGGTTGGTCAAGCCACGCGCCAATCCTGTTACGGATTTCAACAGGAGGCGGGTGCTCCCATGACTGAGCGTTCCTGGCCCTTCCAGAGCCATCTCGACAGATCCCCGACGGCAGTCACCATCGGTCAGGTCACGTCAGCGGTGCTTGCCGGCAGCAAGTGGGACGGCCGCCTCGACCTCGACTCCTCCGGGCCGTCGTTCCAGGTGACCCGCTACACCGAGCCCACGAACATGTCCGCGACCATCTCGGCCGACCGGATGGTCGTCGCCCCGGTGGGGTACGTCGACATGGACACGGCGCCACGCCTGGCCACGGCCCTGATGATCGCCATCGACAGCCATCCGGAAGTCTGTTGCGACCTGACCGGCGTCGGCTTCTTCAGCGCCGCGGGCGTGCGCGTACTTCTGCTGGCGCGGAACCGGGCGGACCAGGCCGGCTCCCGCTTCTCGATCCGAGGCGCCTGGGGAATCACCCAGCGGGTGCTGCGGATCACCGGGGTGGAGCGGCTGCTCCTCGGCCCCGAACAAGACACCGGCCCAGCCGCGCGGCTCGGGTGATCCGCAGCTCATGAATCACACACCCTCGTCAGGTGGTGGCGTCACCAGGTGTCCGGGCGGTCGAGATCGCGGGCCGGCTGGTACCCGCCGAGGATCGCCAAGCCCTCCGCCTCGGTGTAGCCGTTCCCCCAACCCTTGCGAAACGCCTCGACGAAGCAGCGCTCGACCACCATCTCCAGCACGTCCCTGCCTTGTCGGCGGGCCCGGTAGGGGCCGGCGACAAGGTCTCCGCGGCGGGCGTCGTCGCCGGCCGGGGCGAGTTGCGCCCGAACGGTCAGCCAACGACCGGATGCGTCACCGACCACCAGAGAGCCCTCGACGAAGGAGTCCCGCGCCGACCGGCCGAGCGTGACCGAGCACTCCAGCAACCGTCCGTCGGGCGGCAGCGACTCCAGGCGGAACGGCACGACACAGCGGTGGGCACCATCGAACCGGACCCGGCTCGCCGTGCTGGCCGCCTCGTCCCGGGTGGTCGCGTAGATGTCCAACTGGGCCCAGAGCCCGTCGGCGGGTTGCCAGCGGACGAACCACAGCTTCCGGTCGCCGGACGGATCGAACCAGGCGGCCCCCGGGCGGTCGCCGACCCGCACCTCGGTCCGTCCCTGCGGTCGACCCTGCGAGGACAACGTCTGCTGAAGCCCGTCCAGCAATCCTTCGGTACGCGCCAACACGAAACGGGCCCCCCCGGTCGGGCCCCGAAACTCGACGCTCTCGATGCCGCGCCCGGTGCGCCACGACGCGGAGCTGGCATCGCTCACCAGCGTGTCGGTCGAGAAGTGCACGGTCGCGGGATCGGCACCGACCTCCTCGGGGCGTACGGTCCCATCGCTGTGTGCCTCCGGCAGCATCAACGCCGCGGCCGGCATGATCCGGTCATCGGTGGTCCCGCCGCCCGGAATCACCAGCACCACCGAGGTGAGAGCGGCACACGCCGCTGCCACGCCGCCGGCGATCAGTCCCCGTCGCCACACTCGCAACCGCCGGCCGCGATGCCGGGCCTGTTGCACGATCGGCGTCGGATCGATGTCGCCACCCGCCCGATGCTTGAGCGTGGTGGCGAGCTGCTCATCGAGGTCACTGAACATCAGAGCTCTCCTGCCCATGCGTGGGTAGCTGCAACCTGACGCTGACGCAGCGCCGCCAGGGCCCGCCTCGCGTGTGTGCGTACCGTCCCGGTCGAACAGGCGAGGATCTCGGCGATCGACGTGTCGTCCAGATCCTCGTAGTAGCGCAGGACGATCACGGTGCGCTGACGCGCCGGCAGATCACAGACCAACCGCCACAGTGCGTCGCGCTCGGCGACCCCGGCGGCCTCGTCCACCTCGCCAGCCCGATCGAGCACCGCAGCAACCGAGACCTCGCGGCTGCTGAGCCGACGCCACCACGAGTTGTGGGTGTTGACGAGCATGCGTCGGACATAGGCATCAGGACGGTCCGTCCGCGAGATGCGGCCCCACCGGGCGTACGCCCGCGCGAGGACATCCTGAACCAGATCCTCGGCTCGGTGCTCGTCACCGGTCAGCAGCCGGGCGAGCCGCACCAGCGCCGAAGTGCGAGCGAACGCGTACTCCTCGAACGTCACGCCCTATTAACGCCGTAGGCCGGCCGGTCCGTAGACACCCGCCGGGCACTTTGTGTGCAGCAGGCCCGATCGACCTCGACACGGCCCGACGCTGTCAGCGCAGTGCTGGTGCTGAGCGCCAGGAGACAGCCGTGCGCCGGCAGGACTATCTCCGTCCCCGGAGAAAATCTATGAGCGAAGCGCTAGACATTCGCGCCGCCGCCGACTAACGTTCCTGTGGTCGAGAGCAGAGCAAACAAAGACGCTGACGTTGCCGCCCCGCACGAGGGCGAAGGAGCGGGGCCCAGGGAACCTTGTGGGGCCTGCTCAGCTCGGCGGCAGACATTTGCCGCAGACGGACGTGTGACAGCGGGTGGGGCCGACGCTTGTTCAGGGCTTCACCCGAGGTTCAAGGAGGGTTCGTCGTACGTGTTGGGGCCATGAAGTCGCGTGGGGCTCGAACACCGACGGACAGCACGGAGTACTTCAGAGGAAATCAGAGGCAAGGGAGGGCATTGCACCGTTGGATCGCCCGCTGCCAGTCGCATTCGTGGGCTGGGCGCGGACACCGCAGTTTCCCTCGAACGAGAGGTGGTCTCCGGTCACGCTTATGCGATCCTCGCACCCCGAAGCCGTCCCTGACGGCAGGTGCGGACAAGACAAGCCGACGTTCTGTCGGTAGATGGTGTTCCTGACCCACAACCCTTGGGCCCCGGTGCTTCCGAGCACCGGGGCCCTCGTGATGGAGATTTCATGGCTCAACCCGACGACATGCTTGACGATGAGGACTACCCCGCCTACACGATGGGCCGTGCCGCCGAGATCCTCGGCTGCTCGCAGGATTTCCTACGCCGACTCGGCGATGCGAAACTGATCGACCCGCAGCGCTCCGCTGGCGGGCACCGCCGCTACTCCCGCTATCAACTGCGCCTTGCCGCGAGAGCCCGGGAGATGTGCGACCAGGGCACCGACCTGGCCTCGGCCTGCCGGATCATCATTCTTGAGGACCAACTCGAAGAGGCCCTTCGGC
The DNA here is from genome assembly GCF_040643355.1 of Micromonospora sp. NPDC047187. Lineage (NCBI taxonomy): Bacteria > Bacillati > Actinomycetota > Actinomycetes > Micromonosporales > Micromonosporaceae > Micromonospora > Micromonospora sp. NPDC047187. The sequence continues at coordinate 23,524 of NZ_JBEYUF010000023.1, forward strand.
GCAATGAGCGTCACCAGCAGGGCTGACACACCGTTCCGCCCTCGGCCGGCATCCGATAGGTCTCGGTGAAGCCGAGACCGGCGTAGAACTCGGCGGCGCGGGAGACGTCCTCGCTGAAGAGGATCACCTGCGGGCTGCGGAACATCGACACCGTCCGACGCTATCAGCGCAGTGGCTTCTCGCTACGCGGGCAAGTCCGATGAACTTCCGCAAGCGCGCGTTCGCCCAGTATGCCCCCCGCTGCATCCGCGACGGCCACGAACGGCGTTGATGCGCCCGGCTCGACGACGCATCGAGCCGGGCGCGCCAGTTGAGCTACGCCACGAAGCGGGAACGGCGTCGGCGTCCGATCAGGTAGCCTGCGCCGCCGAGGAGCAGGAGCACACTGCCAATACCGGCCACGGTCGCGGTGTCAGCACCGGTCACGGGCAGCCCACCGCCCTCGCCATCCTCGCCGCCGGGTGTACCCGGGCTGCCGGAGACGGTAGGAGTCGGTACAGCGGTCGTCGTGGCGCTGGGCGTAGCGCTCGGTGTGGGCTGAGCCGTCGGCGTCGGGGTGGGCTGAGACGCGCAGTCAAGCTCACGGGCGGCGTACAGGCCGTCGTTCAGGTAAGCCAGGTAGGCATCGACCGTCGCCTCGCCGAGCACCTTCTGCGCGGCCGCCTCCACGTTGGCGCCGGCGTCCGTCAACGTTCGGACCACAGTGATCCGCAGGGCCGTTGACCAGGCATTCTGCACGCCCGTCTTGAGGAATGCGCGGAGCTCATCCTCAGTGCCCTTCAGCGCCTCCTGAATGGCGCCGGGCAGAACGGGCAACGAGTCGGCGTTCGCCGCGGCCAGGATCTGGGCAGCCAACACCCGTACCTCCTGCTCGGTGGCGGTATCCAGGTCGATGGTGACAAGCTCGCGGATGTCCTTGTACACCTTGCGCTCGACCGTTTGGCAGGCCTCGTTCAGCCCGGGTGATTCGAACTGCGCCGCCGCCGGAGCCGCCGGAATCAGAAAGGCCAGCGCCAATAGGGCGCCGGCCGGGAACTTCCATCGCATGTGGTCTTCCTCCCCGTTGCAAGCAAAAACACGGAGATACTACCGTCAGTGGGCGGAAGAGCAAGGACGGATGCACGTCCAAGACTGCGCAATGAGCACCACCGCAGCGGGATGGCTGCCCAACCCTCTCCACAAGGGAGGGAGTGCCTACCATTTGGTCCGTTTGGTGGGAACTCTTGGCAGGCTGTGGTCTCACCTCGATCTTCATTCGCTGCTCAGGAATTCGAGCCCTGGCCGCTGACGCTGAGGAATGCCGAGATAACGGTTCGTCAGCCACGAGGAGGCTCAGGCTGCGCTCGGCCAGAACGAGCCCGCGCCGGTGTCCAACGGACGTAACCAACTAGTGCTCGGCGAAGTTTCTTGGCAGACCCCGCCCAAGCCACTCGACGGCGGTTACTTCGCGATCTTCCTCATTGACAAGCGCACCAACCGCAAGGCGGGAAGCTTCAGCGCGTCTTCGCCACTGCCGGACGCCATCAGCGCCGGGAGCGCCGGAGTGGAAAACAAGATCCCCAGCGCTATCCCTGGCTGAAGGGCGCAGGCGACATCAAAGTTGGCGACACCTGGTGGACCCACGGCTCCAGACTGGCCGTGTTCGACGGGGGCGCTTCACCGCTAACGTTCGTCGCGCCCTTTTCGTATCTGGAGGGGGCGCAACGGGAAGCGGCCAGGGGAGCCACTGCACCGGTTGCGATGTCGGACCTGCTGCTGGCCCCTGGTCTACACGGGGCCCGATGGGCAGGTGTACCGGGCCCAGCGGCTCCAAGGCTAGGTAGCGGATCTCCGAGCTGTATGAATGGCCGTGCCGGGGTCGAGGTCATCGACGGGACCGGGCACGCAAGCCGCTGACCTGCGGTGGTGGGGTGCGCCCGGCAGGATTCGAACCTGCGGCCTTGGGATTAGAAGTCCCCTGCTCTATCCGCTGAGCTACGGGCGCGTGTGGCGTGGATGTCGCGCCCAGAGGGTACCGCCGTCCCACTGCTCGACGGCGAAAAGGGTGCCCGCGTCCACGTTGCCGAGCAGAGTCTCACGTCCGCCTCGTAGCGGGCATCCGGGTTACCGCGGACCGGCCTGGCCGCGGACCGTACCTTTGGCTGGTGTTGCTGGATTCCGATGCCGAGAGCAGCGTCGCCTACGAGCTGTGCCAGGTCGTCGGTCGCGCCATCCTGGCGTACCGGTCGTCGGGCGACGTCGGTACCGCGTTCTTCTTCCAGGGCGGCGACGACCCGGTGGGGGAGTCGCTGCTGACGGCGGCGGACCTGGTGGGCGGTTCGGGTGGTGAGTTGAGCCTGCGGGCGAGCGTCACCGAGCCGGCGGGGGTGGCCCCGGCCGTCATTTCCGAGGCCGAGATCGTGCCCGGTTGGGCCCGCTTCGCGGGCGACGGGGTTGCGGTGTTGCCAACCGCTGGCCTGCACCGGTATGCCGGCGACGGCGGCTGGCGGTGGCGCGTCCAGCCGGTGCCGGCGGGGATCGCCGCCGGGCCCGAGGTGGTCGCCCGTCTCGGCGCCGACGCCAGTTCCGCCTTCGTGCTGGCCCATGGGGTACGCGAAGACGGGTCGCGGCCGCTGGAGGTCGCGATCGAGCGGGTGGTCCGCGACGGGGACGCCGTGCTGATCACCACCGAGCTACCGCCGGGGTACGTCGGCGCGCCGGTCTTCATCGTTCAGGCCGAACCCACCGGTGAGGTCTCCCCGTACTGCCTGGGCCTGGTCCTGCCCGGTGTCGGCGCGCAACCGGTGGCGACCTTCGACCGGATCCGTGCCGTCCTCCCGGCGACGCCCGGGGACATCTGAACCGCGTGTTGGCCGGCCTGGTCAGCCGCCGGGCGTCGCCGCTCCCGTCACGTCGGCCGGGGCGGTGGGGCCGGCGGCGAGGAACGCCTCGGCCCAGCGGCCCACCTCGTCGAAGACCTTTTTGCGTACGGTGGGGCCGGAGAGCGTGAGGTCGTGCATCCCTCCGTCGAAGCGGGCCAGTGTGACGTGGCGCCCGAGGCGGGGCGCGTAGCGGACCATGTGTTCCACGTCCAGTACGGCGTCGGCCAGTGTCGCGTTGTCGTGCCACTTGGTGCCTCGGAAGGACCGGGTCGAGCAGGCCAGCAGCACCGGCACCTGGATGTCCAGCCCGGCGCGCAGCCGGCGTTGCCCGGTGCGGATCGCGTTCAGCCAGCCGGCCCGGACCGGGAATCCGGCCAGCGGCTTCCACGCCAGGTCGTAGGTCCACTCGCCGCGGTGGTCGGAGTGGATGCTCTCGCCGTACACGGTGCCCAACCCGAACGGGAGGATGCGGTGCGGCGCCCTGCGGCCCAGCCGCGACGCGGCGGCCGCGAGGGGTCGACGGACCGCCCAGGGGGCGTTCAGGTCGAAGAAGGGGCTGTTGAGCACCAGGCCATCGATGGTGCCGGTGTCGCGGCGGGCGTCCGCCCAGAGCGAGATGATCAGGCCACCGGTGGAGTGGCCCATCGCCAGCAGGGTGTCGTGCCCGTCATCGGAGCGGATGATCTCGGCGGCGGCGTCCAGCTCGGGGAAGTAGTCGCTGATGTCGCGACAGAAGTTGGGGGTCTGGGCGGGGAGCAGACTGCGGCCGTATTTGCGGAGGTCGAGCGCGTAGAAATCCCAGCCTCGCTCGGCGAAGAAATCGGCCAGATGTGTCTGGAAGAAGTAGTCGACGAAGCCGTGCACGTAGAGCACGGCCCGCCCGGTGGGGCGCTCGGCCCGCCGCCGGACCACTGTCGCGACGACGGGGCCTTCGTCGTCGGTGCCCAGGTCGATCGTCTGCCGCTCGTACGGCGGCCCCAACACGTCCGGTTCCACGAACGCGACGCTACGCCGCCAACCTACCCAGCGGTAGCCCGCCCCGCGCCCGCCCCGCGCCCGCCCCGCTCACCCCCGCGATCTTGCACTTTCTGTCCCGACATAACGGGGCAGTAGCCGCTGTTCGGGAGCTGAAAGTGCAAGATCGCGGGGGTGAGGCGTGGGTCAGACCGTCTCCGCGTCGGCGCGGGGGGCCGGGTTCTCCGACTCGTCGGCCTCGGTCTGCGGCTGGGGGAGGTCGCGCAGGTGCTTGTTGTGCCGCGGCTCCTGGCGGGTTTTGGCGTCGTTGAGCCTGCGGCGCAGGTCGTCACGGACGTCGTTCAGGGCGGCGTGCAGGTCCTCCTCCGCGGAGGTGGTGACGATCTTCTGCCGGCCGGCGATCCAGCACTCCAGGGTGACCTTCTGACCACGCGCCTCCCGGTCCTTCACCGACACCTCCAGCTCGGTGGCGTCAGCGTGGAAGCTGGCGAGCCGGGCGTCGAGGGTGGCGAACTGCTCGGCGATCCAGTTGCGGTCGCCCTGGGAGAACCCGGCGCCCACCCGCAGGCACTCAGCCACGGTGGCCGGGTTGGCCACGGCGCTCATCGCTGCGCCTCGGAAGCGTTCGCGGAGCCGATGGTAGTGATCATCATGGCGCTGACCTCTCGTCGACGTGCAGCTGTCGGTGGTGCTTGATCAAGTCCTTACCCAGTTCGGGTGGCCTGGGAAACCGTGGGCGGCGGGTCGGGCGGGTCGGGCGTACCACATCGGGGCGTGATCAGGGCGTTGTCCACAGGTGGGTTCGTCATCCACAGGTCGGGGATGGGCGCTCGCGATTGGCGCTCTCAGTGTCGATGCTCGGTGTCGAGTCGACTCGCGCTGGCAGGCCCCGATCCCCCTGGAGGGACGATGTTCGACACTTACGTGACAATCGTCGGCAATGTGCTGACTACGCCCGAGTGGCGGCGTACGACCCAGAGCAACACTCTGGTGGCCAACTTCAAGGTCGCCTCGACCGCCCGCCGACTCGATCGGGACAGCGGCCGGTGGGTTGACGGCAACTCGCTCCGCGTCCGCGTCAACTGCTGGCGCAAGCTCGCCGAGGGGGTGGCGGCCTCCGTCATGGTCGGCGATCCGGTGGTGGTCTGCGGGCGGCTCTACACCCGCGACTGGACCGACGACGGCGGTAACCACCGCACGCTCTACGAGCTGGAGGCGGTGGCCGTCGGCCACGACCTGTCCCGGGGTCGGGCCCGCTTCCTGCGCAACCGGCCGAGCATGGCGACCAGCACCGTGGAGGACGGTGAGGCCGAGAGCCGGGTGCGCGGCGAGCCCACCGAGCCGGTGCCGACCGGGCAGGCGCCCGTGCTGCCCGACGACCGTCCGCTGGATGACGACTTCGAGCTGCCCGACTACGCGGAGCTGCGAACCAGCCCGTTCGGCAACGTCCCGGGGGACGACGACAGTTCCCCGAGCGGCGGGGTCTTCGGTGACGGCGGAGCGCTTGCGAGCGGCGGGCAGGCCGGGCTGGCCGACGCTCCGCCGGACCTCGACGACGAGTTGGCCCCTCCGCCCGAGGCGGACGACGACAACAACGCCGACGGTGACCTGGACATCGAGTTGGGGCCGGTGTCCGACGAGGGGCAGCCGGAGCCGGCGCAGCCCGGTCGAGGGCGGCGTGGTCGGGGCCGGATCCCGCAGCCAGCCTGACCGGTCACGACGGGGGCGGGGTGGCGGCGCGACCGGCGTCGTCACCCCGCGTGACGGGCGTCGGCAGGTTGGGCTGCCTGTTCGCTCCACGGGTTCTCGTTGCCGGTGCGGGACCGTGGGTTGGGCTGGTTCACGGGGTGCTCGTCTAGGCTGGCCGGCCGGAGGTGGTGCGGGTGCGACGGACAGCGCCGATGGCGAACGCGGTGGGGCTGCTCGCCGGGTACGCGCTGGACAGGGTGCTCGGCGACCCCCGCCGGTGGCACCCGGTTGCCGGCTTCGGGCAGGCCGCGGGCGCGCTGGAGCGCCGCCTCTACCGCCCGGACCGAACGGCGGGCACGGCGTTCACCGCGCTGGCCGTCGGTGGGCCGGTGTTGCTCGGGGCGGTCGCCGCGGCGGCTACCCGGCACCGGCCGGTGACCCGGGCGGTGCTGGTGGCGGCCGGCACGTGGACCGTGCTGGGCGGCCGCACGCTACGGCACGAGGCGACCGTCATGGGTCGTACGCTGCGTGACGGTGACCTGCCCGCTGCCCGGCGACGCCTCGGTCACCTCTGCGGGCGGGACCCGTCGACGCTGGGCGAGTCGGAGCTGGCCCGCGCCACCGTCGAGTCGGTCGCGGAGAACACCTCGGACGCGGTGGTCGCTCCGCTGCTCTGGGGTGCGGTCGCTGGTCTGCCCGGCCTGCTGGGCTACCGCGCGGCGAACACCCTCGATGCGATGGTCGGGCACCGGTCGACGCGCTACGCGCGGTTCGGCACGCCGGCCGCTCGGCTGGACGACGCTCTCAACCTCGTGCCGTCCCGGCTGACCGGGCTGCTCACCATCGCCGTCGCGCCGGTCGCGCACGGGGACCGTCAGCGCGCCTGGCAGGTGTGGCGGCGGGACCGCAACGACCACCCGAGCCCCAACGCCGGTCAGTGCGAGGCGGCGATGGCCGGTGCGCTCGGGGTCCGCCTCGGTGGTCGCAACGTCTACTTCGGGCGCTCCGAGGTGCGGCCGTTCCTCGGCGACGGCCCTCGCCCGGAGGCGCGGCACCTGAAGCGGGCCGCCCGGATCTCCGGCGTGGTGGGGCTGGCCGCCGTCGGGTTGGCGGCCGCGTACCCGGTGACGCTCGGCCGGCTGGTCGGCGCGGTGAGCAGACGTGCACTGTTCGGCGCTGTGGGTCGGCGGGGGAGTGGGCGGTGAGCGGCGGGCTGCTGGTGGCCGGCACGACGTCCGACGCCGGCAAGAGTGTGCTCACCGCCGGCATCTGTCGTTGGCTGCACCGGCAGGGCGTGAAGGTGGCGCCGTACAAGGCGCAGAACATGTCGAACAACTCGGCGGTGGTCGTCGGGCCGGACGGGCGCGGCGGCGAGATCGGGCGCGCCCAGGCCATGCAGGCCGCGGCGTGCGGGCTCGCACCCGACCTGCGGTTCAACCCGGTGCTGCTCAAACCGGGCAGTGACCTGGCCAGTCAGGTGGTGCTGCTGGGCGAGGCGGTCGACACGATCACCGCCGGCACCTTCCGGCAGTTGCGTCCCCGGCTCGCCGAGACCGCGTACGCCGCGCTGGCCGAGCTGCGCGAGACGTACGACGTGGTGATCTGCGAGGGCGCCGGCAGCCCCGCGGAGATCAACCTGCGGGCCGGTGACTACGTCAACATGGGGCTGGCCCGGCACGCCAACCTGCCCACCATCGTCGTCGGCGACATCGACCGGGGCGGTGTCTTCGCCTCGATGTTCGGCACCGTGGCCCTGCTCGACCCGGCCGACCAGGCGCTGATCGCCGGGTTCGTGATCAACAAGTTTCGGGGCGACCTCGGGCTGCTCCAGCCGGGCCTGGACATGCTGCGTCAGGTCACCGGCCGCCCCACGTACGGGGTGCTGCCCTGGGCGCTGGACCTGTGGCTCGACGCGGAGGACTCACTCGCCTACGGCCGGGTGCTCGGCCGACCCGCCGCCCCGCACGGCAGTGAATGGCTGGACGTGGCCGTCGTCCGCCTACCCCGGATCAGCAACGCCACCGACGTGGAGGCGCTCGCCACCGAGCCGGGCGTCCGGGTACGCCTCACCATCGAACCGGCCGAACTGGCCGCCGCCGACCTGGTCGTCCTACCCGGCTCCAAGTCCACCGTCGCGGACCTCGCGTGGCTGCGCGAAACCGGTCTCGCCGACGCGGTGGCCACCCATGTGGCGGCCGGCAAGCCCCTGCTCGGCCTCTGCGGCGGCTTCCAGATGCTCGGCCGCGCCATCCACGATCCGGTGGAGAGCCGGCAGGGCAGCGTGCCGGGGCTCGGTCTGCTGCCCATCGACATCACCTTCGACCCGCGCAAGACCGTCCGGCAGTCGGTGGGCACCGGCCACGGTGGCCTCCCGGTGCGGGGCTACGAGATCCACCACGGGTACGTCTCGCAGGCCGACCCGAGCCTGACCCCGCTGCTGACCAGCGACGACGGTGTCGGGGAGGGGGCCGTGCTCGGCGTGGTGCACGGCACGCACTGGCACGGGGCGTTCGAGTCCGACGAGTTCCGCCGGTGGTTCCTCACCGAGGCGGCCCGGCTGGCCGGCCGCAGCGGATTCCGGGTCGCGCCGGCCACCAGCTTCGCCGCCGCCCGGGAGCGCTCACTCGACCTGCTCGGCGACCTGGTCGAGGAACACCTGGACACCGATGCCCTCTGGCGTCTCATCGAAGCCGGCCCCCCCGCCGACCTGCCCTTCATCCCACCCGGTGCCCCGTCCTGACCGGGCGCACCGTCCCTTGGGGAGGGTAAAGGGATCGTGCTCGATCATTGTTGGAGGGGCCTCGCCCACACAAGGAGGGGCCTGTTTCCTGGATCGAGCACGATCTTGCGTAGACCGACCGCCCGGAATGGCACTCGAGGGGCAAGGTCGGGGGGTCAGGGGCGGATGTCGGCCGGACGGTCGGTGGTGGGCAGGCCGGCGGCGAGCCAGGCGTCCATGCCGCCGATCATGTCGGTGGCCCGGCGCAGGCCGAGGGTCTGCAGGCTGGCAGCGGCCAGACTGGAGCTGTAACCCTGTCGGCACACCAGGATGATCTCCCGGTCGTACCCGGTGGCTTCCGGGATCCGCCAGGCGCTGGCCGGATCGAGGCGCCACTCCAGTACGGTCCGGTCGATGACGACCGCGCCCGGCAGGTCGCCCTGTTCGCGGCGCTGTAGTTCGGTGCGGGTGTCGACCAGCAACGCGCCGCCGCGGACCGCCTCGACGGTCTGCTGCGGAGTCAGTCGGTGCAGCCCGGCGCGGGCCTGTTCGAGTAGGGCGTCTATACCGGGGCTCATTACGTCTCGGAGCACCACCCGATCATGCCGATTCGGTGGCACCCCGGGCGGCGAACGGGCCGCCCGTCACCCGTCGCCGCACCAATTCCCCCGGACGTGACGGTGGCCGGCCAGGGCGATGGCGGCATACTTCGGTCATGCACCACGGGAGGCTGCGCTGAACCCGGGAACTGGCGGACCGACCGTGGCGGTTGTCGAGGCGTACGCCGAACTGGCTCGTCGGGTGCTCGCGGGCCCGGCGCGGTTGGGGCGGACCCGGCTGGTCGCGGTCGACGGGCCGAGCGGCGCGGGTAAGAGCCGGTTCGCCGCCCAGCTCGCGGATGCCCTGGCGGGGCCGCTCGGCGGCCGACCGCCGGTGGTGCACACCGACGACCTGCTCGACGGGTGGGACGACCAGGTCACCTTCTGGCCCCGGCTCGACGACTGGGTGCTCGCCCCGCTGCGTAACGGGGAGCCGGGCGCCTACCGGCGGTACAGCTGGGTCCGGCAGTCCTTCCTGCCCCGGCCGGTTCCGGTGCCGGTGGCTCCGGTGCTGGTGGTCGAGGGCGTCAGCGCCGCCCGAACGGTCGTCCGGCCGGAGCTGACGCTGGCCGTGTTCGTCACCGCGCCCGCGCCGCTGCGGCTGGCTCGCGCTGTCGCCCGGGACGGGCCGGAGATCCTGCCCGAGCTGCGCCGCTGGCATGACGGGGAGCGGGCGCACTTCGCCGCCGACGAGACCGTGACCCACGCCGACCTGTTGGTGGATGGCGCGCCGACACTGCCGTACGACGCGGACCGGTACTACGTGCGGCTTCGCTGAGCGGGGCATGGACGTGGGCCACCGACTGCGGCACGATGCGGAGAGCTACGGCGAACGGGGAGCCACCATGACGGCAGCGGACGCGCCAGCGCGGCGTCGGATCACCCTCACCGGCATCAGCTCGCGGGCCTGGGAGCATCCGGCCGACCGGGGTGCCCTGGTCGCGCTGCGGGAGCTGCGCGGTTTCGACGACGTGCTGCGGGCGTTCTTCGGGATGTGGAACGAGCGGGGCTTCCGGCTGTCCGTGCTGGCCTCCGGCATCGGGGTCGACCACCGGCAGTACCCGGCGGTGTGGCAGCGCTACACCGAGGCGGCGGCGGCGCTCGACGTGGCCGAACTGCCCGAGCTGTACGTGACCCAGTCGCCCTGGTTGGGCGCCGAGGCGGTCGGGCTGGAGCGGCCGTTCATCGTGCTGAACTCCGCCTGCGTGCAGCAACTCGACGAGGACGAGCTGCGCTGCCTGCTCGGCCACGAGTTGGGGCACGTGGGCAGCGGGCACGCGGTCTACAAGACCATGCTCATGATCCTCACCCGGTGGGCGGCCAACCTGAGCTGGTTGCCGGTCGGCGCGATCGCGCTGCGCGCCATCATCGCGGCGATGCTGGAGTGGTGGCGCAAGGCGGAACTCTCCGCCGACCGGGCCGGCCTGCTCGCCGGGCAGGATCCGGCCGCCGCGCTGCGGCTGCTGATGAAGCTCGCCGGCGGCGGTGACCTGTCCCAGGTCGACACCACAGCCTTCCTGGAGCAGGCCGCCGAGTACGCCGGCGGCGGCGACCTGCGCGACAGCCTGCACAAGATCCGGATGACCGCGTGGAGCACCCACCCGGTGCCGGTGGCGCGGGCGGCGTCGGTGCGCCAGTGGATCGACTCCGGGGCGTACGGGCAGGTGCTGGCCGGGGACTATCCACGCCGCGAGGACGACAGCTCGACAAGCGTGTCGGAGGAGATCAAGGCGGCTGCCGAGTCGTACCGGGAGGAGTTCAGCCGGTCCACCGACCCGCTGGTCGGGTTGCTGCGCCGGCTCGGCGACGGCGCGAGCGACGTCGGCGAGTGGGTGGGCGGCACCGCCGGCCGGGCCCGTTCCTGGATGGACGCGGCCACCGAGGCGGCGGGCCGCGCACACCGCGCCGGGCGGGCCGCACCGGGCGCGCGGGCCGGCGCCGGCCCCGCTGACAGCGGTGACGGTACGGGCTCCGCCGACACACCCCGGTAAGGCCGGCATACGATGCCGGTCATGACCTCACCGATCATGTCCGAGTCCGAGGTGCGGGCCGCCGTCGAGCGGGAGATGCCCGGCGTGCGGGCCGACCTGGAGCGCCTCGTCCGCATCCCCGGCATCGCCTTCGAGGGCTTCGACCACTCGCACGTGGAACGCTCCGCGGAGGCTGTCGCCGAGCTGCTGCGCGGCTGTGGCCTGGACGTCGACATCGTGCGATCCGGCGGCCAGCCCGCGGTGATCGGCCGTCGGGCCGCCCCGCCCGGCGCGCCCACAGTGCTGCTCTACGCCCACCACGACGTCCAGCCGGTCGGCGACCGGTCGCTGTGGGAGTCCGACCCGTTCGAGCCGGTGGAACGGGACGGCCGGCTCTACGCCCGGGGTGCGGCCGACGACAAGGCCGGCGTCATGGCGCACGTGGCGGCGCTGCGCGCGTACGGTGACGCGCTGCCGGTCGGCGTGGTCCTCTTCATCGAGGGCGAGGAGGAGTACGGCTCCGACTCGCTGGAGCAACTGCTGGCCGAGCACCGCGACGAGATCACCTCGGACGTCATCGTGATCGCCGACTCGGGTAACTGGGACATCGGCGTACCGGCGTTGACCACCTCGCTGCGGGGCATCGTCAACTGCTTCGTCGAGGTGCGCACGCTGGACCACGCGGTGCACAGCGGCATGTTCGGCGGTGCCGTGCCGGACGCGCTCACCGCGCTGGTCCGGCTGTTGGCGACGCTGCACGACGACGCCGGTGACGTGGCCGTGGACGGACTGGTCGGCCGGGAGGGTGCCGTCGTCGACTACCCGGAGGACCGGGTCCGGGCCGAGGCCGGGCTCGCCGAGGGCGTGCAGTTCATCGGCACCGGCCGGATCACCGACCGACTCTGGACCAAGCCGGCGCTGGCCATTCTCGGTGTCGACGCGCCGTCCACCGGCGAGGCGCCGAACGCCCTGGTCCCGGCCGCGAAGGCGAAGCTCAGCATCCGCCTCGCCCCGGGCGACGACCCCAAGCGGGCGTACGCGGCGGTGCGCGCGCACCTGGAGCAGCACGCGCCGTGGGGTGCCCAGGTGACTGTCACCTTCGAACACGACGGTGACCCGTGCGTGATCGACGCGACCGGGCCGATGTTCGACGCCGCCCGTTCGGCCTTCCGGACCGCCTGGGACGGCACCGACCCGGTGGACATCGGCGTCGGCGGTTCGATTCCGTTCATCGCCACCTTCCAGGAGATGTTCCCGAAGGCGGCGATCCTGGTGACCGGCGTGGAGGACCCGCACGCCCGCGCGCACGGCCCGAACGAGAGTCTGCACCTGGGTGAGTTCGCCCGGGTCTGCCTCGCCGAGGCACTGCTTCTGCGCAACGTGGCGGCCGTGAGCAGTTAGGTGTCAGAACGGCAACTTTGGGCCTGATCTGGGAGTTTACGGCGTGTCGGATGGTCAGCTGTTATAGCCTTTCGTACATGAGTACGAACGAGGTGATGGCCCGGTTGGGGGCCGCTGTCAGCGCGCTGGGAGATGTCGATGTCTCCGCGTGGTCCGAGGACACGCTCAACGAACAGCTCGGTGAGCTCTCCGCCGCACTGGTCGCCCTCGACTCGGTGCTCTCCCGGGTCGCCGGCGAGGTCCGCGCCCGAGGCTTGCGCATCGAGGAGCCCATCTCCGCCTAGGCCTGTCGTCCACGTGAGTGGGCGGCACCCTGCCGACACCGCCCGGGCACGGCAATGCCCGGGCGGTGTCGGAGGTGACTGGCAGGATGAGCTGCGTGCGGTTCCTCGATCTGGCAGCCACCTCCGCCGCCGTCGGCGCCACCAGCGGCCGACGGGCCAAGGTGGAGCTGCTCGCTGACGCGCTGCGCCGGCTCGATCCCGCCGAGGTCGAGCCCGGCGCCGGCTATCTCGCCGGTGAGCTGCGCCAACGGCAGACCGGGGTCGGCTATGCGAGCCTGCGTGACGTGCCGCCGCCGGCCGCCGAGCCGACGTTGACGGTGGCCGCCGTGGACGCGGCCATCGCGCAGATCGCCGCAGTGCACGGTTCGGGCTCACAGGCTCGGCGTCGGGCGCTGCTCGGTGCCCTCTACGCGGCGGCCACGGCCGACGAGCAGCGGCTGCTCACCGGCCTGTTCAGTGGCGAGCTACGGCAGGGCGCCCAGGCCGGCCTCCTCGCGGACGCGGTGGCCCGGGCCGCCGAGGTGCCGGTGGCGGCGGTCCGCCGGGCACTGCTGCTCGCCGGTGATCTCCGGGCCGTGGCGGTGGCCGCGCTGGCCGGAGGGGCCGCCGAGTTGGCCGGGTTCGGTCTACAGGTCGGCCGCCCACTGGCGCCGATGCTCGCGCAGAGCGCCCCCTCGGTCGACGAGGCGCTCGCCGCGACCGGCACGCCGGCGGTGGTCGACGTGAAGCTCGACGGCATCCGCATCCAGGTGCACCGCTCCGGCACCGACATCGCCGTGTTCACCCGCAGCCTCGACGAGATCACCACCCGGGTGCCCGAGGTGGTCGCCGCGGTCCGTGCCCTGCCGGGTCGGGAGTTGGTCCTCGACGGCGAGGCGATCGGCCTGGACGAGACCGGCCGCCCACTGCCGTTCCAGCAGACGTCGAGCCGGGCCGCCCGACGCACCACCCCCAGCACCACCGGGCGCACACCTGTCGCTCCGGCGGTGCTCGCGGCGGCCGCCAGCACGGGCGCGACGGTGCTCACCCCGTACTTCTTCGACCTGCTGCACCTCGACGGCCAGGATCTGATCGACCTTCCCGGCCGGGAGCGGTGGGCCGCCCTCGCCGGTTCGGTGGATTCGTCGCTGCTGGTCGGCCGGATGGAGGTCGACGGCCCGGAGCAGGCCGCCGCCGCGTTCGCCGCCGCGCTCGACGCCGGGCAGGAGGGCGTGGTGGTCAAGGCGCCGGACGCTCCCTACGACGCCGGCCGGCGCGGTGCTGCCTGGGTCAAGGTGAAACCGCGGCACACCCTCGACCTGGTGGTGCTCGCCGTCGAGTGGGGCAGCGGCCGACGCAAGGGCTGGCTGTCCAACCTGCATCTGGGTGCGCGTGACGCGCGCACCGGTGACTTCGTGATGCTCGGCAAGACGTTCAAGGGGCTCACCGACGAGTTGCTGCGGTGGCAGACCGAACGGTTCCTCGGCCTCGCCGTGGAACGCGGCGACTGGGTGGTCCGGGTCCGGCCCGAGCAGGTGGTGGAGATCGCCTTCGACGGGGTGCAGACGAGTTCGCGTTATCCCGGCGGGATGGCGCTGCGGTTCGCCCGGGTGGTGCGCTACCGCGATGACAAGTCCGCCGCGGAGGCGGACACCATCGACGCGGTCCGCGCCATCCACGCCGGCCGCGTGACTGGCTGACCGGGCGAGGTCAGGCGGAAGCGGTCGGCGTCGGCTCGGCGGCCCGGTCCAGGGGAGCCGGGGTGGTGCCGATGCCGGCGGCCCGGCGAGCCTCCCGACGGGCCACCCAGCCATAGCCGAAGAGGGCCATCACCGCGAACAGCCACCACTGCACGACGTAGCCGAAGTTCTGCCAGTTGTTGGCGTGCCCGACCGGCACCGCCTTGAACACCGGATCGGCTGCCGGGGTCTGCTCGTCGAGCAGCAGATACGCACCGTAGACCGGGTAGGGAAGCTCGCCGGCCAGCCGCGACACCCCGATCCGCCGGATCTCCAGCAGCCCGTCGCGTCGGGCCACCGCGCCGGCGCCGCTCTCTGTCTCGTGCACCCGGCCGACCACCGTCACGTCGCCGGTCGGCGCGGCCGGCACCGACGGCTGGGCGGTCGCCCCACCGGGCGCCGGCGGGATCCAGCCCCGGTCCACCAGCAGCGCCGTGCCGTCGGCGAGCACCAGCGGGGTGAGCACCTCGAAACCGACCCGGCTGTCCACCGTCCGGCCGCGGACCAGCACGGTGTTCGTGGGGTCGTACCGGCCGGTGACGGTGACCCGGGTCCAGACCTTGTCCTCGGCGGGGGCCGGACCGGCCGTCCCCGCGCCGCCGGCGGGCGCGCGCAGCGCGTCGGCGAGCGGCACGGGAGCCATCCGCTGGCCCGCGTCGATCCGCTCGTTGACCTCGGTGCGCCCCCGGTAGCGGTCCAGCTGCCAGTTGCCGAGGAACACCATGACGGCGGCCGCGACCAGGGTCAGCGCGAGAGCGCCCAGCCAGCGTGGGCTCAGCAGGAACCGGTACACGGCACCGAGGCTACTCGTATGACCGGCGCCACTGACCTGGACCGGGCCGGACCGGGCCGAGGCCGACGCCCCCGGGGGCACTGCCAGGGCCGGGCCGCCCACCCCGGTTGGCGGTGCTCGCGCCTTCAGCCGGGCGGGTATCGTCACGCCGACGGATCGGCCTTGGTCGTCCCGTCGCGTACCCGCCGCCGCTCGCGAGGAGTCGATGATGACCGTCGTGCCGCGCCTGGTGCTCAGCGCGCCGTCCTCCGGGCACGGTAAGAACGCGCTGGCGATCGGGCTGCTCGCCGCCCTGGCCGAGCGAGGGGTCGACGTCGCCGGGTTCAAGCTCGGGCCGGACCACGTCGACGCCGCCTACCTCGGCCTCGCCTCCGGTCGGCCGGGCCGGGTGATCGACCCCCGACTGGTCGGCCTGGACCGGCTCGCCCCGCTGGTGGCGCACGGTGCCGCCGGTGCCGGGCTGGCCGTGGTGCAGGGCAGCATGGGGCTGTACGACTCGGTCGGTGGCCGTCCCGAGCAGGAGTCCACGGCGGCAGCGGCAGCCGCGCTGCGCAGCCCGGTGGTGCTCGTTGTCGACGTGGCCGCGATGGGTCAGTCGGTGGCGGCCCTGGTGCACGGTTTCCGCTCGTACGACGAGCAGTTGTGGCTCGGCGGGGTGATCCTCAACCGGGTGGCGTCGTCGCGACACGAGGCGATGCTGCGCGAGGCGTTGGACGACGTGGGCGTGCCGGTCTACGGCGCGCTGCGTCGACAGGACCTGCCGGCGGTGCTGCCGTCGCGGCGGCACGGGGTGGCGCCGGTGGTTGACGACTCGGCCGATGCCGTCCGTGCGGTCCGCCGGCTGGGCGAGGCCGTCGCCGCCACTGTCGACCTGGAACGGCTGCTCGGGCTGGCCCGCTCCGCTCCGCCGCTGCCGGCGCCGGCCTGGTCTCCCGAGGAGGCCCTCGGCACGTTCACACCCCCGGCGAACCGCCCACTGGTGGCGGTGGCCGGTGGGCCGGGCGGCAGCTTCAGCCACCCGGAGACCACCGAGTTGCTCCGGGCCGCCGGCGCCGAGGTCGTCGTCGTCGACCCGCTGCGCGACGAGGCGCTGCCGGTCGGCACCCGCGCGCTGGTCGTCGGCGGCGCGTTGCCCGAGGCGTACGCCGAGCAGTTGTCGGCCAACCGGCGGCTCTGCATCGCGGTGGCCGAGTTGGCGCGGACCGGGCGTCCGGTGATCGCCGAGGGCGCCGGGCTGCTCTGGCTGGCCCGGGAGTTGGACGGGCTGCCCATGTGCGGTGTCCTGGACGCGGTCGGCGTCAGCCGCGAAGGTGTGGTGGCCGGCTATCGGGAGGCGACGGCCCAGACCGACAGCGTGGTCGCCGCCACCGGCACGGTGCTGGTCGGGCACAAGGCGCACCGTGCGGTGCTCACCCCCCGCGCTGGTCAGCGCCCGGCCTGGAGCTGGGACGGCGGCGCGCCGGAGGGCTTCGTCTGGCGCAACGTGCACGCCTCGCAGCTCACCCTGCACTGGGCGAGCCATCCGGCGACGGCGGCCCGGTTGGTCGCCGCGGCGGCGGCCGACCCGACGAGCGAGGTGGTACCGGCGCAGCCGGGCGAGGTGTCGGTGTGATCGGTCAGGTGGCGGTGCGCCGGTTCCCGGCGTTGACCGTCTCCACCCCGCGTACCGAGGTGCGTCAGCTCACGGCGGCCGACGCGGCGGCGGCCGGGGAGATCTTCGCCGACAAGCTGACCCGGCGTTGGCTGCCGCTGCCCGACGACTCCGGCCCGATCGACGGGCTGGCCTGGTGCACGGATCTGGCCCGGCAGCGGCGCGACAGCGGGGAGGGCGACCACTACGCGGTGCTCCGGCGCGAGGACGACCAGGTGGTGGGCTCGCTGTGGACCCGGCGCACCGACTGGGGCGCCCGCCTCACCGAGATCTCCTACGCGATGGCGGCGCACGCGCGGGGGTTCGGCTTCGCCGCCGAGGCGGTCGACGCGGTGGCCATCGCGCTGATCCTGGAGCACGGCTTCCAGCGGGTCGAGCTGCGGGTGGCTCCCGGCAACCTGGCCTCGCGCCGGGTCGCCGAGAAGGCCGGGTTCAGCTACGAGGGTCTGCTGCGTAACGCAGGGTTCGTCAGCGGCGGCCGGGTGGATCTGGAGCTGTGGTCGTTCGTCGCCGCCGACCTGCGCTGACTCTCGCGCCGGGTCAGCCGACGATGGCGTCCGACGGTGGGGTGAACTGGCGGGTCGGGATGCCTTTCAGGCCGTCGCGCAGGGTCTCCGAAACCGCCTTGATCGGGATCTGGGACTGCCCGTCACCGACCGCGTTGAACGGGTTGTCCGGGTCGGAGATGAAGCTCGCCGCGGCCAACTCCGGGGTGTAGCCCACGAACCAGGCCGACCGGGTGCTGTCGGTCGTACCGGTCTTGCCGGCCACCGGGCGTCCGACGGTGCCGCGCACGCTGTCGGCGGTGGACCATCCGCCGCAGCTGCCGCGCGCCGGGGTGTCTCCGGTCGGGCAGCGGGCCGCGTCGGTGGCCGCCCGCGCGGCGTCCGCGTTGACCACCTGCCGGCAGCGTGGCTTGGCCACCTCTCGTTGCAGACCGCCCGCGGTGGCGTAGGTGGCGGGTGTGCCGTCCCGGTTCATGATCGCTTGCACCGGGATGGCCTCGCAGTAGCGGCCGTCGGCCGCGATGGCGGCGTACGCGTTCGCCATCTCCAGTGGGGTGGCGTCGGAGACACCCAGGGTGAACGCGCCCCACTTCTTCGCCTTTGCCGGTGACGCGTGGTCCCGGTCGACGTCGGTGCGCCACCGCAGCCCGAGCTGTTCGGCCAACCGGACCGCCCGGTCCGCGCCGACCTTCTCCTCCAGCCACACGAAGTACGTGTTCACCGACTTGCCGAAGCCGGACCACATGGTCTGCTGGCCGGACATGGCGCCGCTGGCGTTGGAGGGCGCCCACCCGTCGTAGACCTCGGACCGGTAGCGGTGTGGGGCGTTGAACGAGGTGGAGAGGGGCATCCCCGCGTCGAGCGCGGCCAGCATCGGGAACATCTTGAACGTCGATCCGGCCTGGTAGCCGGCCAGGTCACCCCCACCGAGCAGTGGTGCCACGGTGTTCGGGTAGTTGGCCTTCACCTTCGGCCCGGCCTCGGGGTTGGAACTCTGCGGGTTGTCGGCCAGGTCCAGCGAGTACGTCCGGTTCACCGCCATGGCCTTCACCCGCCCGGTGCCCGGCTCGGAGACCACGATGCCGTTGGCGAACGGGCTGCCGGTGGCCTCCTTGGCGCCGACGCTCTTCTCCGCCGCCTCCTGGATCTTCGGGTCGAGGCTGAGCACGATGCGGTAGCCGCCCCGGCGCAGGTTGTCCATCCGTTCCAGTCGGTTCGCCCCGAACGCGGGCTGCGCGCTCCACCAGTTCTTCAGGTAGTCGCAGGCGAAGCCCCAGCTGTTGTACTTGTCCGCCACCGCGGCGCAGTCGTGCGGTGGGGTGGTCAGCTTGAGCCGGATCGGTTCGGACTTGGCGGCGGCGGCCGAGTCGGGGGAGAGGTAGCCGAGTTGGCTCATCCGGTCCAGCACGTAGTTGCGCCGCCCGGTGGCCTCCTTCTGGTCGGAGTCGGCCGGGTCGTACTCGGAGGGGGACTTGACCAGTCCGGCGAGGGTGGCGGCCTCGACCGGGGTGAGGTCCTTCGGGGTCTTGGAGAAGAAGATCTCGCTGGCCGCGTAGATGCCGTACGCCCGGTGCCCGAAGTACGCCGAGTTCAGGTAGCGCTCCATGATCTGTTCCTTGCTCAGCTCCTTCTCCAGGTCCAGCGCCATGCGCATCTCCCTGACCTTGCGCAGGCTGGTCTGCTGGGTGGCTTCCTGGACCTCCTTGGGCGTGGTCGCGCTGTCCCGCAGGGCCATCCGGACGTACTGCATGGTGAGCGTCGAGGCGCCCTGGGAGCCGCCGGAGCGGGCGTTGGAGACGAAGGCCCGGGCCACGCCCTTCGGGTCGACGCCGTGGTGCTGGTAGAAGCGGGAGTCCTCGGCGGCGACGATCGCCTGCTGGATGTTCGGCGACATGTCCGACAGCTTGGTGTACTGCCGGTACTCCTCGTAGAACATGGTCAGCACGGTCTTGCCGTCCGGGCCGTAGACGTACGAGGTCTCGGCGGGAAGGGCGGTCTTCAGCACCCGGGTCTTCTGCTCCACGGCGTGCGCGGTGGCCTTCGCGCCGAGCCCGGTGAGGGCGACCACTGGATAGGCGACGGCGGCGATCACGATTCCGGCGATCAGCCCGGCGCGGAGGAGAGGGACGAGACGACCAGCGGCAGCAAGGGGTCGGTTGCTCACCTGGTCAAGTTATGACATTTCCGATTCGTACATGAGAAAAACTCTTAAACCGGCGAGTGGTGACGCGGCTTACGCTGAGATCGACTGTCCCACTGGCCACCTTCCCGGCAGGATCGCGGACATGTCTGATCAGCCGAGCGCTGTCGCCCCGCCCACCGGGGTCGAGCCGGACCTCGCCCACCACGGCGACGCGGAGGCCACCGTCGGCCTGATCGACCTCGCCGTCAACGTCCGTCGGGCGCGGCCTCCCGCCTGGCTGGCCGACCCGATCGCCGCGACCCTGACCGACCTGGCCCGGTATCCGGACCCGGCGCCGGCCCGGGCGGCGGTCGCCGCCCGACACCGCCGTCACCCGAACGAGGTGCTGCTCACCGCCGGCGCCGCCGAGGGTTTCGTGTTGATCGCCCAGGCGCTGCGCGGCGTGCACCGCCCCGTGGTGGTGCACCCCCAGTTCACCGAGCCGGAGGCGGCGTTGCGGGCCGCCGGACACCCGGTCGAGCGGGTGCTGCTCGACGCCGCCGATGACTTCCGGCTCGACCCGTCCCGGGTGCCCGCCGACGCCGACCTCGTGATGATCGGCAACCCGACGAACCCGACCTCCGTGCTGCACCCCGCCCAGACGGTGGCCGCGCTGGCCCGCCCCGGCCGGGTGCTGGTTGTCGACGAGGCGTTCGCCGACACCACCATCGCCGCCGGGCGCCCCGGCGAACCGGAGTCGCTGGCCGAACGCCGTGACCTGCCCGGCCTGCTCGTGGTGCGCAGCCTCACCAAGACGTGGGGTCTGGCCGGCCTGCGGATCGGCTACCTGCTCGGCACCGCGCAGCTGCTGTCCCGGCTGGCCGCCGTCCAGCCGCTCTGGGCCGTCTCCACGCCCGCGCTGGCGGCCGCGTCGGCCTGCGCCGGCACCGTCGCGGTCCAGGCCGAACGCGCGATCGCCGCCGACCTCGCCGCAGACCGCGAGCACCTGGTCGCGCGCCTCGCCGAACTGCCCGGTGTACGCGTCGTCGGCCGTCCCGCCAGCGCGTTCGTCCTGCTGCACCTGCCGGGCGCGACACCGATCCGGGCCGCCCTGCGCGAGCGCGGCTGGGCGGTACGCCGAGGCGACACGTTCCCCGGCCTCGGCCCGGACTGGCTGCGGGTGGCCGTACGCGACCGAAACACCACCGACGCGTTCATCGACGTGCTGCGCGAGACCATGGAGGCATGATGCTGGAGACCACGATCGCGGCGATCCGCGCGGCGGACGAAGCGGCCATGGCCGCCGCCCGGGAGCTGCACGGTCGGCTGACCAAGCCGGCGGGATCGCTGGGCGCGCTGGAGGAGCTTTCGGTACGCCTCGCCGGCCTGGCCGGATTGTGCCCGCCACCGCTGCCCGAGCCGGCCGCGGTGGCGATCTTCGCCGGCGACCACGGGGTGCACGCCCAGGGGGTCAGCCCCTGGCCGCAGGAGGTCACCGCGCAGATGATCGGCAATTTCCTGGCCGGTGGAGCGGTGGTCAACGCGTTCGCCCGGCAGGCCGGCGCCTCGGTCACAGTGGTCGACGTCGGCGTGGCCACCCCGCTGCCCACCGACCCGGCTGTGCTCGAACCGACGGCCGTCGACCCGGCTGTGCTCGACCCGGCCGTGCCTCGGCTGGTTGTCGCGTCCGTCCGCCGGGGCACCGGCGACCTCACAGTGACCGCCGCGCTGACCCGGGACGAGGCGTTGGCGGCGGTGCAGACCGGCATCCGGATCGCCGACGAGCTGATCGATGCCGGCGCCGGCATCCTGCTCACCGGGGACATGGGCATCGGCAACACCACCCCGGCCGCCGTGCTGATCGCCGCGTTCACCGGCGCCGACCCGCTCGACACCACCGGTCGGGGCACCGGGGTCGACGACCCGACGTACGCGCGCAAGGTGGCTGTGGTGCGGGCCGCGCTGGCCCGGCACACCCCCGACCCGGCCGACCCGCTGGGGGTGCTGGCCGCCGTCGGTGGTCTGGAGCACGCCGCCCTGGCCGGGCTGATCCTGGGGGCCGCAGCGCGCCGCACGCCGGTGCTGCTGGACGGCGTGATCGCGGTCTCGGCCGCGCTCGCCGCCGCCGCGTTCGCCCCGGACGCGGTCTGCGCCATGGTCGCCGGCCACCGCTCGGCCGAGCCCGGTGCCACTGTCGCGCTGCGCCACCTCGGCCTCGACCCGCTGATCGACCTGGGGCTGCGCCTCGGCGAGGGCACCGGCGCGCTGCTGGCGTTGCCAGTGGTCACCGGCGCGGTCCGGGTGCTGCACGAGGTGGCCACCTTCGACTCCGCCGGGGTGGCCGAAAAGTGAGCACGCGCAGCGAACGATCCGTCCGCCCCGGTGGTGCGACGTGACCTCCAACCCGTACCCCCTGGGTTTGCGGCTGCACGGGCGGCGGGTGGTCGTGGTGGGTGGCGGCGCGGTCGCCACCCGGCGGGTGCCCGCGCTGCTGGATGCCGGTGCGGACGTCCTGCTGGTGGCCCCGGAGCTGACCCCGGCGCTACGCGCGCGGGTCGACGCGGGTCGGCTGCACTGGGTGCCGCGCCGGTTCGTACCCGAGGACCTGGACGGCGCGTGGCTGGTCCACGTGGCGATCGACGACCCGATGGCGGCGGCTTCGGTGAGCGCCGTCGCCGCCGAGCGGCGGATCTTCTGCGTCCGGGCCGACGACCGGACCGCCGCCACCGCCTGGACCCCGGCGGTGACCCGGCACGGCCCGGTCACCGTGGCGGTGCTCGGAGGCGGCGACCCTCGTCGGGCGATGACAGTCCGCGACGCCATCCGCGACCTGCTCGCCGTGCGTCTGGCACCGGACGGGATCGCTGGCCGGCCCGACGCTTCCACTGGGACGACCGGCGGACGGCAGGCCGGACGGCAGGCCGGGCGGGTGGCGCTGGTCGGGGCGGGGCCGGGGGACCCGGAGCTGATCACGGTGAAGGGCTGGCGGCTGCTCACCGAGGCCGACGTGGTGGTCGCCGACCGGCTGGTGCCCGGGCTGCTGCTCGACGAGTTGCGCCCGGACGTCGAGCTGGTGGACGCCTCGAAGATCCCCTACGGCCCGTCCCGGGCCCAGGAGGAGATCAACCAGATCCTGGTCGACAGGGCCCTGGCCGGCGCCTTCGTGGTGCGGCTCAAGGGCGGTGACCCGTACGTCTTCGGGCGCGGCGGCGAGGAGTTGCTGGCCTGCGCGGCTGCCGGCGTGCCGGTCACAGTGGTGCCGGGGGTGACCAGCTCGATCGCCGCGCCGGCAGCGGCCGGCATCCCGGTCACCCATCGGGGAGTGGCGCACGAGTTCACAGTGGTCTCCGGGCACCTGGCACCCGACGCGCCGGCTTCGCTGGTGCGCTGGGACGCCCTCGCCGGTCTGCACGGCACCCTGGTGATCCTGATGGGGTTGAAGAACCTCGCCGCCATCACGGCCACCCTGATCGCCCACGGTCGGTCGCCGCAGACGCCGGCCGCGGTCGTCCAGGAAGCCACGACGGGCACCCAGCGCGTGCTGCGGTCCACGCTGGGCGAGGTCGCGGCCGACCTGCGTGCGGCCGACCTGCGCCCACCCGCCGTCGTCGTGGTGGGCGACGTGGTGGGCGCGCTCGACGGCTGACCGGCGACCTCATCGAGGTCGCTGCAATGGCGTCCGGTCCGCCGGCGGACCCGGACATCGGAGGGCGCTGGCAGGCCAAATCGTGGACGGTTCCCGTTAGCGCGTAACGGGAACTGTCCAAGATTGCCGGCTGCGGCGGTTGTCGGTGGCTGTGGCTTCCGGTCCGGGACCCGGTTGTCCTGTTCGGCCTCGGCGGCGTCGGCGCGGCCCGTAAACCGAAGCTCGCTCGACCACACCGGCGACGCCCCACTACTGTGCCTGATCCACACCGGCAGCAGCGCTGTGCTGCCGTACGTGCACTGGGCGGTGCCCACCGACCTCGGCGCCCACCTGTACGGGTGGCAACCGAGCCTGCCGTACCCGCAGTGTCCGACGGGGCCGGAGCATGCGCTCCGACCCCGTCGTACGAGCTGTCGACTACTGCTTGAGCATGTTGTCCAGCAGCAGGGCACAGCGGACCAGACCGAGGTGGCTGTACGCCTGCGGGTGGTTGCCCAGGCCGCGCTCGGCGAGCGGGTCGTACTGCTCGGGGAGCAGCCCGGTCGGGCCGGCGGTCAGCACCATCTGCGCGAACAGCTCCTCGGCGTCGGTGCGGCGGCCGGTGCGCAGGTACGCCTCGATCAGCCACGCCGTGCAGATGTGGAAGCCGCCCTCACGGCCGGGCAGGCCGTCGTCCCAGTGGTAGCGGTAGACGACCGGGCCGCTGCGCAGGTCCGCCTCGATCCGCAGGACGGTGGACAGGAAGCGCGGGTCGTCACCCGGGAGCAGGCCGGAGAGGCCGATCCAGAGCGACGAGGCGTCCATGTCCTCGTCCCCGTACGCGACGCTGTACGCCTCGACGTCGGAGTGCCAGCCGTGCTCCAGCACGTTGGCGCCGATCCGGTCGCGCAGGTCCTTCCACTCGGGCCGGTCCTCGCCGCCGTGCTCGCGCATCACGTGCAGCGCGCGGTCGACTGTCATCCAGCACATCACCTTGGAGAAGACGTGGTGCCGGGGTGGCAGCCGGGCCTCCCAGATGCCGTGGTCGGGCTCGTGCCAGCGGCGGCGGACCGCCTCGACCATGTTCTCCAGGACCCGCCACTCGTCGTCGCGGACCGAACCGCGAGCGTCGGCGACGGCCGCGATCAGGTCGGCGATCGGGCCGAAGACGTCCAGCTGCAACTGGTGGTTGGCGAGGTTGCCGACCCGGACCGGCCGGGAGCCGGCGTACCCGGGCAGCGTGTCGATGACCGCCTCGGCACCCAGCTCGTAGCCGTCGATGGTGTAGAGCGGGTGCAGTCGCTCCGGGTGCCCGCCGGTGCGCTCGATGCAGCCGTCCACCCAGCGCAGCAGCGCCTCGGCCTCCTCGACGGAGCCCAGGTCGACAAGTGCGCGGGCGGTCAGCGCGGCGTCGCGCAGCCAGCAGTAGCGGTAGTCCCAGTTGCGGACGCCGCCCAGCTCCTCGGGGAGCGAGGTGGTCGCCGCGGCCAGGATCGAGCCGGTGGCTTCGTGGCAGAGCCCGCGCAGGGTGAGGGCGCTGCGCGCGACCAGGTCACGGGCGGTGGACGGCAGCCGCAGCGAGGCCACCCAGTCCTTCCACGGCTGCTCGGCGGCGGCCTGCCGCTCGTGGATCGGCACCCGGTGGTGCTCCAGGCTGTGCGTGCCGAAGCGCAGCTCCAGCACTACCTGCCCACCGGCGGCGGAGAGGTCGACGATCGCCTTGGCGGTCTCGTACCCTCCGTCGTTGCCGACCTCCCACTCCACGCCGGGGGCGTAGAGCGCGACCGGTTCGTTGGAGCCGAGCACCAGCAGGCCGTCGCCGAGCGGCTGCAACTGGACGGCCACCTGACCGAACTCGGGCCTCGGCGCGAACTCCACCTTGGCCTTGCCGCTGCCGGTCAGCACCCGGACCAGGGTCGAGTCGCCGGTGATGACCGCCGGGCTGTCGTCCGGGGTGGTTTCCCGGGCCGGCTTGTCCAGCCAGTCGGTGACGGTGAGCCCGGACCAGCGGGTTTCCACTGTCATCGTGCCGGAGCGGTAGCGCTGGCCCAGCGGGATGCCGCCACGTTCCGGGGTGATGCTGAAGTGGCCGGCCGGGCTGCCACCGACCAGGTCGGCGAAGATCGCCGCCGAATCCGGCTTGGGGTGGCAGAGCCAGCTCACCTTGGCCTCGGGGGTGAGCAGAGCGACGGTACGACCGTTTGCCAGCATGGAGTGCCGTTCGATCGGCACCGCCCGCTCACCGAACAGCCAGTGCCGCCGGGTCTCCAGCAGCAGAGCCAGCGCGCGGGCGGCCTCCAGCGGGTCGGCCACCCGGTAGCTGGCCTGGGTGTCGCCGGGGCCGATCTTGATGCCGAGGTCGGGACCGTGCAGGTGGCCGAACCCGTTCTCGTCGGTGATGTCGTCGCCGATGAACAGCACCGCGCTGGAGGCGAGCTGGGTCCGCAGCTGGTCGAGTGCGGTGCCCTTGTGGGTGGCCACCACGGAGAGTTCGATGACCTCCTTGCCCTGGGTCACCGTGACGCCGTCGAAGGTGGCCGGACCGTTGCGGACCGCCTCGATGGCGGCGGCGGCGATCTGAGGGTCGACCCCACGGGTGTGCATCGCGACGCTCGCCGGTTTGCGTTCCAGCCGGATGCCCGGGTGCTGGGCGGCGATCTCACGCAGCGCGTTGCGGACCTGGGTCCGCACGGCGACCAGCTCGGGGGAGAGCCGCTCGACGAAGCCGATGTCGAACTCGGAGCCGTGACTGCCGACGAGGTGCACCTCGCTGGGCAGCCGCGAGAGTGCGGCCAGGTCGCGCAGCGCCCGACCGGAGACCACAGCCACTGTGGTCTGCGGCAGCGCGGCGAGCGCGCGGACCGCGGCGACCGACTCGGGCAGCGGTACGGCCGTGCTCGGGTCCTCCACGATCGGCGCCAGCGTGCCGTCGTAGTCGCAGGCGACCAGGAGTTGGGGGACCCGGGCGATCCGGCCGATGGCGGAACGCAACTCAGGGTCCATGACCCCGGTGGCGTTTGCCGCCCCATCGTTGACGGACGTGTTCACTCGGCCTCCGCCTCGGGAACTCCGAGCTCCGAGAGGAAAGACTTGGCCCAGTGGCCCACGTCGTGGGTACGCAGGTGACGTTGCATTGTCCGCATCCGGCGGCGTGCCTCGGTTTTCTCCACGTGCACTGCCCGGAGGAGGGCGTCCTTGACCGCGTCCGGGTCGTGCGGGTTACACAAAAATGCCTGGCGAAGCTCGGTGGCGGCACCGGCGAACTCACTGAGTACGAGCGCGCCACCCTGGTCGGCACGTGATGCTACGTATTCCTTCGCCACGAGGTTCATTCCGTCTCGCAGCGGGGTCACCATCATCACGTCGGCAGCAACGTACATCGCCGCCAGCTCAGTGCGACTGTACGACTGATGGAGGTAATGGACCGCAGGCACGCCGACCCTGCCGAACTCGCCGTTGATCCGACCGACCTCGCGCTCCACCTTCACCCGTAGTGCCTGGTAGTGCTCCACGCGCTCGCGGCTGGGCGTGGCGACCTGAACCATGACCGCGTCGGGAACTGTCAACTTTCCGTCAGCCAGCAGCTCCCGGAAGGCCTTGAGTCGCAACTCGATGCCCTTTGTGTAATCCAGCCGGTCCACGCCCAGGATTATCGTCTTCGGGTCGCCCAGCTCGGCGCGAATCTGCTTGGCCCGGGCCTGGATCGCCGGATCGGCGGCCATCCGCTCCATCTCCTGGGTGTCGATCGAGATGGGGAAGGCGCCCGCCTTCACCTGCCGACCGTCGACCTGGATCATCTGCCCCTCGTAGCGCAGCCCGAGCAGGTGCCGGGCCAGCCGGACGAAGTTCTGCGCGGCCAGCCGCTGCTGGAACCCGACCAGGTCGGCGCCGAGCAGACCGCGCAGGATCTCGGTACGGAACGGCATCTGCATGAACAGCTCGATCGGCGGGAACGGGATGTGCAGGAAGAACCCGATCCGCAGGTCCGGGCGGAGCTCACGGAGCATCGCCGGCACCAACTGGAGCTGGTAGTCCTGCACCCAGACCGTCGCGCCCTCGGCCGCCACGTCGGCTGCGGCCTCCGCGAACCGGGCGTTGACCAGGCGGTACGCCTCCCGCCACCGGCGCTTGTAGGCCGGCGTCTCCACCGCGTCGTGGTAGAGCGGCCAGATCGTCGCGTTGGACTGGCCCTCGTAGTAGCGCTCCAGCTCCTCGGCGCTGAGCGGGACCGGGTGCAGCCGGATCCCCTCCAGGTCGAACGGCTCGGGGGCGGCGCCGGTGCCACCGGCCCAGCCGACCCAGGTGCCCTTGTGTTCGGCGAGTACGGGATGCAGCGCGGTGACCAGCCCGCCAGGGCTGCGTCGCCACTGCCGGCCCTCGGGTGTGCTCACCTCGTCGACCGGCAGACGGTTCGCCACTACGACAAAGGAGCTACGGACGGTCACGATCGGCCACCTCCGGGTACTGACGGGTCCACCGCGATGAGCGTACTGAGCGTAGCTGCGGCGTCTTGTGCCCCGTGCCGGAGTCTCCTACCCGCCTCGGTGCGACCGAATCCTAAGGGTGATCTTGTCGACAGCCCGTCGGTCAGAGGTCGATGATCGGCCATTCCTTCGGCAGTACCTCGCCGAGCAACTCCCGCCGATCCGTCATGATCGGTGTAATCGCCCGAGCCGCCTCCATCGCAGCCTGGGCCAGGTCCATGCCGCCGAGGGTTCGCGACCAGCCGCCGAGAATGGCGCACATGTCGTGCTCGACGGGCGTGACCATGACCTGCTCCAGGTCGCCGACGATGTCGAGCAGTGGCCAGCCGTCGCTGGTCACCTGGCGGTACGCGGCTGCGAGGCAGAGCGCGGGGACGATCACGCCTTGCCCCTTGTCCGCGACTTTCGCAATCTGCTCCCCGACCGCTTCCATGCCTTCCGAGTAGGCGAGGAGGCAGCCCGTGTCGAGGACGAGGCCGGCATCAGTCACGAATGGTCATCCGTCCGCGAGACGCCGCGCCCAGCAGGGCAGCTGCCTTGGATCGCAGTTCCGGGGTGATCTTCGCCTGTGCCTCGTCGAGTTGCCTGCCCGCCTCGGCGAGACCTTCATCAGTGAGCCGGAAGCCCACCTGTCGAAGTGCCCGCCGCGTGCGCTCGCCAGCCATCCGCTGACGAACGGAGTCGGTGATGAAGGCGGAGACGTTGGATTCCTCGGCCAGCCGCTCCGCCACGTCATCCGGCACGCTGATGGCGATCTTCTTGGTCATACCAGGTACGCTAGCGGGTGATACCACGGTCGGCAAGGAGGCGCGCTCGGGTACACCTGGGGCGGGGTGATGTGGGCGAAGCGCGCCGTACCTGTCAGGATTGACGATGGCGTGCGCGCGGCCGGCTCCCGGCCGGCGGCGGCGGGCGGTCCTCGCAGCCCGCGCCGCGCCGCCGATCAGCGACAGCAACCGACGGAGGTAGCCCGCACCGTGGCCCAGTACATCTACGTTCTGGAAAAGGCGCGCAAGGCGCACGGCGACAAGGTCGTGCTCGACAACGTCACGTTGAGCTTCCTGCCGGGAGCCAAGATCGGTGTGCTCGGTCCGAACGGCGCCGGTAAGTCCAGCCTGCTCAAGATCATGGCAGGGCTGGACAAGCCGAGCAACGGCGAGGCCCGACTCATGCCCGGCTACACCGTCGGCATGCTCGCTCAGGAGCCCCCGCTCAACGAGGCCAAGACCGTCCTCGGCAACGTCGAGGAGGCGGTCGCCGAGACCAAGGCCAAGCTGGAGCGGTTCAACAAGATCGCCGAGCAGATGGCCACCGACTACTCCGACGAGCTGATGGAGGAGATGGGCAAGCTCCAGGAGGAGCTGGACCACCTCGACGCCTGGGACGTCGACTCCAAGCTCGAACTGGCCATGGACGCGCTGCGCTGCCCGCCGCCGGACGCCGACGTGACCCAGCTCTCCGGTGGTGAGCGTCGCCGGGTCGCGCTCTGCAAGCTGCTGCTGGAGGCGCCCGACCTGCTGCTGCTCGACGAGCCCACCAACCACCTGGACGCCGAGAGCGTCTCCTGGCTGGAGCAGCACCTGGCGAAGTACGCCGGCACCGTCATGGCGATCACCCACGACCGGTACTTCCTCGACAACGTGGCCGGCTGGATCCTCGAGCTCGACCGCGGCCGGGCCATCGGCTACGAGGGCAACTACTCCACCTACCTGGAGAAGAAGGCCGCCCGGCTGGCCGTCGAGGGCCGCCGCGACGCCAAGATGAAGAAGCGCCTCACCGAGGAGCTGGAGTGGGTCCGCTCCAACGCCAAGGCCCGGCAGACCAAGTCCAAGGCCCGCCTGGACCGGTACGACGAGATGGCCAACGAGGCGGAGAAGACCCGCAAGCTCGACTTCGAGGAGATCCAGATCCCGCCGGGCCCGCGCCTGGGCAGCACGGTGATCGAGGCGGTCGACCTCAGCAAGGGCTTCGGCGACCGGCTGTTGATCGACAACCTGTCGTTCTCGCTGCCGCGCAACGGCATCGTCGGCATCATCGGCCCCAACGGCGTCGGCAAGACCACCCTGTTCAAGACCATCGTCGGGCTGGAGGAGCCGACCGGCGGCCAGGTCCGGGTCGGCCCCACCGTCTCGCTGTCGTACGTCGACCAGAACCGCGAGGGCCTCAACGGCGACAAGACCGTCTGGGAGGTCGTGTCCGACGGGCTGGACTACCTGATGGTGGGCAAGGTCGAGATGCCGTCGCGGGCGTACATCGCCGCGTTCGGCTTCAAGGGACCGGACCAGCAGAAGCCGACGAAGGTGCTCTCCGGCGGTGAGCGAAACCGGCTCAACCTGGCGCTGACCCTGAAGATCGGCGGCAACGTCATCCTGCTCGACGAGCCGACGAACGACCTGGACGTGGAGACGCTGTCCAGCCTGGAGAACGCGCTGCTGGAGTTCCCCGGCTGCGCCGTGGTCATCTCGCACGACCGGATGTTCCTGGACCGCGTCGCCACGCACATCCTGGCCTGGGAGGGCGACGACCAGGACCCGTCCCGGTGGTTCTGGTTCGAGGGCAACTTCGAGGCGTACGAGAAGAACAAGATCGACCGTCTCGGCGCGGAGGCTGCCCGGCCGCACCGGGTGACCTACCGCAAGCTGACCCGCGACTGACCGGCCGAGAAGGTGTCTGACCGCTTCGTCTACCACTGCACCCTGCGCTGGTCCGACCTGGACGCGTACGGCCACGTCAACAACTCGCGCTTCCTCACCCTGTACGAGGAGGCGCGGGTGGCGTTGATGTTCGCCGGCGGCCGGGCCTGGGGCGTCGGGTCGTTCGCCGACGGGGTGGTGATCCGCCGGCACGAGGTCGACTACCTGCGCCCGGTCGACTACGCGCTCGGCCGGGCCACCGCGGAGGCGGCACCCACAGTGCGGATCGAGCTGTGGGTGGAGGAGATCCGGGCCTCCCGGTTCACAGTCGCCTACGAGTTGTACGACGGTGAGGTGCTGGCCAGCCGGGCCCGCTCGGTGCTGGTGCCGTTCGACCTGACCCGCCAGGTGCCCCGGCGGATCACCACCGAGGAACGGGACTTCCTGCTCACGTACGCGCCGCAGGGCGGTGTGGCGTGACCCGGCCGGGCACCGCCGAGCCGGGCCGGACGGCGGCGTCCACCCACGGTGTCGCCGGGGTGGCGGACGCGGGCGCCTTCCTGGCCAGGCTGGTCCGGTTGGATCCGGTCGCGCCGGTCCGGCTGCGGCCGGCCGGCGCACCGGGCCGGGTCGCCCTGTGGGCCCGGCTGCCGTGGCAGGTCCTGGTGGTCCGCACGGTTGCCGGTGGGCCGGCCGACGGCGTCGCGGAGGACGTCACAGTGGCGGCCGCGGAGCTGCTCGCCGAGCTGGAGCGGGGCGGTACGACCCGGCCGACCCGCCGGGACGCCCAGTGGCGGTGGCCGCTGCCGCCGACGCGGAGCCGCCAGGTGGAGGCGTTGCCAGTTGCCGAGTTGCGCCGGATCGCCGACGCGGCGGCGGGCACCCTGCGGACGGCGAGCGAGCAGGGTGTGGCCGGCCGTGCCGTCGGCCAGCGGGCCCTGCGTGACGCGTTGCTCGACCACGTGGCGGTGCTGATCACCCCGGACGGGACGCCCGCCGCGCCGGTCGAGGTGCCGCAGCGGCTGGTGCAGGGGGTGGTCCGGATGGGCTTCCTCGGCGCCGCCCACGGCCCGGCGGCTGCCGAGGGCGGGGACGCCGTTCAGGTGCGGGTGGCCGGTCGTTGGGTCGGCCTGGTGGGACCGCACGGAGCGGCTTGGTTGCAGAAGGCCACGGATCTTGCCGTGACACCCCTGAGCGCTCGTCCGAACGGATGACCCCGGATCATTCTTCTGGTCAGGGGCGGTCGTTGGGGGGGTGCTTCAACCCGGCTGTCCGGGTACCGTCCATCCTCGGATCCAACGCACCGTAGGCGACTGGATCCGCTGGGGAGTGAGGTGCGCGAGCGATGCCGTGGTGGTCATGGCGCCCCGGTCCCGCCGACGGCGGCGATCCGGAAACCCGAAGCGGGATCACAGTCGATAACGCGGTCCGGATCGGGCCGCCCAGCCCTCGACAGCCGGGGGACGACTGCCCGTCCAACGAGCGGCCCGTGCTGACCGAGATGCCCGCCACCGTCGAGCCGGTGAGTCTGCGCCGGGTCTGTGACGCGCTCGATCTGCTCGACGTGCGTTATCTGGCCGACGGCGACGGCAACCTGCTGGCGATGTGGGAGCGGCACGCGGTGCTGGTCACCCTCGAAGGGCCGGAGGACGAGATCCTGGTCATGCGGGCACGTCCGCACGCCACGGTCCCGCCGGACTGGGCCGACCGGGCGTACCGGGTGGTCAACGAGTGGAACCACACCCGTCGGTTCTGCAAGGCGTACATCGGTGACCCGACCGAGCGCGGTCAGCTACCGATCTACGCCGAGCTTCAGGTGCCCCTGGGTGCCGGCACCCACGACGCGCTCCTGGTCGAGATGCTCGACTGCGGCGCGGCGGTCGCCACCAGCTTCGTGGACTGGCTGCACGACGAGGGCGCGCTGCTCTGACGCCGCTGCCGGTGGGGTGGGTCAGCCGCCGTTTGCCGGGTCGTCCTCGACGTTGACCATGAAGTACGCGGCCCGCTCCAGGTAGTCCCAGAGGGTCGCGGCGATCTCCGGCTCAAGGTCGAGCCGGTCCACGGCGCGGCGCATGTTCCGCAGCCAGGCGTCCCGTTCGGCCGCGCCGATCCGGAACGGCGCGTGGCGCATCCGCAGCCGCGGGTGCCCGCGCTGGGCGGAGTACGTGTTCGGTCCGCCCCAGTACTGCATCAGGAACAGGGTCATCCGGTCCGCGGCGGGGCCCAGGTCCTCCTCCGGGTACATGGGTCGCAGCAGGAGGTCGGTGGCGACGCCGGCGTAGAACTCGTCGACCAGCTTGCGGAAGGTGGGTTCGCCGCCGACCGCTTCGAAGAGGGTCATCGACGCACCGGGACGGTCGGATTCACCTGCGGAAGTCACCGTTCCATCCTGCCAGGTGTGTCCGGTGACGACCCGACCCGCACGGCGTGCGTCGGATCACGCCGGGTCGACAACCCCGAATGTCGGGCACCCGGCCTGCACGGGCAGAGGTCGGTGCGGCGGTCAGGTGACCGCGTGCCGGCGGTGGCCGTCACCGGCATGCGGGTCGGACGTGCCTTCCACCGGGCGGTCGCTGGCCGGGTCGCCGAGCCCGGAGGGCGGCGGATCGCCGTTGGCCAACGAGGCGGCAGTGATCGCATCGTCCACCGTCTGCCGGTCCGGCCAACGCAGCGTGGCCACCGCCATCAGCACCACCCCGGCTGCGCTCCAGACCCCCACCACGATCGGAATGGGGAACCGTTCGGCGAGCATCCCGGTGACCAGCACCGCGAGGCCCTGGATGACCTGGATGCCGGTGGCCATCACCCCGAAGGCGCGGGCTCGGAAGCCGTTGGGCAGCGCCTGGACGAACAACCCATTGGCCATCGGCATCATGCCGGCGACCGCGAACCCGCAGAGCGCGGCGAGCAGCGCGACCACCAGCGGCGGGGGGTCGAGCAGCACCGGTACGAGCATCAACGGGGCGAGCACCGCGAGCGGCCGCATCAGCTTCAGTCGGCGAGCCGGCCCGAACAGGCGACTCACCAGCAACCCACCGAGGATGAAGCCGATCGGGTTGGCCACCAT
Organism: Micromonospora sp. NPDC047187; assembly: GCF_040643355.1. NCBI lineage: Bacteria > Bacillati > Actinomycetota > Actinomycetes > Micromonosporales > Micromonosporaceae > Micromonospora > Micromonospora sp. NPDC047187. The sequence continues at coordinate 56,621 of NZ_JBEYUF010000023.1, forward strand.
GATCGCCGCCTGTGCGGTGCCCGCGCTCACCGCGCCGCGGCTCTCCTCGTTGGCCCAGGCTGCGGCCAGACCCTCGGGAACGATCGAGAAGAGCATCGAACTGAACACCAGCACCGCGATGGCCCGCAGCACCGGTGTGCGGAAGACCATGCCGAACCCCTGCCGAGTCTCCTGCAGCAGGTGGCTGCGGTGCTCCGGGTTCATCACCGCCGGGCGGTGGCGCACACCGAGGCGAACCAGCAGCGCCGAGAGACCGAACGTGACCGCGTTGAACAGCAGCGCCGCCTCCGGGTCGACAGCGGCGACAGCGGCGCCGAAGACGTACCCCACGACCTGGGCGGCCTGCCCGACGCTGCTGTTCAGCGACAGCCCCAGCACCAGTCGGTCCCCGGTGAGCAACTGCGGGATCAGCGCGGACTTCGCCGCCTGGCTCGGCGGGTTGGCAAGCGTGGCGGCGAAGATGAGCACCAGCACCGCCTGGTACGGCAGGCCCGGAATGGCGATGAGCAGCATCAGCGCCATCCGGATGAGGTCGCATGCCACCATCACCCGTCGGAACGGGTACCGCTCCGCGAGTGCGGCGAGCACGGGACCGCCGAGCAGCCAGGGCAGGAAGCTGACCGCGAAGGCAGCCGCGGAGAGCGCGACGGACCGGGTCTGCTGATAGACGAGCAGGGTGACGGCGGCCTTCGCGACATAGTCGCCGACCCAGGACAGAGCGCCAGCCACGAACACAGCCCGGAACTCGTGCTGGCCGAAGACTTCGCGGAATGTGGCGGGGCCTTCCGCGGAAGGTCGCTCGTCAGGCACCGTCGCCTCCATCGGCCCCGGCTCGGCCACTCGTGGCAGCCCGGCCGGAAGCGCTCGTCAGATCTACGGATCAGCGAGGATGTGATCACGCTTTGGTGGGAACGCGTGCTCCGGATTCTGCCCGATCGTCTGACAACTAGCTAGGTCGAACGGGCCGTTCGTCGCCTCCCCGACTGAACGAACGGACGATACCCGAGGGGCCGGCCGGATCGCGACCCCTGAATTGCCGGACAGTGTCGGCGGTGTCAGGTGGCGCCGCCCTGACCGGTCTCACCCTCGGGCAACGGCCGGGGCGACAGGCCGGGATAGATGCGGGCCGCAGCGATCTGCGCGGTGATCCCCGAATTTTCCAGCGCCTCGGCGAGACGCCGACGCAGTTCCCGGCCCACCGCGAACTGCCCGTCCGCTGTCGTCTTCACCACGGTGCGGATGACCGCGCCGTCCACCGTCACCTGCTCGACACCCAGCACCTCGGGCGCCTCCACGATCTCCGGTGACAACTCCGGGTCCATCGCGACCGAGGCGGCCGCGGTCCGTAGCACCGCGGTGGCCTCCTCGGTGCTGTTGAAACCGATCGGCAGGTCCACCACCACGAGGGCCCAACCCTGGCTCTTGTTGCCCACTCGGATGATCTCGCCGTTGCGGATGTACCAGAGCACGCCGCGGCCGTCGCGCACCGTGGTGACTCGCAGGCCGACCGACTCGACCACGCCCATCGCCTCGCCCAGGTCGACGTTGTCACCCACGCCGTACTGGTCCTCGATCAGCATGAACAGGCCCGCGATCAGGTCCTTTACCAGGCTCTGCGCGCCGAAGCCCAGCGCGACGCCGGCGATCCCCGCGCTGGCCAGCAGCGGTGCCAGGTCGAAGCTGAACTCCCGCAGGATCATCAGCAGCGCGATGCCGAAGACGAACGCGGTGGTCAGGCTGCGCAGCACCGATCCGATCGCCTCGGCCCGCTGCCTCCGTCGCTCGGGCACGAACTCGGCGGGGTCGACCGCGGCGGTGGGTACCCGCTCGCGCAGCGGCCGCAGCATCGTCGGCACCGCACCGTCGGTGGTCGTCCGAACCAACCGGTTGATCGTCCGGTGCAGCGCCCAGCGGGCCACCATCGCCAACGCCAGGATCAGCAGCACCCGAAGCGGTTTGAGCAGGATCCAGTAGCTTCCCTCGGCGAACCAGGCCGACCCGGTGATCCGGTAGATCCACTCGCAGGAGGTGCTGCCCTGGCAGCTCACCGAGACGGCGTCGGACAGGGCTAGGGGCGTCACGCTGGCGGCACTCACTATGTCTTCGTACCGCAAGGGGCCCGAGCGCCCGCCGCCGACCCACCGGCCGGGGCAGGTCCGGTACCGGTGAGACCGGCGGCGGGGTGTCGCACGTCAGCGTCCGCCCAGGCTGGAGCAGCTGCCCGTCCCGGCGCGGGTGATCCGCTTACCAGAAGAGAGATTAGTACGTGCAATCCGGGGTCCGATCAGGGACTATTGGCGCAACGGACGTCGGTGATCGGCCCGGCGCCGACCGTGTGGGCCCTTGTGCCCGGCCCCGGTCGGCGGCGGTCCCCAGCAGCCGCTGAACCGGGAGGGTGAGCGCGATGCCTGACATACGACCCACGGTGGGCTCCGGCGCGCTGGTTCTCAACGCCACCTACGAGCCGCTGTGTGTCGTGTCGGTGCGTCGCGCCGCGATCCTGGTCCTCTCCGCCAAGGCGGTCTGCGTCGCCGACGGTGACGGCATCCTGCACAGCGCCCGGGACGCGCTCCCGGTGCCATCCGTGGTCCGGCTGACGCGCTTCGTCCGGGTGCCGTACCGAACGCATGTCGGGCTGTCCCGCCGGGCGATCTTCGCCCGGGACGGGTGGCGGTGCGCCTACTGCCGGGGTCCGGCCGAGACCATCGACCACGTCTTTCCGCGTAGCCGGGGTGGCCGGCACGCCTGGGAGAACGTGGTCGCCGCGTGTGCCCGGTGCAACCACACAAAGGGCGACAAGACGCCGGCCGAGATGGGGTGGCGGTTAAACGCGTTGCCGGCCGCCCCGAAGGGCACCGCCTGGCGAGTGCTGGGCCACCGCGCCCCCGATCCCCGCTGGGCCGACTGGCTGGACCTGCGGGAGCCCGAGGCAGCCGCCTGACCCCGCACGGCGTGGTCAGGCTCCGGATTGCGGGCGGATTGCCCGGCGCGCTGCGCGTTCGTGGCGGTCGACCGCTCGGCGGTGCGCGATCGCGAGTAGCCGGTCGATCTCGGGCAGCAGTTGCGGACCGGGCATGACGATGCTGGCGAAGCCGTACTGTGCGTAGCCCGGGTGCGGTACGAGGGTGTCCAGTCGGGCGAAGTCGAACTCGTGCCGGTGCTCCTCGAACGCCTTGGGCGGGAAGCCGAACAGCCGCTCGAACTCGGCCCGGCCCAGGTCCAGGTTGAGGCGGAAGACGCCGGGCCGGTCAAGCTGTGCGGCCTCGTCGAAGCCGGGCACGTCGTGCTCGACGATGGTGGCGAACGGCTGGCGGCGGTCCGGGCCGACGAAGAAGAACCGGTCGCCCCAGGCCGCCTCGGGCGATCCGTTCTCCTCGCTCGCCACGATCTGCTCGACGCCGGGCAGTGCGGCGATCCGGTCGGCGAGCACGCCCGTGTCGACACCGGTCGGGACGTGCAGGACCGCGTCGGCGTGTTCGATGGTGGCCTGGTCCAGCGGGAAGTAGCGGTAGTCGTGGGTCCGCTGCTCGGCCGCTCCGATGCCGGACGTCGGCAGGTACCGGGGAAGGTTGGTCTCCTGCTGGAGCCGGCCCTCGTAGGTGGCAGGGGCGGGCGGCCCGATGCCGAGTGCCGGGCTCGCGCCGAGGCTGCCGGCGATCACCGCGTACCGGTCGCCCAGCAGCGACGCGATGATGGCGCCGGCGCCGGCCCAGGACACCTGCGAGTCGGCCAGCGTCATCGTGCTCGGATGACGCTGGAGGTGCGTGTTGTGCGCGAAGACCAGTGTGGGCCCGCGGTGTGCCTCGGCCGATCGGATCGCGAGCAGGTTCTCGGCCATCAGCGCGTCCCGGACCGCTGCCAGGCGGGCGAAGCGTTCCTCCTGGGCCAGTGGTGCGGCGGCCGCGGCGTGGTAGCGCAGCAACGCGACAGCGGCAGTGGCGTGCACGAATGCCGCCCGCCAGCCCGCTGACTTCCCCGGCGCCCGCAGGTACAGCTCGGTCAGCAGGTCGTCGGCGAGCACCCGCAGTCGCTGGGCGTCGGTCGAGCGCCCGACCGATCGACCGGGTTCCCAGATCGCGGCCGTGTCACTCCACCGCGCCTCGTCCCCGATCAGGTCGTCGATCTCGGCAGCCCGGTCCAGGCCGAGGAACCGGCAGACCTGGGTGAGGTGCCGGCGCGGGCTCGGAGCACTCTCCAGCTCGACCGGGGCGTCGAAGCCGTGGAACGTCAGGCGCTCGGCGGCCGGCCGTCCGGCGTTCCACTCCCGCATCCGCAGCAGGAGGTCGCGGTTGGCCGGGGCTGCCCCGAATCCGTGGCTGAACCCTTCGGCGAGCGCCTGGTCGAGCGTCACGGCGGCGACGCCCTGCACGAACTCGTCGGCGATCAGCCCGGCCGCCCGGTCGCTCTCCACGGCGATCGAGCGGTAGCCGCGCTCGGTCAGCGACAGAAAAGCCTCGTTGCGGAGTTGGAGGAAGGCGGACTCACCATGCGTCGGTTCGCCGAGCGCGAGCAGGTCCGGGGATACCGCCAGCAGGTCGAGAAAAGATGACATTCCATGAACCGTATCGTTGAACCAGCGGTTGAAACTCACGAGCGGCGGAGCGCGGTGGCAGCAACAAAACCTTCAAACCCAGTGGTACGCCGACCGGTCGATCTCGCGCGCGTCCACGGCCTCTCCGCGCAGGCCGTACGCAACTACGAACGAGACGGCGTCCTGCCGCCGGCCCAGCGCACCCCGAACGGCTACCGTCGCTTCACCGAGCTGCACGTCAAGGCGCTGCGTGCCTACCTCGCGTTGATCCCGGGCCACGGCCATGCGGCCAGCGGCGAGATCATGCGGGCCGTCAACCGGGGTGCGATCGACACGGCGTTGCGCACGATCGACGAGGGTCATGCCCTGCTCCAGCGCGATCGCGAAACCCTGGACGCGGTCGAGGCGGCGGTGGCGACGCTCACCGGAACGAGACCGCAACCGCAGAGCCAGAAAGCCGTGCCGATCAGCGTGTTGGCTCACCGGCTCGGTCTACAGCCGGCCACGCTGCGCAAGTGGGAGCGGGCCGGGGTGCTGCGACCGGTACGTGATCCGGTGACCCGCTACCGGCTCTACCGTGCCGACGACGTCCGGGACGCCGAACTGGCCCACCTGTTGCGCCGCGGTGGCTACCGGCTCGACCACATCGCCGGCGTGCTGCGTCGAGTGCGCGACGCTGGCGGTGCCGAACCGCTCGCCGCCTCGCTGTTCCAGTGGCGGCAACGGCTCACCGAGCGAGGCCGGGCCATGCTCACCGGGGCCGCCCGGCTCGCCGATTACGTCGACGCTGGTTCGGCAGGAGGCGTGCAGCGCTGACCTCGTCTCCTGGCTCAACAGCCACGGAGACGTCCCGCTGGCTTCCTCCGCCCTCGTCGAGGTTGAGGTGCCCAGAGCGTTGCGCCGATCAGCCCCGCAAGCGTTGATGGGCCGTAGGGTTGCCCGTGGCAAGCCCAGGCCAGAACTGACCCGTGGTTCAGATCTGTCCGCCCTCACCCGGACCGCGCCTTGACCAGTGAAGCGAAGACCACCACGTTGTCCGCGTAGCCGGTCTCGCCGCCGACCCACTGGCCGCCGCAGGTGATCAGTCGGAGGCTCGGGCGGCTGAAGTCGCCGTACACCTCGTCCACCGGCAGCCGGCCCTTGTCGAACTTCTCCACCGAGTTGACCTCGAAGACCGCCACGCGCTGGTCGGTGCGGGTGACCTCGATCTCGTCACCGGAGCGCAGCTCGCGGAGCTTGTGGAAGACCGCCGGCCCGCTGTTGGTGTCGACGTGCCCGACGATCACGGCTGGGCCGTACTGGCCCGGGGTGGGCCCCTGGTCGTACCAGCCGGCCTCCTGGGCGCGGGCCGCGTCCGGCACGGCGATCGTGCCGTCCGGGGCGATACCCACGTCGTGTACGGGCGCCCGCACGTCGATCTTCTCGATGGCGAGGCTGGTCGGTTGGCTGGCCGGCAGCACCGGGAACTTCTTCGGCGGCGGTCGCAGTCCGGCGCTGAGCCGGTCCGGCAGCAGGCTCATGCCGGTCACCTGCTCGACGCCGAGCATCGCCACGATCAGCACCATCAGCGCGGCGATGGCCAGCACCGGGAACCCGGGGCTCGTACCGAACCGGTGTCGGGCCGACGACGGCCCGGCCGGGCGCCGCGGTGGCAGCGGGCGGGCGGCCGGATCGGTGGTGGTGACGCTGGCCGACACGGCCTGCCCGGCGACCCGGCGCAGCCGTCCGGAGACGCGGGCCACCACCCGGCCGGACGCGCGCAGCGCCGGCCCGGCCCGGAGGCGGACGCGGCGGTTCGGCCGCGCACGCGCGGATCTGCGGGTCATGGGTGATCCGGCTCAGGAGCCGGCTCCCGGTCGACGTCGGCCGCCGGCCATCCCGAGCACGATCGCGGTGGCCACCAACGCCACGCCACCGAGCACCAGCAGCGAGCCGGTGCCGCGCCCGCCGGCCATCCCACCGCCACCGGTCGCCGGGCCCTTGCTGGGCGAGGCCATGTTCAGCACGGTCAGCGTGGTCGACGACGTCTGGCCGTTCTCGCAGCGCAGGTCGACCGGGTAGTCACCGGCCGGCTTGTCCCTTGCGATGGTGACCTGCGCGGTCAGGAAGCCCTTGTCCGGTTTGAGCTGAACGTGCCCGAACGCGTCGGAGTGCACGCTGGACTGCCGGTTGTTGTTGTCGTTGTCGCAGCTCGCCTTGATGCTGACCCGGCTGCCGGCCTGGGCGCTGTTCGGTGTCACTTCGACGAAGACGTTCTCGCCGGCTCGCGCCGGCGCGACCGACAACAGGACGAACGCCCCGACCAGCCCCACCAGTGTCAGTGCGGACGAGAGCGCGCGGTTGATCGTGCGGATTGCCTGCATGATTTCCCCCCAACCGGCGACGACCGCCGGAACCCTCCCCTGGGCACGCGCGCTGCTTTCCCGCTGGCGGGGAGGCAAACCCGCCCCGCACCCCGCCCCGCACCCACCAACGCTCGCGATCTTGCACTTTCTGCGGTGACGAATCGGCGCTTAGCCGGCATTTCACCAACAGAAACTGCAAGATCGCGGGGAGGTGGGGTGGGGTGGGGTCAGCGTGGGCGGGGGATGGGGCCGGTGGTGGGGAGGGGGGTGACGGGGTGCCAGTTCAGCGGGGAGGAGAGGACCATCGTGCTCGACGGTTGGCCGTACGGGGCGAGACGGTCGATGACCCCCTCGAACGCGCCGATCGAGCCGGCCGCCACCTTCAGCACGCTGCACGCGTCCCCGGTGATCCGGTGGATCTCCAGGATCTCCGGCCAGTCGGCCACCGCCGGGTCGTGCAGGATGCACCGCGCGCCGTAGCAGGACATCCGGATCAGGGCGACCACGGTACGGCCGGCGCGGCTCAGGTCGACGTGGGCGTGGTAGCCGGTGATGATCCCGGCCTCCTCCAGCCGGCGGACCCGCTCCGCGACGGACGGTGGCGACAGGTGCACCCGCCGGGACAACTCGCTGAAGGAGAGCCGCGCGTCGGCCTGCAACTCACGCAGCAGCGCCCAGTCCATGTCGTCCACGCTCAGACCTTACTTTCGTGAACCGACTTCGCCTAGTTGCCTTTGGTTTGCCAGGAGAAGCCGGCGAGAGCCGTTGATTCGGCATTCCGCAGGCCGATCCGACCGCGAGATCATGACGTCGGCTAGTCCGGGGGAGGGAGACGAGATGGTGGATCAGACGGAGCGGCGGGCGCCGAACCGCCGTGCCACGGTGCAACCGGTGACCCCCGGGCAGCGTGCCGCGCAGGCGGAGCGCACCGGCGGCGAGCCGACCCTGGAGTTCGCCGACATGGTGCCGTACGACGCGTACGTGCAGGCCAGCGCCCTGCACAAGATGCAGCACCCACTCAGCAGCGACCCGGGCGAGATGTCCTTCCTGATGGTCAGTCAGATCATGGAGCTGTACTTCGGGCTGACCTGCCACGAGCTGCGGGAGACCCAGCGGCTGATCCGCGCCGACCAGATCTGGGAGGCGTTGGCCCCGCTGGGCCGAGCCAAGCTGCACCTGGAAGGGCTCAACGCCGCCTGGCAGGGCCTGCGCTGGATGAGCCCGGCCGACTTCAACCGGTTCCGCAATCTGCTCGGCGAGGCCTCCGGCTTCCAGTCGGCGATGTACCGGCAGTTGGAGTTCCTGCTCGGGCTGCGCGACCCGACGCTGATCCGCCCGTTCCGCCGGCAGGCCGAGGTGCATGCCGAGCTGAGCGCCGCGCTGTCCACCCCGAGCCTCTGGGACGACGTGCTCGCGCTGCTCGCCCGGCGCGGCTTCGACCTCCCCGCCGACCTGCTCGACCGGGACGTGGCCGTCGAACACGACCCGCACCCGTTGGTCGAGGCGGCCTGGGTACGGATCTACGACGACGCCAGCCCGGACAATCACCTGCGGCTGCTCGGCGAGGCGCTGAGCGCTGTCGCCGAGGAGTTCGGCGACTGGCGCTGGAACCACGTCAAGGCGGTGCAGCGGACGATGGGCGCCAAGGTCGGCAGCGGCGGCTCCGCCGGCCTGGCGTGGTTGCAGCGCAGCATGGCCCGGGTGGTCTTCCCGGAGCTGTGGTCGGCCCGCACCGCGATGTGACCGGAGAGCGAGAACAAGCAATGACGACCCCTGAAGCCGAGTCGCACCACCTCGCCGCCGGCGAGGCGGAAGCGCATCGCCGTGACGAGGCCGACCCCGGCCACCGGCACCTGTTCCACGTGCCGCCGGCCGACGGCGGCGACCACCCCGAGTCGGCGTACCTGGCCGGCAACTCGCTCGGCCTGCAACCTCGGGCCACCCGCGACGAACTCCTGGCCGACCTGGACGCGTGGGGACGGCTCGGCGTGGAGGGGCACCTGGAGGCGGAGCGCCCCTGGCTGCCGTACCACGAGTTGTTGACCGGGCCGGCCGCGCGACTGGTCGGCGCCCGGCCCGCGGAGGCCGTGGTGATGAACTCGCTCACCGTCAACCTGCACCTGCTGATGGTGAGTTTCTACCGACCGGCCGGCGCGCGCACCCGCATCGTCATCGAGGACGCCGCGTTCCCCTCGGACAGCTACGCCGTGCGCAGCCAGGCCCGGTTCCACGGCCTGGACCCGGACGACACGGTGGTCCGGTTGCGTCCGCGCGCGGGTGAGGACGCCCTGCGCACCGAGGACGTCACCGACTACCTGGCCGCCGAGGGCGACCGGGTGGCGCTGCTGCTGCTCGGCGGGGTCAACTACCTCACCGGTGAGCTGCTGGACATCCCGGCGATCACGGCTGCCGGCCGGGCCGCCGGCGCGGTGGTCGGTTGGGACCTGGCCCACGCGGTCGGCAACGTGCCGCTGGCCCTGCACGACTGGGACGTCGACTTCGCCGCGTGGTGCTCCTACAAGTACCTGAACTCCGGCCCGGGCGCGCTGGCGGGCGTCTTCGTGCACGAGCGGCACCTCGGCGACGAGAACCTGCCCCGGTTCGAGGGGTGGTGGAGCACCGCGGCGGCCACCCGGTTCGAGATGACGCCGGTGTCCCGGCCGCCGGCCACCGTGGAGGCCTGGCAGATCTCCAACCCGCCGATCTTCGCGATGGGCCCGGTGCGTACCTCGCTGGAGTTGTTCGACGCGGTGGGGATGACCGCGCTGCGCGCGCGCAGCCAGCGCCTCACCGGCTGGCTGGAGTCGCTGTTCGACGAGGTGAGCGTCGGCCGGCCGCTGCGGGTGGTCACCCCGCGCGACCCGGCCCGCCGGGGCTGCCAGCTCTCCGTGCGCATCGGTTCCGGCAGCGCCGCCGAGCTGACCAAACGCCTACGGTACGAACACGGGGTCGTCGCCGACGCCCGCGAACCGGACGTCGTGCGGTTCGCGCCGGTGCCGCTCTACTCCACGTACCTCGACTGCTGGCGTGCCGCCACCGCGCTCGCCGCGACGGTGGGGGCGACCTCATGACCGCGCGGCGTGACGAGATCGCGATCATCGGTGCCGGGCTGGCCGGTTGTCTGGCGGCCTGCTTCCTGGCCCGGCGTGGCTACCCGGTGGCCCTCTACGAGCGCCGCTCCGACCCGCGCGCCGGCACCACCGAACGCGGTCGCTCGATCAACCTGGCGCTCTCCGAGCGCGGCCTGGACGCGTTGCGCCGGATCGGGCTGGCCGAGCAGGTGATGACCGACGCGCTGCCGATGCGCGGCCGGATGATCCACCCGGTCGAGGGCGAGCAGCAGTTCCAGTCGTACAGCGCGGCCGGCGACCGGGCGATCAACTCGATCAGCCGGGGTGCGCTGAACAACGCCCTGCTGGACGAGGCCGCCGCGCTGCCGGGCGTGCGGGTCGTCTTCGACCACCGGCTGGTCGGGCTCGACCCGACCGACGGCGCCCTGAGCTTCGAGACCCCGCAGGGCACGGTCGCGGCGAAGGCGTCGGTCGTGCTGGGTGCCGACGGCGCCGGCTCCGCGGTGCGCGGGCAACTGCTGGCGTACGGGCTGCTGGACGAGAGCGTGGACTTCCTCGACTACGGCTACAAGGAGCTGACGATTCCGCCGCTGGGCGGGGACTTCGCCCTGGACCCGGACGCGCTGCACATCTGGCCGCGGGGCACCTCGATGATGATCGCGCTGCCGAACCCGGACCGCTCCTTCACCTGCACGCTGTTCTGGCCCAACGACGGCGCCGGCAGCTTCGCCTCGCTGACCGGCCCGGCGGAGATCGAACGGCACTTCACCGAGCACTACCCGGACGTGGTCCCGCTGGCCCCGAACCTCGTCGACGACTACCAGCACAACCCGGTGGGCGTGCTCGGCACCGTGCGCTGCACCCCGTGGCAGGTCAACGGCAAGGTCGGCCTGCTCGGCGACGCCGCGCACGCCATCGTGCCGTTCTACGGCCAGGGCGCCAACTGCGCCTTCGAGGACGTGGTGGAACTGGACCGCTGCCTGGACGAGTGCGCCGACGACTGGCTGGCGGCGCTGCCGCTGTTCCAGCGGCGCCGACAGGAGAACGCCGAGGCCATCGCGACGATGGCGCTGACCAACTTCGTGGAGATGCGGGACAAGGTCGCCTCCCCGGTCTTCCAGACCCGGCGGCGGGTGGAGCACGCACTGGAACGGGCCCTGCCCGGCCGGTACGTTTCCCAGTACGAGCTGGTGTCGTTCTCCACCACCCCGTACGCGGAGGTTCGCCGCCGGGTGCGCCGACAGCACCGGGTGCTCGGGGCGGTCGTCGGCGGGGCCGCGCTGCTGCTGGTCGGCGCGGTCGGTGCGGCACTGAGCCGAGGGAGGCGGGCATGACCGGCAACTGGGATCCGCGGCTGATGACCGGCCACGCGCCGAGTGGCCCGCAGCGGTTGCGTAACTTCGTCGCCGGCGAGTTCGTCGACGGCGGAAACACGTTCGCCAAGGCCAGCCCGGTCACCGGGGAGCAGGTCTTCGAGGTGGACGAGGCATCGCAGTCCGCTGTGGATGACGCGGTCGCGGCCGCCCGGGCGGCGCTGCGGGGGCCGTGGGGCCGGATGGGGGAGCGCGAGCGCGCCGAGGTGCTGCGCCGCGTCGCCGACGAGCTGGAGCGCCGCTTCGACGACCTGGTCACCGCCGAGGTCGCCGACACCGGCAAATCCATCGCCCAGGCCCGCACCCTGGACATTCCGCGCGGCGCTGCGAACTTCCGGGCGTTCGCGGAGATCGTGGCGACCGCCCCCACCGAGTCGTTCACGACTGTCACCCCGACTGGCGGCCGGGCGCTCAACTACGCGCTGCGCAAGCCGGTCGGCGTGGTCGCGGTCATCGTGCCGTGGAACCTGCCGCTGCTGCTGCTCACCTGGAAGGTGGCTCCGGCACTGGCCTGCGGCAACGCCGTCGTGGTCAAGCCCAGCGAGGAGACTCCCGCCTCGGCGACGGTGCTCGCCGAGGTGATGGCCGCCGCCGGCGTACCGGCCGGGGTGTTCAACCTGGTGCACGGCTTCGGGCCGGACTCGGCGGGCGAGTTCCTCACCCGCCACCCGGGCGTCGACGCGATCACGTTCACCGGCGAGTCGGCCACCGGCGGCGCGATCATGCGGGCCGCCGCCGACGGGGTGAAGGCGGTGAGCTTCGAACTCGGCGGCAAGAACGCCGGCCTGGTCTTCGCCGACGCCGACCTGGACGCCGCGGTTGCCGGCTCGGTGCGGTCCAGCTTCACCAACGGCGGGCAGGTGTGCCTCTGCACCGAACGCATCTACGTGCAGCGCCCGGTCTTCGAGGAGTTCACCGCCCGGCTGGCGAAGCGGGCCGGTGAGCTGGCGTACGGCTGGCCGACCGACGAGGCCACCGCCACCATGCCGCTGATCTCCCACCAGCACCGGGCGAAGGTGCTCGGCGCGTACGAGCTGGCCCGCTCCGAGGGCGCTGAGGTGCTCACCGGTGGCGGCACGCCCACCTTCGGCGACACCCGCGACGGCGGGTCGTACGTGCAGCCGACGGTGCTCACCGGGCTCGGCCCGGACGCCCGCACCAACCGCGAGGAGATCTTCGGCCCGGTGGTGCACGTCGCGCCGTTCGACACCGAGGACGAGGCGTACGCCCTGGCCAACGGCACCGAGTACGGCCTGGCGGCGACCGTGTGGACCCGGGACGTGGGTGTCGCGCACCGGGCCGGCGCCCGGCTCGACGCCGGCATCGTCTGGGTCAACACCTGGTTCCTGCGTGACCTGCGCACCCCGTTCGGCGGGGTGAAGGCGTCCGGGATCGGTCGTGAGGGCGGCGTGCACTCGCTGAACTTCTACTCCGAACTCACAAACGTCTGCGTGGACCTGTCGTGAGCCGTAGCGAGGGAGCGGGCATGGAAGCTGACATCGAGGCCGCCAACCGGGAGTTGGCCGACGCCCGCAGCACGGGCAAGCCGTGCGCGCCGCTGCGGGGCCGGCTGCTGCCGGAGGGCGACGTCGAGGCCGCGTACCGGGTGCAGCAACTCCAGGCGCGGGCCTGGCAGGGCCGCGGCGAACGCCGGGTCGGCGCGAAGATCGGCTTGACCTCCCGGGCCGTGCAGGAGACCTTCGGGGTGTTCCAGCCGGACTTCGGCATGCTGACCGACGCCATGGCGGTCGGCGACGGGGTCGAGGTGCCCATCGACCGGCTGCTCCAGCCCCGCGTGGAGGCGGAGATCGCCTTCGTGCTCGACAAGGACCTCCCGAACCCGCAGCTCACCACTGTCGACCTGATCCGCGCGGTCGACCACGTGCTGCCGGCGATCGAGATCGTCGACTCCCGGATCGCCGCCTGGGACATCTCCATAGTGGACACCGTCGCCGACAACGCCTCCAGCGGGCTCTTCGTGCTCGGCACCACGCCACGCCGGCTCGCCGACGTGGACCTGCGACTGTGCGGGATGGTGCTGGAGCACGCCGGCGAGCCGGTCTCGGTGGGCGCGGGCGCCGCCTGCCTGGGCAACCCGCTGCACGCCCTGCAGTGGTTGGCAGGCACCCTCGCCCGCGCCGGTGACCCGCTGCGCGCCGGGGACGTGGTGCTCTCCGGGGCGCTCGGTCCGATGGTGCCGGTCACCCCGGGTGCCGCGTACGAGGCCCGGATCTCCGGGCTCGGCTCGGTGCGGACATCCTTCAGCGACAGGGGCGGCAAGTGACCACCAACGTGGCGGTGCTGGGATCGGGAAACATCGGCACCGACCTGATGATCAAGGTGTTGCGGCTGAGTGACAGCCTGCGCATGGTGGCGATGGCCGGCATCGACCCAGCCTCCGACGGCCTGGCGCGCGCTCGCCGGCTCGGCGTCGCCACCACCGCCGACGGCGTGGACGGGCTCGTCGCGCTGCCCGAGTTCGCCGATGTCGAGTTGGTGTTCGACGCCACCTCGGCCGGCGCGCACCGACGCCACGACGAGGTGTTGCGCGCTCACGGCCGCACTGTGGTCGACCTGACCCCGGCCGCGCTCGGCCCGTACGTGGTGCCGCCGGTCAACCTCGACGAGCACCTGCACCAGCCCAACGTCAACATGGTCACCTGCGGCGGGCAGGCGACAGTGCCGATCGTCGCCGCGGTACGCCGGGTCACCCCGGTGGCGTACGGGGAGATCGTCGCGTCGATCGCCTCGAAGTCCGCCGGGCCGGGCACCCGGGCCAACATCGACGAGTTCACCGAGACCACGGCCCGCGCCATCGAGGTGGTGGGCGGTGCCGAGCGGGGCAAGGCGATCATCGTGCTGAACCCGGCGGACCCGCCGCTGCTGATGCGGGACACCGTCTACTGCCTCTGCCCGGACGCCGACGCCGACACCGACGCCATCGCCGCCTCGGTCGCCGAGATGGTGGCGGCCGTGCAGGAGTACGTCCCCGGCTACCGGCTCAAGCAGGACGTGCAGTTCGACAGGGTCGAGACGTACCTGCCGACACTCGGGCGGCGGCTCACCGCCCTGCAGGTGTCGGTCTTCCTGGAGGTCTCCGGCGCCGGGCACTACCTGCCCGCGTACGCCGGGAACCTGGACATCATGACCTCGGCCGCGCTGCGCACCGCGGAGCGGCTGGTCGCCCTGCGTTCTTCGGAGGTGGCCGCGCCATGACCGAGCTGTACATCCAGGACGTGACGCTGCGCGACGGCATGCACGCCATCGCCCACCAGTACACAGTCGACCACGTACGCACCATCGCCGCCGCGTTGGACGCCGCCGGGGTGGCCGCCATCGAGGTGGCGCACGGTGACGGCCTCGCCGGCTCCAGCGTCAACTACGGCCACGGCGCCGCCAGCGACGCGGAGTGGATCTCGGCGGCGGCCGAGGTGCTGACCACCGCGAAGCTGACCACCCTGCTGCTGCCGGGCATCGGCACGATCGCCGACCTGAAGGCCGCGAAGGCGCTCGGGGTGACAAGCGTCCGGATCGCCACCCACTGCACGGAGGCGGACATCTCCGCCCAGCACATCTCCTGGGCCCGGGAGAACGGCATGGACGTGGCCGGGTTCCTGATGATGTCGCACATGAATGACCCGGTCGGGTTGGCCGGGCAGGCCAAGCTCATGGAGTCGTACGGGGCGCACTGCGTCTACGTCACCGACTCCGGCGGCCGGCTGCTGATGTCCGACGTGGCGCAGCGGGTCGACGCGTACCGGCAGGTCCTCGCTCCGGAGACGCAGATCGGCATCCACGCCCACCACAACCTGTCGCTCGGGGTCGCCAACAGCGTGCTCGCCGTCGAGCACGGCCGGGTCACCGGGTCCGCGCCGGTCGGCCCCGACGCGGTGCACGGCCGGACCGTTCGCGTCGACGCCTCCCTCGCGGGCATGGGCGCGGGCGCCGGCAACGCCCCGCTGGAGGTCTTCGTCGCGGTTGCCGAGCTGCACGGCTGGAAGCACGGGTGTGACGTGTTCGCGCTGATGGATGCCGCCGACGACATCGTCCGCCCGCTTCAGGACCGGCCGGTCCAGGTGGACCGCGAGACGCTCTCCCTGGGGTACGCCGGGGTCTACTCCAGCTTCCTGAGGCACGCCGAGCGGGCCTCCACGAAGTACGGCGTGGATGTCCGGTCGATCCTCGTCGAGCTGGGCCGCCGCCGGATGGTGGGCGGCCAGGAGGACATGATCGTGGACGTCGCACTCGACCTGGCCGACAAGGGGCAGGCTGTGAGCGCGAGGAGTGAGCCGGGTTTGCGAGCCCCGCAGGCGCGAACGGAAGGTGGCGCAGCATGATCGGCGTGGACATCACGGGGATCGCCGAGAAGTTGGGCGCGGCGGCCGACACGGCCACCGCGATCCCGCAGCTCGCCGCCGAGACCGGCCTCGACGTGGACACCGCGTACGCCGTGCAGGCCGCGCTGCTGCAACGCCGGCTGAACGCCGGTGAGCGGTTGGTCGGGCTGAAGATGGGGCTGACCAGCAGGGCGAAGATGGCCCAGGTCGGCGTGGACGAGGTGATCTGGGGGCGGCTCACCAACGCGATGCGGGTGCCCGACGGTGGCGCGGTGGACCCGGCCGCGTACATCCACCCCCGGGTCGAGCCGGAGGTGGCGTTCCTGCTGGACCGGCTGCCCGAGCCGGGCGAGCCGGTCGGCGACTTCGCCACGGCGGTCCGCGCGGTCGCCCCGGCCATCGAGTTGATCGACTCCCGGTACGCGGACTTCCGTTTCTCGCTGCCGGACGTGGTAGCGGACAACACCTCGGCCGCCGCCTTCGTGATCGGGCCGTGGGCGCCGGTGCCGGCGGGGCTGGACAACCTGGGCGTGCTGCTGGAGGTCGACGGGCGGGTGGCGCAGGTCGGCTCGACGGCGGCGATCCTCGGTGATCCGCGCCGGGCGCTCGACGAGGGCATCCGGCTGGCGGGCCGGCACGGGGTGCGGCTGGAGTCCGGCTGGGTCTTCCTGGCCGGCGCCGCCACCGCCGCTGTTCCGCTGCGTCCCGGCGCCCACGTCCGCGCCGTCGTCGAGAAGCTCGGCACGGCCTCGCTGCGGGCGTCGTCATGACCGCCCGGGTGGTGGCCGGGAAGGCCGTCCCGCGGGGGGCTTTTCCGCACGTCAAGGTCGCCGGTGGGTTCGTCTTCGTCTCCGGTACGTCGTCGCGGCGCGCGGACAACACCTTCGCCGGTGTGGAGGTGGACGGGTTCGGCACCACCAATCTCGACATCCGTGCGCAGACGCGGGCCGTCATCGAGAACGTGCGGGATCTGCTGCGTTCGGTCGGCGCGGACCTCACCGACCTGGTGCAGGTGACGACGTACCTGGTCAACATGAACGACTTCGGTGGTTACAACGAGGTGTGGGCCGAGTTCTTCGACGCCGCCGGACCGACCCGTACGACGGTGGCGGTGCACCAGTTGCCGCACCCGCACCTGCTGATCGAAATCCAGGCCGTGGCCCTTCTTCCCTCGGGAGGTCAGTCGTGAGTGAGATCGCCGAACCGTTCAGCTTTCCGGGCTGGATCGCCGACAACCAGCACCTGTTGAAGCCCCCGGTGGGCAACAAGGAGATGTTCCCCGGCGGGGACGACTTCATCGTGATGGTGGTGGGCGGGCCCAACCAGCGCACCGACTTCCACGTGGACCCGTACGAGGAGTTCTTCTACCAGGTCAAGGGCAACATGCACATCAACCTGGTCACCCCGGAGGGGCCGCGTACTGTGCACGTGCGCGAGGGCCAGATGTGGATGCTGCCGCGCAACACCCCGCACTCGCCGCAGCGGCCGGAGGCCGGCTCGATCGGCGTGGTCGTCGAGCGGGTCCGCGAGGAGGGCACGCTGGAGACGTTCCAGTGGTACTGCCCGGAGTGCGGCAGCAAGGTGCACGAGGTCGAGTTGCAGGTCCGCGACATCGCCGCCGATCTGCCCCCGGTGTTCCAGGCGTTCTACGCCGACGAACAGGCGCGCACCTGCGCCGACTGCGGCACCCTGCACCCGGGCAAGGGCTGATGCCCGCAGGCGTGGTCGACGTGCACACGCACGTCGTACCGAAGGGTTGGCCGGACCTCGGCGCGGCGTGCGGCGGGTCCGGTTGGCCGTGGTTGCGGGTCGACTCCGAGCGTGCCGCCATGATCATGGTGGGGGAGACGGAGTTCCGCCCGGTCGGCGCGGAGTGCTGGGACGCGTCGCGCCGACTGGCCGACATGGACGCCGACGGCGTGGCCGTGCAGGTGGTCTCGCCCACCCCGGTCTTCTTCAGCTACGACCGCCCGGCCGACCAGGCGGTGAAGGTCGCCCGAATCTTCAACGACCTGACCCTGGAGGTCACCGCGGCCGGGGGTGACCGACTGGTGCCGTTCTGCCAGGTGCCGCTCCAGGACCCGGACGCCGCCTGTGCCGAGCTGGACCGCAGCCTCGCCGCCGGGCACGTGGGCGTGGAGATCGGCAACCACGTCGGCGACCGGGACCTGGACGACGCCGGCGTGGTCACCTTCCTGCAGCACTGTGCCGAGGTGGGCGCGCCCGTCTTCGTCCACCCGTGGGACATGTCCGGCGGGCCGCGACTGGACCGCTGGATGGCCCGTTGGCTCACCGGCATGCCCGCCGAGACGCACCTGTCGGTGCTGGCGATGATCCTCGGCGGTGTCTTCGACCGGGTGCCCGAGACGCTGCGGATCTGTTTCGCGCACGGCGGCGGCAGTTTCCCGTTCTGGCTCGGTCGCGCCGACAACGCCTGGCACCGCCGTGGCGACCTGGTCCGGGGCGCGTCCGCCGGCCCGCCCAGCAGCTACCTCGACCGGTTCAGCGTCGACTCGGTGGTCTTCGCGCCACCCGCCCTGCGGCTGTTGGTCGACACGCTGGGGGAGGATCGGGTGCTGGTCGGCAGCGACTACCCGTACCCGCTGGGCGAACGGCCGGCCGGCGCGGTGGTTCACGCGGCCGACTTCCTCAGCGACGACCAACGCGACAAGCTCCTGTCCACCAACGCCCTGCGTTTCCTTGGCCTGTTGCGTATATAAACTTTGCCTTCGTGGATATACTCCGCTCATGAAGACCGTTATAGATCTTGATGATGAACTTCTCGACCGGGCCCGTCGCGAACTCGGCACCAAGAGTAAAAAGGACACGATCCATGCGGCATTGCGGCTCGTCGCGGAGCGCAGCGAACGGATGGAGGCCATCCGGGAGCTGATTTCGATCTCCATCGAACAGGACTGGACCGGCTTGGTCGAGGACGACAAGACGCCGCGCGGCGAGCAGGACGCCGCATGACCCCACCGGCCGGGCTCTACCTAATCGACACGTCGGCCTGGAGTCGCCTCCGCCAGCCGGCGGTGGCTAAGCGGATCACGGCCATTCTCGAGGAGCGGCTCGCGGCGACCTGCGTTCCGCTTGATCTCGAGAATGGGCGAAGTGCCCGCGACTTTCGTGACGCCATGACGGTGCGGGCACGCCGGGCAGAACTGATGATCGACCTTCCGATCACTCCGGCCTTGGCGACTAGGGCGCGCGACCTGCAACTGGCGCTGACAGTCCGTGGCCACCACCGGGCGGCCAGTCCCGTCGACGTCCTGGTCGCGGCGGCCGCTGCCGAATACTCCGCGACCGTCCTGCACTACGACCGGGATTTCGATCTGATTAGTGACATCGGTGGGCCCCGCAGTGAGTGGGTGGCGCCGGCGGGCACGCTGGACTGATGGTCGGCCGCCGTGTCGGCCGCCGACATCCGCTCCCAGCGGGCAGGATGACGGGATGGCCGAGCCGCACGACCTGACCGCGTTGGAGCAGGCCGCCGCGATGACCCGCGGCGAGCTGTCCAGCGTCGAGCTGGTCGAGCATTCCCTGCGCCGGGTGGCGGCGCTCGGCGACACAGTGGGCGCGTTCGTCACCGTCACACCGGACCTCGCCCGGCAGGCCGCGCGCGCCGCCGACGCGGTGCCGAACGAGGAGCGCGGCCCGCTGCACGGCGTGCCGACAGCGATCAAGGACCTGACGCTCACCGCCGGGGTCCGCACCACCTTCGGTTCGGCCGCCTTCTTCGACTTCGTCCCGCCGGTCGACGCCGACGTGGTCCGCTTCATCAAGGCCGCCGGTCTGGTCAGCCTGGGCAAGACGACCACCTCCGAGCTGGGCTGTTCGCTCTACTCGGAGGGCCGGGTCGCTCCGCCGGCCCGCAACCCGTGGCAGCTTGCGTACACGGCGGGCGGGTCCAGTGGCGGCGCCGCGGCGGCGGTCGCGGCCGGGCTGGTCCCGGTCGCCCAGGGGTCCGACGGCGGTGGGTCGCTGCGCATCCCGGCGTCGCTCTGCGGTCTGGTCGGCTACAAGCCCAGTCGGGGCGTCGTCTCCGGGGGGCCGATCGGCTCCGGCGCGTTCGGCCTGCCCACCAACGGCCCGCTCGGGCGGACGGTCACCGACGTCGCCGCGCTGCTCGACGTCATGGCCGTTCCGGTCCCCGGCGAGCCCTACCTGCCGCCACCCGCGCCGCCCGGCGGCTACCTGGCCGTCGCGCGACGGGCCGAGCCCGGCCCGCTGCGGATCGGCCGGTTCACCACGCCGATGCTCGCCGACGAGCCGGTGCACCCCGACTGCGTGGCCGCCGTGGACCGGGCCGCCGCGCTGCTCACGGCGGCCGGCCACGAGATGGTCGAGGTGCCGCCGCCGCTGGGGCCGGCGGCGTGGCCGCTGTTCGAGATCCTCTGGTACGTCCTGGCGCTCGCCCCGGTGCCACCGCAGCGGGAGGCGGAGCTGCTGCCGTTGACCCGGCTGCTCCGGGCCCGGGGCGCCGAACTCTCCGCCGGCACCCTGACCGCCACCCTCGGGGAACTGCAGGCGCAGGTACGCATCGGTGCCCGCCGCACCGCCGGCTGCGACCTGCTCCTCTGTCCCACCCTGGCCACCCCGCAGGCACCCGTGGGCTGGTTCACCGCCGACGCGGACCCGGCCGCCGACTTCGACAGGCAACGCCGGTTCTCGCCCTACTGCGCCATCTTCAACGTCACCGGCGATCCCTCCGTCTCCCTGCCACTGGGTACCACCACCGACGGCCTGCCCGTCGGGGTGCTGCTCACCGGCCGTTACGGCGACGACGCGCGGCTTATCGCTACCGCTGCGCAACTGGAGAACTCCAGTGACGGATGGGATCGGCACCCCGCAATCTGGCGGGCCGTCGACTCCGCTAACGTGAATGGCGACGGAGTCGGGCGGTCGGCAGCGTGATCGTCCATCCGACCCGGTTGTTCAAGGTCGTCCTTCTTCCGCCTGGGGGCGTTGGGATTGTCTGTTACCGAGACGTTGCTGGTCTTCGTCGGCATCCCGTTGGCCGCGGTGCTGGTCATCGCCGGCCTGTCGTACGCCGGTAGCCGTGGGGGTGCCACCGGCGGTGGCGGTGGCGCCAAGCGCTACCGTCCGGGCCGGCCCTTCGACTTCACTCCGGTCTGGTTCCTGGGCCGCCCGGAGCAGCTGGCCGACTCGGCCGGCACCGCGCTGACGGCGGGGGCGCAGGCGCCCGCGTTGACCAGCCACAAGCTTGAGCAGGCCAGCGTCGAGGCGCCGGCCGGTGGAACCGGAGGCGCAAGTGACCGTTGGTGAGAAGCAGACCGGGTCGGAGAATCCGCCCGAGGTGCTCGACGGGCCGTTCTCGACCCGCCAGCTGCTGCGCATCGACGAGGCCCTGCGCCTGGCCGACAAGGGCACCGGCCTGGTCTTCTCGGTCTTCGTCGGTGGTCTCGACGAGCCGATCCGCGAGCACGCCCAGCGGCTGCACCGTCAGCTCGCCGAGCCCGACAAGTCGGTGCTGATCGCCGTGTCGCCCAACCAGCGGCAGCTGGAGATCATCACCGGGCGGTACGCCCGCAAGCGCATCCCCGACACGTACGCCAAGCTGGCCGCGCTCTCCATGGTCGGCGCGTTCAGCGGCGGTGACCTGGCCGGCGGCATCATCAACGGTCTCGACCAGCTCGCCAGCCACGCCGGCAAGGGCTGACCGGCACACACGACGAAGCCCGGCCCACGATCATCGGGCCGGGCTTTCGTGTTTCCGGGTGTCTCAGCGCGGCCAGGCGCTCGGGTCCAACCTCATCGTCCACGGCTCATCCACTGTCACCGCGTCGTCCGGACCAATGGTGCCGACCAGGTCGTAGTGCACGTCCTTGATCAGGCGGTAGCGGTAGATGATCGGGCCGAAGTCGCCTCGCTCCACACGCCAGTAGTGCGGAATCCCCGCTTCGGCGTAGAGACCGGGTTTGGTGAAGCGGTCATGCCGGCGGCTCGTCGGCGACTCCACTTCGACAACGAGACTGACGCCTTGCGGTTGATGCCAACGCACACCACGTGGGGTGTTTGGCTTCAGCACCGTCACATCCGGAATCAGGTTGCCCGACGGCAGCCCCAGCCCGATCTCACGAATAATCCGCCATCCATCTGGTGCCGCAGCCCCGATAGCCGTCCGAATGCTGTCGGCCAGCTCGTGGTGATCGTCGTCGGCCGGTGGGGTCACGTGCAGGCTCCCGTCGATGATCTCGTAGCGGTTCCCATTATCGGGAAGGTTGAACAGGTCCTGCTCGCGCCACGCGCGCGCAACGGGCCGCCACTCGTCGGTCGGGTGTGCCATCACGTCCACCTCCTCCCGCCACGATAACGTTCGGGGCCGGCGCGGGCTCACACCCACGCCGGCCCCGGACCGGGCAACGCCGCTCAGGCGCTCTCGGCGTCCTTCGCGCGGGCCTTCAGCGCCCGCACCACACCGTCGCGGCCCTCGGCCACCAGTCGACGCAGCGGGGCCGGGTGCCCGTCACCGGCCAGCCACGCGTCGGTGGCCGCCACCGTGTCGTCCTCCACCAGGTAGGTCGGGTACGCCAGCTGGGCGAACTCCTGCGCCGGCTCGCTGTCCCGGGTGGCCCACACCTGCCCGACCGCCGCGAAGTACCGCTCCCGGTACGGGGCGACCAGCTCCACCTGCGCCGGGTGGGCGAAGCCCTGCAACAGCGCCCGGTGCCGCCAGTTGGGCAGCGCGTCCGGGCCGGTGAGCAGGGCCCACACGGCGGCCTTGTTCTCGGCCGTCGGCATCAACGCGTGCGCGTAAGCGGCTTCCCGCTCGCCGCTGGCCGTGCGGTCGCCGCTCAGCTCCGCCTCGATCTCGGCGGTCCCGGCGGCACCGTTCGCCACCAGCGCGGCGAGGACCGACCAGCGCAGCTCGGTGTCGACGGTCAGCCCGGCCGGCATGCCGGTGCCGTCCAGCCAACCGCGCAGCGTGGCCAGGTCTTCCGCTGAGCGGACCGCCGAGGTGAACGCACGGGCCCAGGCCAACTGGAACCCGCTGCCGGGCTCGGCGGCAGCGAGTGCGTCGCGGGCGGTACGGGCCAGGTCGGCCCAGCCGGTCGGCGCCCAGGCCGGGTCGGCGTACAGGGTGAGCGCGGTGGTCGCCTGCCGCAGGGTGGCGGTGACCAGGTTGATGTCGGTCTCCGCGGGCAGCCCGCTCAGCGTCAGCGCCACGTAGTCGCGGGCGGACAGCTCGGCGTCGCGGATCATGTCCCAGGCGGCGGTCCAGCAGAGCGCGCGGGCCAGCGACGAGTCGAAGCCACCGATGTGCTGCACCACTGTCGCCATCGAGCGCTCGTCGAGGCGCAGCTTGGTGTAACTGAGGTCGTCGTCGTTGAGCAGCAACACGTCGGCCGCCCGGACGCCGCGCAGCGCGGCAAGATCCGTGTGCTCGCCGGTCACGTCAACCTCGTACCGCTCCCGACGGACCAGCCGTCCGTCGGTCAGGTCGTACAGGCCCACGCCGATGCGGTGGGTCCGCAGCGTCGGGTACGCCGCCGGGGCCTCCTGCCGCACCAGCACCTGCTCGTACGTGCCGTCGGCCCCGATGGTCACCTCCGGGCGCAGCGTGTTGACCTGCGCGGTCTCCAACCACTGCGCGGCGAACTTGCGCAGCTCCCGCCCGGATGCGGCCTCCAGCTCGGTGAGCAGGTCGTCGAAGGTGGCGTTGCCCCAGGCGTGCTTGCCGAAGTAGGCCCGCAGCCCGGCCACGAACGGCTCCTCACCCACGTACGCGACGAGCTGCTTGAGCACGCTCGCGCCCTTGGCGTAGGTGATGCCGTCGAAGTTGACCTCCACGGCCTCCATGTCCGGCATCTCGGTGTAGACCGGGTGGGTGGAGGAGAGCTGGTCCTGCCGGTAGCCCCAGTTCTTCCGGATGGACAGGAAGGTCGTCCACGCCTCGGTGAACCGGGTCGCGTTGGTGTTGCACCAGTGGCTGGCCCACTCGGCGAACGACTCGTTCAGCCACAGGTCGTTCCACCAGCGCATGGTGACCAGGTCACCGAACCACATGTGGGCCAGTTCGTGCAGGATCGTGTTGGCCCGCTGCTCGTACTCGAAGTCGGTGACCTGCGAGCGGAACAGGTAGTGCGACTCGGCGTGCGTCACGCAGCCGAAGTTCTCCATCGCGCCGGCGTTGAAGTCGGGCACCCAGAGCTGGTCGTACTTCGGCAGCGGGTAACGCACGTCGAACTTCTCGTGGAAGAAGTCGAAGCCCTGCTTGGTGATCAGGAACAGGTCGTCGGAGTCCAGGTACTGTGCCATCGACGCCCGGCAGAACACCCCCAGGTCGATGCCGTCGTGTGCGTCGCGCACCTCGTGGTACGGCCCGGCGCACATCGCCGTGATGTAGGTGCTCATCCGGGGCGACTCGGTGAAGTGCAGCGTCTTGAGCGCCTCACCCGCCGGCTCCTCCCGCTGCACCGGCATGTTGGAGACCGCCCGCCAGTGCGCCGGCACTGTGACGTGCCAGGTGTAGACGCTCTTCAGGTCGGGCTGGTCGAAGCAGGCGAACACCCGCTGCGCGTCGGCCGTCTCGAACTGGCTGTAGAGGTACGTCTCGCCGTCCACCGGGTCGACCGTCCGGTGCAGACCCTGGCCGCTGTTGGAGTAACCGAAGTCGGCGTCGACCACCAGGACGTTGTCGCTGTCCAACCCGGACAGGGTCAGGCCCTTGTCGGCGGACCAGTCGGCGAGGTCGACGGGTGTGCCGTTCAGCGTCGCGGACCGCACCGACTCGGCGGCCAGCTCGATGAAGGTGCTCGCGCCCGGTTCGGAGCAGCGGAACCGGACCTCGGTCGTCGACCTGAACGTGCGGCCGTCGGCCGCCAGCACGGCGCTGGACAGGTCCAGACTGATGTCATACCCCGTCACGTTGAGCAGGCGTGCCCGCTCGGTCGCCTCGACCTGCGTCAGGTTGCGCACTCCCGGCACTGTTCGTCTCCATCCCACATGTCGCCGTACGCCCGGCGGCGCCCGTTCGCCTACCGCTCGTGACGGCTGGCCCGATTCGAGTCTTCCATGTACGGGCAGCCCGCGGTGGCCGAGGTCACGCTCTCATTCGGGTGCCGGCTGATGCGCTGCGGGGTGAGGATTCTCCTGAGACGCCGACCTGTCGGCGTCACCCGTCGTGAAGGGATCTCACAGTGACCGAACGTGTCACCGCCGACATGTGGTTCGACCCGGCCTGCCCGTGGGCGTGGATCACCTCCCGCTGGCTGCTCGAGGTCGAGCAGATCCGGGATGTGGACATCCGCTTCCACGTGATGAGCCTGGCCGTGCTCAACGACGGCCGGGACGAGCTGCCCGAGGACTACAAGGAGTTCCTGAAGACCGCGTGGGGCCCGGTGCGGGTCTGCATCGCCGCCGAGCAGCTGCACGGCAATGACGTGTTGCGCCCGCTCTACACCGCGCTCGGCACCCGGATCCACCTGCAGAAGCAGGAGCGGGGTCCGGAGCTGTACGTGGCCGCGCTCACCGAGGCCGGCCTCGACCCGGCACTGGCCGCGGCCGCCGACAGCACCGACTACGACGAGGCGCTGCGGGCCAGCCACGAGGCGGGCATGCGCCCGGTCGGGCAGGACGTGGGCACTCCGGTCGTGCACGCGCCCGGCCCGGACGGCACCCCGGTCGCGTTCTTCGGCCCGGTGATCACTCCGGCTCCGAAGGGGGAGGCCGCCGGCCGGCTCTGGGACGGCGTGCTGCTGGTCGCCGGCACCCCGGGCTTCTACGAGCTCAAGCGCACCCGCGAGCAGAGCCCAATCTTCGACTGAGCGACGACCGCCGCGCACCCGTCCGGGCTTCGTCAGTGGCGCGGACGGGGGCGTTTCTCGTGGGGTGCCGAGGTCGGCGGAGGGTCGTGGCGTCACCGGGAGGCGGGCGGCGTCGTTTCCCTCGGTGTCCGCCGCAGCGACCCGCAGGGCCGCACGCCGCAGTTCGTGGAGGCAAATCCCGATGGCCAAGCACCGTGCGTCCGGTGACGATCAGTTGACCCGGCAGGGGGTGATCGAGACTCCCGGCGCGGACTACTGGTCCGTTGACGACTCCCGCTGGCCGACGGTCCGCCCGGACCTGCCCGCCCACCTGGTGGATCTACTCGCGCCGCCCATCGTGGTGGGCGTGGCCCGGGTCCCGGTGACCTCCCGGCTCACCCCGCCCAGGGCGGTCGACCCACTGCCGTCGTCCGCCGGCGCGGTGCCGACCGACGCGCCGGCGCTGGTGCCGTCGGGGGCAGCACCGGCCGAACCGGCTCCTCCGCCGCCGGCGCCGGCTCCTCCGCGCCCGGTGCCGACGCCGCCGCTGAGCCCGCGGCCCGTTCCCACACCGCCTCCCGACCGTCCCGTGCCGGGGCCGCCCGCGTCGCCTCGCCGCGCCCTGAACACCGGGCCGATCGGGGCCGGTCGGCGTGGCAACGGTGGGCCGCTGAGCGCGGGTAGGCACCGCCGAGGCACCTCAGACCGCGCCGGCTGACCGGCCGGGCCCCACCGGGCGCTTTCATCTGGTGGACGCCCCGCGGGTCCCCGTCGGCGGCGACACCGTCGCCGGTAGCGTCAGTGGGCATGACGGTCGTGCATCCGATCACCCGGGCCTGGGTCACCACTGGCGGCACCGGCGCGCAAAACTACGACGAGTTCGCCGACGACGCGGAGATCACCGCGATCATCGAGTCGAACCCGCACAGCGCTCTCGGCATCGAGATGCCGCACCGCGCCCCGCAGAGCCTGGGCAGGTCGTTCCTCGACGCGCTGCCGGACGCGGTGGCCCGCCTCGCCGAGGCCAAGGCCGACGGCAGTTACACCCCCGCCGAGCAGGTGGTGGTGCTCTACCGGATCAGCGCACCCGGCGAGGAGCCGGCGTACGGGCTGTTCGCGATGGTGGACACCGACCAGATCTCCACCCGGGCAGACGAGCCGGGCCTGGTCATCCGCAACGAGGACGTCTTCATCGCCAAGGTGCGCGAGCGGGTTGCGCTGGCCGACGCGCTGGGCCACCTGCTCTCACCCGTACTCCTGCTCCAGACCGGGCGTGGTGACGAACTGCACGCCGCGCTCGCGGCGGCGACCGACACGGCCGGTGCGCCCGCCGCGACGGACACCGACCAGGCGGGTCGCACGCACGCCATCTGGCTGCTCGGCCCCGGCCCGGAGCAGGCCACGCTGACCGCTCTCGCCGGCGGCGGGGACCTGGTCGTCGCGGACGGCAACCACCGCAGCCTGGCCGCCCAGACCGGCGGGCTGCCCCGCTTCCTGGCCGTGGTCACCACCCCCGCGTCGGTGGCCATCCAGCCGTACAACCGGCTGGTCAGCGAGCTGACCACCACCCCGGCCGAGCTGCTCGACCGGCTGCGGGCCGCGGGCGCCGAGGTCGAGCCGATCGACGGCCCGGTCGAGGTCCCGGCTGCCGGCGGCACCGTGCACCTCCGCCTCGACGGCCAGGGGTACGCGGTGCGCCTGCCCGCCACCGCCTCCGCCCGCCTGGAAAACCTGGACCACGCCCTGGTCGAGCGGCTGGTGCTGCGCGACGCGCTCGGTCTGGACCCGGGCGACAAGCGGATCACCTACGTCGGCGGTGACTACCCGGCGAGCTGGCTCACCGGTGAGGTCGACGCCGGGCGGGCCGAGTTGGCCATCCTGATCGCGCCGGTGACCGTGGCGGATTTCGTCGCTGTCAACCTGGCCAGGGAGAAGATGCCCCGCAAGAGCACCTGGTTCACCCCGAAGGCGCGCGGCGGTCTGGTCGTCGCCGAGCTGCCGCGTTGAGCGTCATCCTCACGACCGTGTGACGAACCCGGCTCGGGGACGCCGCCCCTGTGACGTCCCCGAGCGCGGCCTGACAGACTGCCCGGTATGCGCGTCTACCTGGGATCCGATCACGCCGGTTTCGAGTTGAAGGTGCACCTGGCCAACCACCTGGCCATGCAGGGCTACGACGTGGTCGACGTCGGCCCGCACAACTACGACCCGGACGACGACTACCCCACGTTCTGCCTGCACACAGGCGACCAGGTGGTGGCCGACGAGACGGGCCTCGGAGTGGTCATCGGTGGCTCCGGCAACGGTGAGCAGATCGCCGCGAACAAGGTCGTCGGCGTCCGCGCCGCGTTGGCCTGGAGCGTCGAGACCGCTCAGCTGGCCCGCCAGCACAACGACGCGAACGTGGTCGCCATCGGTGCCCGCCAGCACACGCTGGACGAGGCGACCGGCATCGTCGAGGCGTTCCTGAACACGCCGTTCTCCGGCAACGAGCGGCACGCTCGTCGGATCGCCCAGGTGGCCGAGTACGAGCGGACCCGGAAGCTGCCGGACCTGCCCTGACTGTGCGGCGCTCAGCGCGGCGAGCGGGGCAGCTCCTCGCGGGGCACCCAGTTTCGCCGGACGACCACCACCCGGGCTTCCGCCTCGGCCAGGTCGTCGTCGGTGGGACGGGCCGCGTCCCGGGCCCGTAGCGCGGCGCTCAGCCCCACCTGGGACGAGCCGGAACCGACCAATCCGCGCAGCCCCCGCTCGCCGTCGCGCTCGTCGCCGCCCGTGTTCCTGCGTCGCGGCGGCGGCTCGTCACCGTCGTGCACGCCCGGCGTGCTGACCGTCGGGCCGTCCGCACCCGGTCTGGCCGGCTCGGTGTCGGAGTGGTGGCGCAGGCGTCGCCGTCGTCGGTCGGGGTCACCCATCAGCCGACCGTACCCTGGCGGGGTTCGATCCGGCACCGTCGTGGGCCGCGCGTCCCGGCCGGGGTCGGCGACCGATTTGCCGGCTGGCTACCCTCGAATCAAGGCGGTGCTGTTGCCGTCGGTCAGGGGGAGGACGAGATGGCAGACCAGACGCAGCCGTGGGCGGAGCGGACCGTGGAGGTGCCACCGCAGGCCGGCGTCGGGGTGCCGCCGCAGCGTGACGGGTTCCGCCGCGGGGTCGCTCCGGTGGGTGAGCCTCGCACTCCGCGGACGGAGCCGTTCCCGGTGGTCGAGCAGGAGCCGACCGGCACCGGTTGGCCCGGCGAACCGGTGCCCCGCCGCTCGCTCAGCTCGCGGATGGCGCAGCTGCGGCGCGGCGGTGAGTGGAGCGCCGCGGCAGGCCTTTTCGCGTTCGTGTGTTGGGGGATCTGGGCGCTGTCGGGCCAGGGTGACCTGAGCGGCCCGCTGCTGGTGCTGGTGCTCAGCCTGCTGGTGGCGGTCGGCCTGTTCGCCCTGTTCCGGCTGGTCGGCCGGGTGGTGCTGGAGCGGCAGCTGGGCCGGGTCCGGCGCAGCGCCCGAGGTGCGCACCTGGCGACGGCGGTGTTCCTCGTCGGCCTCGGGGTGGCGTGGCTCCAGCAGACCGAGTGGGTCGTCTCGGCCTGGAACTGGATCTCCTCGAACTGACCGGGCGTGCACGGGCGGGCCGGTCCAGGACCGCCCACCCGTGCACCCGGTCGTCTCCCCACCAGGCAAGGTCGCTGCTTACCCGGCCGGCCGCGGTTCATCCGTGGCCGGCCGCTCCGACCGGTACCTCGTTCGTGGGCTTGCGTGATCCCGATGGTGCGGCGGTCAGTGGGTGCCGCCGTGCCCCTCGGCGTCGGCTCGGGGCGACGCGACCCGGGCGGCCGGATCCTCGACGCCGGGCTCGCCGCCGTCCGGGGCGACCGCCCCGTCGTAGTTGTAGATCGGTCGACCATCGTCGTGCTGCTTGGTGGTCTTGATGTAGCGGTGCATCAGGCCGTCGATCTCCACCTCGACGAGTGCCTCGTTGCCGGTCTCGTGGGTGCTGCCGTCTCGGGGGCCGCCCACCAGGTGGGCAGTGGTGTTCGTGTCCATGGACGGGCCCTACCCGCCAGGCGCCAGGCGGAAACGGTCGACATCCGGCCAGCGGCGCCGGCGCGTTCGCTCAGTGCTCGGGCTTGTGCGCCCGGACCAGGATGCGCTGGGCGTGGGCCACGAACGGACCGTGGTGGCGGATGTGGTCGTGCAGATCGGCGAGCCGGGCCCGGTAGCGGTCCACGGTGAAGTCCGGCACCGTCCAGATGACCTTGCGGAGGAAGTGCACCACCGCTGCCACGTCGTTGAAGGTGGTCGGCAGCGCTTCGTGCCGCAGCTCGTCGATGACCAGGCCGGCGGCTCGCGCGTCGGCGGCGGCGCGGGCCGGGCTGCGTTCGTCACTGATCTCGCGGGGACCGGTGAGGAACTGGGCCAGCTCCCGGTTCGAACCGGGGCCGATCTGCTGGGCCAGGTACCGCCCGCCGGGAGTCAGCACCCGTGCGATCTCGTCCCAGAGCACGACGTTGGGATGCCGGCTCACGACCAGGGCGAACGTCTCGTCGGGAAACGGGAACGGAGCGTCCTCGGCAACGTCGACCACCCGCACGCCGCGCGGTTCGAGCGCGCGTCGGGCCAATCGGAGGTTGGGCGGCCAGTGTTCGGTGGCCACGGTCACCGGTGGGAACGCCGGCACCTCGGAGAGCACCTCGCCGCCGCCGGTCTGGATGTCCAGTGCGGCGCGGGCCACCCTCATCTGGGCCGCCATGAGCTTCAGATAACCCCAGGACGGCCGCTGTTCGGTCGCGCGGCCGTCGAACCAGGAGAAGTCCCAACCGTCCACTGATGCGTCGGCGCCTTCGCGGAGCAGATCCTGGAAGGTCGCCGTGTCCTGCATTGCGTCAGGCTGACAGGCCGCAGTGGTGATGGCAAGCAGATGTGTCCCGTGTCGGCGCAGGGTGCACGCAATGACTCCTGTCAGTGATCTGACACCAATTCCGAACGATCTTTCGGCGAGAATTTGTCACGTGGCGGATCTCCTTCGTTCCGAGACTGATCAGGGCGTCCTCCTCGTCGAGGAGCACGCCGGCACCGATCTGGAACGAGTCGGTCTGCTCGACCGGATCCGCCCCGCCCGGCAGACGCTGGAAACGGCACTGGCCCACATCAAACCCGCGCTCGACGCGGCGCTGGGCGTGGTCCGGGGAGTGGCGGTGCGTCCCGACCAGGTGGAGGTCGAGATCGGCGTCACCCTCACCGCGGAGGCTGGTGCCGTCGTCGCCCGCACCAGCGCCCAGGGCCACCTCAAGGTCAAGCTGATCTGGACCTCGCCCGTCCCCGCGCTGCCGTCGCCGGCTGAGGACGGGGCCGCCGCGCAGGAGAACGCCGCGCAGGAGAACGCCGCGCAGGAGAACGCCGCGCAGGAGAACGCCGCGCATGACTGACCGCAGCACCGGCCGTCGGCCGCCGGCCGTCCTGGTCGAGTGGTTGGCGGAGCACGGATGACCGGCACCCGGTCGCTCGCCGGCCGGGTGCGGATACTCGGTGGCCACTCCTCGTCGGTCGTCGGCGCCGGCATTCAGTTGACCGGTGACCTGGTGTTGACCTGCTGGCATGTCGTCGATGACGGCACCGAGGCCAGCCCGCCCGGGGTGCTCGTCGACACACCGAGTCACCCCGGCACCCGGGTCGCCGCCGAGGTGACCTGGTCGCGGGGTGTCGGCCCGGCGGGCGACGGCGACCTGGCGGTCCTGCGCTGCGCCACACCGCTGCCGTCCGCCCCCGCCACCCTTGCCGATCGTGGCGACGACGAGTTCGACGTGCGGATCGTGGGTTTTCCGGCCAACACCCCGGCGTCCGTCATGGTGCTGGCGCGGGCCGTCGGTCCGGTCGACGCGGGCACCGGATGGCGTCAACTCGACCGAATCTCCCCTGCCACTGCCGGAATCGACAGGGGGTTCAGTGGTTCCGGGGTGTACGCGCCGGACGGCGCCGTGGTGGGCATGGTGCTGGCCCGCGCGAGCGTCGGCCAGCAGTTGGTCGGCTGGATGTTGCCGGTGGGGCAGTGGCGTGCCCTGCTGCCGCCCGGCCTGCTGGCACCTGCCCTGCTGCCGTCCGGCCCGCTGGCGGCCGTCGCCCGGGCGACGCGCCGGCCGGCACCCGCGCCGCTCTCATTCGCGCAAAAGATGGCGTTGGCCCGACTGCTGGAGGAAATCCCGGTACTCCGGCACCCCGACAGCCGTCAATTGGTCATTCAGTCGCTGCCATCGCACATCAGTCGGATGGTGAATCCATTCGGGCCATTGGGTCTCGACATGTTCGGCCTGATTCGGACGGGCTTAGAATACGAGGACGGGATCGCGGCTCTCTATCGCGTCCTGCTGTTGACGGAAGGGCCGGCGAGTAGGCCACTGCGGGCCTTCCGTGACCTTGCCGAGAGCCTCGGTCTGCTGACGGGTACGGAGGACAATCGGTGACGACGCCCCGGATGCCGAGCGCTCAGGTGCAGGCCATCTGCGACGCGCTGCTGTCGATGAGTTCGATCAACGACGGGAACACCCGGGCCCTCTACCTCGACGAGGTCGAGGGAGAGCTGCGCAAGCCACTGTCGGTGCCCCGGCACTCCGAGGTCCGGTACGACGTCTACCGCATCGTGCGCGCCTGCGCGCAGGAGCCCCGGGGCATGTCGACGCTGTTGCAGGTGATCGGCAACCTCCACCCGGGTGCCGGCGCGGTCACGTCCGCCCAGCAGATCTACCTCTCCTGGCTTCTCGCGCAGTTGCTCACGGACGTCCCGCCCGAGGTGGTGACCGGAGCCGTCGCGGCGGTCGCGGATCATCCACTGTCACCGGAGGACCTGCCCGGCCTGGTGGAGGCCGTCGGCTGGCAACCGGTGGGTGACTGGCAGGTCCCGGCCGCCGTGGCGCTGGCGGGCCTGGTCATCGCCGGCCTCGAGTCGGACGGCAAGCCGTTCGAGCAGTGGTTGCGGGATGCCGCGGCGGCTCTGCGGCTCACCACCGCCGACCTCGACGACATGCGCGTGGCTGCGAAGGCGCACTGGACGTCGCTACGATCCCCGCACCAGGCGGCACCGGCCGAGGCCGGTGGAGAGGAACCTGAATCCGACATGCGCAGGACGATCATCATCGAGGAGACGACGCCCCAGCGATCCCGAACTCTCATCCGGGGCGGCGTCCCACCGCGCAACCTGTACTTCACCGGCCGGGAGAAACAGCTCGTCGCGCTCGACGAGCTTCTGTCGGCACAGCACCGGGCCTCGGTGCTGCCGGAAGCGGCGCTGCGCGGTGTCGGTGGGGTCGGCAAGACCCAGCTCGCTGTCGAGTTCGCCTACCGGTACGCGGACCGTTACCAGCTGATCTGGTGGATGCCCGCCGAGGATCTCAGTGCGCTGCGTACCTCGATCGCGGCCCTCGGCGAGCGGCTCGGCCTGGCCGCGAGCGCCAGCCTGGAGCAGACCGTGCGGACGGTCCTCGACTCGCTGTCGACGAGTTCGCTCAGTTGGCTGCTGGTCTACGACAACGCCGACGACCCGCACGAGCTGGCTCCGCTCATGCCCTCGTCGAACCTCGTCGGCGAACGCGGCCACGTCCTCGTCACGTCGCGGAACATGGCCTGGTCGGCGAGCGCACTGACCCTGGACGTCGACGTGTTCACCCGAGCCGAGAGCGTGGAACTGCTGCTCAAGCGGCGTCCCGAGACCAGCCCTGACGACGCCCGCCGGCTCGCCGCCGAACTTGGCGACCTGCCACTCGCCCTGGAGCAGGCCGTCAGTTGGCTGCTCACCATGCTGTCGTCGGTCGACGAATACCTTGTCGACCTCAAGGAACACGCCCGGGAGTTGCTGGGTGAGGGGCAACCCCGGCAGTACCGGGGCACCGTGTTGACTGTGGTGTCGATGGCGCTCGCCGCGGTACGCGAGCAGAATCCCGCCGCCGCGCAGCTGATCCAGCTACTCGCCTTCCTCAGCCCCGACCCGGTCCCGATGCGCCTGCTCTGGGAGGGGCGCCGCGCCGGGTTGGACGAACCGTTGCGCACCAGCCTCCAGGAGCGCAACGACATCGCCCGGGCCATCCGGCAACTGGCGTCGCTCGGGCTCGCGAAGGCGGACAACGCCAGCCGGCACGTACAGGTGCACCGACTGGTGCAGGCGGTCATCCGGGAGGGGCTCGCCGAGCAGGGCGACGACAGCCCGCTGACGAACGCCCGCCGGCTGCTGGCCGCCGCCAACCCGGGTTTCCCCGACGACCGGAGCACCTGGCCCCGCCACGCCGACATCGCGCCACACGTCCGCGTCGCCGGTCTGATCCACGGTGACCTCGACGCCCGCCGGACGGCGATGGACCAGTTGCGCTACATCTACAACCTGGGTGACTTCGAAGGCTGTCGGGACTTCGCGGAGGAGATCCTGGCGGCCTGGGACCAGCCCGGTCCAGACGGCCAGCGCAGCGGCGATCCGCTGACCCTGCTGGCGATGCGACGGTACGCGGACGCCCTGCGGCTGCTCGCCGACCCGCGCGCGGCCGCGTTCGGCCTCGAGGCGCTGGAGCGAATGCGGACGAGCCTCGGCGAGGAACACGAGTACACCCTGGGTGCGGCGAACAGCGTCGGCGCGGATCTGCGGCGGATCGGCGACTTCGCGGGCGCTGCCGACCTGGACCGGCGCAACCTCGACGTGCACCGCCGGGTGCTCGGCGACGGGCATCCGAGCACGCTGCGGGTGATGAACTCGATGGCGATCAACCTTCGCCTGAGCGGTGACTTCGAAGGGGCGTACGAACTCAACCTCGAAGTGGCGCGGCACGCCGGTGCGGCGGCGGAGGACGGCACCTATGCGCTGGTGCTGGCCCAGGAGGCCCAGGCGCGTGATCTCTACCTCCTGGGCCGGTACGCCGACGCGCTGGAACTGCTGGACAGCTCCCTGCCGGTGCAGCGGTCGTTGCTGGGCGCGGAGCACCTCACAGTGCTGCGCGCCACCTGCATCCACATCGCCTGCCTCCGCAAGACCGGGCGGCTCGACGCCGCCGTGACCGAGGGCGCGGCCAACTACCGGCTGGTGACCCGCCGCTTCGGGACCGATCATGTGCTGGCTGCGGAGGCGGGCATGACCTGCGCCAACGCCATGCGCGCGGCGGGCGACGCGACCCAGGCGTACGCCCTGGCCTCCCAGGGGCACGCCACCTTCCGCGCCGTCTTCGGGGAGCGGCATCCGGTCACGCTCTGCGCTGCGGTCAACCTCGGGGTGATCCTGCGGGCTCGCAACTTCGACCGTGAGGCGCGGGAGTTGGGCGCGGCCACCTTGCAGGCGATGGGCGAGGCGTTGCCGCCCACCCATCCGTACCTGCTGAGCGCGCGCACCGCGCAGGCGATCAACCTGGTCCGGTCGCACCGGCTGGAGCAGGCACAGGTGCTCTCCGAGACGATCCTCGAGGATTCGCGTCGCCTGCGTGGGCCGGGGCATCCGTACACGCTCTACTGCGCGGTGAACGCGTCGGTCGATCTGATCGAGGTCGGCGAGGAGGCTCGGGGCCGCGAGCTGCTCGACGAGGCCGCCGGGGCGCTGGAGGCGTTGTTCGGGCCGGACCACCCGGAGGTGGACGCCGCGCGGGGTCAGCGGCGCATCGAGTGCGACATCGAGACCGTCGGGCTGACCTGACGCCTCGCCCACCGGCGGCCGTCGTGCCGAGCCTGGGGTTCATCCGGTGGTGATCGTCGGTCGGTGGGCGCGCTCGGCCTCCGCCACATCCCGCCGCCCGGCGGCGTCGACGGACGCCGGGACCGGCACGGCGGCCAGCCTGCCGATCCGTCCGGCCAGGCGATCTGCCCAGAGCTGCCCGGCCGAGGTGAGACTTCCGGCCCGGGCGAGCTCGACCAGGGCGCGCTCCAACTGCGCCCGTACCACAGCGAACCGCGCGGTGGCCTGGACCGCCAGTTCCGGATGGGCCCGCAGCGCGGCCCACACCTCGGCGACGGCGGTGAACGCGTAGGTGCCGTGCAGCAGCCCGCCGATCGGACGCGGGTCAGGACGCCAGGGCGCGAAGTACCGCACCGGGTCGGCGGGTTCGTGCAGCTGGACCAGGCCGAGGACAGCGTTGAGTTTGCTGTGTTGCAGCTCGTGCACCATCGTCACGGCCAGATCCACCGGGTCGAGGTTGGCGTCGGCGGCCAACGCTCCGAAGGCGTCGGCGTGCGTGACACTGTGCCCGCGCTCGGTGCCGTCCGCCAACGGTACGAAGGTGCTGATCCCGGCGGCCACCTCGGCGGCGTGCGTCGGGGCGTACCCGACGAGCAGGTGCCAGGCGTGCCCGACGGACCGTTCCAGCTCCGCGGCCTGCGGTGTGGAGAGCCGGGCGGCGACCGGTAGCCCGAAGCAGTCGCGGTAGGGGTCCAGGTCGTCGACGCGGAGGTCGAGGGTGACCGACTGGTCGGTGAAGCGCCACCAGCGGGTGGGCGTCCACTGGCGCCCGGTCAGGTCGGCCGGCGTCACAGTTGTGGTGCCGCGTCGGCGCAACACCCCGAGGCCCGGCACGGGCACCAGGCCCGCACGCGGCGTGACCGGCACCGCCGCGTCCGGCCGACCGCTGAGGGCGGCCGCCGCGAGCGCCGCGAACGGAAGGTAGTCGGGTCGGTCGGTGGCGCCGCGCCGGACCCGATCGACCGCCCAGACAGCCAGCCACGGATGATCGAGCAGCACGTCCGCGGCGGCCGGGTCGAGGCGGTGGGCGTGGCCGAGCAGGTGCGCCGACGTCGCCAGGGCGTCGTCGGTGTCGGCGAGGCTCTTGAGGACGAGCATCGTGCGGTTGCGTTGCGCGCGCCGCAGAGCGCGGATGGCAGCCGGGCCAGCTTGGCCGTCGGCCAGGCGGGTGAACTCCGAGCGGGTCAGCTGGAGTCGGCGCCGGGATCGAGGAAGCTGTTCCAGCCGGCCAGCGTCGTCTGCCGGGGACTCTTCAGTGTCGCGACCAGTTCCTCGATCCATCGGGCCAGTTCCGGATCCTCGTCGCGTAGCAGGTGGCTCAGACCCTGCGTCAACACGTCGACCACAACGAGGTGATCAGGTGCGGGTTGCTCAGTCATCGATGTCCCGGGTCGGCGCAGGCGTGCTGACATGAAAACACGTCAACGTCTGTGATCACCATCGGCTTACCGTCCGTCACCCAGGGTCGCGGGTCATGGGCCGTACCGCCGCCGGTGGCAGCCGGCGGCGGTACGGAACCCGCGGGTCAGCCGGCGGCCGCCTCGGCGGCGGCGTAGTCGCGGGCCACCCGGACCATTTCCACCAGCCCGCCGGCGTACTCCTGGGATTCGCCGTGCGCCTCGTCGAACGGCGGCTGGAAGCCGACGCCCTCCCACTGGTTGGTCGCCGGGTTCCACCGGTCGTTGCCGACCTCGAAGTCCCAGGCGAAGATGCCCAGCTCGTAGTAGAGCTGGTCGGCCGAGTTGCCGGCGGCCGAGTAGAGAACGTCGGCGACCGGTCCGGTCTGCGACGGCCAGGTGACGGTGCCGCGCTCCTGGGCGATGGCGCCGACGATCCGCCGGGCGCTGTTGAGGAACAGCGTCGACTCGTCGATCGACGGTCGCGGCAGGGTGACCCTGCCGTCGGCCCGGTACGCCCCCGGCGGCCACATGAAGTACCCGCCGTAGGAGTGCACGTTCATCGCGAACTTGATGTTCGGGTGGTCCTGAGCGAGGGCGATCACGTTGCCGCTCTCCGCCTCGGACAGCTCGGCGGTGCCCGCGTAGGTGCCGGACAGGCAGTTGGCGCTGGCGCCCACGTAGCCGTCGAAGTACGACCCGACGGTGTAGTTGCGGTTGATGTCGACGCCCCACGAGGTGCGGTTCTTCGGGTCGCGGGCCGCCCCGGTGCAGTGGTTGACGAGGTTCTTGCGCTGGAAGTTGAAGTCGTTGAACGAGTAGTTCGCGCCGTCCGGGTTGACCATCGGGATGACGAAGATGTCGACCTGCTCCAGCAGCTCACGGGTGGCCGGGTCGGTCCGGGCGTTGGCCAGCATCCGCTCGGCGAACTCCAGCGTCACCAGCGGGGTGGCCCACTCCCGGGCGTGTTCCTGGGAGTACGCGAGCACCCCGACCCGGGAGCCGTCCCGGTGTACGCCGAGGCGCAGCGCCTGCACCGTCCACGGCCGTGCCGGCACCTCGGTGCCCTGGAGGCCGTCGTCGAGTCGGGTGGGGCCGGCGACGGGCATCGGCAGCCCGGCCGAACCGTCCTCGACGGTGGCCCGGAACCGGTCCGGTTGACGGGCGTTGATCGCCGCCGCGACCTCGTCGGTGGTGCTCACCGTCCTGCCCGCGGTGTCGGTGGCCAGTGACACGGTGAGGACACGGTCGCGGTAGCCGACGGTCAGTGGCCGGTTGGCCCGGCCCGGGTCGACCGTCCGTACCTGTACGCCGTTCATGTTCTGGTCGCCGAAGCGGACCGACTCGACGACCAGGGCGGCCACTGCCGGGTCGCCCAGGTAGCCGGCGGCGGTGCGTCGGTATCCCTGGGTCTTGTTCGGCAGGTCGATCACGTCCACCAGGTCCCGGTACTGGCGGGCCAGCCGCTTCATCCGCGCCTGGATGTCCACCGGCGTCAGGTACGCGTCGATGAAGTCCTTCTGGTAGCCGGCCGGAAGCGGCGGCGGCGAGGCGTTCGGCCAGAGCGCCGGGGTGACCGCCCGGCTGACCCCGCCGAGGCTGGAGGTGGCGGTCAGCTGAACCGGTCGGCTCGGCACCGGCTGGGGGAGCGCGTAGTGGTACTGGTACTCGCCGGAGTCCTCGAACCGGTACAGCGGGAACGAGCCGGTGACGCCGTCCGCCGTGCGCCAACTGACGGTGATCTCCACGTCCGGGTCGTCGGTGGCGGTGGTGGCCACCTGGGCCTGCAGGAAGGTCTGTCCGGTAGTGGTCCACCAGTACGCCTGCTGCACCTGGAGGGTGTCCACCGCGGTGGCGGCGGTGGACCGCTGGCCTGCGGCCGGCGCCCGCAGCCCGGCGGCGGTGCGGGCCTGAGCCGCGCGGACGCTGTCGGCGTAGTGCCGGTTGCCGTCCCCGGCGCGTTGCACGATCTGCAGGGCCGTCGCGCCCTGCGCGGTCAGGTCGCCGAGCTGCGCGCCGCTGAGCACCAGGTCGGCGATGATCCGGCCGTCCCGCGTCCGGGGCCGGTTGGCCAGGTCCGCGCTGGTGGCGACGAGCCGGTCCAACTGGGCCTGATCGCGCAGCTGGACCCGGACCACTGCGGTTTCGGTGGCGCTCAGAGCGATCGGGGCGGCCGGGTCGGCGGGTGCGGCCGTTCCGGAAGCGGGATGGGACAACACTGCGCTGAACAGGATCACTGTGGTGGCGGCAGCTGTCCACCGTCGTCGGACGATCATGTGCCCTCCTGTGACGGACGTCGATGTGTTTGGTCCTTACACCAGTGCACGGATCGACACCTGTCAAGGCGTCCTTCGCGCCCTTGCCGGCGTTGATCCCGTGACATGTCCGCGAGATCCGGAGCAACCCCCTGGGGCAGACCCCGCGTGACTAACTCGAAACGGGGATCGGAGGCCTGAATGAGCGATCGCGACGAGGCGTTCGCCGAGTACTTCGCGGCACGGTCCGGTGCCATGCGCGGCACCGCGTACCTGCTGTGCGGCGACTGGCACCGTGCCGAAGACCTGGTCCAGACCACGTTCGTCAAGCTCTACCGGGTCTGGAACCGGATCTCCCGGCACGAGGTGCTCGACAGCTACGTGCGCCGGATCCTGATCCGGACCTTCCTCGACGAGCGCCGCCGCGGCTGGTGGCGGCGTGAACGGGTGGGTGGGGAGGACGCCGAACAGGTGGCCCCGCCCGACTCGCCGGAGAGCCGACTGGTGCTGTTGCAGGCGCTGACCCGGGTGGCGCCGCGTCAGCGGGCCGTGCTGGTTCTGCGGTACTGGGAGGACCTGTCGATCGAGGACGTCGCGGCGCTGCTGGAGTGTTCTCCAGGGACGGTGAAGAGCCAGGCGGCACGCGGGCTCGACACCTTGCGCGGCCTCCTGACCCCCACGTACAGCGGGATCGAGATGGGGGAGCGATGAACGAGCAGGAGTTGCGCGAGGGGCTGCGCAGCGAGATGGCGGGGACCACCCCGCCACCACCATTGAGTACGACAGCCGCGCTCGGCGCGGCACGGCGGACGCGCTTCCGTCGACGCGCGCTGTGGGCGTCCCTCGGATCGGCGGCTGTCGTGCTGGCCGTCACCGGCTTCGCGGCCGTCGCCACCCCGGGCGGCCACGTCTACCAACCGGCGGGTCAGGGGCCGCTGGCTTCTCCGGACACCAAGGAGCCGTGGCCGACCGGGCCGGACGGGCAACCGCAGGAGGACCGGACCGCGCGGGCCGGGTCCAGGTACGAACAGGGAGCTCACCTGCTCAGCGAGGCTGTCTCGGTCATACCCTCCGGCTACACCGCGCCGGAGGACCCGTCGAGCCAGTCCGTCGAGGAGCGGACGCTGCGGACCCACCAGTCGCAGTTCGAGGACAAGGTGGACGGCGTCGACGTGTGGAGTTACTCGTCCTCGGTGGCCGTCGCGCAGGGCGAGGGCACCGGCCGCGTGATCGTCGAGGTGCACGCCGCCGGCAACCAGCTGCCGACCGAGCCGTGCGACCTGGCCCAGAAATTCTGGGGCATGCGGGGCGAGTGTCAGGTCGAGACCGTCGGAGCTTTGCGGGTCGGCGTGGTGGTCCGACCGGGCAGCGACGATCGGCTCGACCAGTGGTCGGCGTACCGGCACCCGGACGGTGTGGTGGTCTTCGTGGCGCAGGGCGTGCGGTTGGACGAGAGCCGGCCGGCGTTGACGAAGCTGCCGTTCTCCGTGCCGCAGTTGGCGGCTCTCACTGTCGACGAACGGTTCCACCTGAAGTGACACGCGACTCGGCCTCGCCGAGTGGGTCCAGGTGCCGCCACCGTGCGGTCCACCTGGGCCCTGCTGTGTGTCGACGCCCGCAGCGACCGCCCGGCATCCCGGCGGGTGGGCGGACCGCAGCGGCCCGTGCGCCGAGTCCTGTACACCAAAGAGCCCTCACGACCTGGGCCGGAGGGCGTTGGAGCGGGCGACGAGAATCGAACTCGCGTAGTCAGTTTGGAAGACTGAAGCTCTACCATTGAGCTACGCCCGCGTGCATCCCGCCGAAACAGGACGCGCCTACAGCGTACCCAATGTCGACGCCCGACGCGTAACCGCGTCGCCGCCGACGCGGCGGCGCCCTGGGGATCTCGGCGACACGTGGGCGGAGCGGAATGGTAATTTTCGGGTGATCTGTCCGGGTGGGGCATGCCCCGGCACCGACTGAGGCGCGGCGACGGCATAGACTGCACGTCGCCACGGGGTGTGGCGCAGCTTGGTAGCGCACTCGCTTTGGGAGCGAGGGGCCGTGGGTTCAAATCCCGCCACCCCGACTGTCGTCCGCGGCCGGGCCGCCCCGGGTGCCGCCCAGTGCGGTCCCCGGGCGATGCCGGAGCGTCAGGCCGGCTCGCCTACACTCGATGGGCTGAATCACGCCCAGACTCAACTGAGATCCGTCAAGGAGTACGCCTGTGAAGAGCACCGTCGAGACTCTGAGCCCGACGCGCGTGCGGCTCGCCATCGAGGTGCCGTTCGTCGAGCTCGAGCCGAGCCTCAAGAAGGCGTACCGGGAGATCGGTTCGCAGGTCCAGGTTCCGGGCTTCCGCCGGGGCAAGGTGCCGACCGCGGTGATCGACCAGCGGGTGGGCCGGGGCACCGTCCTCAACGAGGCGGTCCAGGAGGCCATCCCGGAGAACATCCTCGCCGCTGTGCGCGAGCACGACCTGAAGACGCTGGGGCGCCCGGAGGTCGAGATCACCGAGTTCAACGACGGTGACTCGCTGAACTTCACGGCCGAGGTCGACGTCCGCCCGGAGATCACCATCCCGGACGCGAGCACCATCGAGGTGACCGTCGACGAGCTGCAGATCGACGAGAGCGAGATCGACGAGCAGGTGAAGAACCTGCGGGAGCGTTTCGCGACCCTCAAGACCGTCGAGCGGGCCGCCGCCGAGGGCGACTACGTCCAGATCGACCTGAACGCCACCGTCGACGGCGAGGACGTGCCGGGCGGCCAGGCGAGCAACATCTCCCACGAGGTGGGCAGCAAGCAGCTCCTGCCGGGCCTGGACGAGGCAGTTGTCGGCCTCGCCGCCGGTGACGACACCACCTTCACCACCCAGCTGGTCGGCGGCGACTTCGCCGGTCGGGACGCCGACGTGGCGGTGACTGTGCGCACGGTCAAGGAGAAGGAGCTGCCGGAGCTGAACGACGAGTTCGCCCAGATGGCGAGCGAGTTCGACACGATCGAGGAGCTGCGCGGCGACCTGCGGTCCCGGGTCACCCAGGGCAAGCAGGTCGAGCAGATCTACGCCGCTCGGGACAAGGCCCTGGCCCAGCTCGTCGAGGCCGCCGACATCCCGGCCCCGGAGGGTGTCGTCCGCGAGGAGGTCGAGAGCCGCAAGCAGGCGATGGTCGACCAGCTGGAGCGGATCGGCGCCTCGATGGAGGAGTACCTCGCGGCCGAGGACAAGACCGAGGAGCAGATCGACGCCGAGCTGACCGAGGCGGCGACCGAGGGCGTCAAGGTGCAGCTCCTGCTGGACACGCTCGCCGACGCGGAGGACGTGCAGGTCTCCGACGACGAGTTCGGGCACGAGATCGTGCACCGGGCGCAGCGCGCCGGGATGGCCCCGCAGCAGTACTACGACCAGCTGGTGCGCTCCGGCGCGGCCGCAGCGGTCTTCGGCGACGTGCGGCGGGGCAAGGCGCTCGCTGCCGTCATGGAGAAGATCACGATCAAGGACTCGGCCGGCAACGGGATCACCCTCGACGCCCTGCGCGCCGCCAACGAGGCGGAGCACAACCACGACCACTGATCGTCGGGTGCGGCCGCCGTGGGGGCGGGTGCGGGCGGGGGGGCGGCGGGCGACACGTCGAGGGAGCAGCGCGCGGGAGACGAACACGCGAGAGGACACCCACCCCCCCCCCCCCCGCGGGGGGGGGGCGCCGCCCGCGCCCGGGCCCCCCCCCCCCGGCGGCCGTTTCCCTTTCCGGGCACGCCCGGGCGGTAAGCACTGCCGGGTACGCCCGAGCAGCAAGCACTGCCGGGTACGCCCGGAAGCCCGCGCCGCGGGTACGCCCGACACAGCTGCGCTGAGAGCGAACACTGCCCCGACCGGGACTCTGCCGCCCCGCACAGCGGTTAGTGTCGGGAAAGACGGTACGGAGAGCGAAGGGCTGCCATGACCGACATGCACATCCCCAAGAAGTCGCTCCGGGCGATTGACGCGCGC
Organism: Micromonospora sp. NPDC047187; assembly: GCF_040643355.1. Classification (NCBI taxonomy): domain Bacteria; kingdom Bacillati; phylum Actinomycetota; class Actinomycetes; order Micromonosporales; family Micromonosporaceae; genus Micromonospora; species Micromonospora sp. NPDC047187. Next base: position 99,354 of record NZ_JBEYUF010000023.1, read on the forward strand.
GGTGGCGACTCCATTGGCAACCTCGACGACTCGGTCTACAACCGGTTGCTCAAGGAACGCATCATCTTCCTGGGCAGTGAGGTGACCGACCAGGTCGCCAACCGCATCTGCGCGCAGCTGCTGCTGCTCGCCGCGGAGGACCCGGACCGCGACATCAACCTGTGGATCAACTCGCCGGGTGGCTCGGTCTACTCCGGCATGGCGATCTACGACACCATGCAGTTCATCGACAACGACGTGTCGACCGTGGCGATGGGCATGGCTGCCTCGATGGGTCAGCTGCTGCTCTGCGCGGGCACCAAGGGCAAGCGGTACGCCCTGCCCCACGCACGGATCATGATGCACCAGCCGTCCGGTGGTCTGGGCGGCACGGCGTCCGACATCGCCATCCAGGCGGAGCAGATGCTCTACACGAAGCGGATGTTCCAGGAGCGGGTCGCGCACCACACCGGCCAGAGCCAGTCGCAGATCGAGGCCGACTCGGACCGGGACCGTTGGTTCACCGCCCAGGAGGCCATGGACTACGGCTTCATCGACAAGGTGATCATCGGGGCCGCACAGGTTCCGGATGGCGCCGGGACCCTGAGCTGAGGAGCTGACGATGACCGATCTGAGCCTGCCGCCCCAGTTCGCGGCCGTGCACAACCGCTACGTGCTGCCGTCGTTCGTCGAGCGCACGTCGTACGGGGTCAAGGAGTCGAACCCGTACAACAAGCTCTTCGAGGACCGGATCATCTTCCTCGGCGTCCAGGTGGACGACGCGTCGGCCAACGACGTGATGGCCCAGCTGTTGACGCTCGAGGGCACCGACCCGGACCGCGACATCATCATGTACATCAACTCGCCGGGTGGTTCGTTCACCGCCATGACGGCGATCTACGACACCATGCAGTACGTCCGTCCGGACATCTCGACGGTCTGCCTCGGGCAGGCGGCGAGCGCGGCGGCGGTGCTGCTCTCGGCGGGCACTCCGGGCAAGCGGATGGCCCTGCCGAACTCGCGGATCATCATCCACCAGCCGGCCACCGAGGGCGGCTACGGGCAGGGCTCGGACATCGAGATCCAGGCCCGGGAGATCCTGCGGATGCGTACGCAGCTGGAGGACATGCTGTCCCGCCACTGCAACCGCCCGATCGAGCAGGTTCGCAAGGACATCGACCGTGACAAGATCATGACGGCCGAGGAGTCCAAGGAGTACGGGCTGGTCGACACGATCCTGACCAGCCGCAAGAAGGGTCTGCTGGCGGCCAACGCCGCCCGCTGAGCTGTACCGGGTCAGAGGTTGGCCGGGGCTCCGTTCCCGGCCGACCTCTGACACACCCGTTTTGGGGGTCGGAGAATGCCCCGCCAGCGGGTAACGTCGGGTCCGTACCGCTTCGCCGGTTGGGCCGGCGGCGCGAACTAAGCCGGGCGGCGCGCAACGTCCGCAGGTCAGGGCCGGGTCTCCGGCCGATGAGTGCAGGGAGAACGTAGGTGGCACGGATCGGTGACGGCGGCGACCTACTGAAATGCTCCTTCTGTGGCAAGTCGCAGAAGCAGGTCAAGAAGCTCATCGCGGGCCCAGGGGTCTACATCTGCGACGAGTGCATCGATCTCTGCAACGAGATCATCGAAGAGGAGCTGGCCGAGTCCGGCGAGGTGAAGTGGGAAGAGCTTCCCAAGCCGATGGAGATCTGCCAGTTCCTCGACACCTACGTCGTGGGCCAGGATCAAGCCAAGAAGGCGCTCGCCGTAGCGGTCTACAACCACTACAAGCGGATCCAGGCCGAGGCGGCCGGTGCGCCGGGCTCCGGCAGTGACGCCGTCGAGCTGGCCAAGTCCAACATCCTGCTGCTCGGCCCGACAGGGTGCGGCAAGACCCACCTGGCGCAGACCCTCGCCCGGATGCTGAACGTCCCGTTCGCCATCGCCGACGCCACCGCGCTGACCGAGGCGGGCTACGTGGGCGAGGACGTCGAGAACATCCTCCTCAAGCTGATCCAGGCCGCCGACTACGACATCAAGCGCGCCGAGACCGGCATCATCTACATCGACGAGGTCGACAAGATCGCCCGCAAGTCGGAGAATCCGTCGATCACCCGGGACGTCTCCGGTGAGGGTGTGCAGCAGGCCCTGCTCAAGATGCTCGAGGGCACTGTGGCCAACGTGCCGCCGCAGGGTGGCCGTAAGCACCCACACCAGGAGTTCATTCAGATCGACACCACCAACGTGCTGTTCATCTGTGGTGGGGCGTTCGCCGGCCTCGACCAGATCATCGAGTCCCGCACCGGGCAGGGCGGCACCGGCTTCGGCGCCCGACTCCGGTCGGTCTCCGACCGGTCGACCGACGACATCTTCAGCCAGGTCATGCCGGAAGACATGCTCAAGTTCGGGCTGATCCCCGAGTTCGTCGGCCGGCTGCCGGTGATCACCAACGTGCGCAGCCTGGATCGCAGCGCTCTCGTTCGGATCCTCACCGAGCCGCGCAACGCCCTGGTCCGGCAGTACCAGCGCCTGTTCGAGCTGGACGGTGTCGAGCTCGAGTTCGACGAGCCGGCGCTGGAAGCCATCGCCGATCAGGCGATGCTGCGGGGCACCGGTGCCCGTGGTCTGCGGGCCATCATCGAGGAGGTGCTGCTCTCCGCGATGTACGAGGTGCCGAGCAACCCCGACGCCGCCCGCGTGCTGATCACCCGCGAGGTCGTCCTGGAGAACGTCAACCCGACGATCGTGCCGCGTGAGTTCACCGGGCGCCGGGCCCGGCGCGACCGCGAAGAGAAGTCCGCCTGATCCTTCCCGCGTCACGCCGGCCGTTCGATCCTGAGCGGCCGGCGTGATCGTGTTCGGCGCCGTTCGCCAGTGTGACCACCACCCGTGCCGGCCAGACCGTGACGCTGTCCGTCAGAGCCCTCCAGCCGTACCCTTTGCTCATGCGTGTCGCCGTCTGCCAGCTGAACGCCAGGGACGACCGTAAGGCCAACCTGGCGGCCGCGGAGGCCCTACTGGAGCGCGCCGCCGCCGGCGGCGCGGATCTCGCCGTCCTCCCGGAGTACGTCGACTACCTGGGTCCCGCCGCTGGGCTGCCCGAGTCGGAGCCGGTCGACGGTGAGGTGGGCAGCTTCTTCGCCGGGGTCGCCCGGCGGCTCGGGATCTGGTTGGTGGCCGGCTCGTTCCACGAGGCCGGCCCAGACCCGGACCACACCTGGAACACCTCGCTGGTCTTCGACCGTTCCGGCAGCCTGGCCGCGACCTATCGCAAGATCCACCTGTACGACGTGGAGATCCCCGGTCGGGTCTCCTACCGGGAGTCGGCGAGTGTCGCGCCCGGGGTCCAACCGGTGGTGGTCGACGTCGAAGGGCTGCGGGTCGGCCTGTCGATCTGCTATGACCTGCGCTTCCCGGAGCTGTACCGGCTGCTCGCGTCCGGCGGCGGCGCGCAGCTGTTGGTGGTTCCGGCCGCGTTCATGATGCACACCGGCCGGGACCACTGGGAGGTCCTGCTGCGGGCCAGGGCGATCGAGAACCAGTGTTTCGTGGCGGCGGCCGGTCAGACCGGCGACCACGAGCCAGGTCGCACCTGCTTCGGCCGCAGCATGGTGGTCGACCCGTGGGGGACGGTCATCGGCCAGGTGCCGGACGGCCCGGGGGTCTCCGTCGTCGACCTGGACCTGGACCGGCTCGACACGATCCGCGCCGAGCTGCCCAGCCTGGCCAACCGCCGGCTCTGAACCTCAGCCCTCCAGCAGGACGCCGATCACCGCGAACCCGGCGATGGCCGCGGCGGTGACCAGCAGCGCGGTGGTCATCCGGGACCTGCCGCGTCGGGCCAGTCGTCCCACCGAGAGCACAAGTACGACCAGCACGACCGCGCCGATCACCACCTGCCAGAACGGCCCGATGAGGCCGAGCAGGGCCTCCTCGGCGAACACCCTGGCACCGTGCCCGGACTCATCCATGACTGACACTCTGGCACGTCGAGGTGGCCCGCGTCCTCGGCTGTGCCGGGGAGCCGAGGTGCTCGCGTCCTCGGCTGTGCCGGGCACCGGTGGTCGCTGTTCGCCCAAACCAGTGATGAACCCTGATTTGCCTTCTCCGAGCCGTCCGCGTAACTTTCTCTCTGCACGGGGGAGGCCGGACAAACCGGCCGAGAACGGGCACCAGGCTCGTGGCGGGAACGCCGAGCGAGACTGAGGATCGGGCGGTGCGGAACACTCCGGAAACGGGGTTGCGAACGCGGAGCCGACCGGGTAGAGTTTCGGAGCCGGCAGGAGCCGGGCGGAGAGCCGCGAAGCGGTGATCGGCCGGTCTGCGGCTTCCCACGACAGAAACGAACGTCGGTAACGACGTGCGTCATCGTGGACTCGAGCAAGCAAGACTATCCGCATTATCGGGTTGAAGCATGGCGAACCGCGAAATATCGGTTTGACACGGCGGAAACGAGCGGGTAACGTAGTAAAAGTGCCTGGCGCTGAAAGCGCCGGGTGTGGGAGCGGGAATTAGCCCCGGTTGGGGTTCCACTGTGGTGGGGCTTCTGGTCGGTGTGTGGTTGTTCTTTGAGAACTCAACAGGGTGCTTGTAAAGCCAGTGCCAATT
>NZ_JBEYUF010000024.1:0-101665 GCF_040643355.1 Micromonospora sp. NPDC047187
TCGACAGCGCATCCCACTCGACGTCAGACAACTCGTAGCGACGACCCACGCCCTACATCATCCGACACCAAGATCCTTTGAAGACACTGCCTAGCGGCGTCCGGGCAACCGAATCAACCCGAGCCTCGCTTAGCGCGGGCAGTACTGGATCAAGCCGCCTTGTAGACGGTGTCGAGGTGCCATTCGAGGAAATCAGCACGCGGCCGGTCGCGGCGTCGTTCTGGCAAAGCGATCTGTTCGCCCGCCTTCGCATAGAACTGGTCACCGTTGCCGAACTCGCTGCGAAGCCGCGGACTGACCAGTAGGCGGTGCTTCGGATCGACGCCCAGGTAGCCACGGTCGAAGAGGATGTGCACGTCGGACTTGAGCAACAGGCCGTTGTCCAGCCGATGCTCGCCCCCCAGCGGGAGCGGGCGGATGTGCGCGGCCTGCAGCACGGGCTGGACCCTGTTGCCGGTGATCGCGCAACGTCGGCCGTAGGCTCCCAGGACCACCGCCTTGAATGACTGCTGCCCGAGCCGTTGGGGCACCAGTCGCGGGTCTCCGTAGACGGGTCCGGGACGATGCCAGGGCCCGCTCAGGTCAACCGCCGCCGTCGTCCCGATCAGACGGTGGATCAGCAGGTCGAAGTACGACGCCGAACCGGCGTCGGCCAGGTTGTAGGTCTTGCCCTGCACGATATTTGACGCGAACTCTGGCGGTGGATCGACGGTCGATTCGTCGGGGAAGAAGGTCACGTCCCGGACGAAGATGCAGCCGATGATCGGATCTTCCCCTGCACCGATCGCCTGCTTGCGGTAGCGCCCGACACTGCGGCGCATCTCGTCGATACTCGAAGCTCCATTGGCCTCGCCGAAGAGCTCCCACGCCTCGGAGATCCGTAGCTGCGTGAAGCCGCTGAAGAAGCCGCCACCCACCACCCGGTTCAGCGGAAAGTGTGCCTTGAACAGGAAGGGCTCGCCTGGAGTGAGAGCCCGAAATGTACCGCCGGAGGGCCGCCAGAAGTTGACCTCGTTCAGCGCGGGACGCTCCGCAAGGAAGCGGTACCACCTCTCGTCAGTCACCCCCACGAAGGCCTTCACAACGAACAGTGTTGATCAAAGAGGATTTAAACGCCACCACCTGAACGGTCACCTGTGCGCGCGTCGCGGCGGCCGCTGTCCTCAGAGACATTCAATCGCGCGAGCGAGGTGGCGAGGATCGTGCCGACCAGGACGCCGAGGAGCGCTGCAAGCAGCATCAGAAGCGTGCCCACGAGGCCGTGGCTGTCAGCACGGTCAAGCCCCGCCAGCCTTTGCCCCGACGTTCTGCGTCAGTGCGATCCGCCTCCCGCGATGGACCCCAGCGCTGGTCTCCCCGTCCAGGCCCACATTTCCAGCGCATCCCGGTCGACGAGCGTGATGTTGAGCTGTCGGGCTATCTGAATACCGTCGCCCGCAGTGAAGAAGCTGTTAGTCACGAGCATGCAGATCTCGCCACCGTGGATGTCTCGGCAGGTGCCGGCGAACCGCTGGATCGCGGCACTTCCGACCCGGTTGTCAGGGCTCTGCCGCTTGCACTGCACCACGACGCGTCGGCCGTCGGAAGCGACCGCCAGGACGTCCGCTCCCCGGTCGCCGGAGCCACCGCACACCGTCACGTTCCGAAACCCGGATGCGACCAGGATCCGGGCGAACCACTGCTCGAACTCGGGTCCGCTCATCGTGTCGGTCACCGCGATCAGCCTGTCCCGCTGGGCCTGGTCGGCCCGCTCGCGGGCACGCTGCTTCGACACGACAAGACCCACCGCGGCCGCCGCCATTACGACGAGGCTCACCAGGAGGGCGGACCAGTATGGGTGCCGCTGCACGAAGTCGATGACCATGCGGAGGAGCAGGAAAACGACGACGGCACACAGCGCCAGAACCCAGCCGTTGGCAGATCTGCCGCCACCGGCCACGCGGCGGGCCGTCGATCTGCGCCGAACGCTGCCCCTGCGCCGCCTTCGGTAGTGCGCCCGAACCCGCGCGCCACCCTTCCTGGTGTGGGACCTGACATACGGCACGAGGCACCTCCCCGGTCGAGGAAGCCTCAGTGTCGCGGTAGCGTGCGACAAACCCCCTGCACGGCCGTCGATGGTGTCCGGTACCCGTCAGTCGGCATCAGCCGACGTCCCACATGGGAGCGCCCGCAGCGGACCCACGGGCACCGCCGCACCTATACGGCGGGCGCCTCCGGCGTCGCGGTGGACCGGTCGACCAACGCCTGCCGCAGCGTCGCGGACTGCTCCACCGACCCCCCGCGTACCCCGAGACTGCGCCGGGCCGCCCGGTAGTACCCGTCGCGGGCCTCGTCGACCCGGGTCAGCATGCCCGCCACGTCCGACGGCGGCTCGACGATTCCCCGGGCGAGCCGTTCGACCTGCCAGATCGCGTCCCGCCAGCTGGCGGCGGCGACGACAGTCGGCTCGTCGCCGAGCAGCAGCAGGTTCTCCCAGACGATGGTGCGCCGAGCGTCCGCCTCAGCCAGCCGGACCAGCCCCTCCTCGCGGTCGATGGGGTGGCTTCGCGATCCCGGCCGGTGCTCGGACGTGAGTCGCAGCGCCACCGCGTGACTCTCCTTGAGGGCGTGCGCGTAGTCGACGTACGCGTCGAGCCGCCGCTCGTCCCAGCGGACGCTCTGGCTGCGACGCCATCGGGCGCGGTCGGCGAGGGACGTGGCGAGGATCGTGCCCGCGGTGCCAACCAGGACGCCGAGGAGTGCCGGAAGCTGCGTCAGAAGGTCGCTCACGCGATCGAGGCTGCCAGCCCCAGGCAATCCCGTCCGCCCCGACCCACGCCCGCGAGCTGCCCGCCCCCCGGTTCCGGTTGTCGGCGGCAGTCAGCAGGGATCAAGGAACACGGCTCAGGACGGGACGTCGCGGTGGCGGAAGGCGGCCACGCCGACGGCGAGCAGGGCCGCGGCCACCGCCGCCAGCACCACAAGGGGAAGCGCCGCCGGGTCGACAGCGGGCACGGCCGGCACATGGGTGTACGGCGAGACGTTGAGCGCGGCCTGTGGCAGCTCCAGCACCGCGCCGAGCTGCCCGAGGAGCAGGAAGACCAGCAACGCCGTCCAGGACAGCACTACCGACCAGCGGGGCAGCAGCCCGAAGATCGCGGTCACCACGCCGGCGATCACGAGCAGGGCGGGTAGCCGCAGCAGCGCGGCGCCGCCCAGCTCGACGGCCTGGCCGAGCGGGTCTCCGGTGACGATGCCGTACCCGAGGCCGGTGGTGACGCCGGCGAGGAGCAGCAGGGCGACCGCGCCGAGTGTCGCGGCGAGCACCTGGGTGCCGAGCCAGCGGGTACGGCTGACCGCCGTGGCGAGGGCGGCCTCCAGCACCCCGTCGGCTTCGTCGCCGCGTACGCGCAGCAGGGCCTGCACGACGTACGCGCCGATGGTCAGGGCGAAGAGGCCGAGCATCGCGGCCAGGTACGCGTTGATCAGGTCGGCTCCGCCACCCATCGCGTTGATCGCCTCGGCGGCGGCCGGATTCGCGTCGATCATGTCGTTGAACTCGTCGGCGGCGACGCCCATGGAGAGGCCGAGCACGGCCACCCCGACCGCCCAGCCGAGTAGCGTGCCGCGCTGCATCCGCCAGGCCAACCCGGTGGGGCTGAGCAGCCGTGGCGCGCCGGTGGCCGGGCCGCGTCGGGGGGCGATCAGCCCGGCGCCCTGGTCGCGTCGCTCGGCGAGGGTGTACGCCAGCGCCACTCCGGCGAGCAGCAGCGCGACGGGCAGGGCGAGCACCCACCAGCGTTCACCGTCGAAGGCTCGGACCTGGTTGCCCCAGCCGAGCGGGGAGATCCACGACGGCCAGGCGCTGCGCACGCGGGTGCCGTCGGCGCTCTGTTCGCCGAGGACGTCTCCGGCGGCGCGCAGCACGAAGGACAGCCCGAGGGTGGCGGCGGCGAGCGCGTTGGCGCCGCGCGAGGTGACGGAGAGCTGGGCGGTGACCGCGGCGATAGCGGTGAAGGCGACCCCGACGCCGCCGATCGCGGCCGCTGCCGCGACGGAGCCGGCGAGCGGCAGACCGGCGCCGACCAGCGCGACCGCGAGCAGCACGGCGGCCACTGTGTTCGCCGCGACGATGACGATCAGCGCGGCGGTGAGCGGCGCGTACCGGCCGACCACGTTGGCGCCGAGCAGTTCGGCGCGGCCGGTCTCCTCGTTCTGGCGGGTGTGCCGGGTCACCGCGAAGGTGCTCAGCAGCGCGACGATCAGGGCCAGCGTCACGTACGTCTCGGCGACGACCACGGCGCCGAGGTCGGTGCCGTGGATGGGGCCGTTGAAGGCGCGGGCGACCAGACTGGACGCCGAGGTGGTGGCGTAGCCCAGCCGGGTCTCCTGGTCCGGGTAGATGCCGGCGACGCTGCCGGCGAGGGCGTAGCCGAGCAGGGGCGTGCCGAGGATCCAGATGGCGAGGCGGATCCGGTCGCGGCGCAGCACGAGCCGGGCCAGCCGGGTCGCGCCGGTGAGGGCGCTCACCGGGCACCGCCCTGCGGGGCGTCCGCCTGCACATCGGCGTCCGAGGAGCCGGCGGCGGGAGCCCCCGATGCGGCGGTGGCGGGAGCGTCCGTGCCAGCAGTGGTGGCGGGGTCGTCGCCGTAGTGGCGGAGGAAGAGCTGCTCCAGGGTGGGTGGTGTGCTGGTCAGCGCGCGGACGCCGAAGCGGATGAGCTGGCCGAGCAGCTCGTCGAGGTGGGCGGGCTCGACCTCCAGGTGGGTGCGGCCGTCGACCTCGTGTACGTCGTGCACGCCGGGCAGCGCGTCCAGGCCGGTGACCGGGCGGGCGGTCTCGACGGTCACGGCCGTGCGGGTGAGGTGGCGCAGCTGGGTGAGGGTGCCGGATTCGACGGTGCGGCCCTCGCGGATGATGCTGACCCGGTCGCAGAGCGCCTCGACCTCGGCGAGCACGTGGCTGGAGAGCAGCACTGTGGCGCCGGCCTGCTTGACCCGCCGGACCTCGTCCTGGAACACCGCCTCCATGAGGGGGTCGAGGCCGGAGGTCGGCTCGTCGAGCACGTACAGCTCCACCGGGGAGGAGAAGGCGGCGACGATGGCTACCTTCTGCCGGTTGCCCTTGGAGTAGGTGCGGCAGCGGCGGGTCGGGTCCAGGTCGAAGCGGTGCAGCAGCTCGTCGCGGCGACGCCGGTCGAGGCCGCCGCGCAGTTGACCGAGCAGGTCGATGGCTTCCCCGCCGGTGAGGTTGGGCCAGAGGCTGACGTCGCCAGGCACGTACGCCAGCCGGCGGTGCAGGCGGACCGCGTCGCGCCACGGGTCGGCGCCGAGCACCTTGGCGTCGCCGGAGTCGCGGCGGAGCAGCCCGAGCAGGATCCGGATGGTGGTGGACTTTCCGGAGCCGTTGGGCCCGAGGAAGCCGTGCACCTCCCCCTGCTCGACGTGCAGGTCCAACCCGTCGAGTGCCCGGATGGCGCCGAACGTCTTGACCAGGTTGCCGATCGAGATGACGGGCATGGCCCCTCCTGCCGTTGGCTGCGTCGACCGTGACCACTGTACTGACCAACGGTCAGTCGAATCAATGGTGATGGTGCCCACCGGTCAGGACGTCGCTAGGCTGGCCGGCATGACCGCCGATCCCGCGGACGACACCCGCACCCGGATCCTGCGCGCCGCGCTCGACCTGTTCGCCGAACACGGCTACCAGCGCACCTCGCTGCGCCAGATCGGCGAGCGGCTGCGCCTCACCAAGACCGCGATCCTGTACCACTTCCCCGCCAAGGAGCATCTGCTCGCCGCCCTGGTCGAGCCGTTGGTGGCGGATCTGGAGGCGCTGCTCGACTCGGCGCAGACACAGCCCACCGAGCGGGCCCGGTGGACGGTGCTGGAGGGCTGGCTGGACACCATGCTCGCCCACCGCCGGCCGCTCGGCATGCTCTTCCACGACATCGCGCTGATCGGCCGGGGCGACACGTACCACCGCCTGATGGAGGTCGCGATGCGGGCCAACGACCTCATCGCCGGACCGAACGCGGGGCGTCGCGAGCGGGTCCTCGCGGTCCAGGCGGTGGGCGCGTGCAGCGATCCGGTCGTTTTCTTCACCGACGTGTCCGACGAGGTCCTGCGCGCCGACATGCTCGACGGCGCACGCCGACTGCTGGCCCCGCTGCCCACGAACGCCGCAGCCGGGCCGCGCGCCGACCCCGCGACCGCGCCGCACGCGGACCCCGCAGCCGGGCCGCGCACGGACCCCACAGCCGGATCGCGCACGGACCCCACGACCGGGCCGCGCACGGATGTCACAGCCGCCCCGCGCACGACGGTCCCGCCGCCAGCGGGCGAAGCCCCGACGCGTGTGACAGCGAGGGGCGCGGCCCCGGCAAGCGCTAGCTCGGCGACGCCACCGGGCGTGGCCGACGGTGCGGGGGCGACGAGCCGACGTCGGCGGCCGGGACGGCCGCCTGCGCTGGGCCGGGAGCAGGTCGAGGCGGCCCGGCGGATGCATGCGGCGGGCACCCACTCGGTGGACGCCATCGCCGCCGCGCTGGGGGTTTCGCGGGCGACCGTTTACCGCCACCTGACGGCACCATAACGAGACAGTTCTAAGACTGTTTCGAGACGGTTGTGATCCGGGTTTCAGGCGGCCAGCGTCGCGTAGCGGCCGTTGCTGTCCAGCAGGCTGGCGTGGGTGCCGGCCTCGACGATCCGACCGTGGTCGAGCACCGCGATCTGGTCGGCGTCGCGGACCGTGGAGAGCCGGTGCGCGATGGTGATCGTGGTGCGCCCCTGGGCGAGCACGTCGAAGGCCCGCTGTACGGCGCGTTCGGTCTCGGTGTCCAGCGCGCTGGTGGCCTCGTCGAGGACCAGGATGCGCGGGTCGCGCAGCAGCGTCCTGGCGATGGCGAGGCGCTGCTTCTCACCGCCGGAGAACCGGTGCCCGCGTGAGCCGACCACTGTGTCGTACCCGTCGGGCAGCCCGGCGATGAGATCGTGGATCTGGGCGGCGCGGGCGGCGTCCTCGATCTCGGCGTCGGTGGCCTCGGGCCGGGCGTAGCGCAGGTTCTCCCGGACGGTGGTGTGCAGCAGGTACGTCTCCTGGCTGACCACGCCGACGATCGCGGCCAGATCGGCCAGGCGCAGGTCGCGCAGGTCGACGCCGTCGACGGTGATCCGGCCGGCGGTCGGGTCGTGCAGTCGGCTGACCAGCCCGGCGAGGGTGCTCTTGCCCGAGCCCGTCTCGCCGACCAGGGCGAGGCTGGTGCCGGCGGGCACGTCGAGGGTGATCCCGGCGAGGGCTGCCGTGTCGCTGCCCGGGTAGCCGAAGGTGACGTCCTCCAGGCGCAGGTGGCCGCGCACCTGGGCGGGGTCGAGGCGGACCGGCTCGGTGGGGTCGGCCACGTCGACCGGTAGGTCCAGGTATTCGAAGATCCGGGCGAAGAGCGCCAGCGAGGCGGTGAGCGAGACACCCACGTTGAGCAGTCCCATCAGCGGTCGGAACAGGCCGCCCTGCAGGGCCGTGAAGGCGACAAGGGTGCCGATGCTCAGCGTGCCGGCGGTGCCGGGCAGCCCGGCGGCAAGGTAGATGACCGCCGGTACGGCGGCGAAGATGATGCTCATCGAGGCCATCCGCCAGCGGCCGGCCAGCTCGCTGCGCAGCTCCAGGTCGACAAGGCGGGCCGAGGAGGCGGTGAACCGGTCGATCAGCGCGGGGCCGGTGCCGAGGGTCTTGGCCAGCTGGACGCCACTGATCGAGAGCCCCTCCTCCACTGTGACGTTGAGGTCGGCGAGTTCGCGTTGCCGTTGGGCGGTGATCTCGCGACGCATCCGGGCGACCCGACGGGTCAGCCAGATGGCCGGGGGCAGCACCACGAGCGAGACCAGGGAGAGCTGCCAGGAGAGCGCGACCATGGCGACGACCGTGGCGACCACTGTGGTGAGGTTGGCGGCGACGGCGGTTGCGGTGGAGGTGACCACCGACTGCATGCCGCCGATGTCGTTGGTGATCCGGGACTGCACCTCGCCGGTGCGGGTGCGGGTGAAGAAGCCGAGCGACTGGCGCTGGAGGTGGCTGAAGACGTCGGTGCGCAGTCGGTGCATGACCCGCTGGCCGACCTGGGTGGAGATCCAGGTCTGCACGACGCCCAGGGCGGAGGTCACCGCCGCGACGGCGACCATGCCGACGACCAGCCAGACCAGCAGCGTCACGTCGCCCTGCGGCAGGGCCCGGTCGATCACGACACGCAGCAGGAACGGGGTGGCCATCGCGATGATCGAGGAGACCACGATGATCGCGGTGACGGCGGCCAGCGCGGGCCGGTGGGGGGTGAACAGGCGACCGATGCGGCGCAGCGACACCTGACGGGCCTGCGTCTTCTCTTCGGCGCTGACGGTGCGGTGGCCGCGGTCGCGGCCCTTCGGGGTGGGTTCCAAGGGGGGCACTGCCTTTCGTCGACAATATTGCTGAGGTTACCTCATCATGAGGGAGCAACCACATATCCTGCTACCGTATTCCGGTGACCGAGCACACCGTCGAGAGCGCCGACGACGAGAGCCTGGCGGAGACGTTCTGGGCGGTGGCGTCCCGTCTGCGCCGGCAGAGCCGCGACTCACTGGCGCCCTGGGACGTCACGCCCAGCCAGTCCCGGGCCCTCGGCGTGCTGGCCCGGCACGGTGAGGTACGCCCCGGCACCCTCGCCGAGCACCTGCGCATCGCGCCCCGCTCGGCGACCGAGGTCGTCGACGACCTTCAGACGCGAGGGCTGGTCGAACGCCGACCCGACCCGGCCGACCGTCGGGCGACCCTGGTCGCGCTCACCGAGGAGGGCGACCGGGTCAGCACCGCCATCCGGGCCGCGCGGCGGGCCGAGGCCGACCGCTTCTTCGGCCACCTCGACGACGCCGACCGCGCCGAACTGGCCCGCATCCTGCGCACCCTGCGCGGCTGACGGGTTTGCTCCCCGCGCCCACGGGTAGCCAGCGGCCCCGTCCGGTCGGCGGGACCGGCCGGCACCGGTCGGGGGCGAGGTGACGGGAGGCCCGGCTGATGTGCGGGATCAGCGGGGAGGCGCGGTTCGACGGCCGCTCGCCCGACGCGGCGGCGGTCACCCGGATGACCGAGGCGATGCGCTCACGCGGCCCGGACGACGAGGGCCTGTTCGCCGACGGTTGGGTGACCCTGGGGCACCGCCGGCTGACCATCATCGACCTGTCCGACGCGGGCGGGCAGCCGATGGTCCGCGACGACCTGGGCCTGGCGCTGGTCTTCAACGGCTGCATCTACAACTACCCGGAACTGCGCGAGGAGTTGCGCCACGCCGGGTACGCCTTCCACTCCACCAGCGACACCGAGGTGATCCTGGTGGCGTACGCCCACTGGGGTGAACGTTTCGTCGACCACCTGGTCGGCATGTTCGCGATCGGGCTGGTCGACCGGGTGCGGCGGCGGCTGATCCTGGCCCGCGACCGGCTCGGCATCAAACCGCTCTACCTCGCCGAGACACCGGGACGGCTGCGGTTCGCTTCCACCCTGCCCGCCCTGCTGCGGGCCGGTGACGTCGACACCGGCATCGACCCGGTGGCGCTGCACCACTACCTGTCCTGGCACTCTATCGTGCCCGCGCCGCGGACGGTGCTGCGTGGCGTGCGCAAGTTGCCGCCGGCCACCCTGCGGGTGATCGAGGCGGACGGGAGCAGCCGCGAGGAGGTCTACTGGCGACCCGACTACGTGCGGGAGCCCGCCGACGAAGGGATGGACGCCGCCGACTGGCGGGCCGCGATCGGCGACGCGCTACGCGCGGCGGTACGCCGACGGCTGGTCGCCGACGTGCCGGTGGGGGTGCTGCTCTCCGGCGGACTGGACTCCAGCCTCATCGTGGCGCTGCTCGCCGAGGCCGGCCAGCAACACCTGCGGACGTTCAGCATCGGCTTCGACAGCCGCGACGGCGAGTCCGGCGACGAGTTCCACTACTCCGACCTGGTGGCCCGCGCGTACGACACCGACCACCATCGGATCCGGCTGGCCGACGACGACCTGGTGCCCGCCGTCCGACGGGCCGTGCTGGCGATGACCGAGCCAATGGGTAGCCACGACGTGGTCGCCTTCCACCTGCTCTCCGAGCAGGTGGCGCAGCACGTGAAGGTGGCCCAGTCGGGTCAGGGCGCCGACGAGGTGTTCGCCGGCTACGGCTACCACCAGCCACTCGTCGAGGCGCCCCGGCACGGCGCCGCCGAGACGTTCGCCGCCGCGTTCTTCGACCGCGACCACGACGAGCTGCGCCGCATCGTCGGCCCGGCGTACGCGCTGGAGCACGACGCCAGCCGGGACCTGCTCACCGGGCACCTCGCCGCGCCCGGGGCGCAGACCGCGCTGGACGCCGTGCTGCGCCTGGACACCCACCTGATGCTCCCCGACGACCCGGTCAAGCGGGTGGACAGCATGAGCATGGCGTGGGGTCTGGAGGTGCGTACGCCCTTCCTCGACCAGGACCTGGTCACCCTGGCCGCGCACTGCCCGCCGGAACACAAGGTCAGTCAGGGCGGCAAGGGCGTACTCAAGGAGGTCGCCCGTGAGGTGCTGCCCGCCGAGGTGACCGACCGGCCCAAGGGCTACTTCCCGGTGCCGGCACTGCGCAACGTGGACGGCCCGGTGCGCGAGCTGGTGGCCGAGGCGTTGCAGGCGCCGGCCGCGCGCGAGCGGGGGCTGTTCCGCCCGGAGTACGTGGCACATCTGCTGGCCGAGCCGGACCGGGCGGAGGCCGCGGCCGGCAGCAACAAGTTGTGGCAACTCGGCCTGCTGGAGCTGTGGCTACAAACCCACGACATCCGCTGACCCGCTGGGCCGTGACGGGCCGTCAGCCGGCGGCGGTGCGGGCGACCAGGTCGTCGAGGACCACCTGCAGGTCTCCGGCGCGCTCCAGCACCCGCCGCTGCCGGGTGGCGCCGGTGCCGTCGCGGCGCAGCCGGGCGAGCTGCGCCAACACGTACCCGAGGTCGCCGTGGCGCAGCAGGGCCGGGGCGATCACCGCCATCAGCTCGTCGACGAGTGCCCACGCGGGGCGGGTGCCGCCGGCACGCAGGTCGATCAGCTCGCCGTCGAGACCGTCGTGAGCGGCCCGCCAGTGCGCCGCGGCGACCAGGCAGTCCCGGACGTTCGGGGCGCTCACCCCGGCGCGTACGTCGTCGGCGAGGGTGGCCACGAGCGACCGGACCAGCGCGGCGACCAGCACCGCGTCGTCCACCTCGGTGCAGACGTCACCGACGCGCACCTCCACCGTCGGGTACGTTGACGACGGCCGGGCGTACCAGTAGACCATCGCCGCGTCGAGCATGATGCCGGCGGCGATCAGCTCGCCGACGGTGCGGTCGTAGTCGGCGAGCGAGTCGAAGTACGGCGTCGGACCGATGCTGGGCCACCGTTCCAACTGCATCGAGCGCCAGCTGGCGTGCCCGGTGTCGTACCCGTCGTGCAGCGGCGAGTTGGTGGTGATCGCCTGCACCACCGGCAGCCACACCCGCAGGTGGTTGCAGACCTGCACGGCCAGTTCCCGGTCGGGCAGCCCGACGTGCACGTGACAGCCACACACCGCCGGGTCGTGCGCCACCGGACCGTACCGGCGCGACATCGCGTGGTAGCGCGGTTCGTCGGGGACCGTCCGGTGGGGTTCGGCCACCGGGGTGGCGCCGACCGCCACCAGTCGGGCGCCGGCCGCCGTGGCGGCCTCGGCGGCGGATCGGCGCAGCGCCACCAGGTGCGCGCGCAGTTCGGTGAGGTCGGAGCAGACCGGCGTGACCATCTCCACCATGCTGTGCCGGAACTCCTGGCGGCTCTGGTCCCGGGCGGGGCCGCGCAGCGCGGCGAGCACCTCATCGGCGACCGGCAGGTTCCGGCCGCTGTCCGGGTCGAGCAGCAGGTACTCCTCCTCCACGCCCAGCGTGAGGGTGAACAGGTCGGGCACGGTGTCGACGGCGGTCGGTCGGTACGCCATGGCCCCTCCCATCCCCCGCTGCGGCGGTGCCTCGGGTTCCCGGCCTACCCCGATGACAAACACCCGCTGAGGACCGCCGCGCGGGCGGTGAGGAAGGCCTGTTCGGCGGCGTTGTCCGTAAAGGCGACGGCCGTCCGGTACGCGTCGAGGGCCTCGGCGTCCCGACCGAGCCGGGCCACCGCGATCGATGCGGCTCGTACCACGGCAGCTAGGTCAAGGCCCTAGCATGGCCCCCGTGATCGAGGACTTCGCCAATCGGTTCCTGTGCGACATGGCCAGCCTCGACCCGTGCACAGCGGTCGTCGAGGCTGGCGAGCAGGATGTCGACGGGCTCACCGACTACAGCCCGGAGGGCCACCAGGCCCGGGCCGACCTCGCAGCCCGCGCCCTGGGCGAGCTCGAGAGCCTGGGCGACGCACTGGCGGCCACCGGCCCGCTGCACGCTCACCTCGCCGAACGGCTGCACACGCGTATCGCCTTCCACGATGCCGGGGAGGACCTGCGCGAACTGCACGTGGCCGCCACCGGTCCGCTCCAGCTCATCCGCCAGGCCGTCGAGGCCGCGGTTCCCGGCTCCGACGCCGAGGGCGCTGCCTTCGAGGAGGCCTGGGCTCGTGTCGGCGCACGCGTAGCCGCGATCCCCGCCGCCCTGGACGGGTATGCCCGCAGCCTCTCACTCGCCGCAGAGCGCGGCAATCTGCCGGCGCGGCGTCAAGTGGAGCTCGTCGCGCAGCGCTGCCGCAACTGGATCGACGACGATGTCGCCCTGGTGGAGCGCTACGGCGAGGGGTGTCAGCGGGCGTCGTTGCAGGCCGCAGCGACGGACGCGAGAGAGGCGTACCAGAAACTGGCTGGGACGCTGACAGCGGATCTGGCACCACAGGCCGTCGAGGAGGAGACGTTCGGCGAGCAGCGGTACGAACTCTGGGTGCGCACCTTCCTCGCGGCCCAGCCTGATGTGCGTGAGCTGTACGGCTGGGGCTGGGACGAGTTCAGAGCGATAGAGGCAGAACTGATCGCGGAAGCGAAGGCTCTGGGCGGGAGCGTGCCAGAGGCGCTTGCCCGGCTCAACAGCCCCGACGCACCCGGCACCCTGCACAGCAGGGAGTCGTTCGCCGCGTGGTTGCAGGAACTGTTGGAGGCCGCCACCGAGCGGCTGGACGGCGTGTACTTCGACATCCCCGCCCCGTTGCGGCGCGTCGAGTCGCGGTTGACCACGTCGTCCGGCATCGCCTACACCGGGCCGTCGCGGGACCTGACGCGGCCGGGCCGGGTCTGGTGGTCAGTCCCCGAGGACGCGACGAGTTTCCCCACCTGGTACGCCTACAGCACCGCCTATCACGAGGGTGTTCCCGGCCACCACCTCCACCTCGGCTCGGAGGTGTGCCGGGGTGGCCTCGGGCAGAGGCTCAACCTGCTCGGCGGCCTCTCCGGCAGCCAGGAGGGCTGGGCACTGTACGCCGAGCGGTTCATGGACGAGCTCGGGCTCTACGAACAGCCGGGTGCTCGACTGGGGTACCTGTACATGCGGCTGCTGCGCGCCGCGCGGGTCGTGCTCGACATCGGCCTGCACCTGCGACTGCCGATGCCAGCTGGCGATGGAGCCGTGTGGACGGCGGACGCGGCGCTGAAGCTGTTGCAGGACCGCTGCCATCAGGGGCCGTACGCATCCGCCGAGCTCGCGCGTTACCTGGGCCGGCCAGGGCAGGCGCTGGCCTACAAGGCGGGTGAGCGCGTGTGGCTGGCAGGCCGCTCGTCCTTCCCCGGCGACCGGCGCGCATTCCATCGCCAGGCCCTGGAGCTGGGTTCGCTGGGCTTGGATCAGTTGACAGCTTGCCTCCAGTCCCGGCCTACCCCGGTGGCAGACGCGCGCTCAGGGCCGTCGCGCGCCCGGTGAGAAAGGCCCGTTCAGCCGCGTTGTCCGTCAGGGCGACAGCCGTCCGGTACGCCTCGACGGCCTCCCCGCCGCGGCCGAGCCGAGCCAGCAGGTCGGCGCGGACCACGTGGTAGACGTGGTAGCCGACCAGGTCGAGGCGGTCCACCTCGGTCAGCGCGACCGCCGGTCGGGACAGCTCGGCGAGCGCGACGGCCCGGTTCAGCGCCACCACCGGGCTGGGGGCGACGACCGTCAGCTGGTCGTACAGCTGAAGGATCTGGGCCCAGTCGGTGTCGGCGGCGCGCCGCGCGGCGCTGTGCACGGCGGCGATCGCGGCCTGGATCTGGTACGGGCCCGGCCGGTCGCGGCGCAGGCAGCGGCGGACCAGCGCCTGCCCCTCGGTGATCAGCTCGGCGTCCCACCGGGCCCGGTCCTGGCTCGGCAGCGCCACCAGCTGACCCTCGGCGTTGGTCCGCGCGGGGCGGCGGGACTCGGTGAGCAGCATCAACGCGAGCAGGCCGAGCGCCTCGGGCTCGTCCGGCATCAGCTCGACCAGCAGCCTGGTCAGCCGGATCGCCTCGGCGCACAGCTCGGCCCGGACCAGGTGCGGGCCGGCGCTGGCCGTGTACCCCTCGTTGAAGATCAGGTAGAGCACCGCGAGGACGCCGTGCAGCCGGTCGGGCAGGTCGGCGTCGCGGGGCACCCGGTACGGGATCCCGGCGTTGCGGATCTTCGACTTGGCGCGGACCAGCCGCTGCGCCATCGTCGGCTCCGGCACCAGGAAGGCTCGGGCGATCTCGGCGGTGCTCAGTCCGCCGAGCAGCCGCAGGGTGAGGGCGACCCGGGTGCTCGGGGCGAGCGCCGGATGGCAGCAGGTGAAGATCAGCCGTAGCCGGTCGTCGTGCACCGGTCCCTCCTCGGCGGGTGGGTCGGCGGCGTACAGCAGGGCCGCCTGGGCGTGCCGGTCGGCCCGGGACGCGTCGCGGCGCAGCCGGTCGATCGCCCGGTTCCGGGCCGTGGTGATGATCCAGCCGGCCGGACTGGGCGGCAGGCCGGTCGTCGGCCAACGCGCCACCGCGACGACGAAAGCCTCCTGGACGGCCTCCTCGGCGAGGTCGATGTCGCCGAGAAGGCGAACCAGGACGGCGACCGCCCGGCCGTACTCCGCGCGGAACACCGTCTCCACGTCGGGCACTGTCAGTCGCCGGCCCCACCCTGGAAGGGGCGCACCTCGATCGGCAGGGTGGTGGCCAGCGCGTAGCGGCGGCCCCACAGCAGGGCGGCGTCCAGGTCCGGCACGTCGATGATGGTGATGCCGCCCATGTATTCCTTGCCCTCCACGAACGGTCCGTCGGTGGTGAGCACCTCGCCGTCGCGGGGCCGCAGCACGGTGGCGGTCTCCGGGCCGTGCAGGCCCTGCCCGAAGACCCACGACCCGGTGGACGCCAACTCGTCGCGCAGCTCGCCGAGCTGACGCATCACCCCGGCCAGGAACTCCGGCTCCGGCGGCAGCTCACCCTGCGGCTGGTGGATGCTGAGCAGGTACAGCGTCATCGTTCCTCCTCGCGGGGGGCCGGCCCGTCGCCGACCTCTCATCCTCCACACGATCGGCGGCCGCCCGGATCGACAGGCCGGCGAAAAATTGTCGGCGTCCGACCCGGCCCGCTGTTGGCGTCCTTTGCTCTGCACCCGCGGACGCGACGGGTGCACGGGCACGGGTGTCGCATCGGCGGGTGCAGAGCAAAGGATGAAGAGCAGGGATGCGGTCCGCGAGTGCCGCGCCCGGATCCGGTAGCCATGCCCGCGACGGTTGTGGGTAGACCCCGGTGTGGTCGACGGCTTGCGGGTGATTGTGGTCGGCGCCGGCTTCTCCGGGCTCGCCGCCGCGCTGACGCTCACCCGTGCCGGCGCCCAGGTGCGATTGTTGGAGGCCCGTGGCCGGGTGGGCGGTCGGGTGCTGACCCGATGGCTGCCCGAGCTCACGCAACTCGACCTGGGGGCGCAGTGGATCGGTCCGACCCAGGATCGGATGTACGCGCTGGTCGCCGAGCACGGGCTGGCCACCTTCGCCTCGGCATCGATCGGCGCGCCCACGGTGCTCTGGGCCGGTGCGCGCCAGGCCGAGCCGCCGGTGCAGGTGGGCCGGGTGCTCGGCCTGCTCGACGAGTACGCCGCACGACTGGACCCGGCCGCACCCTGGGCGACGCCGGAGGCCGCACTGTGGGACCGGACGACCCTCGGCGGGTGGCTCGCCGTCACGGCCGGGGACGACGACACCGCCGACTACCTGGGGCGGGTGCTCGCCGGCGGGCTGCTGGCCACCGGCGCCGACGAGCTGTCCCTGTTGCACCTGCTGTTCTACCTGCGCAGCGCCGGCGGGACCGGGCCGTTGCTGGGGATGGCCGGTGGCGCGCAGCAGGACCGGATCGTGGGCGGGCCGGCTGCGCTGGCGGAGCGGATGGCCACCGCCCTGCCACCGGGCACGCTGACGCTGGCCGCGCCGGTGCGAGCCATCGAACAGACCGTCGACGGCGTGACGGCGTGGACCGACACCGGGCGCGTCGACGGCGACGCCGTGGTGGTCGCGCTGGCCCCGGCGCTGGCCGGCCGGATCCGGTACGACCCTCCGCTGCCTCCACTGCGTGACGGGCTCACCCAGCGCATGCCGATGGGTTCGGCACTGAAGGTGCACGCCGTCTACCCGGAGCCGTTCTGGCGGGCCGACGGGCGCTCCGGGGTGGCCACCACCAGCGCCGGTCCGCTCACCGAGACGGTCGACAACTCCACCCCGACCTCACCGATCGGGGTGCTGACCGGGTTCAGCTACTCCACGGACGCCGCCACGCTGCGTGGCATGTCCCCCGCGCGACGTCGGCAGTGCCTGCTGGAAGCGTTCGCCAGCGTGGTCGGGCCGCGTGCCGAGGACCCCGTGGATCTCGTCGAGTACGACTGGTCGGCCGACGAGTGGACCCGGGGCTGTTTCTCCGGTGCGCTCACCCCGGGCACCTGGCGGACCTACGGCCCGCACCTGCGGTCGCCGGTGGGGCGGGTGTACTGGGCGGGCACCGAGACGGCCACCCGCTGGACTGGCTACCTGGAGGGAGCGGTGCGCGCCGGTGAGCGGGCGGCGGCCGAGGTGCTGGCCGGCTGAGCGGCACGACCGCAGCCGGCCCGGTCTCGGCGGGACCGGGCCGGCCACGGCCCTGGGTGCGACCCGGCCGACCCGGTCCGTCAGACGTCCGGGCCGGCGCGGGCGCCCCGGTCAGGGATAGGTGGTCAGGTACACCTGCTGGTTGGCCGCGTTCGCGGTGCCACCGGCGTTGTTGATCACCCGGTTGATGGTGCCGACGCCACCGAGCGAGACGGTGACCATGTTCGTGAAGCGCACGTTCGGGTTGTTGGGAACCTCGAAGGACCGTTCCTCGACCACCGCGGGATTGACGTTGAAGTAGCTGTAGCTGCCCAGCCCGAACGCCTGGTGGCTGGTCACCGAATCGGCCACCTTGTACGCGGCGTAGCCCCGGGTCGACCCGTTCATCCAGGCCGCCTGGTTCGGTGGGTCGTAGGGCAGCTCGTTCTGGTAGAAGTACGTCCGCCCGCCGTTGCCGTTCCAGATGGTCTGGTACTTCTGGTAGTGCTCGACGAAGAGGCCGTACATGGTGACGTTGTCGCCGTTGACGGTGAGCCCGGTGTCGGCGGTGTTCAGCGTCCACCCGGTCGGTACGCCGCTGGCGGCGTGGTCGGCCCGCCACAGCCACATGTGGTCGCCGATCACGTTGTCGCTGTTGACAGTCAGCGTGTTGGTGGCCTTGCCGACGTGCGGCCCGCCGATGCGGAAGAACACGTCGTGCAGCGAGGTCGGGTTCGTGGCGTGGCTCGCGGACGAGCCGGACGGCCCGACCTCCATCAGCACCGGCGAGTTCGTCGTGCCGGCCTCGAACATGATGCCGGCCACCTTCACGCCGTCCACATCGGCCACCCGCATGCCCACCGCGCCGTTGTCGGCCTGGATGGTGGCCAGGCCGAGACCGAGGACGACAGTGTCGGCCCGGTTGACCTGGATCGGCTCGGTGACGCGGTGCACGCCAGGGGTGAAGAGCAGGTGCCGCCCCTGGGCGAGGGCCGCGTTGATGGTGGCGGCGCTGGTGCCGGGCTGGACCACGTAGAACTGCGACAGCGAGATGGACGAGCCGGCCGGGGTCTTGTTGTACCAGCTGGTTCCGGTGGAGTTGGTGCGCAGCGCCGGCACGAAGACCCGGTACTCACCGGTGCCGTCGACGTAGAGGAACGGCTTCTCCCGTACCTGCGGGGTCTGCGGGATGACGGTGTGCGACGGGTTGGGGAAGCTTGGCGCGGGAGCGCCGTTGACGCCCTGGAAGACCATGTTCCACACCGAGCCGGTCCAGCCGTTGCCGAACTCGCTGTTGCGGGAGTACCACTGCTGCTGCGAGCCGGAGACGACCAGGCCGTCGATGCGGGTGTCGGCCATCAGGCCACCGCTGGACCAGCCGTCGCCGCCATTCCAGAGCTGGATCTGGTTCTGCGCGCCGCGCAGGTGCATCCGCCGGTACGGCGCCGCCTGCGACACCGCCCAGCGCTCCACTGTCTGCCCGGCGGGCAGGGTGACCGACAGGTTCTCGGCGGCCCGCCAGAAGTTCTGGGTGGCGTTGCCGCCGAACCAGAACGCCTCGGCACGCACGTGGCCGTTGAGGTTGACGTCGTCGGGGCTCATGCCGAGGCCGGCGACCTGGGTGAAGAAGCCGAGGTTGACGTCGGCGGTGTAGTTGCCGGGCTTGAACAGCACCGCGTAGCGCTGCGGGCCGAACTGGTTGGTCTCCTGCTGGGTGAAGAGCGTGTTCAGTCGACTCTGGATGGTCGACGTCGGCGTGCTCGGGTCGAAGACGAACGTGTTCGGCCCGAGGTTCGGGTTGCGCGGGTCGGTCGTGTCGACCGGGGGCTCGCCGGTTCCGCCGCCGGTGGTGTTCACCGCCAGCTCCCACAGCGAGTAGCCGTAGGCGGTGCCTCGGGCGGTGCCGTACATCCGCAGGTAGCGCCCGCTGCCGGTGACGGTGAGCGACTGCGTGCCGCCGGTTGCCGTGGTGGTGGAGTAGATGGTGGTCCAGGTGGCCCCGTCGGCCGAGGTCTGGAGCTGGAAGGCCCGGGCGTACGCGGCCTCCCAGGTGAGCACCACCCGGCAGATGGTGCGGGTGCTGCCGAGGTCGACGCGCAGCCACTGGGGGTCGCTGGCGGCGCTGGCCCAGCGGGTGCCCGGGTTGCCGTCGACCGCCGCGGATGCCGCGAGGCCGGCGTCCTGGCTGGACGAGGCGGTCGCCGGGCTGCCCTGCGCGACGTTGGTGCTGCCGCAGGTCGGCGTGGTGCCGCCGGTCTCGCCGTACACCTGGAACTCCCAGAGCGAGTAGCCGTAGCCGGTGCCCCGGGCGGTGCCGTTCATCCGTACGTAGCGGCCGGCGCCGGTGACGGTGAGGTTCTGGGTGCCGCCGGTGCCGGTGGTGGTCGAGTAGATCGTCGTCCAGGTGGCACCGTCGTCGGAAGTCTGGAGCTGGAAGGCCCGGCCGTAGGCACCCTCCCAGAGCAGGTTGACCTGGCTGATGGTGGCCCGGGCGCCCAGGTCGACCTGGAGCCACTGCGGGTCGCTGAACGCGCTGGCCCAGCGGGTGCCGGTGTTGCCGTCGACGGCTGCGGAGGCCGGGGTGCCGGCGTTCTCGCTGGACGAGGCGGTGGCGGGGCGGCCCTGGGACAGCAGGGTGGGCGCGGCCTGCGCGGGCGTTGTGGCGCCGGTCGGGGTGAGCGCCGCGACCAGGGCCACGGTGAGCCCGACCAGCAGGTGCCGGACGACGCGTCGAGGACGCGGGCGTACGGATGTTGCACGAGATGTCATGACATCGCCTGTCGATAGGGGGCTACGAGGGGGTGCCGCGTGGATGGGATCGGCTCGCCCCGTGGCGCCGTGGGTGGTGCCGCCGATGCGGCGTCGCGGGTCGGAGAGCGCTCTCGTAGGAGTGTTGCGGCGAGATTGCGACGGCGTCAAGACATCGATCTATAACTTCGTTATTTATCCCGAGGATTCTTTTTGGGTAATTTGCCGACGGCGCAGCAGTCGTCACCGCTCAGCGGCGGACGCCACCCTCGGTGAGGAAGCGGGCGATCGGGAGGGTTGCCGCGCCCAGCGCCACCGCGTCCACCCCGAGCCGGCACAGCTCGATCGACGCCTGCTCGTACGGCTGGCGCAGCGCCTGCCGACCGGCGGCCTCCCGCACAGCCGGTAGCAGGTCGCCGAGGGCCATCGCCGCCCAGCCGCCGAGTACCACGCGCTCCGGGTTGAACAGGTTGATCAGGTTGGCCACCCCGGCGCCGAGGTAGCCGGCGGTGTCCTCCAGCACGCGTCGGGCGGTGGCCGAGGTCTCGGCGGCGGCGACCAGCGCGGCGATCTGGGACTCCTCGTCCTCGCCCGGCACCGGTCGGCCCCGGCGCGCCTCCCGGTAGCGGTCGATGATCGCCTCCGCCCCCACGTACGCCTCCAGGCAACCGCGCGCGCCGCACCGGCAGACCCGGCCGCCGTACACCAGGGTGGTGTGCCCCCACTCCCCCGCGCTGCTGGACGCGCCCCGGTAGGTGGCGCCGTTGGTCACCACCGACGCGCCCACGCCCGAGCCGACAAGCGCGAAGACGGCGTGCCGGGCGCCCCGGCCGGCGCCGAACCACATCTCGGCCTGGCCGAGGGTCTTCGCGCCGTTGTCGATGTGCAGCGGCAGGTCGGTGCCGGCGCCGATCAGACGCTCCAGCGGCACCCGGTCCCAGCCGAGGGCCTGGGCGTGCACGACCGCCTCGGCGCCCTGCTCGACCACGCCGGAGACGCCGACGCCGACGCCGAGCACGTCGCGCGGGGCCACCCCGGCCTGGCTGGTGACCGCTTCGATGCCGGCCAGCACGTGCCCGGCCACCAGGTCGGGCTCGGTGCGGGCCGGGTCGAGCGGGTACTCGACGCTGGCCAGCAGGGCCATCGCGAAGTCGAACAGCTCCACCCGGACCCGGGTCTCGCCGACGTCGACGCCGATCAGGAAGGCGAAGCGCGGCGCGATCCGCAGCAGCATGCTGGGCCGGCCGCCGTCGGACTCGGCGGCGCCGACCTCGGCGACCAGTCCTTCGTCGATCATGTCGGCCACCACGTTGCTGACCGCGGGTTGGCTCAGCCCGGTGCTGCGCACCAGGTCCTGCCGGGTGAGCGGGCCGTCCAGGAAGAGCTTGGTCAGCAGGGCGGACCGGTTGCGCAACCGCACGCTGCGGTTGGTGGCACGCGCCAGCTCCACTCGTCACCTCGTTCCCGTCGGCCGTTCGAGGCGACTGTAACCGCCTCGTGCTTGACGACCCACCGGCCAGCAACTTTAATGACGACATAAATTAAGCCGTGATGTAACTCCCGGGAAACGCCGACGGACCCCAACGGCGCACCCCCGAACCCTGTCCGCAGCCGGCCCCCGTCGCCCGACCCCTATCGGTGACGAAGGTCGGCGGACCCCCACCACGCACCGGAAGGGCTGACCCGTGTCGAGACGACACCTCGGGATATTCACCGCCGCCGTACTGGCGGCCGCCTCGCTGACCGCCTGCGGAGGCTCCGGCGACGACTCCGCCGCATCGCCCAAGACGCTCACCTACTGGGCCAGCAACCAGGGCGCCAGCCTGGAGGCCGACAAGACCATCCTCCAGCCGGAGTTGGACAAGTTCGAGAAGCAGACCGGGATCAAGGTCACCGTCGAGGTGGTCCCCTGGTCGGATCTGCTCAACCGCCTGCTGGCCGCCGCCGCCTCCGGCAAGGGCCCGGACGTGGTCAACATCGGCAACACCTGGTCGGCGTCGTTGCAGGCCACCGGCGCGCTGGTCGAGTTCGACGACGCCGCCCTGCAGGCCGTCGGCGGCAAGGACCGGATCGTGCCCGCCGCGCTCGCCGCCGCCGGCGCCCCCGGCAAGCCGCCGGCCGCCGTGCCGCTCTACAGCATGGCGTACAGCCTGTACTACAACAAGAAGTCGTTCGCCGACGCCGGCATCACCGCGCCGCCGACCACCTGGGAGCAACTCGCCGAGTACGGCAAGAAGCTGAGCACCGGCGGCAAGTGGGGCCTGGCGATCGAGGGCGCCAACCCGTCGGAGAACGCCCACCACGCGTTCACCTTCAGCCAGCAGTACGGCGGCGAGTGGTTCGACTCGGCCGGCAAGCCGACCTTCGACACCCCGCAGAACGTCTCGGCGATCAAGCGGTACATCGACTTCATGGCCGCCGACAAGATCACCAACCCGAGCAACGCCGAGTACGCGCAGAACCAGTCGGTCTCCGACTTCGCCAACGGCAAGGCGGCCATGCTGCTGTGGCAGTCCGCCGGGTCGAACCTGAAGACGCAGAACATGCCCGCCGACGCGTACGGGGTGGCCCCGGTGCCGTTCCTGGCCAGCCCGCCGGCCGGCGGCAAGAAGGTCAACAGCATGGTCGCCGGGATCAACATGGCGGTCTTCAAGCACACCAAGAACAAGGACGGCGCGCTGAGCTTCGTCAAGTTCATGACCAGTGACGAGGAGCAGACGCTCCTCAACAAGACGTACGGCTCGCTGCCGGCGGTGAAGACCGCGGCCTCCGACCCGGCGTTCAGCGCCCCCGAGCAGAAGACCATCCAGGAGACCCTGGTCACCACCGCCGCCCCGCTGCCGCAGGTGCCCGACGAGAGCACCTTCGAGACCCTGGTCGGCACCGCGATGAAGGAGCTGTTCGCCGACGCGGCCAGCGGCAAGCCGGTCACCGAGGAGTCGGTGAAGGCCAAGCTGACCGACGCGCAGCAGAAGATGCGCTGACCCAGGCGTCACCGGTGGCCGTGGTCGGGCGCTGAGCCCGGCCACGGCCACCGCCTCCGAGAGGACCCCGATGGCAACCAGCACCACCGCGCCGGACGCCGACCAGCGCGAACCCCGGGCCGGGTCGCCGGCCCGGGAGCCGGCCCGCCGGCCCCGCGGCCCCCGCCGCTCGCTCCTGCCGTACCTGCTGCTCGCACCGGCCGTCGTGCTGGAACTCGCCATCCACGTGATCCCGATGGTTGTCGGGGTTTGGATGAGCCTGCTGGAGCTGACCCAGTTCCACATCCGCGACTGGTCCACCGCGCCCTTCATCGGGCTGGAGAACTACCGGGCGACGCTCGACCTGAACAGCGCCGCCGGCAAGGAACTGCTGCACTCGTTCTGGATCACCCTGGCCTACAGCCTGCTCTCGGTCGGGTTCGCCTGGCTGCTCGGCATCTCGGCGGCGGTCGTCCTGCAACGGCCGTTCCGTGGACGGGCGATCCTGCGGGCGCTGTTCCTCACCCCGTACGCGCTGCCGGTATACGCCGCCGTGATCACCTGGAGCTTCCTGCTGCAACGCGACACCGGCCTGGTCAACCACGTGCTCGTGGACCAGCTCGGGCTGATGAACGAACGGCCGTTCTGGCTGATCGGCGACAACAGCTTCTGGTCGCTGCTGGTGGTGTCGGTCTGGCGCAACTGGCCGTTCGCGTTCCTGTGCCTGATGGCCGGGCTGCAGAACGTGCCCGGTGAGCTGTACGAGGCCGCCGCCATCGACGGCGCCGGGTTCTGGCGCCGGCTGCGCTCGGTCACCCTGCCGATGTTGCGGCCGGTCAACCTGGTGCTGCTGCTGGTGCTGTTCCTGTGGACGTTCAACGACTTCAACACCCCGTTCGTGCTGTTCGGCGGTTCCGCGCCGGAGCAGGCCGACCTGATCTCCATCCACATCTACCGCAGCTCCTTCAAGACCTGGGACTTCGGCTCCGGGTCGGCGATGTCGGTGGCGCTGCTGCTGTTCCTGCTGGTCGTCTCGGCCGCGTACCTGCTGATCACCAACCGTCGGAGGGACGATCATGCGTGAGACCGCCGGTGAACGCTGGGGCCGGCGCATCGTGCTGACCCTGCTCACCCTCTTCGTCGTCATCCCGCTCTACGTCATGGTCACCTCGGCGGCGAAGCCGTTGCAGGACGTGCAGAACGGCTTCACCTGGTGGCCCAGCCGGCCCACCCTGCAACCGTTCATCGACATGTGGAGCACCGTGCCGCTGGCCCGGTACCTGGTGAACAGCCTGGTGGTGTCCAGCATCGCGGCGATCTGCTCGGTGGCGGTGGCGATCTTCGCCGCGTTCGCGGTCAGCCGGTACCGGTTCCGCGGTCGGGGCGTCTTCTCGGTGACGGTGCTGTCCACGCAGATGTTCCCCGGCATCCTGTTCCTGCTGCCGCTGTTCCTCATCTACGTCAACCTGGGCAACGCCACCGGCATCGAGCTGTACGCCAGCCGCACCGGCCTGGTCATCACGTACCTGACCTTCTCGCTGCCGTTCTCGATCTGGATGCTGGTCGGCTACTTCGACTCGATCCCCCGAGGTCTGGACGAGGCGGCGCAGGTCGACGGCGCAGGGCCGCTGCGCACCCTGTTCCAGGTCATCCTGCCGGCCGCCGTGCCCGGCGTCGTCGCGGTCACCGTGTACGCGTTCATGACCGCGTGGGGTGAGGTGCTCTTCGCCTCGGTGATGACCGACGAGGGCAGCCGCACCCTGGCCGTCGGCCTGCAGGGCTACTCCACCCAGTTCAACGTCTACTGGAACCAGATCATGGCCGCCTCGCTGGTGGTCAGCATCCCGGTCGTCGTCGGGTTCCTGGCCCTGCAGCGCTACTTCGTCGCCGGCCTCACCGCCGGCGCGGTCAAGTGAGTCATCCAACCCCAGAGGAGAACCGACCCGTGCCCGACCTGTCCAAGCTGCCACCCGACTTCCTCTGGGGTGTCGCCACGGCGGCGTACCAGATCGAGGGGGCCGTCGACGTCGACGGCCGGGCGCCGTCCATCTGGGACACCTTCTCGGCGACCCCCGGCGCTGTCGACAACGGCGACACCGGCGCGGTGGCGTGCGACCACTACCACCGGTGGCCGGAGGACCTGGCGCTGGCGCGCCGACTCGGCGTGGACGCGTACCGTTTCTCGGTGGCCTGGCCCCGCGTCATGCCCGACGGCGTCGGGCGGGTCAACGCCGCCGGGCTGGACTTCTACGATCGGCTCGTCGACACGTTGCTCACCGACGGGATCCGACCGTTCGTCACGCTCTACCACTGGGACCTGCCGCAGGTCCTTCAGGACCGGGGTGGTTGGCCGGAGCGCAGCACCGCCGAGGCGTTCGCCGACTACGCGGCGGTGGTGGCCGCCCGCCTCGGTGACCGGGTCGCCGACTGGTGCACTGTCAACGAGCCGCTCTGCGTGTGCTGGATCGGGCACCTGGAGGGCACCATGGCCCCCGGCGAGCGGGACCTCACCCGGGCGGTGCACGCCTCGCACCACGTGCTGCTCGGGCACGGCCTGGCCACCCAGGCGATCCGCGCCAACGCCGCCCGGCCGGCCTCGGTGGGCCTGGTGGTCAACCTCAGCCCGATCGAGGCGGCGACCGACCGACCCGAGGACGTCGCGGCGGCCCGCCGGGCCGACGGGCACGTCAACAGGTGGTGGCTGGACCCGATCCACGGGCGCGGCTACCCGGCCGACATGATTGCCACCTACGGGGTCGAGCCGCCGGTACGCGGCGACGACCTGGCGGTGATCGCCACGCCGACGGACTTCCTCGGGGTGAACTACTACTTCCGTCAGCTGGTGGTCGACGACCCGACCGGCGCGGCCCCGTACACCCGGCAGGTGCCGGTGCCCGGCTCGGTGGAGACCGCGATGGGCTGGGAGATGTACCCGGCGGGCCTGGAGCGGCTGCTCGTCGACGTGCACGAGGAGTACCGGCCGGGACGGATCATCGTCACCGAGAGTGGCTCGGCGTGGCCGGACGAGGTCACCCCGGACGGCACGGTGGAGGACAAGGAACGCACCGACCACCTGGAGCAGCACCTGGCCGCGTGCGCGTCGGCGGTGGCCCGAGGGGTTCCCCTGGACGGCTACTTCGTCTGGTCACTGCTGGACAACTTCGAGTGGGCGTACGGCTACGACAAGCGTTTCGGGCTGGTGCACGTGGACTACACCACCCAGCGCCGGACGGTGAAGGCGAGCGGTCTGCGCTACGCCGAGCTGATCCGTGCCCACCAGCGGCTCGCCCGCACCACCGGCACCGCGACGCCGGTGGCCTGAACGGGGGCGGTGCGAGCGGCCGCCCGGGGTGTCAACCTCGGGCGGCCGTTCCCGTCCGGATCGGATGAAACCGCCACCAACCGCGCTGCCGAGTGGCTAGCCTGCGGCAATGTCCGCAGCACCCGACGAGGTCGAGCAGGCCGATCCCAAGGGGCGAGTGTCCGCCACCGACCGGATGACGGCCTTCAGCGACGGCGTCTTCGCCATCGTCATCACGCTGCTGGTCATCGAGCTGCGGGTGCCCGAATACCACGAGGGCGAACTGCTCACCGGCCTGCTCGGCGAGGGCGCCTCCTATCTGGCCTTCGTGGTGTCCTTCGTCTACATCGGGGTGCTCTGGCTCAACCACCACGCGCTGCTGCGGCTGATCCGTGGCACCACGCTCACGCTGAGCTGGATCAACCTCGGTGTGCTCTTCGGCGCGGTGATCATCCCCTTTCCCACAGCGGTGCTGGCGTCCGCGTTCACCCACGGCGACACCGACGACCAACGCGCGGCCGTCGCCCTGTACGCGCTGGCCGCGGCCCTGATGTCGGCCCCCTGGCTGGTGTTCTTCGGCTACCTGCACCGCCACCCGGCGCTGCTGGAGCGTCGGGTCGACCCCGAGTACGTGCGTACGCAGCGGCTGCGACCGGTCACCGGCCTGATCCTGTACGGGCTCAGCGGGCTGCTCGGCTGGTTCGTCAGCCCGCTGCTGGGACTGATCGGTGTCATCGTCATGATCACCTATCACGCGGTCACCAGCGAAGGGCTCCCCCGCTGGCTGAGCCGCCGCTGAGCGAACGGAGCCGGAGCAGGTCGGCCGGGGTGTCCACGTCGGCCGGGGACCCGACGTCGTCACAGGGCACCTCGACCACCAGGTCCGGCCGGTCGCGCATCAGGTCGCGGGCGCCCCGGTCGCCGACGGCGTACCCGCTCAGCAGCGGCCAGGTGCGTCGAGCCAGCAGGATCGGGTGCCCGCGCCTGCCGGCGTAGGTGGCGACAGCTACGACCGCGCCGTCGGCGTACGCCGTGCGCACCCGGCGCACCGCGATCGGGCTGAGCAGCGGCTGGTCGACGAGGACCACGACGGCGGCCGGTACGTCGGCCGGCAGCGAGGCCAGGCCCCGCAGCAGCGACGAGCCCAGCCCGTCGGACCAGCGATCGTGCCGGACCGGCACCGCGCCGGGCAGGTCGGGCATCTCGTCGGCGCCCGCGCCGAGCACCACGTGCACGGGTGCGCAGCCGCCGTCGCCGAGCAGCCGGATCGCGCGCCGCACAAACGGCTCGCCGTCCAGCTCGACCAGCGCCTTCGGCCGGCCGTAGCGCCGCCCGGCGCCGGCGGCGAGCAGCAGTCCGGCGGTCACCGTCGTCACCTCCCGCACGAGGGGCTTTGCGTTATTCGCCCTGAGATATACCGACAAAGCTAGTCTGGGCCGGTGCAGGGCGGACCGGAGAACGCGACGACGATCGACGAGCGCCACTCGTCCCGGGTGACGGTCGAGGTCAACGGCGCGTCCCGCGAGGTGACCCTGGACAACCGCACCACCCTGCTCGACGCGCTGCGCGAGCACCTCGACCTGACCGGGGCGAAGAAGGGCTGCGACCACGGCCAGTGCGGCTCCTGCACGGTGCTGCTCGACGGCCGGCGGGTGAAGAGCTGCCTGGTCTTCGCGGTCACCGTGGACGGCCGGTCGGTGGTGACCGTCGAAGGGCTGGCCGGCCCGGACGAGCTGTCCCCGTTGCAGGCCGCCTTCATCGCGCACGACGCTTTCCAGTGCGGCTACTGCACCCCCGGGCAGCTCTGCTCCGCCCGCGGCATGCTCGACGAGGTCTCCCGAGGTTGGCCCAGCGCGGTCACCGGCGACCTGAACACGCCCGCGAAGCTGACCGACGCGGAGATCCGCGAGCGGATGGCCGGCAACCTGTGCCGCTGCGCCGCGTACCCGCACATCGTCGCGGCCGTGCGCCAGACGGCGGCGTCCTCGTGAAGGCGTTCCGCTACCACCGGCCCGCCGACGTGGCCGAGGCGGTCGCGGTGCTCGCGGCCGAACCGCAGGCCGCCTACCTCGGCGGCGGAACCAACCTGGTGGACCTCATGAAGCTCGGGGTGCAACGCCCCGACGTGCTGGTGGACGTGACCCGGCTTCCACTCGACACCGTCGAGGAGCTGCCCGACGGTGGGCTGCGGATCGGCGCGACAGTCCGCAACAGCGACCTGGCGGCCCACCCGGTGGTACGCCGCGACTACCCGGTGCTGGCCCGCGCCCTGCTCGCCGCCGCCTCCGGACAACTGCGCAACATGGCCACCACCGGCGGCAACCTGTTGCAGCGCACCCGCTGCGTCTACTTCCAGGACACCGGCAAGGCGTGCAACAAACGAGAGCCGGGCAGCGGTTGCGCCGCTCTGCACGGCCAGAACCGCGACCTGGCGGTGCTGGACTGGTCCGAGCAGTGCGTGGCCACCCACCCGTCCGACCTGGCCGTCGCGCTGGCCGCCCTCGACACAGTGGTGGAGGTGCATGACGCCGACGGCCCCCGTGACGTCCGGATCGCCGACCTCTACCGCTCCCCCGGCACCCACCCGGAACGGGAGACCACCCTGGCCCGGGGCGCGCTGATCACCGCCGTGCGGCTACCGCCCCTACCGGCCGCGCGCCGCTCGACGTACCTCAAGGTGCGCGACCGGGCCTCGTTCGCCTTCGCCGCCGGCTCGGTGGCCGCGGTGCTGGACCTCGACGGGGACGTGGTCCGCGACGTGCGGCTGGCGTACGGGGCGGTGGCGCACCGGCCGTGGCGGGCGTACCGGGCCGAGGAGGAGCTGCGCGGTCGTCCGTTCAGCCCGGAGCTGGCGGCACGGGCCGCCGACGCGGAGCTGGCCGAGGCGCGCCCGTTGCGGCACAACGGCTTCAAGGTGCCACTGACCCGGGCCATCACCGTGCGGGCGCTCACCGAACTGGCGTCGTCGTGAGCACCGGGGCGGTCGGACGGGCGTACCCCCGGCTGGAGGGCGCGGCGAAGGTCACCGGCGCGGCCCGGTACGCGGTGGAGTACCCGGTGGACGGGGTCACCTATGGCTGGGCGGTGCCGTCGGCGGTGGTGCGGGGCCGGATCACCCGGATCGACACGGCGGAGGCGTTGGCGTCGCCCGGTGTGCTGGCCGTGGTGCACCACGGCAACGCGCCCCGGATGGCACCCGGCCCGCAGCCGGAGCTGCGGCTGTTGCAGGAGCCGACTGTGCACTACCGGGGGCAGTACGTCGCCGTGGTGGTGGCAACCAGCCTGGAGGCGGCCCGCGAGGGCGCCCGACTGGTCCGCATCGACTACGACACCGGCCCGCACAGCACAGTGCTCACCGACGACCATCCCGGCCTCTACAAGCCGGACCAGGTCAACCCCAGCTATCCGACGGACACCGCCGAGGGCGACTTCGACGCCGGGTACGCGGCCGCCCCGGTGCGGGTGGACGTCACCTACCGCACGCCGGCGTACCACAACAACCCGATGGAACCGCACGCCACCACGGCGCAGTGGCACGACGGGCGGCTCCTGGTGCACGACTCCACCCAGGGCGCCACGCCGGTGCGCGCCACCCTCGCCGAGCTGTTCGAGCTGCCGCCGGAGTCGATCCGCGTCGTCGCCGAGCACGTCGGCGGCGGCTTCGGCAGCAAGGGGTACGCCAAGGCGTCGGTGGTGCTGGCCGCCCTCGCCGCCCGGCACATGGACCGCCCGGTCAAACTGGCGCTGACCCGCCAGCAACTGTTCGGGCCGGTCGGCTACCGCACCCCCACCATCCAGCGGGTCCGCCTCGCCGCCGACACCGACGGCCGGCTCACCGCCATCTGCCACGACGCGATCAGCCAGACCTCCACCATCCGGGAGTTCGCCGAGCAGACCGCCGTCTACACCCGCAGCATGTACGCCGCACCGCACCGCCGCACCACGCACCGGCTGGTCCGCCTCGACGTGCCCACGCCGTTCTGGATGCGTGCCCCCGGCGAGTGCCCCGGCGCGTACGCCCTGGAGTCCGCGGTGGACGAGCTGGCCATCGCCGTCGGCCTGGACCCGGTCGAGCTGCGCATCCGCAACGACACCGCTGTCGACCCCGACCAGGGACGCCCGTTCACCAGCCGCAACCTGGTGGCCTGCCTGCGCGAGGGCGCCCAGCGGTTCGGCTGGGCCGGCCGTGACCCGTCGCCCCGGTCCCGACGCGACGGGCGCTGGCTGATCGGGACCGGAGTGGCCGGTTCGAGCTACCCGGCCCGGGCCCGGCCGTCCACGGCGACGGCCACCGCCCGGCCCGACGGGAGCTTCCTGGTCCAGATCAACGCCACCGACATCGGCACCGGCGCCCGGACGGCGATCTGGCAGGTGGCCGCCGATGCCCTCGGGGTGCCGCCGGAGCGGGTGGAGATCCGCATCGGGGACAGCGCGCTGCCGACGGCGGCGCTGGCCGGCGGCTCGATGGGGACCGCCAGCTGGAGCTGGGCGGTGATACGGGCCGCGCAGGCGCTGCGCGAGAAGCTGCGCGACGGCGGGCCGCCGACCGGCGAGGTCACCGCCGAGGCGGACACCACCGAGGAGGTGGGAGGGCAGCCCGCGCTGCCCCGGTACGCGTACGGGGCGCAGTTCGTCGAGGTGCGGGTCGACGCGGACACCGGCGAGGTGCGGCTGAACCGGATGCTCGGGGTGTTCGCGGCGGGGCGGGTGGTGAACCCGACGACGGCGCGCAGCCAGCTCATCGGCGGCATGACGATGGGGCTGTCGATGGCGCTGCACGAGGAGGGGCTGCTCGACGAGCGGTACGGCGACTGGGTCAACCACGACCTGGCCACCTACCACATCACCGGCTGCGCGGATGTGGAGTCCATCGAGGCGTACTGGCTGGACGAGCGCGACGACGAGTTGAACCCGGCCGGGGTGAAGGGCATCGGCGAGATCGGCATCGTCGGCGCCGCCGCGGCGGTCGCCAACGCTGTGCACCACGCGACGGGCGTACGGATCCGGGAGCTACCGATCCGGCTGGACAAGCTCATCGGAATATCAGACTTGGCTTAAATAAGCCGTCAGTGATACAACTGTCGTCGTGCACGCCTTCGACGTGCTGGGCGATCCGGTCCGGCGCCGCATCCTGGAACTGCTCGCCGGTGGCGAGCAGACCGCCGGCGCGGTCAGCGCGGTCATCCGCGAGGAGTTCGGCATCTCCCAGCCCGCCGTGTCCCAGCACCTCAAGGTGCTGCGCGACAACGGCTTCGCCACCGTGCGGCCGGAGGGCACCCGGCGGCTCTACGCCGTCGACCCACGCCCACTGCGCGAGGTCGACGGCTGGCTGGAGCACTTCCGCCGATTCTGGGCCCCACCCCTGGCGGCACTCGCCACCGAGCTGGCCCGGGGCCGACGCGAGCGTCGGCTGCGCGGGCCCGCCGACCCACCCGATGAGAGGAACACCTGATGTTCGACGCCACCGAGCAGATCAACGCCGTCCAGCGGAAGGTCGGCAGCCGCACCCTGGAAGCCGGTGAGGCGCGGGTCACCACGATCAGCCAGACCTACCAGGCGACGGCCGAGGATCTGTGGGACGCCTGCACCAGCGCCGAGCGCATCCCGCGCTGGTTCCTGCCGATCTCCGGCGACCTGCGGCTGGGCGGCACGTACCAACTCCAGGGCAACGCCCACGGCACCGTCGAGAGCTGCGAACCGCCGCACCGCTTCACCGCCACCTGGGAAATGGGCGGCGAGGTGAGCTGGATCGAGGTGCGGGTCACCCCGGTCGGCGACGAGCGGGCCCGCCTCGACCTGGACCACATCGCGCACGTCGACCAGGACCGGTGGGCCCAGTTCGGGCCGGGCGCGGTCGGTGTCGGCTGGGACCTCGGGCTGCTCGGCCTCGCCTCGCACCTGGCCGGCGACGGCAGCGGGATCACCCCGGAACAGGGCGCCGAGTGGACCGCCTCCGCCGAGGGACGACGGGCCATCGAGTTGAGCAGCCAGCTGTGGTGCGAAGCGAGCATCGCCGCCGGCACCGACGCCGACGAGGCGAAGGCCGCCGCCGAACGCACCACCGCCTTCTACACCGGCGACCCGGCCGCCTGAGCGCGGGACGAGGCGGCGGCGCGGGAGGCTTGCGGCGGCGCGACGGGCTGGGCACGGGACGAGGCGGCGGCGCGGCGGGCTGAGCGCGGATCGGAGTAACGTGCTGCGGCATGACCGGCACGCCGTACACGCACTGCTCCTACTGCGGCGCCGCCTACCCGCCGGCCGCCGGATGGCCGCGAGTCTGCGCGGTCTGCGGCGAGACCATCTGGCGCAACCCGCTGCCGGTGGCGGTCGCGGTGCTGCCGGTCCGCACCGCCGAGGGGCTGGGAGTGGTGGTGGTCCGCCGGGACATCGAACCGGCCCGCGGCCTGCTCGCGCTGCCCGGCGGCTTCATCGAGTACGGCGAGGAGTGGTCCGACGCACTCGTACGGGAGCTGCGGGAGGAGACCGGCCTGATCGCGGCGGCCGAGGACGCCCGCCTGTTCGCGGTGCACGGGGCGCCAGCGGGCGGCACGATGATGGTCTTCGGAGTGCTGCCCGAGCGGGCGGCCGAGGACCTGCCACCCTCGGCGCCGACCGAGGAGGCGACCGAGTGGCTGGTGCTCACCGACCCGGTCGAGCTGGCGTTCTCCACCCACACCCAGGTACTGGCCGATTTCCTCACCCCCACCCACCAGGTCTGACCCGCGCCCCACCCTCGCGATCTTGCACTTACTGTCCCGACACAAGCGGCTTATCACGCATATCGACGACCGAAACTGCAAGATCGGCGCGGCGGACGCGCGGAACTTCAGTCCGGTGCGCCCTCGGTGATCGGTAGGAGGACCCGGAAGGTGGTTCGTCCCGGCTCGGTCTCGACCCGGATGTCGCCGTGGTGTTTGTGCACCACGATCCGGTACGAGATGTCCAGCCCCAGACCGGTGCCCGCGCCGACCGGCTTGGTGGTGAAGAACGGCTCGAAGATCCGCGGACGCACCTCCGGCGGGATACCCGGCCCGGTGTCGGTGATCTCCACCGTCAGCTGGTCGCCGACCCGTCCCGTGCGGACGGTCAGCACACCCTTCTCCCCCATCGCGCCCAACGCGTTGTCGATCAGGTTGGTCCACACCTGGTTCAGCTCGGCCGCGTACGCCGGCACCGGTGGGAGGTCCCGGTCGTACTCCCGGACCAGCTTGACCTCGGCGGGGATCTTGCCCTTGAACATCACCAGCGTGGCGTCGAGCAGGTCGTGCACATCCACCACCCGGTGCGGGGCGCGGTCCAGCTGCGAGTACTGCTTGGCGGCGCCCACGAGCCCGGAGATCCGGGTGACCGCGTCGCCGATCTCGCGCATCAGCAGCTCGGTGTCGACGGTGTAGGTGAGCCAACGCACCGCCGCCTCCAGGTCCGCGGCGCCGACCGCGGCCTTGACCTGCGCCAGCCAGGCCGCGTCGAGCCCACCGCCGACCAGGATCGGCGCCAGGTCCCAGGCCCCGCCGACGCCATGGTCCTGCAGCCAGTCGGTCAGGGTGTCCTCGGCGTCGGCGGTGGCCATCGGGGTCAACTTCGGCGCGCTGGCCACCCGGGCGACCGCCTCCTCCTGCAGGGCGACCAGGCCATGCAGGGCGCTGCCGTCGAGCCGCCCGTCGGCGATCATGGCGAGCTTGTGCCGCATCCCGGCGACCCGGTCCCGCAGAACCGACGTGGCCCGCACCGCCGCCGCGGCCGGATTGTTCAGCTCGTGGGTCAACCCCGCCGAGAGCGAACCGAGGGCCAGCAACCGCTCCCGCTCACCGACGATGGCCTGACTGTCCCGCATCCCGAAGAACAGCCCCTCCAACAGGTGCATGGGCATCGGGAACCAGGACCGCAGGGCGTACGCGAAGTCCTCCGCCGGCAGCACGAAGAACTCCGCGTCGGTCACCGCCCGCAGGCTGTTGCGGTAGATCTGCTCGACCTGGTCACCCAGGTACGCCTGAGTGGCCCCGCCGTACACCCCGCGCTGGTCGGTTCGGCTGACCTCGACGTCGTCGCCGCGCACCAGGCGACTCAACGCCACCGCCCCGCGCACCAGCACGAAGAAGCAGGTAGCGGGCTCACCCTCGCCGTACACGAGGGTGCCGCCGGCGCGCTGCTCGACCCGGCCGTGCTCGGCCAGCCAGTCGAGCTGCCCGTCGTCGAGCGCCTCGAACAGGAACAGAGTGCGCAACTGCGCAGATGTCAGCCGATCAGACTCGGTGGTCACTGGGCCTCCTTCGCTCGCGACTGCGGGGCTCGCAAACCCGGCTCACTCCTCGCGCTCACTGGGCCTCCTTCGCTCGCGACTGCGGGGCTCGCAAACCCGGCTCACTGGGCCTCCAGGTAGCGGTGCACCAGCGACACCGCCATCGCACCCTCGCCGACGGCCGAGGCGACCCGCTTGACCGACTCGGCCCGCACGTCCCCGGCGGCGAACACGCCCGGCACGCTGGTCTCCAGGTGGTACGGGTCGCGCGACAACGACCAGCCGGCCGGCCGCCGCCCCCCGGCGAGCAGATCCGGACCGGTCACGATGAAACCACGGTCGTCGCGGACCAGCACCCCGTCCAGCCAGTCGGTGCGGGGCTCCGCGCCGATGAAGATGAACAGCCAGGAGGTGTCGACCGAACGGGCCTCCCCGGTACGGGTGTCGCACAGGGTGAGCCGTTGCAGGTGGTCCTCCCCCGCCCCGCCGACCACTGCGGTGTGCGGGTGCACGGTGATCCGGTCGATCCGTTCCAGCTGGTCGATCAGGTAACGCGACATGGAGGCGGTCAGGTCCGCACCGCGGATGAGCAGGTGCACCCTCGACGCGTACCGGGAGAAGTGGACCGCCGCCTGGCCGGCGGAGTTGGCCCCGCCGACGATGTAGACGTCCTGCTCGACGCAGCTCGGCGCCTCGGTGGCGGCGGCGCCGTAGAACACCCCCCGCCCGGTGAAGTCGGCCAAACCAGGAGCGTCGAGCACCCGGTACGACACGCCGGTGGCCAGCACCACCGTGTGCGCGGCGATCTCGGTGCCGTCGCCGAAGCGCAGCAGTCGGGCACCGCCGGCCTCGCTGAGACCGACCACCTCCCGGGCGCTGAGCAGCTCGGCGCCGAACTTGACCGCCTGCCGCCGGGCCCGATCGGTCAACTGCGCGCCGGAGACACCGTCCGGGAAGCCCAGGTAGTTCTCGATGCGGCTGCTCTGCCCGGCCTGACCGCCGGTCGCCCGTCGCTCCACGAGCACGGTGCGCAGCCCTTCCGACGCGCCGTACACGGCCGAACCGAGACCGGCGGGGCCGCCACCGATCACCACCAGGTCGTAGAAGTCACACGCCGGCACCACCGTCAACCCGGCCAGCGCGGCCAGCTCGGCCTCGCTCGGGGCGACCAACGCCTTGCCCTCCGGCGTCACCACCAGCGGCACGTCCGCCTCGGTGGCCCCGGCCGCGTCGAGCAGCCGGACGCCCTCCGGGTCGTCGGACAGCAGCCACCGGTACGGCACCAGGTTGCGGGCCAGGAAGTCGCGGACCTTGAACGACGGCGCCGACCAGCGGTGCCCGACGACCCGGATCTCCGCGCTGGCCGCGTCCGGGGTGAGCGCCCACGCCTCCAGCAGCCCGTCGACCACCGGGTACAGCTTCTCCTCCGGCGGGTGCCAGGGCTTGAGCAGGTAGTGGTCCAGGTCGACCACGTTGATGGCCTCGATCGCGGCGTCGGTGTCCGCGTACGCGGTGAGCAGCACCCGGCGGGCCGCCGGGAAGATGTCCATGGCCGCTTCCAGGAACTCGACACCGGTCATCTCCGGCATCCGGTGGTCGGCCAGCAGCAGCGCCACCTGTTCGCCGCGCAGTTTGACCTCGCGTAGCGCGTCCAGCGCCTCCGGCCCGGAGGACGCCCGCAACACCCGGTAGCGGTCGCCGTAGCGGCGCCGGATGTCCCGGGCCACCGCCCGGGACACCACGGGGTCGTCGTCGACGGTCAGGATCACCGGGTTCGCCATGGCGCCATGAAATCACCTGTCGAGGGTCGACTGCACCATCGCCGAGGCCCGGCCCACGGTTGACCGCCCGGCAGACGGGTAAGCCGGGAAGCCGCGCGGGTGGCCGGACATCGACGACCCTCCCGGTTGCCGCGCACACCTCGGGGGGCCCATGGCGGACGCGACACCGACCGGACCGACGACGTCGGGCGGGATCGTGGAGCTGCGGGTGCACGGTGTCTCCGGCGCGGGCGCGGACCAGGTGTTGGACCGGCCGTACGTGCACCAGGTCGCCGGGGACCGCAGCGGCGGTTTCTACCGACCGCGCCCCGGCTATCCGGACTCCACCGGGACGGACGGGGTGACGCTGGAGGCGTACCGCTGGAGTGACCTGCCGTCCGGCACGGCCGTGCGGACGCTGTCGCTGGTCTTCCTGCTGCCGTTCATGCTGTGCAACGTGGCGCTCTGGATGCGCCCGGCGAACACCGTCTCGAAGCGCGGCTTCATGGCGCTGTGCCGGGTGCTCGCCCTCACCCTCACCGTGCTCTACGTGCTCTCCATCGTCGGGGTGGCGCTGGACCTGGTCGCGTGGCGCTGCATGGACAGCCCGTCGTGCCTGGCCGGCCGGAGCTGGCTGTCCTGGCTCGGTGGGCGCCCGCCCGGGCTGCGCCTGGGAGTGCTGGCGCTCGTGCCGGTCGCCGCCATCGGGCTGGTCTGGTGGCTGGGCGCCCGCCCGGGCCATTCGTTCGACGCGTTCCGGACGCCGTCGACGCCGACGTCGAAACACCAGTTGAGCGCCGTCGGCCAATGGGACGGCGAGCCGCTGGTGGGTCGGCTGCGCTCGGTCCACGTCGCGGCGGCGTTCACCACGCTGAGCGCCAGCCTGCTGGCCGCGCGGGCCAGCCAGCACCGCTCGTGGGTGATGGTGACCCTGCTGACGGCCACCGGGGCGGCGCTGCTGGCCTGTCTGATCCTGGTCACCGTGGTGCCGAGCATGGACCGCACCGACCCGTCGCCCCGGGTGGACGGCGTCTTCCGCGGGCTGCGCATCATCGCCTGCGGCCTGACGATGCTGGTGGCCGTGCACGTCGTCATCAGCCCGGCACCGTGGCCGCAAGGCGGTGCGCTGCCCGGTTACGGCGCGATCGTGGCCTGGCTGTTCGTCAGCCAGACGGTGCTGGTGATCGCGCTCGCCGCGCTGGTGATCTGGCGACGGGGCGGCGGGCAGAGCCGGTCACCCATCCGCGCGTTGGGAGCGCCGGTCTTCATCACGATCTCGGCCGGCCTCGCCGTGGCGTTCTCGGCCGAGCTGGTCTACCGGGTGGCGGACCTGCTCGACCGCGAGGGGACGACCGCGGACGGCCTGGAGACCAGCCCTCCCCTGGCGTACAAATGGGCGATCTTCGGGTTTTTCCTGGCAGTGGTGACCGCGCTGCTGGTGGCCGGCCTGGTCACCAGGCTGACCCGGCGCGGGCGGCGGCGGGCCGCGCGCGCGATCGTGGCCGCCGACTTCCCGGACGCGCCGCCGCAGGCGGCGGACCGGCTGCGGCGGGTGGAGCAGGCGGTGGCGCGGGCCCGCTTCACCGAACGGTTGGAGCCGCTCTCCGTGGTGTACGCCGGCCTGGCGGCGCTCGGCCTGGCCACCAGCGTGCTCGGCCTGCTCCAGCTCCTACCCGGCGACGTGGCGCAGCGCTACGTCGGAGTGCCGGAAAACATGGTCAACTTCCTGATCGGGTCGGGTAGCTACGTGATCGCCGCGATCCTGCTCGGCCTGGTGGTGGGCGGCATCTTCGCGTACCGGACGGCGCAGTTCCGTCGGTACGTGGGGGTCCTCTGGGATCTGGGCACCTTCTGGCCCCGCGCGGCGCACCCGTTCGCGCCGCCCTGCTACGCCGAGCGGGCCGTGCCGGAGTTGGCCAAGCGGATCACCTACCTGGTGGAACAGGGGCACGGTGTGCTGCTTGCCGGACACAGCCACGGCTCGGTGCTGCTCGCCGCCACGGTCCTGCAACTGCCCACCCGGATCACCGAGCGGGTAGCCCTGCTGACCTACGGGTCGCCGCTGGGCCGCCTGTACTCCCGCCTGTTCCCCGCCTACGCCGACGAGCCGGCGCTGCGGGAGATTGGCGAACGGATCGGCTGGCGCTGGATCAACCTGTGGCGCGACACCGACCCGATCGGCGGCTGGATCTTCGCCTCCCACCGTCCCGGGGAGGCCGAGACGCTGACCGGTCCGCCGGCGACTGTGGACCGGCGGTTGACCGACCCGCAGGACGTGGTGCCGGCACCCAGCGACAGCGTTCCCCCACCGATCCTCGGGCACTGGCCGTGTGAGTCGCAGGAGGCGTTCGGGGACGCGGTACGGGACCTCACCGCGCGACTACGCCGCGCGCGCCCGGCACGCGACTGAGCCGGCCGGTACGACTACTCCGGCGGCCGGATATCGTCGCCTGGTGACCCCGTCCAAGCCATCCGCCCGCCGGTTGATCGCCTCGAACAAGAAGGCCCGGCACGAGTACACGGTGCTGCGCACGTACGAGGCGGGCATCGTGCTGGTCGGCACCGAGGTCAAGTCACTGCGCGAGGGGCGGGCCTCGCTGGTGGACGCGTTCGCGCACGAGCGCGACGGCGAGATCGTGCTGTACGGCCTGCACATCGCCGAGTACACCTACGGCACGTGGACCAACCACGCCCCGCGTCGCAACCGCAAGCTGCTGCTGCACCGCGCCGAGATCGACCGGATCCTGGACAAGGTCCGCGAGGGCGGGGTGACCCTCGTTCCGCTGTCGATGTACTTCGAGAACGGCTACGCCAAGGTCGAGTTGGCCCTCGCCAAGGGCAAGCGCTCCTACGACAAGCGGCAGACGCTGGCCGAGCGCGACGCCAACCGGGAGATCGCCCGCGAGCTGGGCCGGCACCTCAAGGGCCACCCCCGCCGGCCCTGACGCCGCAACGGGTCGTCCGCACGCGCCCCAGGGAGCCGCAGGCGTCGTGAGACCGAGAAGTCAGACGCAACTGCTGGCCCTGCTACCCCCTCGTTCACGCGGTTGCTGCCCATGCCGGGCTTTCGCCATGGCAAATGCGGCCGTTAGGGTGAGCGGGTGACGACGTACCGGATCGGGGAGGCGGCCGACCTGCTCGGCGTCAGCGCCGACACCATTCGCCGCTGGGTGGACGCCGGGCGCCTGACGGCCGGGCGCGACGAGCACGGCCACCGGGTCGTCGACGGCGTCGACCTGGCGTCGTTCGCTCGCGCTCAGGCCACCGACCCGGATGCG
Source organism: Micromonospora sp. NPDC047187 (assembly GCF_040643355.1). NCBI lineage: Bacteria > Bacillati > Actinomycetota > Actinomycetes > Micromonosporales > Micromonosporaceae > Micromonospora > Micromonospora sp. NPDC047187. Next base: position 39,261 of record NZ_JBEYUF010000024.1, read on the forward strand.
GGCGCCGAGTTCTCCTCGGCCCGCAACAGGTTGCGCGGCATCGTGGTCGACGTCCGCAAGGACACGGTGATGGCCCAGGTCGACATCCAGGCGGGCCCGTTCCGGGTCGTGTCGCTGATGAGCCGGGAGGCCGTCGACGAGCTAGACCTGCGGGTCGGTTCGGTGGCCGTTGCGGTGATCAAGTCGACAACGGTCGTGGTGGAGCGGGCCGCACCCGCCCCGGCTCGCGGACGGTCGGCCAGATGAACGCGGTGACGGTCGCGCGGAGCAGGCGTACGGCGGTGGCTGTCCTGGTGGCGGCGGGCCTGGCGGTGGCCGGCTGCGGCGCGGGCGGCGACGGCCGGGCAACCGGCGGCGGTGGGGACGGGCGGGTGACCGGCCCGGTGACCGTGTTCGCGGCGGCCTCGCTGACCGAGTCGTTCACCCGCATCGGGAAGGACTTCGAGGCCGCCAACCCGGGCAGTCGCGTGACCCTCAACGTCGCCGGCAGTTCCGCCCTGGCCAACCAGATCACCCAGGGGGCGCCGGCGGACGTGTTCGCCTCGGCCGCCCCGGCGAACATGACCACTGTCGTCGAGGCCGGCGACGCCGACGGCGCGCCGAGCGTCTTCGCCCGCAACCAGCTGGTGATCGCGGTGCCCCGGGGCAACCCGACGGCAGTGGCCGGCCTGGCCGACCTGACCGGCCCGGGTGTGAAGGTGGCGCTCTGCGCCAGTCAGGTTCCCTGCGGCGCGGCGGCCCGCACCGCCCTGGACGCGGCCGGCGTCGCGCTGACGCCGGTCACCTTGGAACGGGACGTCAAGGGTGCGCTCGCCAAGGTCAAGCTCGGCGAGGTCGACGCGGCACTGGTCTACCGCACGGACACGCGGGCGGCGAGCGCCGACGTGACCGGCGTGGAGTTTCCCGAGTCGGCGCGGGCGGTCAACGACTATCCGATCGTCGCGTTGAAGGACGCGCCGAATCCGAACGGCGCACGGGCCTTCGTCGCGTACGTCCGTTCGGCGCCGGCGCAGGCGGTCCTCGCCGAGGCGGGGTTCCAGGCTCCGTGAGGCAGGTCCACACCCACGACGCACGCCGCGGTCGCCCGGCCACGTCTCGACGGCGGGGGCGGGTGCCGGCGGCGTTGGTGATCCCCGCCGGGCTGGGGTTGCTGTTCCTCGTCCTGCCGTTGGCGGGGCTGCTGATCCGGACACCGTGGACGACCCTGCCCGAGCGGCTCACCGAGCCGGGCGCGTTGACCGCCCTGCGGCTGTCGGTGCAGACCGCCACCCTGGCCACCGCGCTCTGTCTGCTGCTCGGGGTGCCGCTCGCCTGGGTCCTGGCCCGGATCGAGTTTCCCGGCCGTCGGCTGGTACGCGCGCTGGTCACCGTGCCGCTCGTGCTGCCGCCGGTGGTCGGTGGGGTGGCGCTGTTGCTGGTCTTCGGTCGGCGGGGCCTGCTCGGCGGCTGGCTCGACAGCACGTTCGGCATCACCCTGCCCTTCACGACCACGGGTGTCGTGCTGGCCGAGGCGTTCGTCGCCATGCCGTTCCTGGTGATCGCCGTGGAGGGTGCGCTACGTGCCGCCGACCACCGCTTCGAGGAGGCCGCTGCGACGTTGGGCGCCAGCCGGTGGACCACCTTCACCCACGTCACGCTGCCGCTGGTGGCGCCCGGCCTGGCCGCCGGGGCGGTGCTCTGCTGGGCGCGGGCGCTCGGCGAGTTCGGTGCCACCATCACCTTCGCCGGCAACTACCCCGGTCGGACGCAGACCATGCCGCTCGCCGTCTACCTGGCGTTGGAGACGGACCTGGAGTCCGCGATCGTGCTCAGCCTGGTGCTGCTCGTCGTGTCGGTGGGCATCCTGGTGGCGCTGCGGGACCGCTGGATGACCACCGCATGAGCGACCGGCTTCTCGACGCGCGGCTCGTCGTCGACCGGGGCGTCTTTCGGCTCGACGTGCCGCTGCGGGTCGCGCCGGGCGAGGTGGTGGCGCTGCTCGGTCCGAACGGTGCCGGCAAGACCACAGCGCTGCGGGCGCTGGCCGGCCTGCATCCCCTCACCGACGGGCACGTCACCCTCGACGACGTCGACCTGGACCGCCCGGCGACCGGTGGCTGGGTGCCCACCGAACGCCGGTCGATCGGCGTCGTCTTCCAGGACTACCTGCTGTTTCCGCACCTCAGCGCATTGGACAACGTGGCCTTCGGGCCGCGCCGGCACGGCGTCGAGCGGCGGGCCGCCCGCGCCACGGCCCGGGAGTGGCTGGGCCGGGTGGGGCTTGACGCGCAGGCGCAGCGCAAGCCGCGGCAGCTCTCCGGCGGCCAGGCGCAGCGGGTGGCGCTGGCCCGCGCGCTGGCCGTGGCGCCGTCGCTGCTGCTGTTGGACGAGCCGCTCGCCGCGCTGGACGCCCGCACCCGGCTGGACACCCGCGCGGAGCTGCACCGGCACCTGTCGGCGCACGCGGGCGCGACGGTGCTGGTCACCCACGACCCGCTGGACGCGCTGGCGTTGGCCGACCGGCTGGTCATCGTCGAGGGTGGCCGGGTGGTGCAGGAGGGCGACGGGTCGAGCGTCACCGCCCGCCCGCGCACCGACTACGTCGCCCGGCTGGTCGGGCTGAACCTGTACCGGGGTCGCGCCGACGGGCACGGGGTGCGGGTGTCGCCGGAGCTGACCCTCACTGTCGCCGACCGGTTGGACGGCGAAGCGTTCGTGGCGTTCCGTCCGGCCGCGGTGGCTCTGCACCCGGCCCGGCCGGAGGGCAGCCCACGGAACACCTGGGCGGGCACAGTGACCGGCGTCCAGCGCCACGGTGACAACGTGCGGGTGCAACTGGACGGACCGATCGGGGTGGCCGCCGACGTCACGCCGGCCGCCGCCGCACAGCTACGGCTGATCCCCGGCCAGCGGGTCTGGGTGGCGGTCAAGGCGACCGAGACCCACGCGTACCCGGCCACGGGCTGACCCGACGCCGGCCACATCGTCACCCGCGCGGGTGCAGCCAACGCCGCGCGGACGCGGGTCAGCCGGCGAGCAGGTCGGCGTGTGCGGCGCGCAGCCGGGCCAGCGTCGGGTCGCTGCCCGGGACGACCCGGCTGTCCAGCTCGGCCCACGCCTCGGCCAGCGCCGCGCGGACCGCGCCAAGCTCGGCGGCGTGCCGCTGTGTGCTGCGTCGGTGCTGCTCCTCGAGGCGACGGGCCCAGCCGGCGGTGACCGTCGCGAGCCGGTCGGCGTCGGCGCGGGCCTGGGCGCCGCTGCGGGCGGCTGCGGCGGGGACGATCGCGGCGACCGGGCGGGGATCGCCGTCGCGGGTGACGACGGTGACCGCGTCGGTCAGCTCGGCCAGCGCGACGAGCTGGCTGAACCGGGTGCGCGCCTCACGCAGCGGCACGGAACGCGGCGGGTCGGAATGAGGGGTGAGCGCGGGGACGGCCATGGATGCATGGTGCCGCGCGGGTATGACAACTATTCGCTGTCGTCAGTGGACGGTGCGTGGCGGGCGGACCACTCGTCGGCCAGCACCGACCAGACCTCAAGGTCGATCCGACCGTGCGGACCCGGGCTGACCTGGCGCAGCGTGCCGTCGAGGCGCAGGCCGAGCCGGTCGGCGAGGGCCTTGCTGCGGGTGTTGTCGGCGTTGGTCCGCCACTCCACCCGCTGGATGCGACGCCTGCGCACCGCCCAGTCGACGATCCGGCGCACCGCCGGGGCGACCAGGCCCCTGCCCTGCGCCGCCGGCTCCACCCAGCAACCGACCTCGCAGACGCCACGGGTCACGTCGAACGACACGAACATGACCCCGCCGACGAGCGTGCCCCGCCACCACAGCCCCCAGATGCCACCGCTGTCGCTGGCCCAGAGGTCGGCGTACCGCTGCAACACCGCACGGGCCGACGGCAGGTCGGTGGCGACGAACGACGGCGACACCCAGGGTTGGATGTGCTCGCGGGCCCGGTCGAGGTGGGTGAGGAACTCCTCGGCCAGCCACGGGTTCAACGGGCGCAGCTCGACGTCCTCGGTCAGCGGCAGGGCGAACACCGGGCCTCCACTCAGTGCGATTCTCAGGTCCGTAGGAGGCTCGCACAGGCACCTCGTCGAGGCACGGCCGCCCTCCGCTCACTGCGGCAGGTGGGTCCGCAGCGCGGCGAACTGGGCCACGGTCAGGTAGGAGGGGTTGGCGGCGCCGATCAGATGATCATGTGGGTCCAGTAGGTGAGCCAGAGGACGAACAGCACGCCCTGCACCACGGCGAGCGTCGCTGTCAGCCACACGTCGACGCTGGCGTGGCGGGCCCAGCGGGCCAGCACCAGCGCGACCGGGAAAGCGGCGAGCAGATAGCGCAGCAGGCTCTTGTACACCGGCGGGCCCATCGACAGCGGCACCAGCACCATGAGGACGCCGTACACCAGGTAGGCCAGGTCCCGGCGGCGGAACCCGGCGACCAGCACGGCGAGGACGGCCACGGCGAACCACGCCCGAGCGGCGTCGCGCAGCTCCCCGGTCAACCCGTTCAGCAGCACCGGAACGGGGTTCTGCACCTCGATGCCCCATCCGGTCTCCTGGGCGTGCTGGTAGGCGAACCAGTCCCCGCCCCGCCACCGGCAGTACACCATGAAGGTGAACCACCCGGCGGGGAGCAGCAGCAACGGCCAGCCGATCCGGAGGTAGCCGAGCAGGGCGCGCGGCCCGAGCCGCCAGTCGTGCTGCCGCAGCAGCACCAGGGCCAGCGGCAGCGCCACGAGCAGGCCGACGGAGCGGCTCATCGCCAGGAAGTAGCCGATCACGCCGACCAGTAGCCACCGGTGTCGCTCGGCGTAGTAGAAGGTGGCCAACGCGAGGCAGACGAAGAGCGACTCGGTCAGCGCGGCCTGGAACAGGAACGCGGTCGGCAGCAGCACCAGGTACCGGGTGAACCGGCGGGCCGCGTACGCGTCGCCGAGCAGCAGCTCCGCCAGCCGGTAGCCGTACCAGAGCGCCAGCAGGAACCCGACGTTGCTGATCAGCAACAGGGCCAGTGCGGTGTCGCCGCCGAGCAGCACGCCGACCGGCCGGGCCAGGAACGGGTACAGCAGGGGGAAGCCGAAGTCTCGCCACGGCCCGCTCAGGGGCAGCTCGCTCAGCCGTAGGTAGAGCAGCGAGTCCCAGGCGAACCAGAAGGAGATCCACCGGTGCCCGGAGATCTCCCGCTGTTGCGCCCACATCAACGCCTCATCCGGCGGCGGGGCACCGGGGACGCCGTCCCAGGCGTGCAGGACCAGGAGCCCGAGCAGGGTGAGCAGCAGCTTCGCGCCGAGGAACAGGCCGATGACGTACGGCCAGGGCGCCGGCACCCGACGGGCCAGGCGCGCTCCGCCGCGGCCGGCCGCGACGGCCCGGGCGGCCAGCGTCGCCGCGCCGCTGCGCCACCGGTCCATCTGCCCCGCTTCCCCGCTCCCCCGGTCGCCGGCCGCGCGGGGAAGTCGCTCTTCTCGTGGTACGCCGCCAGCGTGCCCCGCCGAAGCGGGGACCAGCTACCACTAAGTGTGACATTCTGCGCATAGCGGGTAGACGCCGCGCCTCAACCACGGCGGTGAGCAGGGAGCGCGTCAGCATGAGTGAGCAGAACGGCACTGTGGTCATCGGTGCGGGGCCGGCCGGGCTCACCGCGGCGTACGAGCTGCTCCGGCACGGCCGCTCGGTGCAGGTGTTCGAGGCCGACGAGGTGGTCGGCGGGATCAGTCGAACAGTGGAGCGCGACGGGTGGCGGTTCGACATCGGCGGGCACCGGTTCTTCACAAAGGTGCCCCGGGTGGAGGCGTTCTGGCACGAGATCCTGCCGGACGAGGACTTCCTGACCCGGCCTCGGATGAGCCGCATCTTCTACCGGGGCGCCCTGTTCAACTACCCGCTCAGTGCCGTGAACGCGCTGCGCAACCTGGGTCTGCCGGAGGCCGTCCGCTGCCTCGGCTCGTACGCCCGCGCCCGGCTGCGGCCGCCACGGGACCAGTCACACTTCGAGGGCTGGGTGTCGGCCCGGTTCGGCTGGCGGCTGTACTCGATCTTCTTCAAGACGTACACCGAGAAGGTCTGGGGTATGCCGGCGGACCGGTTGCAGGCCGACTGGGCGGCGCAACGGATCAAGAACCTGTCGCTGGCCACGGCCATCCGCAACGCGCTGCTGCCCCGGCGTCGACGCACGGACGTGACCAGCCTGATCGAGGAGTTCCAGTACCCGAAGTACGGGCCCGGGATGATGTGGGAGCGCTGCGCCGAGCAGGTTCGCGAGCGGGGCGGGCAACTGTCCACCGGTAGTTGGGTAACGGCCGTGCACCGCGACCCGGCCCGCCGGCGGGCGATCAGCGTGACGATCAACGGCGCGGGCGGGCAGCGTACCGAAGCTGCCGACCACGTGATCTCCTCCATGCCGATCTCGGAGCTGGTGACCGCGCTGCACCCGCCGGCGCCGCCGGAGGTGCTGGCCTGCGCGGCCGACCTGCGCTACCGCGACTTCCTGACGGTCGCCCTGGTCGTGCCGGCGGAGTTCTCGTTCCCGGACAACTGGATCTACGTGCACGACCCGGGGGTACGGGTGGGCCGGATCCAGAACTTCGGCTCCTGGTCGCCGTACCTCGTCAAGGACGGCCGCACCTGCCTGGGCCTGGAGTACTTCGTGTTCGAGGACGACGAGATGTGGCGTACCCCGGATGCCGACCTCGTGGCGCTCGCCACCGCGGAGCTGGAGCGGTTGGGGTTGGTTCGACAGGGCGTGGTGGAGGCCGGTTACGTCGTGCGCATGCCCAAGGCCTACCCGGTGTACGACGAGCGCTACCAGCACAACGTGGACGTGATCCGGGCCTGGCTGACCGAGGCGGTGCCGAACGTGCACCCGGTGGGGCGCAACGGCATGCACCGCTACAACAACCAGGACCACTCGATGCTGACCGCGATGCTCACCGCCGAGAACATCGCCACCGGGAGTAGGCACGACGTCTGGTCGGTCAACGTGGAGCAGGACTACCACGAGGAATCCTCCGGCGGCGACAGCCGGCGGGGCACCGGCCGGGACGCGCCGGTGGTGCCCAGCCGGATCATCGCGGCCCCCATCACCCTGCCGGAGGGGTCCGACGACCGAGCCCCTGTCGCAGCTCCCCCGTCTCACGCGTCGCCAGGCTGACGTCCACTCGTGGGCTCCTGTCTGGACTCGCGTCGCCGTGCGTGGGTACGACCAGTCGAGCGGGTCAGGGTGGTGGAGTGCGGTATACCGCAGAGGTATATCTATGACTCACAGGTATATCGCTCAGCGAGACACGTAGCGTCGGCGAGCCGCTGGCCGCAGCGCAACGGATCACGTCGAGCGTCGGCGCGTGATGCCGTCCAGGATGGTGGTCAGGTTGTGGTTGAAGGTCTCCTCGGCGTTGAGGTGGGCGCCGTCGATGACGAGCCGGGCCACTGTGGGGTACCTGCCGGTTCTCAACATGCGCGTGAGGTAAGGGCCGAGGCTGGCCTGGAAGGCGGCTTCGTCGGTGCCGGTGGAACGTGCGGTGCGTCGTTCGGTGACCTCTCTGCGGACCGATCCGATGATGAAGGCGTTGAGGGCGCCCACCGCTCGCTGGAGATCGTCGATGTCACGCACACCGGGGGCCGCACTGAGCGCCGCGGCGGTCGCTTCGCCCACGGCGAGCGCGTGTGGTCCCAGGTGTGGCCGTCCGCCGAGCACGTCGGAGAACCACTCGTGGTCGAGGGCGGCAGCGCGGGTCGCGTGGGCGATGGCCAGCACCGTGTCGCGCCACCCGGAGCGCTGGCCCACCTCGGCGATCCGGGCGTAGACGACGTCGACCATGAGATCGAGCAACTCCGACTTGTTGATCACGTAGTCGTAGAGCCGCATCGGGCCGACACCGAGCTCTTTGGCGATCTTGCGCAGTGACAGCCCGTCGAGGCCGTGCGCGTCGGCAAGCCGGATCGCCGTAGCGGCGATCTTCTCGCGGCTCAACGGCACCGGCACCGCCCGCGGCTGCGGTTCGGGCCGTTCCCAAACGGACAACGGCTCGCTACCGTACGGTGTATCCACCGATACAGTGTACGGTAGCGCCGTGAGAACGCGAATTGCGATCGCCGGTGGTGGACTCGGCGGGTTGACGCTGGCTCGGATCCTGCACCGACACGGCATCGACGCGGTGGTGTACGACCGGGAAGCAAGCCGATCCGCGCGGCCCCAGGGCGGTGCCCTCGATCTGCACCCGGAGTCCGGGCAACTGGCCCTTGCCGAGGCGGGTCTCGCCGACCGGTTTCGGTCGGAGGCACGACCCGAGGGCGAGGAACATCGCATCCTCGACCCGACCGGACGCATCCTGGTGCACCACGAGCCGCAACCTGGCTCATTCTCCGGACGTCCCGAGATCGACCGGAGCGCACTGCGTGATCTCCTGCTCGACTCCCTCCCCGACGACATGGTTGCCTGGCGGCACCGGCTCGTCGCGGCGACCCCACGACCCGACGAGGGCTGGGAGCTGACGTTCCACGACGGCCACCGAGCCAGCTGCGACATCCTCGTCGGCGCGGACGGCGCGCGCTCAGTCGTCCGGTCGCTGCTGACCGACGTCGGATTGTCCTATGTGGCCACTCTGGTGGAGTTGAGCGTCGACGACGTCGACCGGCGTCATCCCGATCTCGCCGAGCTGGTCGGCCCCGGCAACCTGTGGTGCGTCGGGGTGAACCAGATCCTGGCAGCGCAACGTCTCGGCGACGGCAACCTCCGGGTCGGGATCTCGCTGCGCGCAAAGGACCGGTCCCTGGATACGTACCGCAGTAAGCGCGCCCTGCTGGACCTGTTCGCTGGCTGGAACCCCCGCCTCACCGCACTCATCGAGGCCGCCGAGTGCGCGCCGACGCCACGCCTGATCGAGGCGATGCCCACCGACACGCGTTGGACCAGCCGGCCGGGCGTCACCCTCATCGGCGACGCCGCGCACCTCATGCCACCGGTCGGCGAGGGCGCGAACCAGGCCATGCTCGACGCCGCAGAACTCGCCAGCCGGCTCGCCGCCAACCCGGCCGACCCGAATTCGGCGATTCGGACGTACGAAGAGTCGATGTTCAGCAGGATTCACCCGATCGCCGACATGTCCGCACGGGTCCAGGCGATGACGCTGTCCCCTACCGCTGCGGAGGACATCGTTCGCTTCTTCGCCCGGCCGGCGGAGCCCGCACGCGCAGAATGACATCTGGCGCTGTCGACGCGGCTGGCGATAATCGTTTCATGACGACGGATGTGCACCCCGAATCTGGTCTCCGTAAGGCCACCTTGACCGATCGGGACCTTGTGGAAACATCGTGGGACTACTGCCGAATTCACGCGCTCGCCGTCACTGACGACGAGGGCCCACCGGAAGACTCGACACTGGACTACCGGGAGGACGACGACCTCGACCCCACCGCGCCGTCGGCCACGAAACTGCATCTCGACCTCGACTACATCGTGCGCCGGATCGATCCGGGGCCGATTGGGCAGATTCACTTCTGGGTCGCGCCGGCCACGTTGATCTTCCACAGCGTGTGGGACATCGTCGGCAGCTTGGACTCCATCTGTCTGCCGTTCGAGTTGAAGAGCCTGCGCCAGGAGGCTCCCTCACAGCCAGGGGAGCCCTGCTGGCACCTGGAAGGGCGCGACCTGGACCTGAGGTTCCAGGCGACGGGCTACACCCTCTACCTGCGCCAACCCCCGCGTTACGGCGCTCGGGTGCTCCGGATGGCCGAACGGGGCGGCATCAGCTTCGACCCGAAGCCGTTTGCCTGACCGGCAAGGGCCCGGCCCGACGCCCCAGCGGTGGCGGCGAAACCCGCTGTCGCTCACCGCCGACGGTGTGCGGACCACCCGTCTCCCCACGCTCGGCGCCACTGCCGGCGAGGATCCGGCCGCGGCATCCCTCTGGGGTTTCACGAGAACGGGACGCATGCGTTATTTTCCCCACATATCGAGTCTATTGACGCAGTGCCATACATTGATCACTGTGGTCGCATGAAACCACGGCTGTTCCTCATCGCCGCACTCGCCGCTGTCGTCGCCACCCTCACGGTGCCCTCGGCCGCCCACGCCAACCCCGACGACAGCAACCGCGCGAGCGTTGCCGGAATCTCCGCGCAGGCCATCCAGGCCGGCCCCGACGACAACAACAACGCAAGCGTTTCCGGGATCTCCTCGCAGACCGCTGGCTCCTGCCCCTACACCGCCCTGTGCCTCTACACCGAGGGCGATTTCCGCGGCCGCATGTTCGTGATCTACGCCTGTGGCAACTACGCGCTGTTCAACTGGAACGGCTGGGGGTCCGTCTACAACAACCAGACTCCGAGCTACTGGGCCTATCTACTGGACCAGAACGGCAATGAAGCCCACGGCTTCGTCGACGGAGCCGGCGCAAGCTGGGTGGAGTTCGACCCGTACTGGTACGCCAAGCCCTGCTAGTGCTCTGACCACGAACGTTCACGGTGTGGGTCAGGCTGCCGTTCGTACGGCGGGCTGGCCCCATCGTCGTTGGCGTTCGTAATTCGCAGCCGCTGCTGACCTTCCTAGTCGGACAGCCGCCGCACACGCACGGGCTGTGCCACCGGCACAGCCTCAACGCGGACACGGCGCCCACCTCGGAGGCTGAGCGGCGTGTCATCCAACACCGTGAACGTTCGTGGTCAGAGCACCAGCTGGTCAGGCCGTGCCTAGCGACGAAGTCCTGATCGGGCCGGTTAGGGCTTGCGGGCCACCGCGCCGTAGATGGAGGCGTCGGTTAGGGGCGGGCGCTGCTCAGGTGGCACCTGAGGCCGCCACTCAGTGACCGGGACGATGCCCGGTTCGGCCAGCTCCAGACCGGTGAAGAAGCGGGCGAACTCGGCGCGGTCGCGGGGGACGGCGTCCTGCTTCATCCGGCCGGCGGCGAACTCGGCCTCCATCCGCCTGACGATCTCGGCGGGGATGTGGTCGGTGGTGAAGTGGGTCAGCGCCAGCCAGCTTCCCGACGGCAGCGCGTCGAGCAGGCGGGCAACCTGCTCGTGTGGGCGGTCGTCGTCGGTGAGGAAGTGCGTCACGGCGATGAGCACCAGCGCCACCGGTCGGGACAGGTCCACTGTGGCGTGCAGCTGCGGGTCGGCGAGGATCTTCTCCGGGTCGCGCAGGTCGGCGTCCAGGTAGGCGGTGGCGCCGGCCGGGTCGCTGGTCAGCAGCGCCCGGGCGTGGACCAGCACCATCGGGTCGTTGTCGACGTAGACCACCCGGGAGTCGGGGGCGACGGACTGGGCCACCTCGTGGGTGTTGTCGGCGCTCGGGATGCCGGTGCCGATGTCGAGAAACTGCCGGACGCCGACCTCGTCGGCGAGGAACCGGACCGCCCGGCCGAGGAAGGCTCGGTTTTCCCGGGCGAGCGTGCGCACCCCTGGGTAGACGGCCGCGATCTGGTCGCCGGACTCCCGGTCGACGGCGAAGTTGTCCTTGCCGCCGAGCCAGTAGTTGTAGCGGCGAGCCGGATGCACGGTCGTGGTGTCGATCCGGTCGGCACCGCGACCCTCGGGCAATTCCGACGTGGACGGCACCGTCATGAGACCTCCCCAGGTCGGTGGAACACGCAGCATCCACAGCGTCACCGGACGTATCCAGAGGACAGCTTAGGCCGTACCCATCGGTTCGTGGGGTCACCGAGGCGCGGACGTCGCCGGGGCGGGAAACCGCTTACCAGCAAGCTATTGACGGTCGTCACTGGCTGTCAGTACCGTGGTGCGGGCAGCGAGAAAGCGCTTTCCGACCCCTCACCGTCCGACAGGGAGCGCCCCCATGCCCCGACACCTCCGTGCGTTCTGCCTGATCCTGCTCGCCATCGCCACCGTGGTGAGCACCACCACCGCCCTGCCCGCCGAGGCCGCCCCGCGCTTCCGGGTGTTGGTCTTCTCCAAGATCACCAACTTCTACCACGACTCGATCCCGGCCGGCATCGCAGCGATCCAGCAGCTCGGCGCCGCCCACAACTTCGAGGTCGTCGCCACCACCGACGCGGCGGCCTTCACCGACGCCAACCTCGCCACCTTCGACGCTCTCGTGTTCAACAACACCAACAGTCTCCCGACCTCGGGTGACCTGCTCAACGCCAGCCAGCGGGCCGCGTTGCAGACGTTCATCCGCAACGGCGGTGGTTGGGCCGGCCTGCACGCCGCGTCGGCCAGCGAACGTGACTGGCCCTGGTACGAGGGCCTGGTCGGCACGATCTTCGACTACCACCCCGACTTCTCGTCCACCGGCGGCACCTTCCCCGGCCGGGTCAAGGTGCTCGACCGGGCGCACCCCTCGACGCGCAACCTGCCGGAGCTCTGGGAGCAGAGCGAGGAGTGGTACAACTGGCGGACCAACCCGACCGGCAACGTGCACACCCTCGCCCAGATCAAGGTGCGCGACGGGATCAACGGCCTGGACGAGGGCGTCGACCACGCGTACTCCTGGTGTCAGCGCTACGACGGCGGCCGGTCCTGGTTCACCGCAGGCGGGCACGCCAGCTCCCAGTTCAGCACCCCGACCTTCCTGGAGCACCTGCGCTACGGCATCGAGTGGGCGGCCGGCGCGGTCGCCGGTGACTGCTCGGCCACCAAGACCAGCAACTTCGAACGGGTGGGGCTGGTCACCGAGAACCTGGCCGACCCCTTCGAGCTGGCCGTCGGCCCGGACCGGAAGGTCTACTACATCCAACGCACCGGCGCGCTGAAGGTGGTCAACTCCGACACCCTCCAGGTCACCACGCTGCTGGACTTCGCGTACACCTCGGCGATGACCGACCAGTCCGACGGGCTGCTCGGGATGACCCTGGACCGCAACTTCGCCAGCAACGGCTGGATCTACCTGCTCTGGTCGGACAAGACCCTCAAACAGCTCAACCTGTCCCGGTTCACTGTCGCCAACAACAGCGTCGCGCTCTCCTCGGAGAAACGCCTGCTGACCGTCCCCACCTACCGGGGTGAGGGCCGGGCCAACTCGCACATGGGCGGGTCGCTGGCAATGGACGCCGCCGGGCGGCTCTACGCGGCGATCGGTGACAACACCGACCCGTTCGCCTCCAGCGGCTACACCCCGGTCGACGAGCGCGCCGGCCGCGCCGCCTGGGACGCCCAGGGCACCGCCGGCAACACCAACGACCTACGCGGCAAGATCCTGCGGATCACCCCACAGTCCGACGGTACGTACACGGTGCCCAGCGGCAACCTCTTCCCGGCCGGCACCGCGAGGACCCGGCCGGAGATCTACGCGATGGGCATGCGCAACCCGTTCCGGATCACCGTCGAACCGCAGACCAACGCGGTGCTGGTGGCCGACTACGGTCCGGACGCCCGCGCCGCCGACCCCAACCGCGGTCCGGAGGGGACTGTCGAGTTCAACCGGATCACCAGCGCCGGCAACTTCGGATGGCCGTACTGCGTGGGCAACAACATCCCGTTCAACGACTACAACTTCGCCACCAACACCTCGGGGGCGAAGTTCAACTGCGCCGCACCGGTGAACAACTCACCCAACAACACCGGCCTGACCACCCTGCCGGCGGCGAAGTCCGCGCTGGTCTGGTACGCGTACTCCGCCTCCACCCAGTTCCCCGAGCTGGGCACCGGCGGTGGCGGGCCGATGAGCGGCCCGGTCTACGACTACGACCCGGCCAACACCCGCACCACGAAGTTCCCCGAGTACTTCGAGGGCAAGTGGATCACCTATGAGCTGACCCGCAGGTGGTTCAAGACGCTGTCGATCCACAAGACGGCGCAGACCTTCAGCAACACGCGCTTCGGCCCGACCGCCGTGGGTGACCTCCAGTCGATCAACGGGATCTTCGGCAACATGAGCTGGATCCAGCCCTTCGAGGCGGAGTTCGGCCCGGACGGTTCGCTCTACGTCATCGACTTCGGCGAGGGCACCGGCAGCGGTCGCGGCGGCAGCAACGCCGGCGCGGGCATCTACCGGATCGACTACGTCGCCAACGGGCGGCCACCGACCGCGAAGATCGCCGCCACCCCGGACACCGGACGTACGCCGCTCGCTGTGACGTTCTCCTCCGCCGGGTCGTCCGCCGGTGACGGGTCGGCGCTCAGCTACGCCTGGGACTTCACAAACGACGGCAGCACCGACTCCACCGCCGCCAACCCGAGCCACACCTACTCCACGGCCGGGAAGCACACCGCCCGGCTGACAGTGCGCAACAGCGGCAACGGGTTGACCGCCACAGCGGTCACCGACGTGGTGGTCGGCAACACCCGACCGACGGTGACCATCACAGTGCCCGACGGCGGGTTCTTCGACTTCGGCGACAAGATCCCGTACACGGTGACGGTCACCGACCCGGAGGAGAGCGCCATCGACTGCGCCAAGGTGACAGTGCAGACGCAGCTCGGCCACGACTCGCACGCCCACCCGCTCGACGTCTACACCGGTTGCTCCGGGCTGCTTGCCACCGAGGCGGACGCCGGTGACGGCCACGGGCCGGGGCAGAACCTCTACACCCTGATCACCGCGCAGTACACCGACGGTGGCGCGGCCGGCGGCGTACCGGCGCTGACCGGCTCGACCCGCGTGCAGTTGCAGCCCAAGAGCAAGGAGGCCGAGCACTTCAGCGCCCAGTCCGGCGTCACCGTCAACGACCGGGCCACCGCCCGCGCCGGCAAGCGGCTCGGCGAAGTCGACCACAACGACTGGGTGGCGTTCGGGCCGGCGGACCTGCGCAACGTCGGCTCGGTGACGCTCGGGGTGACCAACGGCGGGCTCGGCGGCACCATCGAACTGCGCACCGGCTCGCCCACCGGCACGCTGATCGGCACGGCCACCATCGGCTCCACCGGCGGGTGGGACAACCTGGTCTCCCCCACCGTCACGCTGACCAACAAGCCCACCGGCACGACCACCCTGTACGCGAAGTTCGTCAACGCCGCCCAGGTCAACGGCACCCCGGACCTGCTCGCCCTCGACTGGCTGCGGTTCAACGGCGCCGGGGTCAAACAGGAGCCGAGCGGGACGTTGTCCCTGGCCGCCAACCCGACCGGCGGCACCGCACCGCTGACCACCACGCTCACCGCCACGGCGACGGCGCCGTCCGGGCAGAGTATCACCGACTACGCGTGGGACTTCGGCGACAACAGCGCCATCACGCACGGATCGACACTACGGTCGACGGCGCACAGCTACCCCCGCAAGGGGACCTACACCGCCCGGGTGACGGTCACCTACACCAGCGGGGAGACCCGCTCGCTCAACCTCACCATCACTGTCACCTGACCGTCGGGCGACGGCGGGCGGGGGTCAACCCCGTCCGCCGCCGCTCGGCAGGGCGTGCCGCGTCGCAGCCGGGCCTTCAGGGGAGGGTGACCTCGGCCTCGGACAGGAGCTTCCGCACGTTCGCGCCGTGCGCGGCGGCCTGGTCGTGCAGGCGGGCGGCGGGCCCGGGGCCCCACAGCCGGGCGGCCAACTGCCGGTACTCCGGGAGCTTGGGCATCTTGCTGTCCAGACGGAACAGGATGGCCAGCGGGCGGCGGCGCCACCAACGGCTGATCCAGTCGACCGGCTGCGTCACCAGCAGGGCGCCGTAACTGGTCGGCAAGGTCGGGGCGGCGGCCACCTTGACCGCCTTCTCCGTCAGGTTGAGCATCTCGGTCACCGAGACCGCCTCGCGTCGCGGGCCGCTCGCCTCCTCCAGCAGGGTTCGGTAGCGGGCCAGCAGTCTGCGACGCTCGCGGATCGTGTCGGCGGCCTGCAACTCGGCCTTGAAGTCACCGAAGTAGCGGCGGTAACCGCTGAACTCGTCTCGGACCCGGAGCAACTGCTCGGGAATGTCCCTGAGACGGGACGCGCGGGACAGCACGAGCGCGGCGATCGGCGGGATCGGGATCGTCGACATGGCCGTCCACTCGGCGACGACGTCGCCTCCGGTGAGCGGCTCCTCGAGCGATTCGGCGATCTTGTCGTACAGCTGGCGCGGCAGCGACCGGTAGGTCTTCTGCAGGGTGCCGGCGACGAACGGCACGCGATCGAAGTCCGGGAAGTAGTCGAGGCCGTGCGCGGCGGCCACGACCAGGTAGCCGTTGCCCCTGTGCATCCGGTCCTTGACCAAGGCGTCCCCCGCGCTGGCAAAGCCGCCGAGCCCGTCGACCTGGGCGAGGAGGTTGTTCAGGCCGGTCGTGTAGTCCAGGCCGACCACCGCGCCGGTCTCGCCGGCAGCCGACGGGTCGTCGCCGTCGCCGTCAGTGACCCGCTTCGCGAGTTCGTCGGGCAGTCGCAGCGCGACCCGGCGGAGTTCGTCGCGCGACAGAGTCGGCGCAAACGTCCGGTACAGCCCCTCGCGAGCGAGCCGGCTGCTGAGGCCACTGACGTACTCGCCCGAGGCGCCCAGTGCCTCCATGCGGTCGAGGAGAACCGTGGCCTCGCAGAGCGAGCAGAGATCGAGGAACCTGGGGAGGGTCAGTGCCTCCGGCCGGGACAGGACGCCACTGGCGTTGGCCACCAGCGTCTGCGTCACCAGCGCCACATTCTGATCGTTCCCGGCCACGGCGCCCATTCTAGGATCGACCCATGATGCTGGGATCGACGGGTGTCGAGGTGATCGAGTTCGCCGGAACAGATCTCTGCGCCGTCCGCGAGCTGGTGGCGGGCGGCCAGATCGTCCTGCTCCGCGACGAGGTGCCCGCCGACCACAAAACGGATCAGTGGCCGCGGGACATCGTCGAGTCGGTCGGCGAGTGCGCCGCGGTGCCACTGTCTGGTCTCACCGGCGAGGGCGGGCCGCGCTACCCGCTGGTGATCGGGCAACGCGAGAGCATCCGTTACCTGTGCTCCTATGCCGACCGGGTGCCGCCGCCGCCATTTCCGTACGAGGCCCGGCCGGTGGTGACCGACTACCGCGAGTTCCGGGACCTGTGGGTGGCCGAGCCGGGCCGGTTCACGCCGGACACGGACGGCTACGCCATCGGCCACACCCTGGCGCGCCTGCACTCCCTCAAGATCCTGCACGGCGACGCGCATCGCGGCAACTGGCTGTTCGACCACGAGGGCCGGGCGCTGGTGGCCGACCCGAGGCCGGTGTTTCTCCACTGCCCGCCGAGCCCGGAGCAGTGCGCTACCGACATTCGCCCGCTGCTGCCCGCCCTGGACTCGAACGGCTGGATCAGCTTCCGGCTCAGCTACCGCAAGACCTGGCCGGAAGAGGGCCGGGTGATCGACCTGATCCAGCTCACCGACCTGACCGGCTGGGCTGCCGCGTTCCGGATGCGGGACTACGAGCGGGCCGCCGAGCTGATGGGCCGCCAGCTCACCGGCGAGTGCACCCCGATCGTGCGCGTCATGCTGCTCGCCAACCGGGCGATGGCGCGCAGCCGCATCGGCCGCCACGACGACGCGTTGCGGGACATCCTCGACGCCGCCCGGTTGGCGAAGGAACGCAGCCCACACGTCGCCAACGGACTAGGGATCGCCCTGGCCGTCGTGTGGTGCGACCAGGGCGACCGGGCGGCGGCACTGGAGGCGTTGTCGAGGGTGACCGGGCAACCCGAACAGTTGCTCGCCAGGCTGGAGCCGGGCGACACGCAGCTCCCGATCATGAATATGTGAGCCCACCGCCGGTGCCAAGGGCGATCAGTCGGCCGCAGCCTCAGGTGCTGCGGCAAGGCTGCCATGTGCTGCCCACCTCCGGTCGACAAAGCCGTGGACGATGGCTGTCGTACCAGTGTGTGAGGGTTCGGGACATGGCGACTTTCGTTCTGATCCATGGCGGCGGGGGCAGCGCCTGGGACTGGCATCTCCTTGTCCCCGAGCTGACCAGCCGCGGCCACGACGTGGTCGTACCGGAACTGCCGATCGAGGACAGATCCGCAGGGTTCGCCGAGTTCTGCCAGACGGTCGTCGACGCGATCGGCGACCGGGGCGACCTCGTGATCGTCGGGCACTCCTACGGTGCGTTCACCGCGCCGCTCATCGCCGACAAGCTGCCGGTGCGGCTGCTCGTCCTGCTCACACCGATGGTCCCCAAGCCCGGTGAAAGGCCCGGTGACTGGTGGGCCAACACCGGTTACCGCAGCGCCGAGGGGCTCACTGAGGAGCAGCAGTTCTACAACGGTGTCCCGGCCGAGATCCTCGCGGAGGCAGCATCACACAGCCGGGACCAGGTCAGTGCGGAGGGCGACGAGCCGTGGCCCCTGGACGCCTGGCCAGACGTGCCGACGACGGTGCTCCTCGCACGCGAGGACCAGTTCTTCCCGGCGGACTTCCAGCGCCGGGTTGCCGCCGACCGACTCGGCGTCGTCCCGGACGAGATCGACGGTGGGCACTGCGTGTCACTCAGTCACCCGACGCAACTCGCCGACCGTCTCACCACGTACCCGCTGCTCTGAAGGCGGGACCACGGCCGTCACGGCCCGAACCTTCGGCGCCTCAGCGGGCTGATCAGCCGCAGACGCTTGCCTTCAAGCGGCCGGGGTGGAACAGGTACACGAGCTACGGTCGAAGGCCCACAGCTACCAGGATGCGGGCGAGGTAGATCTTGGACAATCTCCGTTCTCGGGGCGGGCTCAACCGATGGTTGCAACATCCTTTCGTGATCGTCGTTGGGGTGGTTATGGCGTCGAGGTTGAGCCCGCTGGAGCGGGAGCAGATCGGGTTGGGTCGGGCTGCGAATGAATCGCTGCGGTCGATCGCTCGCAGGTTGGAGCGGTCGGTGTCGACGATCTCGCGGGAGGTGGGTCGGTTCGAGCGTTATGGGCAGCGGTATCAGCCGTTGATGGCGCAGTGGGCGTCGTTTCTGCGGCATAACCGGTCCGGGCGGGTGCCGCGGTTGGCCGTTGATGGGCCGTTGCGTGAGGTGGTGCTGGATATGCTGCGGCGGCGTCGTTCGCCGCAGCAGGTCAGTGCTCGGCTGCGGGTGCAGTTCCCGGACATGCCGGAGATGTGGGTGTCGCACGAGACGATTTACCAGGCGATCTACCTGCAGGCGCGGGGCAACCTGCGCGCGGAGTTGACGCGGCAGGTGGCGTTGCGATCGGGTCGGGCGGCTCGCCGTCGTCGGGCGGTGCCGGCCGGGGCGGTGCGCTCGGCGCGGCCGTGGGTGAACCTGCGTATAGCTGACCGGCCGGCTGAGGTCGCTGACCGGGCGGTGCCTGGTCATTGGGAGGGTGACTTGCTCGAGGGGGTCCGTCGGGGTGGGCGTGGTGGTTCCGCGATCGCCACGTTGGTGGAACGCGCTACCCGGTTCGTGATTCTGGTCGGGCTGCCCGAGGGCAAGGTGTCCGAACACGTCGTGTCCCAGTTGGCCGCGGCGATGAACTGGCTCCCGCAGCGGTTGAGGGCCTCGCTGACCTGGGACCAGGGCGTGGAGATGGCCCGCCACCGTGACTTCACCATCGCCACCGACTGCCCGGTCTACTTCTGCGACCCCCACAGCCCCTGGCAACGCGGCAGCAACGAGAACACCAACGGGCTGCTACGCCAGTACTTCCCCAAAGGCCAATTCGACTTCACCACTATCGACCAAACCGGCCTCGACCACGTCGCCGACGAACTCAACGACCGCCCCCGCATGACCCTCGGCTGGGCCACCCCAGGTGAGAAAATGACCCAGCTCCTAGGTGTTGCAACCACCAGTTGAGCCCGCCCGGGTAACGGAAATTGTCCATGATCTACGTTGCGGCGCGGGTAGAGCTGTTCAGGTCGGACGGTGGCAGGTACGACCGGTAGCCGCCGCAATGTCGCGGGTGACGAAGCAACGGTGGGGCGGTGCACGTCGGCACCGCCCCACCGATCATGAACGGTTACTGCCAGGAACTCTGTTGGGTGTAGACGAGGTTGCCGGGGACCACAGTGCCGTTGGTGCTGTACTCGGTGTACGCCCAGAAGTCACCCTCGGCCAGCGGCTTGTTCGGCTTCAGCGTGAAGTTGAAGCCCTGACCGCGCTCCGAGGTGGAGGGCAGTGTGAGGGTGGCACCCGAATACTTGGCGTTACGGCCGATGATGGCGTGGCCCAGCTCGAAGTCGACGACGGGACCACCTGGGTACTGTGCGAACACGTACGCGGTGTAGCGCCCCGGCTCGGGCAGGAACTTGTACGCCTGCTCGGCGCTGGTCCAGAACCTGTCACTGCTGTAGACGAGGGTGCCGCCCTTGTACAGGTAGAGATCGAGGTTCGTGTTCGGATCGGCGGTGTTGGCCTCGACGACAATGCCGGCGGTGTTCGCCGGCACCGTGAAGTCGACCTTCTTCACTCCGGTGGCGCTCGGGTCGAACACGCCCCCGTAGACGCCGGCCGGCATCGAGTACGACGTGCGCCGCATCGGGGTGTAGCCGGTGCTGCGACCGACGAGCGGGCCGGTGAAGCCCGGCTGGACCATGCCGAAGGCACCGTTGGCCATCCGGGCGAACTCCTCGCCGTCGTCCGCGTACGGCCGGGCCGCGATGCCCCAGGGACGGGCGGCGACCGGGATCCGGGCGCTGTGCGCCTTACCCTGCCAGGTGATCGACCCGGTCACGTACCGGTCCCAGGGCGCGCTGCCCCGACGCAGCGTGATGGTGACCGTCGCGGACTTGCCGGGCGCCAGGGTCACCGATGCCGGCGACACGGTGACCTTCATGCCGGGCAGACCGGACACGGACGAACGGTAGGTCTCCCGCGCCTTGCCCACGTTGGTCAGGGTGCGGGTGAGGGTCACCGGGCGGGTCCCGTCGTACTCGCGCAGCGAGATGGCCGGCAGGTTGAGTGCCTTGCCGTCGGGTTCGGTCGTCTCGCTGAACTCGATCAGCTCCGCCGCCGTGGGCTCGATGACCAGTCCCGGGTCGGTGGCCCGGGGCAGATTGATGAAGCCGCTGCCCTGTTCCAGGGGGTTGCTGGTGCCGACGGTGTCGGTGGCGGTGGTGCGCAGCGCGGAGGCGACCGCGCCGGGTGACCAGTCCGGGTGGGTGGCGCGCAGGATCGCCGCCGCCCCGGCCACGTACGGCGATGCCATCGAGGTGCCGGAGTACGCGTCGTACTGTCGCCCGAAGTTGCCCGCCGGTGAGACCGCGGCGATGATGTTCGACCCGGGCGCGACCAGGTCCGGCTTGAAGACGCCCAGGGTCACCTTGTCCGGGCCGGTGGAGGAGAAGTCCGCCACGCTCGGTATGCCCGGGACGCTGGAGCCGTCACCGCCGGTGCGCAACGACACGGTCGCGTCGGTAGGGTGGCGCATCAGGTAGTTGAACAGCGCGCCGGCCTGCTTCTCGGTCGGCAGGTAGACCACCGGGAAGTTGAAGATGGAGTTGATCCGGTAGTTGCCGACCGGGTCGAACACCACCATCGCCGCCCCGCCCTTGGCCTTGATCTCGGCGGCGGAGCCGAACATGTCGGACAGCGCGCAGGCGACCACCTTGCCCTTGATCTTGGCGGGGTCCAGGCTGCCGGGCTCGCAGTAGACCGCGCCCAGATCGGGCGAGCCGGCCTGTTCACCGAATACCAGCGGCCGTGCGCCACCGCCGGGCAGGGCGTCCAGCGAGCCGCCGACCAGCTTCGTGCCGTCGCCCAGCTTGGCGGTGGCCTCGTCGAGCTTGGTCACCGCGGCGCCGACAGTGGTCACCCAGGGGGCCGCGTTGCTGATGGCTCCACTCACGATGCCGGTGTTGCCGGCCGACGCCGCGACGAAGACTCCGGCCAGCGAGGCGTTGAGGAACGCCACGCCGATGGGGGTGTTGGCCTCCCAGTCGCCGAGCTGCGAGCCGATCGAGAAGTTCAGCACCTGCACGCCGTCGGCGACGGCCGCGTCGATGCCGGCGATGATGTCGGCGTCGTAGCCCATGCCACCCCAGAGCACCTTGTAGACGGCGATCTGGGCATCCGGCGCCACCCCGGTGACGGGGCCGAAGCGGCGACCGTCGATCGTGACGTTCGAGATCGGCAGGCCGGCCGCGGTGGAGGCGGTGTGGGTGCCGTGCCCGGACGCGTCGCGGGGGGACAGGAACTCGCCCTCGGGCACCGAGCCACCGCCGGCGAGCCACGAGTCGGCGAAGTACCGGGCACCGACGATCTTGCCGTTGCAGTGCTCGGCCACGAAGGCCACACCGGCCTGGCAGGTGCCGTGCCAGTTCGCGGGAGCGGGCATCTTCTTGGCGAACGACGCGCTCTCCGGCCAGATGCCGGTGTCCAGGACGCCGATCACCATGCCCGCGCCCGTGCCGGGGCCGGGCTTGGCCGGCCGGCCGGAGCGGTCCGTCGGCGCCGACTGGTCCGCGTCACTCGAGGTGGCGGGCGTCGGGTTGGCGGCGGTCGCCGTGGTCGCTGTGGGCGGCGCCGAGGGAGTGCCGAGGGCCCGCGAGACGGTGACGGCGCGGACGCGCCTGTCCGCCCGCAACGTGCTCACCTGCTGGGTGGTCAGCTTCGCCGAGAACCCGTTGAAGGCGGTGGTGTAGACGGCGTTGACGGTGACCCCGGCCGCGGCGGCGACGGAGCTTCGCTGCGTGTCGAGGTGCCGGCGGTACGCCTGCGACGGCGTCGACGTCACGTCCAGCCGGTTACCCGCCGCCGGGCGGGTCCGGGCCAGACCGGACACCCCACCGGTGTACGTGGTCAACGGGTCCTCGGCCAACTCGACGACGTACATGCCGGAGCCGGTCTCGTCGACGGCTGCCTTCGGCGTGGCCGCACGGTCGCCGCCGGGTCGGCGGTCCGCCCCGTCGGTCAGGGTGACCTTCTTGTCGGACCCGGCGGTGAAGTAGCCGGCGCCACTGCCGTTACCCGACGACCCCGCGGGTGCCGCCGACGCCGTTCCCGCTACACCGGTGGTACCGGTGATCAGCGCGACGACCAGCGTAGGTATCGCCAGTCTTCGCAGCCTGTTTCCGCTCGTGCCTGTAGCCACGAGGCTCCTCTCGGTTGCTCCCTTGTGGAGCGTTTCTCATTGATCGCGACCCGCACTGGGAGCGCTCCCCCACCCAAGTCCACGACGGTTAATCGAAGATTTGCGCGGTGTTACGGATCACTGGTGCGTATAAGATCACAACGCCTCAGCGATGCCGCCCAGCCCCACGAGTCGGCTCCGCCACCGCTGAGGCGCGCACCGGTCAGCCGCAGGCCGCGTGATCATCTAGTATCAGCGGCCACCTGGCGTACGACATGGGGGTTCGGTGGCATGTGGTCATTCATCAAGCGGTCAAAGGCCCCGGCACTGGACCCGACCTACGGTGACCCGCACCGGAAGGCCCTGATCCGGGCGTTGGAGAAGCGCAGGTGGAAGTTCGCCCGGGAACTGCTCACCATGGCCGCCGATCCGGACGAGATGGCCTTCCTCATGGAGGCGGTCGGCGGGGTCGACGGGATCCAGGACTGGATCGGCGACTGGATCGACGCCGAGCCCGAGTCGACGCTGCCCGTGCTGGTCGCCGGTTGTCACGCGGTGCACTGGGCGTGGGAGGCACGTGGCGGCAAGCGGGCCAAGTACACCGCCGCTGCCCAGTTCAAGGCGTTCCACGAGCGGTTGCACTACGCCGAGGCGATGTTGGAGAAGGTGCTCGCCCAGGAACCCGACAACGTCACCGCACGAGCCTGGCTGGTCACCAGCGCCCGGGGCCTGGGCATCGGGGCGGCGGAGGCTCAGCAACGCTTCGAGGCGGTGACGCGACTCCACCCGGGGCACGTCGTCGCGCACGAGCAGCGGTTGCAGTATCTGTGTAAGAAGTGGTCCGGCAGCCACGAGGAGATGTTCGACTTCGCGCGGAGCGCCGCCGCGGCGGCCGGGCCCAACAGCCTCCTGCACGAACTGGTGGCCGTCGCCCACTTCGAGAGGTGGGAGGCCACCGACGTAGAAGAGGGCAACGCGTACTTCGACTCGGACGAGGTCCGCGCCGAGCTTCTCACCGCCGCGGAAAACTCGATCTTCCACCCGGATTACGTTCCCGCCGGTCCCGGCTGGGCGCCACGGCTGGCGATCTTCGCGCTGACCTTCGAACTGGCCGAGGAGTTCGACGCGGCCGCGCACGTGTTCGCGTTGCTCGACGGGATGGTCACCGAGTGGCCGTGGTCGGTCCTCGGCGACCCGGTCGAGAAGTTCACCGCCTCCCGCGACTGGGTGGCCACGAACCGGAGCGACTAGCTAGAGCACGTCTGCGCGTCGCCGCCAGAGCACAGTGCACGCCGCGGCCAGGGCCAGCCCGAGCAGCGGGGCGACACCCACCCCGGCGAGCGTGCAGGCCACCGCGAGCAGCGCCGGCGGCATCCAGCACCAGGCGGGCACGGTACGCGGGACACGACCGCGCCGACGGGCCGCCGCCTCCACTGCCATCGGCACCACCAGCACCGGTAACGCGGCGGCCAGCAGGGTCAGCCAGGGCAGCACCAGGCGGTCGAACCGCGCCACCGCCAACATGCCGCCGAGCACCGCGACGAGCAGCATCGCCGCCCGCGCCGGCAGGCGGGGAGCCAGACCACGCAACGCCAGGGAACCGGAGTACGTGGTGGTCAGCGCCGCCGCGAAGACCGCCACCGCGACGAACAGATTCGCGTACGCGGCCAGCCCCGAGCCGGTGGCGAGTAGCGCGACCACGTCGGCCGAGCCGGTCCGCAGCCACAGGCCGGCCCCGGCGAGCACCCCGAGCAGCGCCGGCCCGATCAGCAGCCCCACGCACCAGGCCAGGTCCCGCCTTCGGGACAGGCCCACGCTGAAGTCCGGTGCGCGCAGCGCGAACACGGCCGCGTACCCGATCAGCGCGGCGGCGTCGGCGAGCCCGCCGCCGGCGAGGCGGACCGGTGCACCGGGTGGTGGCAGCACTGTCAGGCACCAGCCGACCAGCACCACCGCGCTGAGCGTGGTGACCACCGCGACCCGGTTGCCGAGCCGGGCCGGCGCCCAGGAGACGGCGAGGACCGCCACCTCCAGCAGTACCGGCCCGGCCCAGCCTGGCAGGTGGGTCAGCGCGGCCAGCGAGGCCCCGCCGAGCCCGACGTTGAACCCGTTCCAACCGATCATCGACACGGCCAGAACCGCCGCCAGCAGCAGCCGCGAGGTGTCCCCCAGGTACGCGGGCAGCACCGCGGTCAACGTCCCGCCGTCGCCGAGCGGCCGGCGCAGCCCGATCCGGCCCTGGCCCCAGAGCAGGGCCGTCATCAGCGCCCCGCCGACCAGCAGCCCGGCCACCGGCACCGCGCCGCCATGTCGGGCGGCCATGGCCGCGCCGAGCACCAGCGTGGCGGGTGCGGTGCCGATGCCCAGCCAGGCGCCGACCGCCGCCGTCCACCGCCGTTCGGAGACGTCAGGCAACGTGGCGCAGGTAGCCGGCGATCGCCGCGTCGAGCACCTCCGCGCCCGGACGCGCCCACACCTCGGCGGAGAAGACCTCCACCTCGATCGGGCCGACGTAGCCGGCCGCGTCCACCGCCTCGCGCAGCCGACGCAGCTCGATGCAGCCGTCACCGGGCAGCGCCCGGCCGAGCAGCACCCCCTCGGGCAGCGGGGTCACCCAGTCGCAGACCTGGAACGCGGCGATCCGGGCGGCGGCCCGCGCGATCTGCGCGTACACCGTGTCGTCCCACCAGACGTGGTACGCGTCGACGACCACGCCGACCACCGCCGGGTCGAACCGCTCGGCGATGTCCAGCGCCTGGTTGAGGGTGGCGATCACGCACCGGTCGGCGGCGAACATCGGGTGCAGCGGCTCGATGGCCAGCCGTACCCCGGCCGCCTCGGCGTGCGGGGCCAGCTCGCCGATCGCGTCGGCGACCCGACGCCGCGCGCCGTCGACGTCCCGGCTGCCGGCCGGCAGCCCACCGGAGACCAGCACCAGCTCCGGAGCGCCGAGGGCGGCGGCCTCCTCGATGGCCCGCAGGTTCTCCGCGCGCCAGTCGTCGGCGGAGAAGAACCCGCCCCGGCACAGCGACGTGACGGCGAGACCGGCGTCGCGGACCAGTTTCGCCGAGCGGGCCAACCCGTACTCGGCCACCGGCTCCCGCCACAGGCCGATGCCCTGTACACCGGCCGTGACGCACCCGGCCACCACCTCGGGCAGCGGCCAGCGCTGGGCGGTGGCCTGGTTGAACGAGAAGCGCCGCAGCCCGTCGGCGCTGCCGACCGTGAGTTCGCCGCTCACTGGGCCACCCCCGCCACGGTGAACAGCGCTCGGGCGCGGGCGGCGGCCAGGTCGGCGTCGGGCAGCAGCCCGGCCGCGTCGGCCAGGGTGAGCAGCGTGGCCAGGTGCGCCGGGGACCGACCGGACTGGGCGCCACCGACCATCGTGAAATGGTCCTGGTGCCCGGCCAACCAGGCCAGGAACACGATCCCCGTCTTGTAGTGCCAGGTCGGCGCCGCGAACAGGTGCCGGGCCAGCGGCACGGTGGGCCCGAAGATCTCGTCGTACGCCGTCAGGTCGCCCCGGTCCAGGGCGGCCAGCGCGGCGGCGGCGGCCGGCGCGATGGCCGCGAACACCCCGAGCAGCGCGTCGGAGTGGCCCACCTCGTCACCCCGGATCAGCTCCGGGTAGTGGAAGTCGTCACCGGTGTAGAGGCGTACCCCGGCCGGCAGGCGGCGGCGCAGCGCGACCTCCCGGTCGGCGTCCAACAGCGACACCTTGATCCCATCCACTGTGGACTGGTGCGTCTTGATCAGCTCGATCACCGTGTCGGCGGCCAGGTCCAGGTCGACAGCACCCCAGTAGCCGGTCAACGCCGGGTCGAACATCGGACCCAGCCAGTGCAGCACCACCGGTTCGTCGGCGGCGCTCAGCAGCTCGTCGTACACCCGCAGGTAGTCCTCCGGGCCGCGTGCGGCGGCGGCCAGGTGCCGGCTGCACATCAGCACCGGCCGGGCGCCGGCGGCGCGGACGTCGTCGAGCTGCTCGGCGTACGCGGCGGTGACCGCCGCCAGCGTGGCCGGGCCGACCGGCAGCTGGTCGGTGCCGACCCCGGCGACGATCCGCCCGCCGACCGCGCGGGCCTCGGCGGCGCTGCGCCGGATCAGCTCCCGGGTGGCCGGATAGTCCAGCCCCATCCCCCGCTGGGCGGTGTCCATCGCCTCGGCGACCCCCAGCCCGTACGACCAGAGATGCCGCCGGAAGGCGAGGGTGGTGTCCCAGTCCACCGTCGCCGGGGCGCCCGGCACGTTCTCCGCGCCCGGATCGGCGACGACGTGCGCGGCGGCGTACGCGATCCGGCTGCTCGTCGGCGCGTCCGGTCGGGTGAAGCCGCTCCCGCCGGCGAGCCGGTGCCGCCGTCCACCGGGCAGCACCACCTCGGCGCTCATGAGCGCAGCTCCGGCACCTCGATGCGGCCACCCTCGCGGGCGGAGCGCAGCCCCAGCTCGGCGAGCTGCACGCCGCGCGCGCCGGCGAGGAAGTCCCACCGGAACGGCTCGCCGGCCACCACGTGCCGCAGGTACGCCTCCCACTGCACCTTGAAGCCGTTGTCGAACTCCTCGTTGTCGGGCACCTCGGCCCACTGGGCGCGGAAATCCTCCGTGGCCGGTAGGTCCGGGTTCCACACCGGCTTCGGGGTGACCGCCCGGTGCTGCACCCGGCAGTTGCGCAGGCCGGCGATCGCGCTGCCCTCCGTGCCGTCGACCTGGAACTCCACCAGCTCGTCGCGGTACACCCGCACCGCCCAGGACGAGTTGATCTGCGCGATCACCCCGCCGTCGAGTTCGAAAGTGGCGTACGCGGCGTCGTCGGCGGTGGCCGCGTACGGGCGACCGGCCTCGTCGACCCGTTCGGGCACGTGGGTGGCGGTCACACAGGAGACGGCCGTGACCCGGCCGAACAGCTCCTCCAGCACGTAGTGCCAGTGCGGGAACATGTCGACCACGATGCCGCCGCCGTCCTCGCTCCGGTAGTTCCACGACGGCCGCTGAGCGGCTTGCCAGTCGCCCTCGAAGACCCAGTACCCGAACTCGCCGCGTACCGACAGGATCCGGCCGAAGAAGCCGCCGTCGATGAGGCGCTTGAGCTTGCGCAGACCGGGCAGGAAGAGCTTGTCCTGCACGACACCGGTGCGGACGCCGGCCGCGTCCGCCGCCCGGGCCAGGTCGAGGGCCGCCGCAGTGTCCTCGGCCAGCGGCTTCTCCGTGTAGATGTGCTTGCCGGCCTCGATGGCCTGCCGGATCGCCTTCTCCCGTTGCTGGGTGATCTGCGCGTCGAAGTAGATCTCGACGTCGTCGCGGGCCAGCGCGGAGGTCAGGTCGGTGGTCCAGTCGGTCAGCCCGTGCCGCTCGGCGAGTTCCCGGAGCTTCGTCTCGTTGCGCCCGACCAGGACCGGTTCCGGCCAGATGGTGGTGCCGTCGGCCAACGCCACACCGCCGGATTCGCGGATGGCCAGCAGCGACCGGACGAGGTGCTGCCGGTAGCCCATCCGTCCGGTCACGCCGTTGACGATGATGCCGATCGACCTGCGGGTCATGGTGTTCCTTCCGTCGTGCTGGTCGTGCCGATCCGCGCTCAGTGGTTGGCGGCCGCGCTGCCGAGCAACCCACGCAGGTCGGTGGCGAGCCGGTCGAAGCGGGGATCCGACATCACCTGCGCGTAGTCGCGGTGCGCCGGCAGCTCGACCGGGAAGGTGCGGATGATCCGGCCGGGCCGGGGACTCATCACCACGACCCGGGTGCCGAGGAAGACCGCCTCGGCGATGGAGTGGGTGACCAGCACCACTGTGGTCCCGGTCTCCCGCCAGATCCGGTGCAGTTCGGCGTTCATCTGCTCGCGGGTCAGCGCGTCCAGGGCGCCGAACGGTTCGTCCATGAGCAGCACCGGCGGGGAGTGCAGCAGCGCGCGGCAGAGCGCCACCCGCTGCTGCATGCCGCCGGACAGCTCGTGTGGCAGCGCCTTCTCGAAGCCGGTCAGGCCGGTCATCTCGATCAGCTCGTCGGCGCGGCGGGCCGCCTGCGCCCGGTCCATGCCGCGCATCTCGGCTTGGAGCAGGATGTTGGCCCGCGCACCGCGCCACTCCAGCAACGCGGCCTTCTGGAAGACGAAGCCGATCTCCTTCTGCGGGCCGCGCACCGGGCGCTCCAGCAGCGACACGTCACCGGTGGTCGGCTTGACCAATCCCGCGACGATCTTCAGGAGGGTGGACTTGCCGCAGCCGGACGGGCCGACGATCGTGACGAACTCGCCCGGCTCGATGTCGAGCGACACGTCGTCCAACGCTGTGGTCTGCGACCGTCGGGTGGTGAACCGGACGGTCAGCCCGGACATCCCGATGGCGGTGCCGGTGGCTGCCGGCGCGGCGGTCACCGGGTCACCCCTGCGCCGCGTACGAGGAGTCCCAGTACGCGCTGGGCGCTCCCGGGTCCTTCAGCTCGGCGTAGCGGGACATCAGGTCGATGGTCTCGGTCCACTGGGCCTCGGTGTTCACCCCGGGCGGGCCGTCCGCGCCGATCAGCGGCATGTTGAGCGTGAGCTGCTTGGTGAGCACCTCGGGCGCCGGCTCGTTCTCGGCCAGAGCCGTCATAGCGCTCACCGCGCCGGCCGGGTCCCGGGCGGCGTCGGCCCAGGACTTCTGGGTGGCCCGGACGAACTTGCGGACCAGCTCCGGGTCCTTCTGCAGGGTCTGGGTGTTGGCGATCAGGCCGGTGCCGAGCAGGTTCATCCCGTAGTCGGCGAAGAGCAGCACGTCGACCTTCTTGCCCGTCTTGCTCTCGATGGTGGGCGCCTGGTCGTGGAAGAAACCCATGATGGCGTCGACCTTGCCCTCGGCCAGGGCGGCGATCTTGCCGGCGGCGTCGACGTTGACCACCTTGACGTCGTCCTTCTTGAGGCCGTTCTTCTCCAGCCAGGCCGGGAAGGTCGCGTAGAGGGCGTCGCCGGGGGTGCCGCCGACGGTCTTGCCCTTGAGGTCGGCCGGGGTCTTGATGTTCTCCTCGGTGAAGAACTCCACCGAGGAGGGACCCTTCTCCAGGTACGCGCCGAGGCTGCGTACCGGCATGCCGCTGGCCACCGACTTGAGCAGCACCGGGCTGTCCGCCCAACCGAAGTCGGTCTGCTTCTGGGCGACCTGCTTGACGGTGTTGCCCGAGCCGTTGCCGGGCAGGATCTTCAGGTCGATGCCCTCGGCGGAGTAGTAACCCTTCTGCAGGCCGTAGTAGAAGGGCGCGTGCTCGCCGTAGGGCACCCAGTTGAGGGTGAGGGTGACCTGCTTGCTGCCGTCGGCGTTGGTGCTGCCGCCGGGGTCGTCCCCACCGCAGCCGGTGGCGGCGAGGAGCAGGGCGGCGGTGGCCAGGATGGTGGTGGCGGTGCGTTTCATCGGTGCCTCCGTGATGGGGTCGGTCAGGAGGTGGTGAGGGACACGCCGGCCCGGCGGCTGGCGTGCCACGGAATGAGCAGTGCCTCGGCGATCTCGACCAGGACGAACAGGACGATGCCGATGGCCGACATCAGGATCAGGTCGGCGAACAGCAGTGGGGCGTCGAGGTTGCCGTTGGCCAGCAACAGGACGTAGCCGAGCCCTTCGCTGGCGCCGACGAACTCACCGACCACGGCGCCGACCACGGCGAGGGTCACGGCCACCTTCAGGCCGGCCATCAGGTGCGGCAACGCGTTCGGGAAGCGGATCTTGCGGAAGGTGCGCCACGGCCCGGCGCCCATCGTGGCGGCGAGGTCGAGCAGCTCCGGGTCGGTGGAGCGCAGCCCGGCCACGCCGGAGATGACCACCGGGAAGAACGCGATGAGCACCGCCAGGATGATCTTCGGGGTGAGGCCGAGGCCGAACCAGACCACCAGCAGCGGCGCGATGGCGATCTTCGGAATGACCTGTGCGAACAGGACGATCGGGTAGAGCGCCTTGTCCAGCGTGCGGGAGTAGGCGATGGCGACCGCCGTGACCAGACCCAACGCGGCGGCCAGCACGAAGCCGAGCACCGTCTCGTAGAGGGTCACCAGTGTGTGTCGGGCCAGCTCGGACCACTGGGTGGTCATCGTCTCCCACACCTGGCCGGGGGTGGGCACCAGGTAGTTCGGGACGTACTCGCGGGCCGCCACGAACCACCAGGCGGCGAAGAAGACGGCGAGCACAAGCGCCGGGCGCCAGAGCGAGTCGGCGAAGGTCACCGCCCGGCGACCGAGCGTGGGACGTGGTGGACGCGCGCCGCCGGGTGGCGTTTTAACCACAGTGGACGAATCCCGGCCGTCGACGGCATGGGGGGCACCGGGAGTGGACGCGGCTGCCTGCGCACCGCTCGCCTCGTCGGCGGCGGCCTGCCGGCCCGCCGTGTCCAAAGAGTTCTCGGTCACGCGGAACCTCCTCGGGGGCCCGGCACGACGCCCAGGAACCGGGCCGGTCGGCGGATCAGGCAAACGCTTTCCTGGAGCGTAGGCGGCACCCTCACGCCGGGCAAGGCCTTTCCTCGATCTGTTTCCACCGATGCCTCACCGCCCGACGGGTGTCCCGAAGGGACGCTCAGCCGGCCGCCGGGTAGGTGTCGAGGAGGCCACACATGCCCAACCGGCCCCGCTCGACCGGCTCGTTCACCGCGTACACGCCGGCGTCGCCCAGGTGGCCGGGATCCCCCCGCTCCAGGGCGTCGAGCTGAGCGGCGGTGTCGGCGGCGGCGCGGCCCGCGCCGGCCTCCCACCGCTGCCGCCACCGCGTCAGCAACGGCTGGCGCAGGGCGATCGCGGCGGCGTGGAACGCGGCCAATGCCGCCGGACCGCCGGCCCGCAGCGCCTGGAAGCCGGTCACCGCCAGATCCCGACGGCGGTACGCGGCGTGCACGTCCGCGCCCGGCGCTCCCCCGTCGGGCAACGCCGCCGCCGCGGCGTACGCGGCCGGGGCGGCCAGCACCTCGGGTGGGAAGGTCAGCACCGCGTCGCCGGCCTCCGGCAGGCCGCTGTTCTGCATCAGCACCACGATGCTCAGCCCGCCGGTGTTGACCAGGCGGTGCACGGTGCCCGGCTCGAACCAGACCACCACCCCCGGCCGCAGCGACGTCTCCCGGTAGCCGGCCGTGGTCAGGGTCTGCACCGCGCCCTCGCCGTCGGTCACCACGTACCCCTCGGTGCAGCACAGGTGCACGTGCGGGGTGCCGCCGACCAGACCGTCCGGGGCCACTGTGTCGTAGACGCGCAGCCGGGACACCCCGACCCCGCCGGGCAGCGGTGCCGGTCGATCACGCATCGAAGTACTCGTCGGTGTCGTCCGCCGCCGGCAGGGACACCAGCAGCACGGTCAGGTCGCCGATGGCCCGGTGCCGGCAGCCCGGCTTGATCAGGAAAGCGGACATCGGCCGGGCCGGGTGACGGACGCCGTCCAGCTCGATCTCACCCTCACCGGCGAGCACGACGTAGTACTCGGTGGCGATCCGGTGGTGGTGGGTCACCGCGTCCTGCACCTGGAGCAGATGCACGCTGGCCTGGCCCTCGCTCTCGGCGATGAAACCCCGGCGGGTGGTCCCACACGAACAGCGCCGGGCGGGAAGGTCATCAAGTTGAAGTACCGCGAAGCGTTCGGACACGGCCGGGCCTCCCTGCGGGAAAGGGCTTTCTCTGCGGTACGGTGACGCTAGCCGGCACGACGAAACGCCGTCAACAGATCGAGGGGGCGGGCCATGGCGACCCTGTCCGATGTGGCCCGCCGAGCGGGCGTCTCACCCGCCACCGCCTCCCGCGTCATCAACGGCAGCAGCAAGCCGGTCACCGACGAGCTGCGCGAACGCGTGCTCGCCGCCGTCGCCGAGCTGCAGTACGTGCCGAACGCGCACGCCCAACTGCTGGCCCGCTCGCACCGCAGCGCGGTCGGCGTGATCGTGCACGACGTCTCCGACCCGTACTTCGCCGAGATCACCCGAGGGCTGCAACGGGTCGCCACCGACCAGGGCCGGCTGCTGATGATCTGCAACAGCTACCGGGACCCGGACCGCGAGCTGGAGTACGTGGAGCTGCTGCGCGGCCACCAGGTGGCGGCGCTGATACTGGCCGGCTCGGGCTACCACGACGAGGCGTTCACCCGGCAGCTCAACGAGAAGCTCGCCGCGTACGAGGCCACCGGCGGGCGGGTGGCGGTGATCGGCCGGCACGAGCACTCCGGCGACGCGGTGATGCCGGACAACCGGACCGGCGGCTACCTCGCCGGGCAGGAGTTGTGCGGTCTGGGGCACCGGGCGATCGGCGTGGTCGCCGGCCCGCGCATCCTGACCACCACCACCGACCGGCTCGCCGGGCTTCGGCAGGCTCTCACCGAGCAGGGCCGCGAGCTGCCCGAACGGCGCATCCGGTACGCCGAGTTCGACCGCGATGGCGGCGCCGAGGCCACCGCCCGGCTGCTCGACGCCGACCCGGAGCTGACCGCGATCGTGGCGCTCAACGACTCGATGGCCATCGGCGCGCTCGCCACCCTGCGCGCGCGGGGGTTGGCAGTGCCGCAGCAGATCTCGGTGCTGGGTTTCGACGACATGCCGATCGCCCGGGACGTGACCCCGGCCTTGACCACCGTGCGGCTGCCCCTTGTCGACATGGGTGTGCGGGCGATGTCCCTGGTGCTCGGCGTCGGGGCCCCGACGCCCCGGGTCGAGGTGCTCCCCGCCGAGCTGGTCCGCCGCGACACCGCCGGTCCCGTCCCACTGTCCACCCGCGCCACAGCGGGTTCCGCGCCACGCGCACGGCGAGGTGACAGCACGTCGTGACCGGTGCCAGCCCGACCCAGCGGCCCCTCACGCGAGCCGATGTGGCGTACCTGGTCGGTGCGTCGTTCGGGCCGGGCACCCGGGTCCGGGACGCCGGTCCGCTAACCGGCGGCGGGTACGCCACGGTCTGGTGGGCGCTGCTCGACGACGACAGTCGGGTGGTGCTGAAGCTGGCGCCGCCGGCCGGAACGCCGCTGCTGCGCTACGAGCGCGGGCTCTGCGCCGCAGAGGAGCGGTACTTCCGGCTCGTCGCGCAGCGGGCGCCGCAGGTGCCCGTCCCCGCGGTGCTGCGGTGCGGCGCCGACCCGGCGTACGGCGAGTGGTTGGTCACCGCGATGCTGCCCGGCCGGTCGCTGTCCGACCTGGCCGAGGCCGGGGTCGCGGTCGACGACGGCCCGGCGCGCTACGACCTCGGGGTGACCCTCGCCGCGTTGCACCGGGTGACCGGTGAGCGGTTCGGGTACGACGGCGACCGGGCCGCCGGGCCGACCTGGCGGGCAGCGTTCACCGCGATGCTCGACGACCTCCTGGCCGACGCGGCCGACTGGGACGTCCGACTGCCGGTGACCCCGGAGCACCTGCGTGCGCTGGTGGGGCGGCACGCCGACGTGCTCGACGAGGTACGCCGCCCGGCGCTGCTGCACTTCGACTGCTGGGACGGCAACGTGCTGGCGGCGCCCGACGGGGACGGCCGGTTGCGGCTGCGCGGCCTGGTGGACGGCGAGCGGTTCCTCTACGGCGACCCGCTGCTGGACCTGGTCTCGCCGCTGCTCTTCCGACGGGTCGAGGACGAGCCGGAGCACCCCCTGCTGCGCGGCTATCAGGCCAACGCAGCCGAACCCCTGGTGCTGAACGCCTCGGCACGCCGCCGGCTCGGTCTCTACCGGTTGCACCTGTACCTGCTGATGACTGTGGAGATGCCCAGCCGCGGGATGACCGCGCGCAGTCATCCCGGGCGGTCCGCCCGGCTGGCGGCGCTGCTCGACGAGGAGCTGGCCGCGCTCGCCTCGGGCTGACGACCCGGCGCGGGTGCCGCCCGGCGCGTGGTCGGACGTAGGCCGCACAGATGCACCAGCGGATAACGGATTGTCCGGGGCCCCTGCCCGGGCCTAACCTCCCCGGGTGCTGATTCGGGAGTTCGTCGACCGGGACTGGTCGCAGGTGTGGCCGATCATCGAGGAGGTGATCCGGGCACAGGAGACGTTCCCCTACGAGCCGGCGATGACCGCCGAGCAGTCGTACGGCACGTGGGTCGAGGCGGCGCCGGGGCGGACCGTCGTGGCGGTCGACGGCGAGCGGGTGCTCGGCACCGCCAAGATGGGCCCGAACCGGCCCGGGCCGGGCGCGCACGTGTCCACCGCCAGCTTCATGGTCGCCGCCGACGCGCGGGGCCGGGGCGTGGGCACCGCGCTGTGCCGTGACGCGCTGACCTGGGCCCGCCGGCAGGGGTACGCCGGCATGCAGTTCAACGCGGTGGCGGAGAGCAACACGTCTGCGGTGCGGCTGTACCTGCGGGAGGGCTTCGCGGTGATCGGCACCGTGCCGGGCGCGTTCCGTCACCCCACCCTCGGCCGGGTCGGCCTGCACGTGATGTACCAGGAGTTCTGACCGCGCCCGCTCCGCTCGCCCAGGAGGCCACAGTGGTGGTCGGCGCCTTTGGAGCTGATGTCGTAAACGAATCGACCGCTGGCCGGGCCGTCCGCATCTTCCCCACCGCTTGGAGCCTCCCCGCAGCCTGAATCGTTTACGACATCAGCTCCATAGCGTCTCAACCAACGGTGCCGCCGGCCGGGGCCGGGCGCAGTCCGGGCTGCCCGGCGGCCGGCTCCGCGCCGGCTCGGCGGATCGGGGTGAAGAGGGCGCCGATCGCGACCAACAGGCACCCCGCGCCCGCCGCGAGCGTCACCGCCGGAGCACCGTAGCGGCCGGCGGCCCAGGTCAGCACGACGGCGCCGGCCGGACCGAGGGCGTAGTGCGTGCTCCAGAACGCCGACGTGACCCGGCCCAGCAGGTGATCGGGGGTGATCTCCTGGCGCAGGGACATCGAACAGATCCCGCCGACGCTGAGACAGCACAGGTACACAGCGGTCAGCGTGGTGACGGCGGGCACTGTGCTGGCGATGCCGACCCCCGCCACGGCGAAACCGCAGATCGCGTGCGCGCCGATCCAGGTGGGGCCGAAGCCGCGACGGCGGCGCAGCGGCGCCACCAGCAGCGCGCCGGCGACAGTGCCCAACGCCGCCAGGCCGAGCACCGTACCGACGGTGCCCTCGGAGCCACCGAGGTCGTGCGTGACGTGATAGATCAGCACGTCGACGAAGCCGTAGGTGAGGAAGATGAAGACCGACAGCAGGACGGTCAGCGCGCGCAGCACGGGCTGTCGCCACAGGAACCGCGCCCCGGCCAGGAACTCGGCCAGCGGACGTTGCCGGGCCAGCCCCTCGTCCGTCCGGACGGGGCGCAGTCGGATCAGCCACAGGCCGGCCGCCGAGAGCGCGAAGCTCGCCGCGTTGACGGCGATGGCGGTGGCCGGGCCGAAGCGCGCCGCCACCACACCGGCGAGCAGCGGCCCGAGGACGGCCGCCGCCGCGTACGTCGCCTGCAACCGGCCGTTGGCCTCGGTGATCCGGTCGGAGGCCACGAGGTTGCGGACCGCGGTCACCGCGGCGACCTGGAACAGCATGCCGGCCGCCTCGCAGATGGGCAGCACGACGAAGAGCAGCCAGACCTGCGGGCCGGCGAGCCACGCCAGTGGCACCAGGGCGTAGAGCACCAGCCGGGTCAGATCCGCCACGATCATCAGGGTGCGGCGGTCGTACCTGTCGACCAGCACCCCACCGAAGATCCCGGCGACGACGGACGCCGCGCCCGCGACGGCGGTGAGCAGGCCCATCCGCGCCACCGACCCGGTCGCCTGGAGCACCAGCAGCGGCACCGCCAGGTAGGCGAACGAGTCGCCGGCCGCCGAGAGCGACTGGGCGACCCAGTACGTGCCGAAGGTCCGGTCGCGCCAGAGCGGAGCCCGACCAGCGGCGGTGGATCGGCTCATCGCGCCAAGGTTAGTGAACGCGCCCCTCCGACGTTGGCCGTGGATTGCTGCCATCAGCGCGCCGGTGGCAGCTCTCGCTGGATCTGCTCGCCGGCGCAGAGCGTGCCTGAACGCCCGGAAACGGCCGTGGGATCGCCCACGGCCGTTTCCGAAAGGCGCGAAACACTCAGCCCTTGCGCAGCGGAGCGAGCGCCGTGCTCCAGGCGACCACCTGGTCGAGCGTGGTGGTCAGCGAGTCCTGGTGGAACTGGTTGGGCGTGAAGACGCTGAAGTTCTCGAAGTCGGTGAAGAGCGACAGCGCGACCTGCGAGCGCACGTCGGCCATCTGGAGCTCACCGGAGATCAGGCGCAGGTGCTCCACGGCGCGCGTCCCGCCGACCGAGCCGTAGCTGACGAAGCCGACGGCCTTGTTGTTCCACTCGGCGTAGAGGAAGTCGATCGCGTTCTTCAGGGCGCCCGAGGTCGAGTGGTTGTACTCGGGGGTGACGATGACGAACCCGTCGAACGATGCGATCGTCTCGGCCCACCGCTTGGTGTGCGGCTGGCTGTACTGGCCCATGGAGGGCGGGTACGCCTCGTCGAGGTGCGGCAGTTGGTAGTCGAGCAGGTCGATCAGCTCGTATTCCGCGTCGGAGCGCTGCTTGGCGATCTCCAGCACCCAGCGGGCGACGGCCTCGCCGTTACGCCCCGGGCGGGTGCTTCCGAGGATGATCCCGATCCTGGTCATGTGTGGCGCCTTTCAGAGGTCCTTGCCTGGCGACGGGAACGCTAACCGGCGCTTGATTGGTCAAGCAAATATGCGACCTATGGGCGTGATCACACGGAGGGTGAGCACTTGCTCAGTCAAACAAGTATGATAAGAGGATGTCCAACCCCTCTGCGGCGACTCCGCAACCCCTCACCCCAGATGAGGAATCCCTGGTCCGCGCCCTGGGCCAGGTGATGCACGTCCTGCCCCGCGCGATCGACGCGGACATGGTCGGTGACCGTCAGCTACCGCTCACCGAGTACACCGCGCTGATGAACCTCTCCGAGACACCGGAGCGGCGGATGCGCATGAACGAGCTCGCCGCGCTCTGCCACCTCTCGCTGAGCGGCATGACCCGCACGATCATCCGGCTGGAGACGCAGGGCCTGGTCCGGCGGGAACGGTGCGAGGAGGACGCGCGCGGCTGGAACGCCGTCCTCACCGACGCGGGCTACGCCCGCCTGCAGGAAGCCTGGCCCAGTCACCTGGCCGCCGTACGCCGCCGGTTCCTCCAGCACTTCGAGGGCTTCGACCTCGCCCAGTTGGCCCGCGCGTTCCAGCGGGCCGGCACGGCAGAGCCGACCGACTGAGCCGACGCCGGCCCGGTCGGTCGCTCGCCCATCCGGTCTCAGCCGAGCAGCCGGCCCTCGGCCACCAGCGCCCACGCCAGCAACCCGAAGGCGCCGGTCGACGCGACGGCGCGGACCACGTTGCCGCGTACCCAGGTGATCTCGAAGCGCGCCCGCAGCGCCGCGAGGTCGGTGGCGTCGTCGACGTCGCCGGCGCGGGCCAGCACGTTGTTGAGCGGCACGTTGACCACGGCGGTGACGCCGAGCACCACCAGGTACAGCAGTAGCCCGGCGACGATCCACGGCAGCACCGCCCGACGCTCGGCCCCCAGGTGCAGCGCCGCCGCCAGCAGCGTGAACAGCAGCGCGCCGCCGAAGCACACAGCGAACCACCCGTTGAGGATCGACTCGTTGATCCGCCGCATGGCGAGCACCAACGTCCGGTCGTCGGTGCGGGCCAGACCCGGCATGACCGCGTACGCGAAGGCGGCGAACAGCCCGGCGGTCAGGCCGGTGGTGAGGGTGGCGGCGAACAGGCTGGCGGTACTCAGAACTCCCATCCGCCTATTGCACCCGTTGGCGTGCGCGCCGACCAAACGCGATAGCGGTCACCGGGCCGGAGCGTGGGCGGCGAGCGGGTTGGTGAGGGTGCCGACGAACTGGAGCGCCGCCGACGGGTCGGCCAGGTCGATCATTTGCTGGTTGTTGCGCAGTTGCAGCCGGTTGAGGCAGGACAGCGTGAACTCCGGGGCGAACAGGTCGTAGTGGCGGACCCGCTCGGCCAGGTGCGGCACCCGGTCGAAGTAGTCGGCGGCGCAGGCCGCGACAGTGCGCCAGAAGTCGTCCTCGGCGAGCACGCCGGCCTCGACCAGGACGGCGTTGAGGTGCCGCAGGAAGCAGTCCACCACGTCGGTGAAAATGGTCAGCAGCTTGGTGTCGTCGGGCACCTCGACGCGGATCCGCTCCACCGCCGCCGGCAGCTCGACCTTGTCGCTCATCACCGCGATCTCCTCGGCGATGTCCTTGAAGATCACCCGCTGGACGGTGTCCTGCTCGTCGAGGACCAGGATGACGTTCTCGCCATGCGGCATGAAGGCGAGGTCGTGGGCGTAGAAGCTGTGCAGCAGCGGGGTCAGGTAGGCGTCCAGGTAGCGACGCAGCCACACCTCGGGCGCCAGGCCGGACCGGGCGATCAGCGCCGCCGCCAGTGAGCCGCCCTCGTCGTCGACGTGCAGCAGCGCGGCCATGGTGGACAGTCGCTGCCCCGGCGCCAACTCGGGCACCGGGCTCTCCCGCCAGAGGGCGGCCAACATCTTGCGGTACGGGGAGGTGCGCTCGGTCGCCGCCTCGTACTGCCGGTGCCGGTAACCCACAGCGGCCCGCTCCCGGATGACGGTCAGG
This sequence comes from Micromonospora sp. NPDC047187, assembly GCF_040643355.1. Taxonomy (NCBI): domain Bacteria; kingdom Bacillati; phylum Actinomycetota; class Actinomycetes; order Micromonosporales; family Micromonosporaceae; genus Micromonospora; species Micromonospora sp. NPDC047187. The sequence goes on from NZ_JBEYUF010000024.1 coordinate 78,589, forward strand.
CCGGTGCCGGTCAGCACCTCGTCGGCGACGATCAGCTCGGCCAGCCAGTCGTTGATCGCCGGGGTGGCCTCCATGTACGCGGCCGACAGCCCCCGCATGAAGCCCATGTTCAGCACCGACAGCGCGGTCTTGACGTAGTGCCGACCCGGCTGGCTGACGTTGAAGAAGGTGCGGATGGACTGCTGGGCGAGGTACACGTCCGGCCCGGGGCCGAGATGCACCAGTCGCCGCTCGGCCAACTCCCCGGCGAAGGTGACCGCCAGCTTGTTCCACCACTGCCACGGGTGCGCCGGGATCAGGTGGTAGTCGGCGAGGTCCAGCCCGAGATCGGCCATCGTGGCCGCGAACCGGGCCCGGGTATCGGCGTCCAGCTCGCTCTCGATGAGCGTGTCGTAGTCGAGGTCGGCGGCGCTGCTGAACGTCGAGTGGTCCCGGTGCGCGGCCAGCCACTCCAGCCGCACCGGCGCGGCGGCCTCCGGGGCGTACCGGTGGTACTCGTCGACGCCGAAGCCGAGCCGGCCGTTGTTCGCCACGAAGCAGGGATGGCCCTCGGTCATCGAGGTCTCGATGGTCTGGAAGTCCGCCTCGGCCAGCTCGGCGGCGCTCGGCGCGGCCTGGGCCAGCTTGTACGCCGTACCCGCCAGCGTCGAGGTGATCTCCTCCAGGTAGACCGGGAGCACCCGCGCGGAGAGCCCGAGGGTGTCGCGCAGCTCGACGATGAAGTCCACCGCGTCCGGGGCCAGCGAGGTGCCGTCGCGGTGTCGGGTGATGCTGTCCGCGTCGATCTGCCAGTGCGCCAGGGCGAGCACCCGTGCCGCGAACCGGTAGGTGACGGTGCCGTCGTCGCTGCGGACCTCGTACCACTGCCGGTCGTCGGGGCCGGCCACGGTCTCCGGGCCGAGCAGCCGCTCGTGGGTGAACTCGGCGAGCGCCTTGCGGACCAGCAGCCGGTTGGCCCGGGCCCAGCGCTGCGGGGTGAGGTGCCCGACCGGGTCGCCGGAGGCGTTGTGCGCGGTGGCGACGGGCGGGTGGGTGGGGACGGCGGTGGTGGTCACGCCGGGGCTCCTTCGGTTCGGGTGGCAACGGCGCGGTCGGCGGTGGCGCGGTCGGCAGCGGCCTGGAACTGGGCTCGGGTACAGACGCTGAGCAGCGCGTCCTTCTCGGGCTTGGCGATCGGGCCGACGACGGTGAAGCCGACGGCGGCGTTCAGCGCGTGCACGGCGGTGTTGCGCACGTCCGGTTCGACGACCACGCGCCTGGTCGTCGGGTCGTCGAAGAGCCACGCCATGACGGTGCCGATCACCGCCCGGGTGAAGCCGTGCACTGGTGCGTCGACCGGCGCGCAGAGGAAGTGCATGCCCACGTCACCGGGCTGGTGGTCGTACAGGCCGACCAGCTCGACGTGGGCCGGGTCGTAGCGCTCCGCGAGGAAGGCGGGACTCCCCCGCCACAGGCCGAGGAACGCGTCGTGGTGCGGGTGCTCGGCGATGCGCCGGTACTCCTCGGTCACCTGGGCCAGGTCGGCGTCCTGCATCATCCAGAACGCCGCCTTCGGGTGGGTCACCCAGGCGTGCAGCAGCGCCGCGTCGGCGTCCGGATCGAGCGGCCGCAGCGCGAACTCACCGAGCCCGTCGTCGACGTGGGTGAAGACGGTGGTCACGACGACACCCCGAACTGCTGGAAGGTGATGCTCTTCTCGATCGGGTAGTGCTCCCGGCCGAGCAGCTCGCTGATGATCCAGGAGTTGCGGTAGGCACCCATGCCCAGATCCGGTGAGGTGATGCTGTGCGTGTGGGTGCCCGCGTTCTGCAGGAAGATGCCCCGCCCGCTGTGGTCGATGCTGTAGTTGCGGGCCACGTCGAAGCGGCCGTGCGCGTCCCAGCGGATCCGGTCTGACACCGGCGTGAGGAACTCCGGCACCCGGTAGTGGTAGCCGGTGGCCAGCACCAACCCCTCCGTACGCAGGGCGAAGTCGCGCTCCTGCTCCACCTGACGCAACCCCAGCGTGTACTGCCCGTCCTGGTGCTCGGCACTAACCAGCTCGGTGTTGGTGAGCAGGCGGGTGTTCACCGGCCCGTCCACGCTGTGCGCGTAGAGCAGGTCGAAGATGTCGTTGATCAGGTCGGCGTTGATCCCCTTGAACAGGCCCTTCTGCTCGGACTCCAGCCGGTAGCGGGTCGCCTCGGGCAGCGCGTGGAAGTAGTCCACGTAGTCCGGTGAGGTCATCTCCAGCGTCAGCTTGGTGTATTCGAGGGGGAAGAACCGCGGCGACCGGGTCACCCAGTTGAGCTGGTAGCCGTACCGGTCGATGTCGCCGAGCAGGTCGTGGTAGATCTCGGCGGCGCTCTGCCCGCTGCCCACCACTGTGATGCTGTGCTTGGTGCGCAGCGCCGAGCGGTGCTCCAGGTAGTGGGAGTTGTGCACGGCGTCGCCGGGCAGGTCGGCCACGGCCGGGGGCAGGTGCGGCGGGGTGCCGGTGCCGAGCACCAAATGCCGGGCCCGGTACTCCACGGTCTCCCCCGTGCCGGTGCTGGCCCGCACCACGTACCGCTCGTCGGCGGCGTCGTACTCCACAGTGGTCACGCTCTGACCGAAGCGCAGGTTCGGCAGTTTCGCCGCCGCCCACCGGCAGTACGCGTCGTACTCGCTGCGCAGTGGGTAGAAGCTCTCCCGGATGTAGAACGGGTAGAGCCGGCCGATCTCCTTGAGGTAGTTGAGGAAGGAGTACGGCGACGTCGGGTCGGCGAGGCTGACCAGGTCGGCGATGAACGGGGTCTGCAACCGGGCCGACTCCAGCAGCATGCCGGGGTGCCAGGCGAGGCTCGGCCGGGCCTCCAGGAACACCCCGTCGAGTTCGTCGATCGGCGCGGTGAGGCAGGCCAGGCCCAGGTTGTACGGGCCCAACCCGATGGCGATGAAGTCGTGGGTGGACATCGGGGTCTCCAGGCGCGGGTTCGTGGTCACCGGCGTCAGCCGACGGGGCAGGCTCATCGGCGTCAGCCGACGGTGCAGGTCAGGTCGGCGTCGACGTGGTCGTGCACGTACCGGCCGGCGTGGGTGGCGATCAGGTCGAGGACGTACCCGACGTCGTCGACTGTGGTTTCCGGGTTGAGCAGCGTGAACTTCAGGAAATGCCGGCCGTCCACCCGGGTCCCGGCGACCACGGCGAGACCGGACGCCGCGAGGGCCTCCCGGGCGTGCAGGTTGGCGGCGTCGGCCAACTCCCGGCCTGGGCCGGTGGGCAGGTAGCGGAACACCACGGTGCTCAGCTCCGAGCGCGTCACCACCTCGAAGCGCGGGTCCTCGCTGACCAGTCGCCAGGCGTCCGCGGCCCGATCGACGACCTCGTCGAAGAGCCCGCCGAGCGCGTCCGGGCCCATCACCCGCAGGGTGAGCCAGAGCTTCAGCGCGTCGAAACGGCGGGTGGTCTGCAAGCTCTTGTCGACCTGGTTGGGGATGCGCTGCTCCACCATCCGGGCCGGGTTGAGGTAGTCGGCGTGGTAGGTGACGTGCCGCAGCGTCCGCCGGTCGCGGACCAGCAGCGCGCTGGAGCTGACCGGCTGGAAGAACGACTTGTGGAAGTCCACGGTCACCGAGTCGGCCCGCTCGATGCCGTCGAGCAGGTGCCGGCGCGTCGGCGAGACGAGCAGACCGCAGCCGTACGCGGCGTCGACGTGCAGCCACACGCCGGCTGCCGCGCAGATCCCGGCCAGGTCCGTGAGCGGGTCGATCGAGCCGAAGTCGGTGGTGCCGGCGGTGCCGACGACGGCCATCACCACCAGCCCGGCCTGCCGGCACCGGGCGATCTCCTCGCGGACGGCGGCCGGCCGGATCCGTCGCCGGGCGTCGGTGGGAACCGCGATCACCGCGTCCGGGGCGAGGCCGAGCAGTTTGGCCGACTTCTGCACGCTGAAGTGACCGGCGGCGGAGGTGAGCACGCGCAACCGGGGCAGCAGTTCGGCGCGCTCTGCCGGGCCGATGGCGTCGACGCACGCCTCCTCCCGGGCCAGCAGCAGCGCCTGCAGGTTGGACTGGCTGCCGCCGCTGGTGAAGATGCCGTCGGCGCGGGGGCCGAGACCGATCCGCTCGGCCGTCCAGTCGATCAGCCGGCGCTCGATGAGGGTGGCCCCGGCGCTCTGGTCCCAGGTGTCCAGTGAGGAGTTCACGGCGGTGAGCACCGCCTCACCGAGCAGTGCCGGGATGGCCACCGGGCAGTTGAGGTGGGCCAGGTAGCGGGGATGGTGGAACCAGACGGCGTCGCGCAGGTAGACGTTCTCCAGCTCGTCGAGGGCAGCGCCGGCGTCGCCGAGCGGACGGTCCAGGTCGACCCGGTCGACCACTGGGGCCAGCTCGGCCGGCGTGATTCCGGTGCCGGGACGGTCCACTGTGGCCACCCGACGGGCGACCCGGTCGACGCCGTCGGCGATCGTCCGGCGGTACTGCTCGACCGAGCCGCCGTGCAGCAGCTGGGCCCGCGCGGCGGTTGACGCCGGTGGCGGCGTGGTGGTCTCGACGGGGTACGTCGGCACGGTCACGGAATGTCCTTCCACGTTCTCGACGAGGGGCAGCCGGAACCCTCCCCGGCGCGGCGGTGCGCCTCGGGGCAGTGCTGCCGATCGGTTGGGGTCGTCAGTCAGGCGGAGGCGCCGGCCAGCGCCTCGGCTCGCAGGTCCTCTTCGGACAGTCCGTGTCGCCAGTAGCCGGCGAAGGTCACCCTCCGGCGGTCGAAGCCGCGCTCGTCGACGAGGTGCCGGCGCAGCGCCCGCACGACGCCGGACTCGCCGGCGATCCAGGCGTACGGGGTGCCGCCGGTGGGGAGCCGGGCGGCGCGAACGGAGCTGACCAGCAGGTCACTGCCGGGCGGTGTGCTGCCCCGCACGATCCACCTGATCTCGGCGTCGGCAGCGGTGGGCAGGTCGGTGATGTCCGCGGCGTCGGGCACCTCGATCCAGGCGCGCACCCGGGTGCCGGCGGGCAGCCAGGCCAGGATACCCTCGGTGGCCGGCAGCGCGGTCTCGTCGGCGGCGAGCAGCACGAGGTCCGTGCCGTCCGGCGGGCGGAAGCAGACGCTGCGGTTGTCGGGCACCGCCGGGCCCAGCAGCAACACCCGGTCGCCGGGGCCGGCCAGGGCCGCCCAGCGGGAGGCGGGGCCGGTGTCACCGTGGCTGACGAAGTCGATGTCGACAGCGGTGTCGGCCGGGCGGTGCTCCCGGATGGTGTACGAGCGCAGCACCGCGCGCACGTCCGCCGGCAGTGCCCGCCAGCCGCCGAACCAGTCCTCGCCCTGCTCGACCGGGACCACCGGGGCGTCCTGCCCGGGATGCGGCAGGAACAGCGAGACGCTCTGGTCCCGGCCGCCGCCGGCGAAGTCGGCCAGCTCCGCGCCACCGAAGGTGACCCGGATCAGCGAGGCGCCGACCCGGTGGGTGCGGACGACGTGCGCGGCGTAGAAGCGGTACTGCGAGGCGATCGGTGCGGCGGCGCTCGTACTCATGGCGTCAGCTGACCTTCTTCGCGTTCCGGATGGCGGTGGCGAGGTTCTCCAGCAGCGGCGCGGAGCCGGCGTACGAGAAGCGGGGTACCGCGTCCCACGGGCTCACCTGGTTGGCCTTGACCGCCGGCAGTTGCTGCCAGGTCGGCTTGGCGGTGAGGTCCTTGGCCTGCAAGGCGGTGCTGCGGTTGTCCAGCAGGATCAGGTCGGCCGGGAACTTGCCGGCGCTCTCCCAGCTCAGCGCCTCGAAGTAGTCGCCGGCTTCGAGCTTGGTGGGGACCACGATGTCGACGCCCAGCTCGGCGAAGTACATCAGGTCGGTGCTGACCTTCGGGTTGGAGACGTAGAAGAGGTCGGGGCTGCCGGAGCAGGCCATCACCTTGATCCCGGGGTTGGCCTTGACCGCCTGCCGGACCGCCTCGGCGGCGGCGGCGAAGCGGGCCTTTGCGTCGGTGACCTTCTTCGCGGACAGGTCCGCGCCGAGCGACTCGGCCAGCGCCGCGTACCGCTCGATGGGCTTGGTCATCGGCACCCGGGCGGTGGTGATCGCCACACTGGGCGCCAGCGGGAGGATCTTGGCCTTGCTCTCGTCCGGCACGTACCAGAGCGCGTCGGGGTCGTACATGTGGGTGACCAGCAGTTCGGGGCGCAGCGCCGCGTACTTCTCCAGGCTGAACTCGCCCCACACGTTGCCGAGGATCTCGACGCCCTCGACGTTCAGGTCGCCGGCCTGCGGCTCGGCCGTGCCGTCGGCGCGCTTGGTCTCACCGAACACGCCCACGAGCTGCTTGTCGAGACCGAAATCGATCAGGGCCGCCGCCACGCCGGTGAAGGCCACCACGCGGGTCGGACGGGCCGGCGCCTCGACCTTCGTGCTGCGGTCGTCGGTGAACGACCAGGGACCGCTTCCGTTGCCGGCGGCGGGTTTCGCGGCGTCGTCCTTGCCACAGGCGGCGAGCAGGGTGGCCAGGGTGGCAGCGCCACCGGCGGCCAGCAGGCCACGGCGGGAGAGGCGGCGGGCGGACAGGGCATCGGGCATGGTGTTGTCTTTCGATCAAGGGTTGGCCGGGGTCGACCAGGGCAGCGGGGTTAGGTTAGCCTAACCTCGGTCATTGTCAACAGCGGTACGCCGTGTCGCCACCACCCCGGAGCCCACACTGGACGCCACACCCACCGTCACCCGACCGGCACCGACCGTGCCGGCCAGGCAAACGGCAGCACCCCCGAGCCGGCGTGGCCGCCGGGCGGCCCGCGCCGCCGGCCTGGTCACCGCCGTGGCACTGCTCGCGGTGATCGTGGTGCTCAGCATCGCGGTCGGCGCGAAGGCCATGCCGCTCGCCGACGTCTGGTCCGGGTTGCTGCACCGCGACGCCACCGAGTACGCCGTGGTGCACCGGATGCGCCTGCCCCGCACCCTGCTCGGGCTGCTCGCCGGCACCGCCCTCGGTGTGGCCGGTGCGGTCATGCAGGCCCTCACCCGCAACCCACTCGCCGACCCCGGGCTGCTCGGCATCAACGCCGGCGCGTCCGCGGCCGTCGCCACCGCCGCCGCGTTCCTGGGCGTCACCGCCGTCGGCGGGTACGTCTGGTTCGCGCTGCTCGGCGCGGCGGCGGTGACCGCGCTCGTCTACGCCGTCGGCGGCGGACGCGGCGCCACCCCGGCCCGACTCGCGCTGGCCGGAGCGGCGCTCAACGCCACCCTCTACTCCTACGTGAGCGCGGTGATGCTGCTGGACACCGCGTCGCTGGAGCGGCTGCGTTTCTGGACGGTCGGCTCACTGGCCAGCGCGGACTCCGCGACAGTCACCCGGGTGCTGCCGTTCATCCTCATCGGGTTGCTGGTCGCGCTCGGTGCCGCCCGACCGCTGAACGCGCTGGCGCTCGGCGACGACGCGGCGCGAGCCCTGGGCGCTCGACCCGCGCTGATCCGCGCCGCCGTGATCGTCGCCGTCACCCTGCTCTGCGGCGCGGCGACCGCCGCGTGCGGCCCGATCGTCTTCGTCGGGCTGCTGGTGCCGCACCTGGTCCGCGCCCTGACCGGCCCGGACCTGCGCTGGCTGCTGCCGTACTGCGCGGTGCTCTCGCCCGCGTTGCTGCTCGGCGCAGACGTGCTCGGCCGGGTGCTGGGCCGCCCCGGTGAACTCCAGGTCGGCATGGTGACCGCAGTGCTGGGCGGTCCGCTCTTCCTGTGGCTGGTCACCCGCCGACCGGTGGCTCAGCCGTGACTGTTCTGCGTACCTCATGGGGGTTGTCGCTGCGGTTCCGGCCCCGCGCGTTGGGCGTCGGGGCCGGCGCGGCGGTGCTCGCGGCCGGGTTCGGTCTGGTGGCCCTGGGCAGTGGTGACTACCCGATGGGGCCGGCGGACGTGCTGCGCACGTTGACCGGCGGTGGCACCGTGGCGGAGCAGTTCATCGTGCTCGAGCTGCGCCTGCCCCGGCTGGTCACCGCCCTGTTGGTCGGTGCGGCGTTGGCTCTCGCCGGCACGGTGTTCCAGTCGCTGGTCCGCAACCCGTTGGGCAGCCCGGACATCCTGGGCTTCACCCAGGGCGCGTCGACCGGGGCGCTGGTGGTGGTCGTCCTCGGTGGCAGCAGCCTGGCGTTGGCCGGCGCGGCGGTCGTCGGTGGTCTCGGCACCGGTCTGGTGATCTACGCGCTCGCCTGGCGGCGCGGGGTGCACGGCTTCCGGCTCATCCTGGTCGGTATCGGGGTGTCCGCGATCCTGACCGGTGTCAACGGCTACCTGCTGACCCGGGCGCCCCTGATGGAAGCCGCCCGCGCGGTCCTCTGGCTCACCGGCAGCCTGGACGGGCGAGGCTGGGCCAACGCCGGGCCGCTGCTCGCCGTCCTGGTCGTGTTGGCGCCGCTGGTGCTCGTCGGCTGCGCCCCGGCGCTGCGGATGATGGAGTTGGGCGACGACGCGGCCAGCGCCCTGGGCGTGCCGGTACGCCGGCTGCGGCTGGTGCTGCTCGCTGCCGCCGTGCTGTTGGTCTCGTTCGCGGCGGCCGCCGCCGGGCCGGTGTCGTTCGTGGCGCTCGTCGCCCCGCACGTGGCGAAACGACTGACCCGGGCCCCGGGTCCGAACCTGCTGCCGTCGATGGCCGTCGGCGCGGCGCTGCTGGTCGGGGCCGACCTGGTTGCGCAGCGCGCGTTCGCCGGGCACCAACTCCCGGTCGGCGTGGTGACCGGCGTGATCGGCGGCGGTTACCTGGTCTGGCTGCTGGCGATGGAACGTCGGGCGGGCCGGCTGTGAACACCCGTGACGCCCTCGAAGGAGCACCCATGCGACCCGGCGATTCCCGACTCGGTGGCACCGCGCTGACCCTCGCCTACGACCAGCGCACCATTGCCGAGAACCTGACAGTGGCGGTGCCCGACAGGTCCTTCACGGTGATCATCGGCCCGAACGCGTGCGGCAAGTCGACGCTGCTGCGCGCCCTGTCCCGGATGCTGCGCCCCAGCGCCGGTGCGGTACTGCTGGACGGACGGGACATTCACGATCTGCCGGCCCGTAAGGTGGCCCGTACGCTCGGCCTGCTGCCGCAGTCGTCGATCGCACCGGACGGCATCAGCGTCGCCGAGCTGGTCGCCCGGGGTCGCTACCCCCACCAGGGGCTGCTGCGGCAGTGGTCCCGCGAGGACGAGCGGGTGGTCGAGGAGTCGATGGCCGCGACCGGGGTCGACGACCTCGCCGACCGGGCGGTGGACGAACTGTCCGGCGGGCAGCGGCAGCGGGTCTGGATCGCCATGGCGCTGGCCCAGCAGACGCCCCTGCTGCTGCTCGACGAGCCGACCACGTACCTCGACATCGCCCACCAGATCGAGATCCTGGACCTCTGCGCCCGGCTGCACGAGGAGCAGGGCCGCACCCTTGTCGCGGTGCTGCACGACCTGAACCACGCGGCCCGCTACGCCACCCACCTGATCGCCATGCGCGACGGCCGAGTGGTGGCCGCCGGGGAGCCGGCGTCGGTGGTCACCGCCGACCTGGTGGCGGAGGTGTTCGGGCTGCCCTGCCGGGTGATCGACGACCCGGAGACCGGCACCCCGCTGGTCGTCCCCGCGGCCCGACGCCGCGCCACCACACTGGCCCCGGAGCCGGCGTGAGCGAGCAGAGCGAGCGAGCCAACGGCGAGCGGCGTTTCCGCGACCCGTGGGGGGTTCCGCACCTGCGGGCCGACGACCCGATCGCGCTGGCGGCGGCGCAGGGCCGGGTGACCGCGTACGACCGGGCCTGGCAGATCGAGGTGGAACGGCACCGCGCCCAAGGCACCAGCGCGGCGTTCCTCGGCCCCGACGCGCTCGACTGGGACCGGTTCGTCCGGCAGGTCCGGCTCGACGACACCGCACGCCGCTGCCACGCGGCACTGGACGAGGCTACCGCCGAGTGGGTGGGCGCCTACGTGGACGGCGTCAACGCCGCTCTCGCCGCCGGGGCGGCCCGGTCACCGGAGTTCGCCGCCACCGGGCTGCGACCGGGTCGGTGGGAGCCGTGGACGCCGCTCGCAATCTGGCTGGGCCACCACATCCTGTTCGCCGGGTTCCCCGGCAAGCTCTGGCGCGAGCACGTGGCGCAGCGGCTCGGGCCGGACGCGGTCGACCTGTTCGCCACCGACGGGCCGGCCGTGGCCGGCAGCAACGGGTGGCTGCTCGCCGCCGAGCGCACCGGCACCGGGGCCGCGCTGCTCGCCGGTGATCCGCACCGGTTCATCGAGGATCCCGGCGTCTACCAGCAGATCCGGCTGGCCTGCCCGGAGTACGACGTGCTCGGGTTGGCGGTGCCGGGTGTGCCGGGCATCGCGCACTTCGGGCACACCGGTCCGGTGGCCTGGGCGATCACCAACGCGATGGCCGACTACCAGGACGTGTACGCGGAGCGGCTGCGCCGCGACGGCCCCCGGGTGCAGGCGCTCGGCCCGGACGGCTGGCGACCGGCGCACCGCCACGTCGAGACGATCGAGGTGGCCGGGGCCGACCCGGTCGAGGTCGAGGTGGTGGAGACCGATCGTGGTCCGGTGATCGCCGGCGGGCCGGACGACGAGACCGCCGTCAGCCTGCGCTACCCGCCCCGGGTCCGGGGTGACCTCGGTTTCGCGACGCTGCCGGAGCTGCTGCGCGCCCGCACCGTGGCCGATGTGGACCACGCGCTGCGGCACTGGGTGGAGCCGGTCAACGTGGTGCAGGCGGCGGACACCGCCGGAGGGCTGTTGCACCGGGTCGCCGGGGCGGTGCCGGTACGGCACCCGGAGAACGGCCGGCGGGTGGTCCCCGGATGGGACGCCGAGTACGCCTGGCAGGGCTGGCACGCGCCGATGCCCCGCGCCGAGGTGATCGGTCGGTCGGTGATGGCCAACGAGCGCGGGCTGGCGGCGCCACTCGGGGTGGAGTTCGCCCCACCGCACCGGGCGCATCGCATCGCCGAGCTGCTCGACGCCCGTTCGGCCTGGACGGCCGACGAGATGGCCTCGGTGCACACCGACACGTACCTGGGCGCGGCCGGGCCGCTGCTGACGGTCCTCGCCGAGTCGACGGGGCTCGGTCCGGCCGCCGCCGCGCTGCGTGAACGACTGCTGCGCTGGGATCGCCGGATGGCCGCCGACAGCACTGACGCGGCGACCTACGCCATCCTGCGGGCGGCTGTCGTACGCCGGATGGCCGCCCACCCGGCGTTGGCGGCGCTGGCCGAGCCGCCCGCGTACCCCGAGGTGTTCGCGCCCTGGCTGGCGCTGACGCCGCGCGTCGGTCACGCGCTGGAGCACCTGCTCGGCGCGACCCCGCTGCCCGGTGTGGACATCACCGCGCTGGTACGCGAGGCGGCCGAGGAGGTCGCCGACGCGGCGGCCGGGCAGGTGCCCTGGGGGGACCTGCACCGGCTGGCGCCGTGGCGGGCCCTGCCCGGCCCGGACACCGGGCCCGGCCCCCGGCTCGACGGTGACCACGACTGCGTGTTGGCCACCTCCAGCGTTCCCGGGGTCACCCACTGGTGCTTCCGGGGGCCGGCGGCGCGCTTCGTCTGGGACCTGGCCCGCCGCTCGGACAGCCGCTGGGTGGTCCCCCTGGGCGCCTGCGGGGTGCCCGGCGACCCGCACCGCGACGACCAGAGCGCCGCCTGGCTGGCCGGGGACCTGCTGCCGGTCGTCACGGAGTGGGACCTGCTCGCCGAGGAACTCCACTGACGGCACCGGCCGCCGCTCGGGGTGTTCGCGCACCCCCGGACGGCGGCCGGCCGCAGTGCTGTCAGCGCAGGCCGAACGCCCGGCTGATGCGCTGGCTCACGGTGTTGCCGGCGCTGTCCCGCGCCGTGGTGCGCAGGCTCACGAAGCCGGCCTTCGCCGGTGCGGCCAGCGAGGTACGCCAGCCGTCGCCGTGCCGGGTCAGCCGCTGCTTCTGCCAGGTCGCCCCGTCGTCGTAGGACACCTCGACGCTCACCGCGCCGATCGTGCCGGTGACGTCGGGCAGGTGGGAGGCGACAACGGTCAGCGGTGCCCGCCGCGACGCCCTGCCGGCGGAGTCGATGGCCACCTGGTAGTCCAGCTGGATCATCGGCAGCACCTCGGCCGACTCCTCCCCGGTGACCGCCGAGTGGAAGCCCCACTCGGTGCGGGTCTGCCGGGAGTACGGGTTGGTCCACGCGGCCCGGTCGTTCTCCACCACCAGCCGGTACGGCAGCCGCTGCCCCGCCAGCCCGGAGACCTGGAGGTACTCGGCGTTACCCCAGTTCAGCTCCTTGTCGCCCTGGTAGAGGGTGGTCCGGTTGACCATGTCGTAGTTCGCGTACGCCTCACCGATGTGCCCGCCTCCGTCGCCCCACCCGGGCGCGGGCAGGTAGACGGTGTCCAGGTACCGGACCGGCACGTAGCTGCCGCCCATCCGGGGGCGCTGGATCGGCCCGAACCAGGTGACGGCGCTCGGCTTGCCGGCCGGGTACGTGGTCACCGCCATCAGGTGCTGACCGGTCTCGCCGGCGATGAACGCGTCGTCGATCCACCGCTGGTCGGCGCTCACCCAGTCGGTGCGTCGGCCCTGCGCCGGGGCCGGCTCCTGGTTGCTCGACGCCCAGCCGCGCCAGACGTCGGTGCGGAACTCCAGTGCCTTGCCCTGCCGGTAGTTGCGGAACTCCACGTCGACCCGGGCCAACTGCCGCTTGGTGGGCCGGTAGGTGGGGTCGGCCGGCACCGTGCCGGTCCAGTGGTGCGCCACGTCGTACAGGTAGGTGGTCTCCGGGTGCGACTCGACGGCGAGCCGCAGCGCGCCCCGCTCCAGTGCGGCGATGAGCTGCCCACCCTCGTCGGCGCCGAGGGTTGCCACTGTGACCGGGGCCGGGCTCTCCGGGCTCCACGCCGCCTCGTCCCACGGCTGGAGCCGACCGACGCCGTCGTTGACCACGAGCAGCAGCTTCGCGCCGGCCGCCGCGGCGGCCTGCGCCTGGGTGGCGATGTCCACGCTGTCACTGCGGCGCACCACAACGGCCCGGTCCCGGACCGGACGCTTGGCCAGCCCCGCCGCCGACGCGTCGGTGACGTAGACCGCGTCCAGCTGGCGACGACCGGCCGGCAGCGCCGGGGTCGCCCGCTTCACCAACAGATCGTCGTACGAGCGACCGCCCGCCGAAACGGTCAACGCCGGCTGCTCCAGCCGCCACCGGGCGCCGAACTCGAACTCGCCGTCGGTCACCGGACGGCTCGTCGGCAACGCCCACATGCTGTCGTACGAGTCGTCGGGCAGCACCTGACTCTCGGTGAGACCGTTCTTCGTGGACCGGTGGATGTCCATCCGCAACGCGCTGGCGGTGGCCTCCTGCGGCAACCGGGCCTGCACCTGTCGGGCGGCGCGCGCGTCCAGGGTGACGGTGCGGTCGCGGTCCAGGTTCACGTCGGTGAAGCTGAGCATCGCCATGCCCTTGGAATGCGGCCCGTGCGCGCCGCGCACGTCCGTGGAGATCCAACCGTTCCAGCTTCCCACCGGCAGCCGCAGCGTGGCGGTGCCGCTCTCGGGCAGGTCCACGGCGGTGAACAGGGTGTCGGCGGTGAGGATGACCTTGCCGACGAGCGGCTTGCCGTCGCGGTCCTTGGCGACCAGCGTCAGGTTCTGCCGCTGGCCCTCCTTGCCGGCGCCGATCAGGGTGCGCCCACGCACCGCACCGGTGTCGTCGGTGGCGACGATCATGCCGCTGACCTGCTTCTCCACCGGCAGCTTGTCGTACGCGGCGGTCACCGTCACGGTGGCGGTGCCGCCGGTGGGCACGGTGACCCGGTCGGCGGAGAGCGCGAACAGTCCGGCCGGCGCGGTCGCCGCGTCGAGGGCCAGCTTCAGGTCGATCGACGCGCTGCCGACGTTGGTGTACGTGACCGTACGGTCGACGGTCGTGCCCGGCTGCTGCGGCCACGCCTGGAAGCCGGAGTAGGCGCTCGGGGTGGCGAAGACGGTGGCGTGCGCGGCGGCGACCGCGTCGACCCGGCCGGCACCTGCCTGGTACGGGGTGTACTCGGGCGTGGCCTTGACCGTGCTGACCAGCGCTTCCTTGATCCGCTGACCGGTCCAGTCCGGGTGCGCGGCGGCGACCAGCGCGGCCGTGCCGGCCACGTGCGGGGTGGCCATCGACGTGCCGCTCATCAGCGTGTAGTCGCCGGAGCCGCCGCGCACGAAGTGCGAGCGGGCCGCCAGGATGTCCACGCCGGGGGCGGTGATCTCGGGCTTGAGCCCGCCGTCGCCGGCGCGTGGCCCCTGGCTGGAGAAGTCGGCCAGGTGGTCGGTGTTGTCGACGGCGCCCACTGTGAGCGCGGAGTTGGCGGCACCCGGGCTGCCGATGCTGGCCGGGCCGCTGTTGCCGGCGGCGATCACGAAGAGGGCGCCGGTCTCGGCGCTGAGTCGCTCGACCGCCTGGCTCATCGGGTCGCTGCCGTCGGTGGCCTCACCGCCCAGGCTCATGCTGACCACCCGGGCCTTCTGCTCGCGGGCCGCCCACTCCATGCCGGCGATGATCCACGAGTTCTGTCCGCTGCCCTCGCTGTTGAGCACCTTGCCGATGTGCAGGCGGGCACCCGGGGCGACGCCCCGCTCGGCGCCACCGGACGCGGCGCCGGTGCCGGCGATCGTCGAGGCGACGTGCGTGCCGTGGCCCTTGTAGTCGAGGATATCGGGCTCCTCGGGCACGAAGCTGCTGGACTCGGCGATCTGGCCGACGAGATCCGGGTGTTCGGCGTCCGCACCCGAGTCGAGAACCGCCACGTCGACACCGGTGGCGGTGTTGCCCTCGGCCCACAGCTTCGGCGCGCCGATCTGCGCGGTGGACTCGGCCAGGTCCGCGTGCACCCGACCGTCCAACCAGACCTTGGCGATGCCGTTGGCCAGGGTCGGGGCGTCACCCGTACGCCGGGTCGAACCGGCGGTCAGCGCGGTCCAGAACCGGTCGGCGGTGGCACGCTGGCGGGTCAGCGCCGCGCCCTGCACGCTGTCCAACGGTCGGACCAGTTCCGCGCCGTCGACGGCAGGCCGGGTGCGGTTGCGGGCCGCCGCGTCGGTCATCGTGACGATCAGCGGAAGCGCGTCGGTGTGCGCGTCGTCGTAGCCGTCGGCGATGAGGTCGGTGACGTTGAACAGTTGCCGGTCCAGCAGGCCGCTGGTCACATAGGACAGCGCGGCGTCCGGGTAGACGTAGGTGTCGCCGTCGCGCACGGTGCGGTGGAAGCTGGGGGTGCTGCCGTCCGGCCGGCGCACTGTCGACACCGTGCTGCCGTCCGCCGCGGTGGTGACGGTGACCGTGTCACCGGTGATCAGAGTGACGGTGGACGCGCGTCCGGCGGCGGCCGGGGGTTGACCCGCCGGGCGGTCGGGGTTGTTCGGCGGGGCGGCGGCCGCTCCCGCGCCGGGTGGGGTGAACCCGGCCGCCAGGGTGAGGGCGGCGCCGAGGGCGATCAGCCCGGATCGGCGGCGCCGGTGAGACAGAGCCACGATGACCTCTTTGTGTCGAGAAGTGGTACGCACCACAGCATCGACGCAGAGCCCACACCAACCGCGTACCGCACCCCGACGCACTTACGCCATGGCGCAACCCCGCCACGCCTGCCCCACGTCGCGCCCCACCACCCGCGTCGATCTTGCACTTTCTGTCGCGACCAAAGCCGCGAATCAGGACGCATCGACAACCGCAAGTGCAAGATCGGCGGCGGCGAGGAGGGCGGGCAGGGGCGGGTGAGGGAGGGAGGGAGGCTAGGGGGTGGGGCGGGTCAGGGTGGCGAGGGCGTCCAGTTGCGTGGGGTCGGAGAGGGCGGAGCCGACGGCCACCACGCGTACGCCCGCTTGCAGGAACGCTTCTGCGTTGCCGGCGTCGAGGCCGCCGGTGGCGACGAAGCGCAACTGCGGCAGCGGGCCGGCGACGGCCTTGAACCAGGCCGGGCCGAGGGCGATCGCGGGGAACGCCTTGAGCCAGGTGAGGCCGTGCCGCAGTGCCTGTTGGGCCTCGGTGGGGGTGGCCACACCGGGCAGGTGCGGCAGGCCACGCGCGGCGGCGGCGTCGGCGACCGCGAGGTCCAGACCGGGCGCGACGGTGAACCGGGCGCCCGCGTCGGCCGCCGCGGCGACCTGTTCGACGTCGAGCACGGTGCCGGCGCCGACGATGCGGTCCCGCTCGGCCCCTGCCTCGACGGCGGCCCGCAGCGCCGGCACCGCGTCGGCGGTGGCCACCGGAACCTCCACCACGTCGATGCCGAGATCCCAGGCACGCTCGGCGAGCCGAACGGTTTCGGCGACCGGCAGGCCGCGCAGGATCGCCATCACCCGGGCGCCGCCGAAGATGTGGTCGAAGTCCGGTGTGGTCATGGTGCACTCCATCCGAGGTCGCGGTGGGACTGTTGCTGCTGGTCGGGTCGCAACCCGGCGGCCCGACTCAGGTCGTCGCGCCCGGGTCGGTCAGGTCGAGCGGCGACCAGGCGTCGGCGGGGGCGTCGATGAGTTTCTCGAACCAGGCCCACGGCGGGACGGGGGCGTTGTCGCCGCTGCTGGTCAACGCCTGCGCCGCGACGAGGTGACCGAGGCGCAACCGCCGCATCGGGTCGAGGCCGCGTAGCAGCCCGGCCAGGTAGCCGGCGGCGAAGGCGTCTCCGGCGCCGACCGGCTCCACCACCGTCACCCGGGGCGCGGGCACGAAAACCGGTTCGGCGTCGCGGGCCAGTGCGGTGGCGCCCACCGCGCCGTCCTTGACCACCACCGTCTCCGGATCGGGCAACAGCTCACGTACGGCCGTCGGGTCGGTGGTGCCCCAGAGGGTCTCCGCCTCGTCCTGCCCGACGAAGACGAGGTCGCAGCGGTTGGCGAGGTCGCGCAGCACCGGCGCGGCCTGGTCGGCGGACCACAGCCGGGCCCGGTGGTTGACGTCGAAACTGACCAACGCCTGCGCCAGCGGCCGGTCGGTCACCGCGTGCTCGACCAGCGCCCGACAGGAGGCGGACAGCGCCGGGGTGATTCCGGACAGGTGCAGCACCCGGGCACCGGCCAGCGCCGGATCGGCCAGCGTGGCGGGGTCCATCCGGGCGGCCGCCGACCCGGCCCGGTAGTAGTGCACGGCGGTCCCCTCCGGGCCCGGGTCCTTGACGTACAGGCCGGTGGGGGCGGCCGGGTCCACGCACACCTGGTCGACGCGGACGCCGGCGGCGGCGACGTGCCGGACGACGGCCCGGCCGAAGGGGTCGTCGCCGACCCGGCTCACCCAGGTCGTCAGGTGTCCCAGGCGGGCCAGGTAGCCGGCCACGTTGGACTCGGCCCCACCGACCGAGACGGCGACCCGCTCGGCGCGCTCCAGCGGCTCACCCGGCGCGGGGCAGAGCACCACCATCGTCTCCCCCACCGCTGCCACCTCTATCGACGGAAGGCCGGCCGGAACACTCGGCTGGTCAGGTCGGGCGGCGGTCGGCATCGGGCACACGTCCTCGGGGCGGGGGTGCTGGGCGTCGCCGAGCCTAGGTGTCCCGCGCGGGACGGGCAACCCGTCGCACGTCACACCTCGGCGCTCAGGGCAACGTCAGCCCGTACGCGGCCAGCACCTCCGCGATCGGCTGGTAGTAGGTGGTGCCGCCGGAGGTGCAGTTGCCGGTGCCGCCGGAGAGGATGCCGAGGATCCTGCCGGTGGAGGCCACGTAGAGCGGTCCGCCGCTGTCCCCCGGCTCGGCGCAGATGTTGGTGCGGATCAGGCCGTAGATCACGCCGGTGGCGTAGTTGACGGTCTGGTTGAGACCGGTGACGGTGCCGCAGCGCACGCCGGTGGTGCTGCCGCTGCGGCACACCGCCTGACCGATGTACGCGTTGCCGGGGCCGTTGATGGTCAGCAGGCCGGGGTAGGTGTAGACCGCGCTCGGGTGGGCGATCCGGCCGGTGTAGCGGATCAGCCCGTAGTCGTTGGTGGGGTAGCTGGTGGCGGTGCGGGTGCCGAGCACTGTGGTCTGGGCGCTGTCGGCGTACCAGGTGGCGGCGGCAGCGGTGCAGTGCCCGGCGGTGATCACGTAGTAGGTGCTGCCGCTGCGCGCGTTCGCGCCGAGCGAGCAGCGCGCACCACCGCCGCCGTAGATGCCCTGCCCGCCGGCGATCAGGGGACGCAGCGTTCCCGGTTCACGGCGCAGCAGCACGCCGGCCCGGTCGGTCACCGCCCGCAGTGCGGCCAGCTCGCCGGGGGCCACGGTGTCGTCGACGGTGAGGGTCATCCGGCCGGTGGCGGGGTCGAGACCCCAGGCGGTGCCCGCGGTGCGTACCCCGGTCAGCGTGGCCGTCGGGTCGGCGGCGGGCGCGGCGGCCCGGTCGGGGACGGCGGCCTGCGCCGCGCCGGGCGCGACGAGCAACAGGGCGGTCAGGACGAGGGCGACCAGCGGGGAGCGACGCATCCGAACCTCCGAGGAGATCGAGATTGATGGATGCGGTAAAGCATCGCCCGGCGCCCGACGCCGTGGCAACCTCCGGCCGCCCTCTTCCCCGACCGGCGGGAATCACCGATCCGGGGACGGCCTGTGTCGGGGCCGCCGATAATTCCTCGGGAGACGCGGCGGGAGGCCAGGCATGACCACCAAAGGGAATGCGGCGCTGGTACGCGGGCGGGACCAGTCGACCCGGGCGACACTGCTGGAGTTGCTCTTCGACGTGGTCTTCGTGGCCGCCCTCGCACTGACATCGAAACTGCTGTCCGAAGAGCTTTCCTGGTCCGGCGGCGCCAAGCTGCTGCTGATGCTGACCGCCGTCTGGTGGACGTGGTCGGTCACCACGACCACCACCGAGTTCTACGATCCGCAGCAACGCCCGATCCAGGCCATCCTGATGATCGCCATGGTCGGGTCGGTCGGGATGGCGGCATCGCTGCCGATGGTCAGCATCGGGCACCTGCTGCTCTTCGTGATCTCGTACGTCGGCACGCACGTGATTCGCTGCATCATCCTGGTCACCGCCCTGCACCGGCAGGGGCATCGGACGGCCCGGGAGCGGGCCACCCGGTTCCTCTTCTGGTTCACGGTGTCCGGTGTCTTCTGGGTCCTCGGCGCGCTGTCAGAGACGCCGAACTGGGGGCTCTGGGCGATCGCCATAACTATCGACCTGGTCGGCGGGGCGACCCGCTACCCCACACCCCGGCTGGGCCGGGTGCCGCTGGCGCAGTACGGGCGGACCACCGAGCACCTGGGCGAGCGGTACCAACAGTTCATCATCCTGGCCCTCGGCGACATCATCCTGTTGCCGACGCTGCAGGTCAGCCGGGGCCATCTCGATCACCTCCGGCTCGCCTCCCTGCTCTGCGCCTTTGCCACCATGCTGCTGCTCTGGCAGATCTATGTCTTCCGCGCCGGCGAGTTGTTGGTGGCGGCCGGGTCAAAGGGGGGCCGGGCGACGCGACTGGCCCCGTTCACCCATCTGGTCATGCTGGCCGGCGTGGCCGGCACTGCCGCTACCTTCGACCTGGTCGTCAGCAGGCCGACCGGAACGACGCCGGTGCCATGGCTCGTCCTGATCATCACCGGCCCCACACTGTTCGTGGTCGGCCGCGTCCTCTTCACCCTGGCGGTGTCGTGGGTCGTGCCATGGCGGCGAGTTGCCTGGCAGCTCCTGCCGCTGCTGGTGCTGCCGTGGGCCGGCGGTTGGCCGCCGGTGCTGGTGGCCACGATCGTGGTGCTCGGGTTGGCCGGTCACATCCTGTTTCCCGGAGCGGCCCGGGAGACCACGCCGGGCCTGCGGCTGCGGCAACCCGACGACTGACCCCTGCTTGTTCAGTGTCCACCGGCGCTCGCCGTGGCAACCCCGGCCGCCGCCCTTCCCCGGCCGGCGGGAATCGCCCGATCCGGGGGACGGGAGGCGCTCGCACCGCCGATAATCCTCGGAGACACGGCGGGAGGCCGGGCATGACCACCGGAGGCACCGCGGCACTGGTACGCCGGCCGGACGGTTCGACCCGCGCCACGCTGCTGGAGTTGCTCTTCGACGTGGTCTTCGTGGCCTCGCTCGCGCTGACCTCGACCCTGCTCGCGGAAGTCCACAACTGGTCCGACGCCCCGATGGTCCTGCTGATGCTGACCGCGATCTGGTGGACCTGGTCGGTCACCTCCACCACCACCGAGTTCTACGACCCGCAGCAGCGCCCCATCCAGGTCATCCTGATGGTCGCCATGGTCGGGTCGGTCGGGATGGCGGCATCGTTGCCGATGGTCTCCGACGGGCACGCGATGGTTTTCGCGATCTCCTACGTCGGCACGCACGTGATCCGCGGCGTCATCCTGGTCACGACGTTGCACCGGAAGCGACATCGGGCGGCCATGGTCCGAGCCACCCGGTTCTTCTTCTGGTTCGTGGTGTCCGGCGTCTTCTGGATCACCGGCGCGGTGTCCGGCACTGTGAACTGGGCCCTCTGGAGCATCGCCATCACGATCGACCTGGTCTCCGCAGCGGTCCGCTACCCCACGCCATGGCTGGGCCGGGTGCCCTTCGACCAGTACGAGCGGACCACCGCGCATCTGGGCGAGCGGTACCAGCAGTTCATCATCCTGGCCCTCGGCGACATCATCCTGGTTCCCACGCTGCAGGTCAGCCGGGGCCCGCTGGCCGGGCTCCGGGTCGCCGCGCTGCTCTGCGCGTTCGCCATCATGCTGCTGCTCTGGCAGGTCTACGTGTTCCGGGCCGGCGAGCTGCTGGAGGCTGGGGCCGGGCCGAAGTCGGGCCGGCCGGCGCGGGTGGCTCCGTACACCCACCTGGTGATGCTGGCCGGGGTGGTCGCCACGGCGGCCTCGTTCGACCTGGTCGTCACCCGACCGACCGGCACCACACCGGTGGGGTGGCTGTTACTGATCCTGGGCGGCCCGGCGCTGTTCGTGATCGGCCGCGCCCTGTTCACCCTGCTGGTGTCCATGCTCGTGCCGTGGCGGCGAATGCTCTGCCTCCCCCTGCCGCTGCTGACGCTGCCGTGGGCCGGCCGCTGGCCGCCGCTGCTGGTCACCGCGGTCGTGGCGCTCGCGCTGGCGGCGCACATCCTGGTACCCGGAGCGGCCCGGGAGACCACACCGGGCCTGCGGATGCGGCAATCGGACGACTGACCCCTGCTTGTTCAGGCGAAGTGTCGACCGGCCCATTCGGCGAGGTCCCGGGCGCACGCGTCCACCGACTCCTGCCAGGTCCGGGCCGCGCCCTCCCCCGCCTCGTCGCTGACCTGCTTGACCAGCCGGCACGGCACGCCGGCCTGCGCGGCGGCCCAGGCCACCGCGTACCCCTCCATGTCGACCAGGTCGGCGCGCTGCGCCAACCGGTCCCGCTCGGCGTCGTCGGCGACGAAGGTGTCACCGGTCGCGAGCACCGCGCCCTCGGCGGCCAGCGACAGCGGCGCCCCGTAGGTCTCGCCGGTGAGCGTGCGCAGCAGTTCGGTGTCCAGGTCGTGCTGGAGCACCGTGGCGACCTCGTGGATGCCGGCCCAGCCAGGGCGCAACGCGCCCGCCGTACCCAGGTTGAGCAGCAGGGTCGGGCGCGGCCCGGCGGCCAGCACCGCGGCCACCGCGCTGGCGGCGTTCACCTTGCCCATGCCGGTGAGCAGGACCGGCAGCTCGGGCGGCAGGTAGCGGGCCTCCTCCCCCACGGCAAGAACCACCAACGGGCGATCGGCGCGGACCGTACCTCGAAGATTCACCGGAGCATCGTACGAGCCGACCGGTGGGCCGCTGACGTCAGTCGTCGGTGAAGCGGTACACCACGAAGTCCTTGTCCGCGCCACAGGCGATCACGTGGGTGTTCCACGAGCAGGACGAGCTGCGCACGTCCTTCAGCTCACCCAACTCGTCGACCTCCCCGGACTCGGCCCACACGCCGGCGAGCACCCGGTTGTCCGCGACCATGCTGGGCGCCTTGGCGAAGACCAGCAGGTTGCCCGCGTCCAGGCGGACCGCCACCCCGCCCCGGTCCCGCAGCACCGGCTTGCCGGCGGCGTCGAAGACCGTGACGCTCGGCTCCGGCAACTCCCGCTGGGCGAGCACCTGCTCACCCAGCGGGACCAGGCCGGTCACGCCCGGAGCCGACCATTTGATCATGCGCTCACCCTCGGTGGCCGCCACCACCTCGGTGCGCGCGACGTCGTTGTTCGGCACCTGCAACAGGCAGGCCCGCCGCTCACCGCAGGCCACCAGCTCCTTCGGGCGGTACTCGTCGTTGCCGGAACGGTGCAGCACCACCGGCTCGGCGTCGGAACCCAGGTCGTACGCGAGCAGCTGGTAACCACCCTCGTTGGCGGCCACGTACAGGCGGTCCTCGTGGGCGACCACCAGGTCGTCGAGATCGGCGACGCTGCCCCACTGGCGCAGCACCGCGCCGGATGCCATGTCGAGCAGCCGCACCGACCGGTCCGCACCCACCTGGACCAGTCGCCGCCCCTTGCTCGCCCAGGGGTTGCGGGGCGTGCCGTCGAGGAAGGCCGGACCGCCCGCCGCCGCGTCGGTGCCTACCGGCCGGACCACGGTACGGCCACCGGCGTACTGGCCGCGGGGGTTGGGCTGCGTCCACTTCGCCGAGCCGTTGGTCAGGCGCAGGCCAACCAGCTCGTCGGCGGCCCGGTCCACCAGCACCACCGTGTCGTCGGCGAAGTAGACGTCGTCGTCACCACGCAGAACACGCTGCCAGCGCTGCTCGCCGGTACGACCGTCGAGGACCGCCAGCGGTCGGGGTGTGCTGTCGCCCGGTGCGTCGGCGAGGACCGCGACCCCACCGGGGACGGCGATGACCGCCTTCCAGTCGTCGGCCCGCACGTCGGTCTGCTCGCGCCACAACTCGCGGCCGTTGCCCGCGTCGACGGCAACCACCTCCAGCCGGTCGTCGGGCAGCGGGAACGCCAGGTAGGCCCGGTCGTCGAGCACCGCCGTCCACATGTCGACCGGCCGTTCGGCGCCGGCCGACGGCCGGGACAGCTCGCGCAGCGAGTCGAACGTCAGATCCGGGTAGCGGTCCCGGGTCAGGTAGAGCGTCGCCGCGGTGGCCACCCCGGCCAGGGCCAGCACCGCGCCGAGCACCACCCAGCGCGCCCGCCGCCAGCCTGTCGCGCCGCCCGGTGGGGTCGGGGTGGCGCCGGCCAGGCCCGGCCCGGGGGGCGGACCC